>JACCQO010000083.1 GCA_015709205.1 Desulfovibrionaceae bacterium
CCCAAAAACTGCTGGTTGGATGAGGGTGGGGGTGACTGTCGGGACCGCGTGGATGGCGGACGGGGGGCGCGGGCGCTGGAGGAGAGGGAAAGGTGGAGAGCGGAGCGGGCTTGCCGGGCTGCCGCCGCTTTTGGCGGCGGATGCGCCCCGGGGGGGTGGACGGGAAAGAAGCGAGTGCCGGAAGTCGGCGACGTGCGCGGGGTGAAGGTGGGAGCCGAGAGGTTCCTTTTTTTGTGCCCGGCGTCCGGGGTGGTTGCGAGGAGGGCCCGGCGCGCCGGACTGCCGTCGCCTGCGGCGACGGATGCGCCCTTGGGGGGATGAGGGGAGAGCCGGGGACGCTTTTTTTTTTGCGTGCCGGTACGGGGCCAGTCGGGTCTCCCCCCAGCCCGCATGCGGCGCAGCCGCGAGGGCGGCGCGCCTCCGTCCTTCCGACCGTGCCCTCGCCCTCCGCGTCCGCACCCCCATCCCCCAATTCCCCTTCGACCCTGTGCCGCGCAGCGCAGCGAAGCGGCACGCGGCGGCGTGCGAGCGTTCCCGACCCGGCCAGGAACTGTTCGTGCGCTACAGTAAATCCGGACCTACGCACCCACCTCCGCGCCACCCCGAACAGGGGGCCCGGGGGGGATGATCCCCCCCGGCGGGGCCTGGGGCAGCGCCCCAGCAGGGTCTGGGACGGCGTCCCACCGGGGTTCGGGGCGGAGCCCCGGCTGCGGACTTGCCCGCGAAAAAGGCGGGAAGGAACCAACGTTCCTTCCCGCCTTTGCGGTCGTCTATTGGGGCTGTCCTGTCAGTTTCCGGAGACGTTGAGGGTATCGCCGGGCCTGATGACGGAGCGGCTGGAGAGGTTGTTCCAGCGCAGGATGTCGGTGTGTGCGACGCCGAACTTCTTGGCGATGGTCCAGACGGAGTCGCCGGGGCGCACGCGGTAGGTCTGCGGCTTGGCGGCGGTGGTGGTTTTGCGGGGGGCGGTGTTGCCCTTGCCGGGGATGGCGAGGGTCTGGCCCACGCGCAGGAGGCGAGCGGAGCGGATGTTGTTGGCCTTTTTCAGGTCCTGGACGGAGACGCCGAAGCGGGAGCCGATGTCGTAGAGGGTATCTCCGGGGCGCACGGTGTAGTTGTCGCGTTGTGCGCTATCAACGACGGCTTCCTTGATTTGTTCGGCCTTTTTGCGCGACAGGGCGGTCTGTGTGGGGCTTTGGTCGGGGATGTAGAGTTTCTGGCCCACGCGCAGGGAGCGGGCGGAGCGGATGCCGTTGGCGCGCATGAGGGTGCTGACGGAGACGCCGAAGTTCTTGCCGATTTCGGAGAGGGTGTCGCCGCGGCGCACGATGTAGTTGCCGCGTTGTGCGGCGTAGCGGCGGGTTTGTTCTTCGGGTTCGTTGACGGCCGCGGCGGAGCCGGATTTGGGCACGACGACCTGTTGGCCGGGTTTGAGCAGGTTGGAAGAGAGCTTGTTGACGCGCTTGAGGACGCTGACGGGCACGCCGTAGTTGCGGCTGATGCGGTACCAGGAGTCGCCGGAGCGCACCTTGTAGACGCGGTAGCCGGCGTAGGGGGTAGCGCCGGGCTTGTCGAGGAACTGTTGGACGGCGGCGACCTTAGCGGCGGGCACGTAGATGGTGGATTCGCGGTCCGGGGGGCTCACGTAGCGACGGAAGGCGCGGTTGTGCTCGACGAAGATGTTCCAGTCCTGGTCGGTGGCGCGGGCCAGTGCGAGCAGGTCGGTGCCGCCCTTGACGGCCACGGGCTCGAGGTCGGGTTCGCGGGTCAGGTCGAGGGGTTCGAAGCCCAGGGATTCCAGGTTGCGCAGGATCTTGAGCACGGCGAGGAACTTGGGCACGTAGTTGCGCGTTTCGCTTTTGAGGCGGGCGCGGCGGCGCAGGGTGTGGTTCTTTTCGGTCAGGTCGAAGAAGTTGTCGCAGTTGGTGGCGTCGAGGGCGCGCTTGATCTTGCCTTCGCCGGCGTTGTAGGCGGCGAGGGCGAGGTACCAGTCGTCGAACATGCCGTAGAGTTCTTCGAGGTAGTCGGCGGCGGCCTTGGTGGCCTTGAAGGGGTCGCGGCGCTCGTCGATCCACCAGTCGCGTTGCAGGCCGTACTTGCGGCCGGTGTAGGGCATGAACTGCCACATGCCCGCGGCCCCGGCGCGGGAGTAGGCGCGGGCGTTGTAGCCGCTTTCCACGAAAGGCAGGTAGGCGAGCTCCTCGGGCAGGCCGCGCTCGGAGAGCACGCGCTTGACGTAGGGCAGGTAGGGTTCGGCGCGCTTGAGCCAGCGTTCGAAGGTCTTGCGGTTGCGGTGGGTGAAGTACTTGAAGTGCAGCTGGACTTCGTTGCGTTCCTGGTCGTCCAGGGTGAAGTGGATTTCGGTCTGGCTGTCCAGGGCCTGTTGTTCCTGCGGGGTGAGCGGCGTCGCGTCGTCGGCCACGGGCAGGTCATGGGTGTCCACGGCGTCGTCCTGCGTGGCGTCGTCGCCGCCTGCGGCGTCTTGCGCGGCCGCGGCCTCTTCGGCGCGCAGGGCGGCTTCTTCCGCTGCCGCCGCGTCGATGCCGGATGCGGCGTCGTCGGCCTGGATTTCGGCCTGGCCGCCGGTTTGGCCTTTCATGGCGCAGCCGCTGGCCAGGAAGCACACGATCCACACTACCGCTAACAATATGGCGAATTTTTTCATTTTTATCGGATTCCGCTGGAGATGCTCGCTGCCGGTGGCGGCATGCGGAGGTCGGGGCGGCGTGTTCGACTCGCCCCATGCATGCGCTGCTGTCGTCAACTGACGTCGACTTTGTTTCACTATTCCACCAGGACCTATGTTCGCGTGGTAGCGTAAAAAGCCTGGTCCTGCAACCGATAAAGCACGGCGGGTGCGGGTTTGACAGGCGCTCGCGGTCTGCGTAGAGGGCGGACATCCACTTTGGTGAAGGGAGAAGGAAGGGATGTCGGAACGCGGCGGCAACGACGTGGTCATGGGGCGCAAGCCCGTACTGGAGCTCTTGGCGCAGGGCGCGGCGCAGGTGGATTCGCTGCTGGTGCAGCGGGACCTGCGCGGGCGCGACGTGAGCCAAATTCTTGACGCCTGCAAGCGGGCCGGGCTGCGCTGGTCCGTGGTGCCGCGCGCCGTGCTGGACAAGGCGGCCGAGGGCGGCAACCACCAGGGCGTGGTGGCGCGGATCTTTTCGCCGGGGTTCATGGACCTGGGCGACCTGCTCTCCATCGCGCCGCAGGCCCCGCTGCCGCTCGTGGTCTTTCTGGACCAGGTGCAGGACACGGGCAACGTGGGCACGCTGGCGCGCACGCTCTATGCCCTGGGGGGGGCGGGCCTGGTGGTCGGGCGGCACAACGCGGCCTACCTGGGCGGCGTGGCGTCCAAGGCCTCGGCCGGGGCCCTGGCGCTGCTGCCGGTGGCCAAGGTGGCGAACGTTTCCAATGCCTTGGATGCCGCCGTGGAGCGCGGGTTCGCGGCGTACACGGCGCTTTCCGCCGCGGAGGGCGAGAGTGTGTTCACGGCGCGGCTGCGCCTGCCCGCGGCGCTGGTGCTGGGCAACGAGGACAAGGGCGTGCGCCCCGGCGTGGCCAAGCGCTGCGCGGGGCTGTCCATTCCCTTCGGCCGTCCCTTCGACTCCATCAACGTGGCCCAGGCCGGGGCGATCATCCTGGGCCGCTTCGCGGCCCTGGCGCAGGGCTGAGCACGGTCCGCGCACCCTGCGCGGCGTGCCGCGCCCCGGCGTCGCCGTCTTGACCATCCGCCCCCGCATGCTCCGCCATGCGGGGGCTTTTTCGTGGAATAGGCTGCATGTCCGGTGGGTTGGCGCGTTGGCCCCGCATTTGCAAATCGTGAACGAACCCCAACCGTTCAGGAGCAGCAGATGCAGCCGATTTTCACCACCCCGACCCTGACGCCCTTCACCGCCGCAGACTACGCGTGCGCCGCGCCGACCCCCGAAGGCATCCTGCGCATGGCACAGGATGCCGTGGAGGACTGGCGGCGGGTGGAGCGCGAAAAGCAGCGGCTGGAGTTCCAGCACCGCGTGCTCGCGCGCGCGGCCGGAACCCTGGACGTGGACGAACTGTTGGCCGGGCTGGGCGAGGAGCTGGCGACCGTGGCCCCGGTGGTGGAGATCATGGCCGCCTTCGTGGGCGATGCCGACGATCCGCACACGCCGAGCTACCGTATTTCCGAGACCCTGGGCGCGCACGAGAAGGCCGCGCGGCGGGCCCTGCTGCTGGAGGCCCTGGACCGCCACACCGGGCCCGGAGCGGCGCTGCTGCACGGCGCGCGGCCGGAGTGCCGCGACGGAGGCGACTGCGGGTGGGACGCGCACGTGCGCATCCTGCCGTTGCGCCACGGCGGGCGGCCCTACGGGGTGCTCGCGCTGGTGCCCGAAGAGGCGCTGAGCCCGGAGCAGATGGATTTGGCGCGCAGCGCCGCGGCGCAGGTGGCCGGGCCGCTGTCCGCGGCCCTGGAGTACGGCCGCGTGCGGCGCATGGCCAGCCGCGACGGGCTGACCGGACTGTACAACCGCCGCGCCTTCGACGAACGCCTCACCGAGGAGGTCAGCCGCCACCGCCGCGCCGGGGCGGACTTCACCCTGCTCATGTTCGACATCGACCACTTCAAGAACATCAACGACACGCACGGGCACGAGGCCGGAGACGAGGTGCTGCGCAACGTGGCCGCCGTGATCCGCACGACCGTGCGGCTGACGGACTTTGCCGCGCGCTACGGCGGCGAGGAGTTCGCGGTGATCCTCATCAACACCGGCCTGAAACAGGCCGAGATCCTGGCCGAGCGGCTGCGGCTGGCCGTTGCGCGGTCCTGCTGCGGCCCGCGCGGCGCGGAGATCCGCGCCACGGTGAGCATCGGCATCGCCCGCTGCGCCTCCGGCGACGACAAGAGCGCCGCCACCCTCGTGGGCCGCGCCGACGCGGCCCTCTATCAGGCCAAGAACAACGGCCGCAACCAGGTGCGCACGGCCCGCAGCGCCGCGTAGGCGGCCGGGCCGCGAGACGCCCGGGATCCGGCCCCGGCGGCGCTGCAGGGGGGCGGATTCAGGAGGCGGCCGTCTGGGGGCTAGGAAGCGGCGGGCGTGTCCGGCGCGCCCGGAGTGATCGGCATGGTCGGGGTGGTCGCAGGCTCTCCGTCGGCGGAGCCGTTGTTCATCCACGCCAAAAAGGCATCCACGCACACGGGGCACCACTGGGTGCCGCGGCCCTCGGCGATGATCGAGAGGGCCTTGCGCCGGGGCATGCCCTTGCGGTAGGGGCGGTCGCTGGTCAGGGCGTCGTAGGTGTCGGCCACGGCGATGATGCGCGCCCAGAGGGGGATGTCCTCGCCGCTGATGCCCCGGGGGGAGCCGGAGCCGTCGTAGCGCTCATGGTGCGAGGCCGCGGCCTCGAGCACGTCGGCGAAGCTGGGAATGGGCGCGAGGATTTCCGCGCCCACGGTCGGATGGGTCTTGATGATCTCGTATTCCTCGTCCGTGAGCCGCCCGGGCTTGAGCAGCACGGTGTCGCGGATGCCGATCTTGCCCAGGTCGTGCAGCCGCGCGGCCAGGGCGAGGCGCTCCAGCTCCTTTTCCGAAAAGCCCAGGACCCTGGCGATGGCCAGGGAGTAGCGCTCCACGGACTCCGAATGGCCGCGCGTGTACTGGTCGCGCGCCTCCAGCGCCTTGACCAGGCTGGCGATGGACGCGACCATCAGGTCGCGCTCCACGTTGAGGCGCTGCTTCTGCTCCATGAGGATCTTGTACTGGTCCGAGAGGAGCTTTTCGAAGGTGATGGCGGTCTGCTCGATGTTGAAGGGTTTGGGCAGGTAGGTGGCGGCGCCGAGCTCGAGCATGCGGCGCATGACCGCGCGGTCGCCGCTGGCGCCCATGGCCACCACCGGGATGTGCGCGAACTCGTCGTCGGCCTTGATGGTCCGGCACAGGGTCGCGCCGTCCATGTCCTCCATCTCCATGTCCAGCAACACCAGGTCCGGGTGCAGCCGCGCCAGGATCTCCAGCGCGCCCTTGCCCGAGGAGGTGGCCTCCACGTGGAAGCCCTCGCGCGCCAGGCCGTCGCACACGGCGCGGCGCAGCCGCTGGGAACCGTCGGCCACGAGCACGAGGCGGCCCTTGAGAAAGGCGGCCTTGTCCAGCACGTCGCGGATGCGGTCGGGCAGCTCGGCCTGGGCGTGGGACTTGCTCACGTAGGCGGCCGCGCCCACGCGGAAGCCGTTCTCGATGTCCTCCTCCCGGTCGCGGGAACTGAGGATGATCACGGGCAGGGTCTTGGTGGTTTCCGTGGCCTTGAGGCGGCCGCAGAGCTCGATGCCGGTCATGCGCGGCATGTCCACGTCGGTGATGACCAGGTCGAAGACGCCGGAGCAGGCGGTCTCGTAGCCCTCCTGGCCGTCGCAGGCCATGGCCACGACCGCACCGAACTCCTTGAGCCTGGCCGAGAGCGCCTTGCGGATCACGGGCGAGTCGTCAACGATGAGGATACGCGGGGACGGCCTGTCGCGCACAAATACTCCTGTTGCTGGGCGGTTGGGCTGCCTCCCCCAAGGCATCCCGCGGAGTCCGCTTCCGGCCCTTACGACCGGAAAGAAGATACGCGGGAAACGTAAGGGAAGCCTCGCATGGAGTCAATAGACACACCGGACGCGCCGTCCGGGCCCCGCGGCCCGGCACGCCCGGGCGTACCCGCTTGCCATGTCGAGAATGATTCTTATTCTGATGAAAGGCGCTTCGTGCGCGCCCGGGAGGCAGGCATGAACAGGCGAACCTTCAACCGAACCGCGCTCGTCGCGCTGGCCGGGGCCGCGTTGTGGCCCGCGCCGCCGGCCGCCCGTGCGACGCAGCCGTCGGCATCCGCGCCGCAGGGTGCAGGAGGGACCGTGGAGACCATCACCAGGACCGAAGCCCAGTGGCGCGCTCTGCTCACGGACGAGCAGTACGAGGTGCTGCGCGAAAAGGGCACCGAACGCGCCTTCAGCGGCAGGTACGACAAGTTCTACGAGCCCGGCGTCTACTCCTGCGCCGGGTGCGGGCTGGACCTCTTTTCCTCCCGGGCCAAGTTCAATTCCGGCACGGGCTGGCCCAGCTTCTACGAACCCATCGACCCGGCGCACGTGCGGCTCGTGGACGACTTCGGCTTCTTCATGCGCCGCACCGAGGTGCGCTGCGCGCGCTGCGACGGGCACCTGGGCCACGTCTTCGAGGACGGCCCGCCGCCCACCGGGCTGCGCTACTGCATGAACTCCGTGGCCCTGACATTTCGCCCCGACCCGCAGCCGAACGGCGGGGACCAGGCTCCGCCAGGCCACAAGCCGCCGGAGGGCCGGGACGGCTAGATCGAACCCGGTATGGCGGACCCGCGGCGGGCCTTCCCCCAAGGCGCGCCGCGCCTGAAAAGGCCCGGCAAGGCATAGTGCCTTGCCGGGCCGTCTCGTTCCCGTTCTTATCTGGGGGGCCGCCTATCCCTTGGCGTCTTTGGGAAGGACGCTATCCCTTGGCGTCCTTGGGAAGGCCGCTATCCCTTGGCGTCCGTCTGGCGCTCGATGCGCGCCCAGGAATCGCGCAGGGTGACCGTGCGGTTGAACACCGGCTTCTCCGGCGTGCCGTCGCGGTCCTTGCAGAAATAGCCCAGCCGCTCGAACTGGCAGACGTAGCCGTCGGCCACCGTGCCCAGGTACGGCTCAAGATAGGCCGTGCGCACCTGGAGCGAATCCGGATTGATGTGGTCCTTGAAGTCCGAACCGTCGCGCGTGTCCATGGGGTTTTCCTTGGTGAAGAGCCGGTCGTAGAGCCGCGCCTCGGCCGCGACGGCATGCTCCGCGCTGACCCAGTGCAGCGTGCCCTTGACCTTGCGGCCGTCCTCGGACCAGCCCCCGCGCGAGGCCGGATCGTAGGTGCAAATCAGCTCCACCACCTCGCCGTCCGCATTCCGCACCACGTCCTTGCAGGTCACGTAGTAGGCGTAGCGCAGGCGCACCTCGTTGCCCGGGTAGAGCCGGTGGAACTTCTTCGGGGCCTCTTCGCGGAAGTCGTCGCGCTCCACCCACAGGGTCCGCGAGAAGGGCACCTTGCGCGTGCCCATGGACTCGTCCTCCGGATGCAGGGGCATCTCGAACTCCTCCACCCGGTCCTCGGGGTAGTTCTCGATGGTCACCTTGAGCGGGTTGATCACGCCCATGACGCGCGGCGCGCGCGCGTTGAGGTCCTCGCGGATGCAGAACTCCAGAAGCGCCACGTCCACCATGTTGTCGGCCTTGGCCACGCCGATCCTCTCGCAGAACGTCCGGAGCGCCTCGGGCGTCACGCCCCGGCGGCGCATGCCGCTGATGGTCGGCATGCGCGGGTCGTCCCACCCGGACACGTGGCCCTCCTTGACCAGCTGGATCAGCCGCCGCTTGGAAAGCACCGTGTAGGTCATGTTCAGCCGCGCGAACTCGTACTGCCGCGGGCGGCAGGCGGGCTTGATCTGATCCAGCACCCAGTCGTAGAGCGCCCGGTTGTTCTCGAACTCCAGCGTGCAGATGGAATGCGTCACGCACTCGATGGCGTCCGAAAGGCAGTGCGTGAAGTCGTACATGGGATAGATGCACCAGGCGTCGCCCGTGCGGTGGTGCGAGACCTTGCGGATGCGGTAGAGCGTGGGGTCGCGCAGGACCACGTTGGGGCTGGCCATGTCGATCTTGGCGCGCAACACGCACTCGCCCTCGGCCAGCTCGCCCGCGCGCATGCGCGCGAACAGCTCCAGGTTCTCCTCCACGCTGCGGTCGCGGTACGGGCTGTTCTTCCCGGGCTCGGTCAGCGTGCCCCGGTTGGCGCGGATCTCCTCGGCGGACTGGTGGTCCACGTAGGCCTTGCCCTGCCTGATCAGCTCCACCGCGAAATCGTGCAGCTGCTCGAAATAGTCCGAGGCGTAATGGAGATGCTCGCCCCAGTCGAATCCCATCCAGCGCACGTCGCCCTGGATGGATTCCACGTACTCGGTCTCCTCCTTGGTCGGGTTGGTGTCGTCGAAGCGCAGGTGACACCGGCCGCCGTACTCCTTGGCCAGGCCGAAATTCAGGCAGATGGACTTGGCATGCCCGATGTGCAGATACCCGTTGGGCTCCGGCGGAAAGCGCGTGACCACGCCGGTGTGCTTGCCGCCCGCCAAATCGGCGTCGATGATCTGCCGGATGAAGTCCCGCGTGGGGGCCGTGTTCGTCTCGCTCATGATGCGTCAGTCCTTCGCAATGAAATGTTGGCACAGGAAAATTCGGATAAAAATCGCCGCAAATCCGTGCGGCGTTGCGGCGCACACGATAGCAGACCTCGCCGCGGCCCGCCAGACCGTCTCCGTCGTGCCCGCGGGGCCATGGGAAAAAATAACCCCGGTCGCAACACGCCGCAACTACGGCGAAACACCGCGCCGGTCAACAGCCGCCACATCGGCCGCCCGCGAAAAACCGCCCGGTCCCCTCTTGACCCGCGCTGGACAATGAGTACCTTCAACCCCTCAATACCAAACCCCGGAGGTCGTCTATGATTACCCTGACCCAAGACGCGCTCGCCGAACTGGACGCGTATTTCAACGACAAGGAAAAATCCCCCATCCGCATTTTTCTCACCGCGGGCGGCTGCTCGGGCCCGAAACTCGCCCTGGCCCTGGACGAGGCCAAGGAAGAAGATACCGTCGTGGAAGTGGACGGCTACACCTTCCTGGGCGAAACCGAACTGCTCGAAGCCGCCAAGCCCCTGACCATCAAAATGGGCCCCATGGGCTTCTCCATCGAATCCAGCCTGCAGCTCGCCAACACCGGCGGCTGCTCCTCCTGCGGCGGCAGCTGCAGCTGCTAGCCAGGGCGCGGCGGAGACGAAGAGCCGGGGGGAGGCGGGGAGGGGAGGACCCTTTTTCGGCGAAAAA
>JACCQO010000014.1 GCA_015709205.1 Desulfovibrionaceae bacterium
TCCCCTCCCCGCCTCCCCCCGGCTCTTCGCCCCGCCCTCGCCCGCCCTCGCCCGCCTTCGGGAGGTTGCCATCCGGGTGGGGCTGCTTATTTTTTGGAGGTCATGCCGTGTTTCGGTCCGGCGCGGGTGCGCGGGGCCGGGCGCGGTCAATCGCCAACACGGGGCACGACCATGGAACAGACGGAACTGCTCATCATCGGCCAGGGTCCGGCCGGGCTTTCGGCCGCCATATATGCCGCGCGCGCGGGCGTGCGGACCACCATTCTGGGGTGCGCGCCCAAGGTGGCGGGCGACTACGACATCGACAACTATTTCGGCTTCGAGGAGACGATTTCCGGGCACGAGCTGATCGAGCGCGGCAAGCGGCAGGCCACGCGTTTCGGCGCGTCCATGCGCTGCGAGCGGGTGCTCGGCCTGCACCAGGACGAGGACGGCTCCTTTGTGGCCACGGCGGAGCACGGCGAGGTGCGCGCGCAGGCGGTGATTCTGGCCACGGGCGTTTCCCGCGCGCGGCCGGGCGTGTCCAACCTGGCGGACTACGAGGGCAAGGGCGTGTCCTATTGCGTGAGCTGCGACGGGTTTTTCTACCGCAACCGGCCGGTGCTGGTGGCGGGTCAGGGCACGTTCGCGGCCAACCAGGCCCTGGAGCTGACCAACTACACGCCGCGCGTGACCATCGTGACGCAGGGCAAGGCGCCGACCATGTCCGCGGACTATCGGGCGCGGCTGGCCGAGGCGAACATTCCGGTGCTGGAGAGGAGCGTGGTGCGGCTGGAGGGCGCGACGGCCATGGAGCGCGCCGTGCTGGACGACGGCACCGGCCTGGACGCGGACGGGCTGTTCGTGGCCATGGGCGAGGCCTCGTCGCTGGATTTCGCCTACACCCTGGGGCTGGAGCGCAACGGCGTGTTCATTCAGGCGGACAGCGAGCAGCGGACGAACATTCCCGGCGTGTATGCGGCGGGCGACTGCGTGGGGCGCTTTCTGCAGATCGCGGTGGCCGTGGGCGAAGGGGCCAAGGCGGGCCGCGCGGCCATCGAGCACGTCAAGGCGCGGCGCAAGGCGGCGTAGGCGCGGTGCGCGGCGGTTTTCCGTGGGCTCCGGCGGATGCCCCAGCGCAAAAAAATCATTCCTCCGGCGGCCGTTCGGCCGCAAACTCCCGCCGCGCGGCGTTGAGCCCCGCGCGGCGGCCTTGTCAAGAAGGCTTGACAAAATGTTTTGACACCGGATAAGAAGATCGGCTCAACTAACTTAGATTGGGCCCATAGCTCAGTTGGCAGAGCCTCCGGCTCATAACCGGCAGGTCCCAGGTTCGAATCCTGGTGGGCCCACCAGAAGGCATGAAATTGCGGGCCGGTAAACAACGCGCGACCACCAGCCGCAGGCAGGCGGCACATCCTGGCAAGGTGCTTTTTCCGGAAAGCGGATGGAGCACCTTCTCTTTTTCCCACTCGCTATGAATATCAATAATATATTCAATGTGATAGAGGCAACTGCGCCTCTTTGGGGCGCCGCCGGATGGGACAGGAGCGGCGTGCAGGTCGCGGGGCTCTCCCGGGAGACGGACAAGCTTGCCGTGGCCCTGGATCCCACGCCCGCCTTTGTGCGCGAGGCCTTGGACTGGGGGGCCGGGTGTCTGCTCACCCACCATCCCCTGGCCATGGAACCGCGTTTTTTGGACCGCATGGACAACTACCACGAGGTGGCCCGGCTGGTGCTTTCGGCCGGAGCCTGGCTCTACGCGGCGCACACGTCGCTGGACGTGCAGGCCGCGGGCCCGGCTGGCTGGCTGGCGCGCGCCCTGGACCTGCGCGGCGCCGAGGTGATCGAGCCGGTGCCCGTGCCGTCGGAGGTGCAGGCGGCGGCCGACGGTGCGGCACGCGTCGGCTTCGGGCTGGTGGGCGGCCTGCCCGCGCCCCTGGAGGCCGACGCCTTTGCCGCGCTGCTGGCCGCGCACGTGCGCCGCGACTACTGGGTGCTGAACGCCTCCCTGCCCGGCCGGATCCGGCGCGTGGCCTACTGCACGGGGTCGGGCTCGAGCCTGGCCGGAGAGGCCTTTGCCGCCGGGGCCGACGTGTTCGTCACCGGCGACATGAAGTACCACACGGCCCTGGACACGGCCGGGTGCGTCATCGACGTGGGGCATTTCTGCCTGGAGGAGGAGATGATGCGCCGCTTCGCCCTCGGGTTGCAGGAAAACCGGGCCCTTGCCGGATTGAATATACGCTTTTTCCCAGGAACCGATCCCCTGCGCGTGCACCTGCCGCACAAGGGATGACCCCTTTCGACTCCCACCGGCGGCCCGTGCGCCGGATCATCCACAGGAGGCAACGACATTGAGCATGTATCTCAAGCAGATCGAGCAGCTCGTGGCCCTGCAGCGCATCGACAACGAAATCGTGCAGCTCAAGGCCGAACTGGACGAGGCGCCCCGCGAGGTCGAGGCGCTGCAGGCCAAGTTCGACGAGCTGGACCGCCAGAAGCAGCAGGTCTTGGAAAAGCTCGGCTATCTCCGCGAACAGGGCAAGCGGCTCAGCGGCGAGATCGAGGACGACAGCCTGAAGATCAAGAAGAGCAAGAACAAGCTCATGATGGTGGGCAACACCCGGGAATATCACGCCATGACCCGGGAGATGGACAACCTGGAGAAGCTCAACCGGCTGCGCGAGGAAGAGCGCGTGACCCTGGCCGAGGAACTGGAGCGCCAGGAGGCCAGCCTGGCCGAGTTCGAGGAGCGCGAAAAGGCGCTGCTCGTCGAGCTGGAGGAGAAAAAGGCCTCCCTCAAGGGCCGCATCGCCGAGGCCAACGTCAAGCTGGCCGATCTGGATTCGCAGCGCGCCAAGTCCGGCGAGGACGTGCCTCCTCCGGTCCTGTCCCGCTACGAGTTCATCCGCTCGCGCCTGGCGCACCCGGTCATCGTGCCCGTGTCCGAGGGCATCTGCTCCGGCTGCAACATTTCCATCCCGCCCCAGGGCTTCATCGAGCTGCAGAAGGGCCAGCAGATCCTGAGCTGCCCCAACTGCCAGCGGCTGATCTACTGGTGCGAGCACTTCTGCGATCCCGCGCCCGCCCGCAGGCGGCCCGCGCAGATGCTTGCCGATGACGATCCGTCGGACCGCTTCCCGGACCGGGACGAGATGGATCCCGAAAGGGATTCCATGGACGTGGACGATTCCATGTCCTCGGACGACGAATAGCCGACCGTACGCCCCCGCGCGTTTTGACGGGCGGGGCCGTTGGGGTTAGCGTGGGTTTTCAGGAGTCGGACGGGCCGTCGCCGCGGGTGGCAACACCCGGGGAGGAAAGTCCGGGCTCCGCAGGGCAGGACGCTGGGTAACGCCCAGGGGGAGCGATCCCCGGAAAGTGCCACAGAAAGCAGACCGCCGACGCGGGCCTCGGCCCGCGGGCAAGGGTGAAACGGTGGGGCAAGAGCCCACCAGTTGCCGCGGCGACGCGGCAAGCTCGGCAAACCCCGTCCGGAGCAAAACCAAATAGGGGGGCGTTTGAGGCCGGCCCGGCCGAAGCCCCCGGGTAGGTTGCTCGAGCCCGGAAGCAATTCCGGGCCTAGAGGAATGACGACCACTTCGGGATGCGTCCCGGAGCACAGAACCCGGCTTACAGTCCGGCTCCTGATCTCAAACCGGGCGGCGCGATGCGCGCCGCCCCTGTGCGCCATGTCCGAAACACACGACATCTGGGCCGTGATCCTCGCGGCCGGAAAGGGGTCTCGCCTGGCCGAGGCGGGCATCCCCACCCGCAAGCAGTTCCTGGAATACGAGGGCGCGCCGCTGTTCTGGCGCTCGGCCCTGACCATGGCCCGCGTGCCCGCGGTGCAGGGGCTGGTCTTCGTCTTTCCGCCGGACGGTTTCGAGGACGCCCTGACCCTGACGCACGAGCTCATGGACGCGCAGGACCCGGGGCTGCCCTGGAAGGCGGTGCCCGGCGGCGAACGCCGCCAGGACTCGGTCTTCGAGGGGCTGTCCGTGCTGCCGGAGGGCTGCGACTGCGTGCTGGTGCACGATGCGGCGCGGCCCTTCGCCTCGGCCGCGCTCGTTTCCCGGCTGTGCGCCGAGCTGCTGGACGGCACGCCCGCGGTGATTCCCTGCGTGAGCGTGCGCGACACGGTCAAGCGCGTGCACGACGGGCTGGTGGTGGAAACCCTGCGCCGCGACGCCCTGCGCGCGGTGCAGACCCCGCAGGGCTTCGACCGCGACGTGCTGGTGCGCGCCCACAAGCGCGCCCGGGCGCGCGATTGGGAGGTCACGGACGACGCCTCCATGGTCGAACGGCTGGACGTGCCCGTGGCCGTGATCGCGGGCGAGGAAGCCAACGTCAAGATCACCACGGTGGAGGATCTGGCCATGCTCGGAGCAACGACCGCCCCGGCCGAGCCCTGCGTGGGCTTCGGCTACGACGTGCACGCCTTCACGGCCCCGGACGCGCCGGACGCGCGGCCGCTCAAGCTCGGCGGGGTGCCCATCCCCGGCGGCGCGCACGTGGCCGCGCATTCGGACGGCGACGTGCTCCTGCACGCCCTGGCCGATGGCCTGCTCGGGTGCCTGGGCGGCGGGGACATCGGCCAGCGCTTTCCGGACGACGATCCGCGCTTCGAGAACGTGGAGAGCGCCGTGCTCGTGGCCGAGGTGCTTGCGGAGACGCAGCGCGCCGGGCTGCGCGTGACCCACGTGGACCTGACCGTGGTGGCCCAGGCCCCGCGCCTGTCGCCGCACCGCGAGGACATCCGCCGCACCGTGGCCCGGCTGCTGGCGCTGGACGAACGCCGCGTGAACGTCAAGGCCACCACCGAGGAAAAGCTCGGCTTCACGGGCGAGGGCAAGGGCATCAAGGCCATGGCCGCGGTCACGGCCCTGCGCGCGGCGGTACCGCCTTCCCCCGACGAAGGCTGACGCGGCCCGCGCGCCGCAACGCCGAACGGCCCCGCCCGGAATCTCCGGGCGGGGCCGTTCGGCGTTGCGGGGTCTCTCTCCTGCTCTTTCGGCCCGCCGCCATGCGTTCTCAATCGCGGGCGCTGAGCACCAGGATCTCGTCTTCGGGCCCGAGCGTCCAGCGCTGATCGCGCGGCGGGTTGACGCACAGGCCGTTCGCCCCGTCTTGATGCGCGTCCGGCCCGGACAGCGGGCGCACGCCCAGCGCCGTGTCGCCCAGGGCGCGCGCGGCGGCGCGGATCTCGGCGAAATCCACGGCGCGGCCGTCGAGGCCGTATTCGCGCGCGGTGCGGAAGACCGCGTCGGGCCGGCCCGCGCAAAAGAGCTCGTGGAGCACGGTGTTCAGCTCCGGCCGCAGGGCCACGTGGGCCTGGATGTAGCCCAGGATGGACGGCGAGACGTAGAGCTCCTCGCCGGGCTCCAGGCGCAACAGGGGCTCGCTCTCCGGGTCCAGGAGTTCCAGGATCACGCGCGGGCGCGCCGCGCCCCGGGCCGCGTGCCCGGCCAGGCACGCGCGCAGCACGCGGTGGCCCAGGATGCTGCGCGCATCGGCCTCCTCCTTGCCGGGCAGCCAGTCGCAGCCCATGACCACCACGCAGGCGTAGCCGCCCAGATCCAGGGCCGCCAGCTCGCCGGGCACGGCGTAGTCGCCCTCCAGGTGGCGCACGGCCACGCGGTGCAGGGGCTGCCCGTAGCGCGCCACGCGCGCCTCGCGCCCGGCGGCGGCAAAGGTGGAGAGCACGTCCACCTCGAACCGCTCGTCGGCCACGCGTTCGAATTCCTCCAGCAGCAGCGGGATGCGGTCGTTCCAGCCCATGAGCAGCACGCGGCTCGGCGCGACGGCGGCCGGAGCGGCCTGCGGGACCTGCGAGGTCTGCGGGACCTGCGAGGTCTGCGGGACCTGCGAGGTCTGCGGGACCTGCGCGACCTCCGCGGGCTGCGAGGTCTGCGGCGTGGTCCCCAGGGCCTGCTGCGGCAGCGCGGCGGGCACGCGGTCCGGGTGGGTGTGCTGCCAGCGCGCGGCCACGAAGACGACCTTGTCGCGCACTCCCAGGCGCACGTCGCTGGCCGGGTCGAAGACCGGCCGATAGCGGCGCGGCGCGCCGGTTCCGTCCCCCCAGTTCTCGTGGTCCCTTTGGTCCGCATGCCCGCCCTGCTCCACCGTTTCCCCTGTGCGCGCCGCGAGCAGCCCCAGGACCACGGCGTGGTCGAATGCCGCGTCCAGGTCGGCCAAGCGCAGCCCGGCCAGCTCCGGACAGGCGCGCACGTAAATCGTGCTCTCGCCGTCGCTGGTGAGCAGTTCGCGGTAGACCAGGGAAAGCCCCGCATGGCGCACGTTCTGGGCCAGCAGCAGGCAGAGGATGGCGTCGCTGGCCACGACCTCCACCGGGCCGCAGTAGGCGCCGCGGATCACGGCGGCGCGGCGTACGTCGGTGATCTCGGTGGAAAGGTACGGCGGCCGGTCGCCGTGCTCGCGCACGTGGCGGTTTAGGGACAGGAGCACCTTGAGGGTGGCCGCGTCGGCCAGGTCCGTGTCGGCCGGGTCCGTGTCGGCCGGAACCATGCGGCCCGGGCCCGGGGCGGCGAAATCCGTGCCCGGGGCCACGATGGCCGAGGCGCGGTCGAAGCCCACGCGTTCCAGGTCGTCGCCGCGCAGGGCCGAACCGTTGCGGAAGATGATCTGCTTCTCGCGCCAGAGCGGCCCCAGGGCCGCGCGCAGTTCCGCGCGCAGCTGCGCCCCGGGCTCCTGGGCCAGGATCACCAGGGTCAGCCGGTGCACGTGGTGCAGCTCCAGGAACCGGCGCATGCGCCCGCCGGAAAGCAGCATCTCGCGGACGATGATCGGGGTGCGGTTGGTCCAGCCCAGGAGCAGCACGTGGCGGCTCACGGGCACGGGCGAAAGGCCCAGTTCCAGGCGGCGCACCGTGGCGTCCAGCCACTGGACCATGATGGCCACCAGCGAGCCCATGAAGAGCACCACGCCGAGCAGGGTCAGCCCGGCGGAAACCAGGCGCAACCCCACGCCGTGGTCGTCGCCCAGGTAGCCGGTGTCCGTGATGCGCAAAAACGCCCACCACACGGATTCGCCCAGGCCGTGGAAGCGTTCGCCGTCCAGCGCCAGGGCCGCGGTTCCGGCGACCAGGGCCAGCAGCCCGATGGCGCAGGCGATGGCCAGCAGGCGCGGCAGCGCGCCGCGCACCAGAAGGCGTTCGAGCTGGAAACGCAGGGTGTTGCGGTTGAGGCGGAGCATGGCGGGTTCCTGCGGGCCGGGCTAGGCCTTGCTTTTGGGCGCAGCGGTGGCAGAGGTGGCGGCGGGTTCCGGAACGCCGAGCCCCTGGACCACGGAGCGCACGTGCACGTCGCGCTGCGGGAAGGGAATCTCGATGCCCTCGCGCGCAAAGGCGTCCCACACGCCCAGGAGCACCTCGCTCTTGACGTTGGCCACGCCGTTCTGCGGGTCCTCGATCCAGAAGCGGATCTCCAGGTCCACGGAGCTGTCGCCGAAGCCGCGCAGCAGGCAGCGTGGCGCGGGATCGGCCAGCACGCGGCCCACGGCCGCCGCGGCCTCGGAGCACAGGCGCATGGCCAGGCGCACGTCCGTGCCGTAGGCCACGCCCACGGGCGTGCGCAACCGTATCCTGCGGTCCGAGTAGGACCAGTTGATGACCTGGTTGGTGATCAGGTCCTCGTTGGGAATCAGGTAGTTCATGCCGTCGCGCGTGACCACGGAGGCGAAGCGCGCGTTCAGGTCCGTGATCCAGCCGTAGACCTCGCCCACCTGGATGACGTCGCCGGGCTTGATGGAGCGGTCCATGAGCAGGATGAAGCCGCTGACGAGATTGGCCACGACCTTCTGCAGGCCGAAGCCCACGCCCACGCCGATGGCCCCGGTGAAGACCGTGAACACGGTCAGGTCGATGCCCAGGCTGGTGATGGGCAGGAGAATGGCGACGGCGAAGAGCACGATGCGCACCACCTGCTCCGCCAGGATGCGCGTGGACGGCGTGAGCCGCTGGGAGCGGTCCAGGCTGTGCGCGAACAGGGCCGAGAGCCAGGCCGAGCCGCGCAGCAGGACGAGCAGCAGGACCAGGGCCTTGCCCATGGCCAGCACTGAGATGCGCACCGAACCGAGGGTCAGGGAGGCGCGGTCCAGCAGGGCCAGGACCGGGCCGAGCAGATGGAGCACGTGCAGGGCCGCGGCGCACCAGATGACCAGGGCCGCGACGCGGCGCGCAAAAGGATCGGCCAGGAAGGCCGCGGCCAGTTGGGCCAGGACCCAGGCCCCCAACAGGCTGAGCGCCGCGCCGTGCAGCACGGTGCTCGCGCCCATGTCCTGCAGCACGGCGCGGGCCACGCCCACGGCGCAGAGCAGCGCCAGGGGCGCGATCTGGCGCACGAGCACGCGCAACGGCGCGCCGAAGGGCGCACCCTCTTCCAGCCGCGCGTCCAAGGCCGCGCGTGCGCGGCGGCGCAACGCCCGGCCGAACAGCCAGCCCGCCAGCAGCACCGCGACGAGCACCAGGGCCTCCTGGACCAGGCCACGCCCGGCGTGTGGCACCAGCGCCCGCGCCCAGGCGTCCACCCCGGCCAGACGGGCCCGCCACACGGCCGGATCAAGAAAGGCGTTCATGCTCGGCGCTCCAGGACAAAAGGGCGATTTCCATCCCGCGCAGTGTAGACGAGGACGGCCCGGAGTCAAGCCGCGCGGATCGATTCGGGGTGTCGGGCCGGTCCTGCCGGAACGGAGGAACCGGGGCGCGGAAGGGGATCAGGACACCGGATCGCGCACCAGCCAGGCCGCGAAGGGCTCGCCGGTCTTGAAGCCCACGCCCACGGCGCCCTTGTGCAGGTAGAGGACCATGGCCCAGTCCGGGGCAAAGCCGCTGGACGTGGAGGACCAGTAGGCCTCGCGCGTGGCCGCGAAGGGATGGCCCTCGGGCAGGGCCGGGGAATGGCGCGCGGCGTCTACCAGGCTTTCCAGTTCGTTGATGGTCGGCAGCCGCCAGCCGTTGCCGACGGCGCGGGCCCGCTCCAGGGCTGCGGTCCAGGACAAGGGGCCGAAGGCGTCGGCTGTGCGCGCCCAGAGCAGGCCGGTGAGCCGGTCGCGCACCGCGTCCGCCCCGTCCTTTCCCTCTGGCCCCTCTGGCCCCTCTGGTCCGCCTGTCCCGTCTACCCCGCCCGGCCCGGAAATGCCCGTGGCGCTCTCGAAGCGCGGCTCGGGCCAGGGCGCGGCCCATCCCGTCTGGACGTCGCGGCCGCGCGCGTCCCACACGGCGCGCTGGCCGGTCTCGGGCAGCACTGCGCTCGCGCCGCACACGGGCCAGAGCAGGCAGTAGGCGTCCTTGCGGCCGTAGAACATGCGCCCGCCCTCGGAGTGCACGTACCAGGCCAGGGCCGGGTCCACGGCCGCCGTGGTGCTGGTCCAGCGCCAGCCGGAGAACACGTTGACGAAGGGATGGCCCGCGGGCAGCGCGGGCAGCCGCTCCTGATAGCTGATCAGGCTGCGCAGCTCGCGGCGCGTGGGCATGCGCCAGTCCTCGCGCCCGGCGTGGCGAGCGCGGTTCATGGCTTCCACGTGGTCCAGGGCCTCGGTCCAGGTCAGGGGAAACTGCGCCGGATTGGCGTCGCGCGTCCAGGCCAGCCCGGTAAGCTCGTCGCGCACGAGTCCCTCACGCACGAGTCCGGCTTCGCCCCCCTCCCCTTCCGCCGCCACGAAGCGCGGCGCGGGCCAGGGCGTGCCGGGCGTGCATTCCGCGTCTTGGCCGCTCCCGGCGCAGGCCACCTCCTCGCCGTGCGGCCCGTAGCAGTGCGCCAGTCCGGTGCCCAAATATCCCCGGCCGCCGCACGCGGTCGTCTCCCGGGGCGTGTTCGTTCCCTTTTTGCTGTTCATCGTCATGCAGCCTACCACAAAATCGATAAAAGACATCAACGGCGGCGATGGGCAATGCCGGGCAGCAATACCGCTGCCCCCGTTTCGCGGCTGGCGGTCCCCCGGCGGCTTCCCGGATTTCCCCGGCCTGCGCTCGACTCCCGTCCCGTCGATTCCCCCGCCTCTTTCCCGCTCTCCCCCAGGGCGCATCCGCCGCCAAACGGCGGCAGCCCGGCGCGTCCGCCCTCCCCTTCACCTCGCCCTCGTATCCCGCGCCCGCATCACCCCCGTCCGGCATCCACGCACACTCGACAGTCCCCCCCGCCTCCCCCCCGGCTCTTCGTCTCTCCGCCCCTTTCGCGTCGCCGCCGTCCCCGGGAACGTTGACAGGGCGCGGGGATCGGGCTATGTGCTTGTGCACAATTTAACAAGGAGGAGTTGTTCGTGAATATCCTGATATTCGGACCCAACGGCAGCGGCAAGGGCACCCAGGGCGCCCTGGTGAAGAAGAAGTACGACGGCATGGCCCACATCGAGTCGGGCGCCATCTTCCGCGAGCACATCGGCGGCGGCACCGAGTTGGGCAAGAAGGCCAAGGAGTACATCGAGCGCGGCGACCTGGTCCCGGACGACATCACCATTCCGATGGTGCTCGAGACCCTGAAGTCCAAGGGTGCGGGCGGCTTCCTCCTGGACGGTTTCCCCCGTTCCATCATTCAGGCCCAGAAGCTGTGGGAGGCCCTGCAGGCCGACGGCATCAAGCTGGACTACGTGATCGAGATCCTGCTGCCGCGCGAGGTGGCCAAGGCCCGCATCATGGGTCGCCGCCTCTGTGCCAACGATCCGAACCATCCGAACAACGTCGGCATTCCGGCCATCGCTCCCAACGGTGACAAGTGCCGCGTGTGCGGCGGCGCCCTTTCCGCCCGCGCCGACGACCAGGACGAGGCGGCCATCAACAAGCGCCACGACATCTACTACGACACCACCACCGGCACCCTGGCCGCGGCCTACTTCTACAAGAACATGAAGGACGGCGGCTTCAAGTACATCGAGCTGGACGGCGAAGGCACCATCGACGCCATCAAGGAGACCCTGCTCTCCCAGCTGTCCTAGCTTCCTGCACGGCGCACGCGCCCACGCAGACGAAACGCCCCGGCGGAAGGTTTTCCGCCGGGGCGTTTTTCGTGCGCAGTGCGATGCGCGGGGCGCGTGGGGATGCGGCCGCCCTGCCCTGCGCCCGGGGCGCTACTTGCGCCAGAATTCGGGCACGAAGAGGACGATGACCGTGTAGATCTCCAGCCTGCCCAGGAGCATGCACAGGGAGAGGACCCATTTGGCCAGCAGGGGCAGGTGGGCGTAGTTCTCGGCCGGGCCCACGGTGCCGATGCCCGGGCCGATGTTGCCGATGCACGCGGCCACGGCGGCGAAGGAGGTCACGAGGTCCACGCCCATGGCCGCCAGGAGGATGGACGAGAGAATGAACAGGCCCAGGTAGATCATGAAGAAGGCCCAGATGCCGCTCATGACCTCGCGCGGCACGGACTTGCCGCCGAGCTTGATCTGCTTGATCGCGCGCGGGTGGATGAGCAGGTAGAGCTCGTTGTAGGCGCTCTTCATCAGCAGCAGGATGCGCATGCACTTCATGCCGCCGCCCGTGGACCCGGCCGAGCCGCCCAGGAACATGAGCAGCAGGAGCAGGACCTGGGGCAGCGCGGGCCAGAGCTCGTAGTCCGCGGTGGCGAAGCCGGTGGTGGTGCCGATGGAGACGACCTGGAAGGCGGAATAGCGCAGGGAGTCCCAGAAGCCCTTGTAGTTGACGCCCATGACGCTGGCCGTGGCCATGGCCGTGAAGGCCACGGTGACGATGAGGTAGAACTTGAATTCCGCGTCCTTCCAGAAGACGTTCAGCCGGCCCTTGAGGGCCTGGTAGTGCAGCGCGAAGTTGCAGCCCGCCAGGAACATGAAGACGATGATGACCCAGTCGATGTAGGCGGAATGGTAGTGGGCCACGGAGGTATTCTTGGTGGAGAAGCCGCCCGTGGCCATGGTGCCGAAGGTGTGGCAGATGGAGTCGAAGAGGTCCATGCCGCCGAAGAGCAGGAGGATGATCTGCAGCACGGTGAGCAGCAGGTAGACCTTCCAGAGCACGGCGGCCGTGTCCTTGATGCGCGGCTTGAGCTTGTCGGGCGTGGGGCCCGGCACCTCGGCCTTGTAGAGCTGCATGCCGCCCACGCCGAGGAACGGCAGGATGGCCAGGGAAAGCACGATGATGCCCATGCCGCCCAGCCAGTGCGTCAGGCTGCGCCACATGAGCAGGCCGCGCGGTACGGCCTCGATGTCCGTGAGCACCGAGGCCCCGGTGGTGGTGAAGCCGGAGATGGACTCGAAGACCGCGTCGGTGACGAGGTCGAAGGTGCCGCCGAAGAGGAACGGCAGCCCGCCGAACACGCCCGCCGCGAACCAGCCCAGGGCCACGATGGCCATGCCTTCGCGGTGGTTCATGACCTGGGCGCTCTCGCGGCGGAAGAAGAGGAAGAGCAGCGCGCCCGCGCCCAGGGTCACGGCCATGGAGGCGAGCAGCGGATAGGTTCCGTGGTCCCCGTAGTAGAGGGAGAAGCCCAGGGGGAAGAGCATGGTCAGGCCGACGGCGATGGTCAGCACGCCGACCACGTTGAGCACGTAGCCGAAGCGCATCTAGTAGTACTCCAGCTTGACCATCAGGGCCTGCTCGACCTTGGAGACGGTCTGGCGGGTGGAAAGGATGACGATGCGGTCCTGGGGGTTGATCACGGTGTCGCCCGTGGGAATGAGCACCTCGTCGCCGCGGATCACGCACAGGATCAGCGCGCCCTTGGGGAAGTCGAGCAGGCGCAAGGGCTTGCCCACGATCTCGGAGTTCTCCTGGGCGATGGCCTCCATGGCTTCGGCCTCCTCGCCCTTGATGGACACCGAGGAGATGACCTTGCCCCGGCGCACGTACTGGAGGATGGAGTTGATGGCCGAAAGGCGGGTGCTGACGCTGTGTTCGATGCCGATGGCGCGCACCAGGGGCAGATAGGCGAACTTGTTGACGCGCGTGATGGCCTTGCGCGCGCCCAGGCTCTTGGCCAGCAGGCAGGAAAGGATGTTGGTTTCCTCGTCGCCGGTGAGCGAGACGACCACGTCCATGTCGCGCACGTTCTCCTCTTCGAGCATGTCGCGGTCCGTGCCGTCGCCCTGGAGCACCAGGGTGGTGTCCAGCTTTTCGGAGAGGTAGACGCAGCGCTCGGGATCGCGCTCCACGAGCTTGGTGTGGTAGCCCTTGCGTTCGAAGAAGCTGGCCAGGCGCAGGCCGATGTTGCCGCCGCCCACGATGAGGATGGACTTGATGGGCGCGCTGATGCAGCCGAAGATGTGGAGCATCTTCTCCACGTCCTTGCGCTCGCAGGCGAAGTAGACCAGGTCGTCCTTCTTGATGACGTCGTTGCCCTGGGGGATGATCAGCCGCTCCTCGCGCACGATGGCCCCGATGATCAGACTCATGCCGCTGACCTTCTCGCGTACGTGGGTCATGGGCGTGCCGATCATTTCGCCCTGCTCCACGCGCACGCCGACCATCTTGATCTTGCCGTTGGCGAAGTCGGAGGACTCCACGGCCCCGGGCAGGGAGAGCAGCCGGTCGATGGTCTTGACCACCTCGACCTCGGGGTTGATGACCATGCCGATGTTGACCGTGTCGTTGGACAGGGCCTCGCGGTAGAGGGTGTATTCCTCGTTGCGGATGCGCGCGAGCTTGAGGGTCTTGGGCGAGAGGATGTTCGCGAAGATGCAGGCGATGATGTTGGTTTCGTCGGAGTCGGTGACGGCCAGGAGGATGTCGGCGTCGGAGATGCCGGCCTGGTCCAGGATCATGGGGCTGGAACCGGAGCCGAGCAGGGTCTGCACGTCCAGGTTCTCGCTGATGCGGCGCAGGGCGTCGGGGTTCTTGTCGATGACCACAACCTGCTTGTGTTCCATGGCCAGGCGCTGGGAGATGTGGAAGCCCACCTCGCCCGCGCCCACGACGATGACCTTGAGGCTGCTGGCGCTGCTGCGGCCGAAGAGTTTCATGCGTTCACCTTGGTTGTGGGGGCCCGGCACCCTCCCCCCCGTGCGAATGCTGCGGCCCGCGGGCCGCATGACCGGACACCCGTTCTTTTACAGGGGCCGGGGCCATGTGGCAAGGATGCGGAGGGGATGCGCTGCTGCGCCGCGTCATAGGGGCGGACGCGCGCCCGGCACGGACCGGCGGGAAGCCGGGCCGGCCGGAGGGCACATAAGAAAAGCCCGCCGTTCCTGCGGACGCAGGAGCACGGCGGGCCGAACTTGCGGCGGAACCCGCTAGCCGAGCGCGTTGACGGCTTTGCTCAGGCGGGAGATGCTGCGCGAGGCGTGGCGCCAGTGCACCACCTTCTTGGTGGCGGCGCGGTCCAGAACCTTGGTGGCATCCTTGAGGGCGGCCACGGCGGCTTCCTTGTCCTTGCCCTGCACGGCTTCGCGCACGCTCTTGACGACGTTCTTGATGCGCGTCTTCACGGCGCGGTTGCGCCCGCGGCGCTTGAGGCTCTGACGGTGACGTTTTTCAGCGGACTTGTGGTTGGCCACAACGGTCTCCTTGGCGATTCTTTAAAAACCTGTGTTCTGCCCTCAACAGTGGGAAAGGGGCCTATAAAAAGGTTTTCGCCCTGTTGTCAAGAGAAATCCAACATTTTTCCTAGATCTGCAACGCGCCGAAGTCCGCGAGCCGCCCCAGCCGGGCCACCAGGGCCGTGAGCAGGTTCAGCCGGTTGGTGCGCAGGTCGGCGTCCTCGCACATGACCATGACGTGGTCGAAGAACGCGTCAACGGCCGGGCGCAGCTCGCGCAACAGGCCCATGAGCTCGGCGAAGCGGTCCTCGGCCCAGAGTTCCTCGAAGCGCGGGGACGCGGCCTCCAGGGCCTCGGCCAGGGCCTTTTCCTGCGGCTCGGCCAGCAGCGCGGCGGCGTATGCCCCGGTGAGGTCCGCGCCCGCCTCGCCGCCCTGCTTGCGGATGATGTTCGCGGCGCGCTTGAAGGTCAGCACGGCCTGGGCGAAGTCCGGCTCGCGCGAGAAGGCCCCCAGGGCCTCCAGCCGCGCGCGCAGGGCCCACACGTCGCCCGCGTCCGCGCCCAGCGCGGCCTCCACGAGCAGGGTCTCGAAGCCTTGGGACGCGAAGAGGCTCTTGAGGCGCTGGCCGAAGAAGTCCATGAGCCGGTCCAGGGCCGCGTCCGGGGCCAGCTTCCAGTTCACGCCCGCATACCCGGCCTGGGCGCGGGCCAGCAGTTCGCGCACGTCCAGGCGCAGCCCCTTTTCCAGGATGATGCGCGCGATGCCCAGCACGCAGCGGCGCAGGGCGTAGGGGTCGTTGGCCCCGGTGGGGATCATGTTCAGGCCGAAGCAGCCCGTCAGGGTATCGGCCTTGTCCGCGATGGAGAGCAGCGCGCCGCCCAGGGAGCCGGGCACCGGGGTGTCCGGCCCGGCGGGCAGGTACTGCTCGTAGAGCGCGCGGGCCACGACCTCGTCCTCGCCCTGGCGGCGGGCGTAGATGCCGCCCATGATGCCCTGGAGCGAGGCGAATTCGCCGACCATCTCGCTGACCAGGTCGGCCTTGGAGATGCGTCCGGCGCGGGCCAGGGGCGCGGCCAGGTCGGGCGCGCACTTTTCCGCCAGCCAGGCGCACAGGGTTTCGATGCGGCGGCACTTGGCGCCCATGGACCCCAGCGGGGCCAGGAAGATGACGTTGTCCAGCTTGGCGGCCCACTCGTCCATGGTGCACTTGCAGTCCGTCTCCCAGAAGAAGCGGGCGTCCTCCAGCCGGGCCTTGAGCACGCGCTCCCAGCCTTTCTTGACCAGGGCGATGTCCGTGGGCTCGTTGTTCAGGGTGCAGAGGAAGTGGTTCATGAGCCGCCCGTCCCTGCCGTCCTTGCCGTCCTTGCTTTCGACGCCGAAGCTCTTCTGGTGGCTCTCCATGCTCGTGAGCAGCACCTCGCGCGGCAACTGGAGGTAGGATTCGGCGAAGTCGCCGAGCACGACCCGGGGCGTCTCCACCAGGCCGCAGACCTCCTCCAGGAGGGATTCCTTCCACACCGGCGCGCCACCGGCGGCCTCGGCCGCCTTGGCGCCCTGCTCCATCACTGCCGCGCGGCGGTCCTCGGCGGCCAGGGTCACGCGGCACTTGTCGCGGACCACGGCGAAATAGTCGGCGGCCGTGGGCACCTCGAAGAGGCCGGGGCCGAGCACGCGGTGGCCGCGCGTGGCGTTGGACGAGGCCACCCCGGCAACGCCCAGCGGCACGACGGTGCCGTCCAGCAGGGCCAGGATCCAGTGCAGCGGGCGGCCGAAGGTGAAGTCCAGGCTCCCCCAGTGCATCTTCTTGGGAAAGGACAGTCCGGTGATCGCACCCTCGCAGATGGCGGGCAGCAGGTCGAGGGTCCGGGCTCCGCCCGTCTTCTTGCGCGCGGCCAGGTATTCGCCCTTGTCCGTGGTCAGGGCGAAGGTCTCGGCCAGGGGGACGGACTGGGTCTTGGCGAAGCCCTCGGCGGCCTTGGTGGGCGCGCCGTCCGCGCCGTAGGCCACGCGCATGGGCGGGCCGGTGACGACCTCCTCGGATTCGCTCTGGGCCTCGGCCACGTCGGCGACGTGCACGGCTAGGCGGCGCGGGGTGGCGAAGGCGCGCACCGCGCCGTGGTCCACGTGGGCGTCGGCGAGTCCCTTGTCGACGGCCGCGGAAAACTCCTCGGTCAGCACGGTCAGGAACCGCGCGGGCATCTCCTCGAAACCGATTTCCAGCACGAAGTCGGCCATGGCTAGTCCTCCTTGGCCAACAGGGCCGCGCGTTCGGATTCCGGGAGCATGGGATAGCCCATCTCGCGCCGCTGCGCGGCGTAGAGCCGGGCCACAGACGAGGCCAGGTTGCGCACGCGGCCGATGTAGCCGGTGCGCTCGGTGATGGAGATGGCCCCGCGCGCCTGGAGCAGGTTGAAGGTGTGCGAGCACTTCATGCAGTAGTCGTAGGCGGGCCAGCACAACCCGGCCTCGCACAGTTTCAGGCCCTCGGCCTCGAAATCGTCGAAGTGGCGCAGGAGCATGGCGGCGTCGGAACATTCGAAGTTGTAGGTGGAATGCTCGACCTCGCCGCGGTGGTGCACTTGGCCGTAGGTCACGCGCTCGTTCCACATCAGGTCGTAGATCGATTCCTTCTCCTGCAGGTACATGCACAGCCGCTCCAGGCCGTAGGTCAGCTCCACGCTGACCGGGGCCAGGTCGATGCCGCCGACCTGCTGGAAGTAGGTGAACTGGGTGACCTCCATGCCGTTGAGCCAGACCTCCCAGCCCAGGCCCCACGCGCCCAGGGTGGGCGACTCCCAGTCGTCCTCCACGAAGCGGATGTCGTGGGCCGCCGGGTCGACGCCCAGGGCCGCCAGGCTCTGCAGGTAGAGGTCCTGCACGTCGTCGGGCGACGGCTTGAGGATGACCTGGAACTGGTAGTAGTGCTGCAGCCGGTTGGGGTTCTCGCCGTAGCGGCCGTCCGTGGGGCGGCGCGAGGATTCCACGTAGGCAACGCGCCAGGGCTCGGGCCCGATGACGCGCAGGAAGGTGGCGGGGTTGAAGGTGCCCGCGCCGACCTCGATGTCGTAGGGCTGCTGGATGAGGCAGCCCTTGTCCGCCCAGAAATTCTGCAGGGTCAGGATAACTTGCTGAAAGGTCATGACAACTCCAAGGTTCTTGGCTTCGGTCAAACGCGTCGGAAACCGCCTCGCTCCCAGGCCAGGCCCAGGTGGTACTGCACGAAGCCGTCCACGGCGCGCGAACATTCCTTAAGGACATTGGGCGCAAGACGCAAGTGCGGCCATTGGCTGGGCATGGTCCGGCCCACGGCCTGCAGCGTGTCCAGCGTGCCAGGGCTCACGGGCATGCCGTGCGCGCGGCCCCTCGCCCGCTGGCAGTCCGCGCATTCCACGCAGCCCTGGTCCAACAGGAAGCGCGGCCTGGGCGCGTCCGGCGGAAGATCCTCCCAGCCGGGGCCGGGCGCGCAGGCGCCCTCCCCCACCGCGTCGCCCGGGGTCTGGGGGACCAGGGGCGCGCCGCAGCGGGCGCAGAACCCCAGGGCGGGCTCGAAGCCCAGGCCGAAGGCCACCCGGGCCCGGAACAGCAGGGCGAAGACCGGCGGCACGCTGTCCGCGATCTCCAGGGCGTCCAGGGCGTCCAGGGCCAGGTCGTAGGCCGTGCGCGCGCCCTTTTCGTCGTACTGGAGGGCCTCCAGAAATTTCAGGCAGTTGACGGCGATGCCGAGGCGCTGCCAGTCGCGGCGCAGGCGCTCGGGCGCGGCCACGAGCTCGCCTTCGGCCACGGAGAGGTAGTCGCCGCAGCGGCTGGGCCGGAAGGCGAATTCGACCACGTTCAGGGCGTCCAGGCAACCGCTGAAGCGGCGCCTGCTGCGGCTGCCGCCGAAGGCGAAGGCCGTGAGCACGCCGCGCGTGGGGGAAAGGGTGCGCAGCCAGATGTCCGCTTCGCGGAACCGTCCGATCTTGAGGATCAGCACCCGTTCGGTGAAGTCCATGGCCGGACCCCGGAGGGCTACTCCGAGAGCGGGAAGTTGAGGGTCCGCACCTCGCCCTTGTCCGCGTCCATGGGATATTCCTTGCCGTCGTAGGTCAGGGTCACGCCCCCGGCGTTGCCCAGGCGCACGCGCAACCGCTCCTGGAAGCGCAGGCGGATCTTGTCCCCGGCGCGCAGGTAGAAGTCGCGCATGTCCTCCTCGTCGGCCTTGGATTCCACCCAGCAGGCCTCGTTGGCCACGATGAGCAGGTTGTGGCCCTGGGGCGGCACGGCGGAGTGCTGCACGGCCTTCTCCCCCGCGTCCTCAGGTGTTGCGGATGTCGCGGGTGTCGCGGCCGGGGCGGATTCGGCCTGGGCGGCCGTTTCCGCAGGCTTGGCCTTGGCGGATTTCGTGGGGGCGGGCTTGGCCGTGTCGGCGGGCTTGGCGGTGTCAGTGGACGCGGGCTCGTCGGCGGGCGCGGCGTTTTCTACGGCGGCGCCGTTTTGGTCCAGCTCGGCCTGGGCGGCGTCGGGCGTTGCGCCGGGTTCGGCGCCCGGTTGGTCCGGCGCCTGGCTCGGGGCGGCGGCCGCCCCGGCCGGGGCCTGCTCGCTCACCGTGGCTGCAGACTTGTGCAGAAAGGGCAGCTTGCCCTGCTGCTTGAGCGTGTAGCCCAGCCAGCCGAGACCCGCCAGGAAGACGAGGAAGGCGAGGATGAGCACGAGGAGCCTGCGCGACGCCGGGCGCGGCCGCGAGCGGCCCTTGATGACCGTGTGCGGTGCATCCTGAGGGGCGGCCGACGCCTCGTGGCATTCGGGTTCGCCGCCGCCGCAGGCCTCGTCCGCGCGGCTGGCCAGTTCCTCGCCGTCCAGTCCGACCACGCGTGCATACGTCTTCACGAATCCCTTGACGTAGACCAGGTGGGGCAGCTCGGCGACGTCTCCGGCCTCCAGGGCCTCCAGGTTGCGCCGACTGATCTTGGTCCTGCGCATGATCTCGTCCGAGGAGATGTGCTTGCGCAGCCGTTCCTGCCGCAGGATTTCGCCGATGTCCTTGAGTGTCATCCGATTTTCTCCGCCGGTTGCGGCCCGCTGCCGGGGCCGGTCCGGGCCGCTACAGCCTGATGTCGATGACGGCCTTTTCCTTCAACTTCTTCATGTACTCCGCATAGCGCTCGTCGAGCAGCGGCTCACGCAGCTTGTCGGCGATCTCCTCGCGCACCTGGTCCACGGGCTTGAGCTCGCCCGCGTCCATGTCGTCGAGCTTGAGCAGGGCCTGCCTGCCCTCCAGGGTGAACGGCTCGCTCACGTCGCCGGGCTTGAGGCCCTCCAGGGCCTTTTTCCATTCCGCGGCCAGGCTCGTCCACTTGAGCTTGCCGATGGACCCGCCGCTCTCCGCGCCCGGGCCGATGGAATGCTTTTGGGCCGCGTCCTCGAAGGCCACGGTGCCGGAGCGCAGGTCGGCGAGCAGCTTGGCCGTGTCCTCCTCCGGGGGCAGGACGATGAGCGAGAGCGTCACGGTGCGCTGGCCCATGTAGTCGGTTTTGTGCTCGTCGTAGTAGCGCTGGATGTCCTCGTCGGTGATGACCACCTTGCGCCGCACCATGTAGTTGATGATGCGGTGCTTGAGGATATCCCGGCGGATGGTTTCCTTGTACTCCTCCACGGTCTGGCCCTGGTTCTTCAGGTATTCGGCGAAGGATTCCTCGGTGAGCTGGTTGCGCTCCTTGATGCTGTTGACGTAGGTGTCCACCTCGGTGTCGGCGATCGTGATCTTGTAGTGCTCGGCCTCCTGGACCATGAGGATGTCGTCGATCATGCGGTCGAGGACCTTGCCCTGCAGGAGCTTGATGGCCTCCTCGCTCTGGGGCGGCACCTTCTGCTGGCGCATCTGGGTGAGAATCGGGGCCATGCGCTGGTTGAGGTCGAACAGGGTGATGACCTCGCCGTTGACCGTGGCCACGATGCGGTCCACGACCTTGGCCCGGGCCGGGACGGCCACAAGGGACAGGGCGAGGACGAGGGCGAGGCTCAGGGCCGGGGCGAGAAGGCGCGTGGCGGTGCAGGCGCCCGGGGGCAAAGGCGAAACGGAACGTCGGGTCAAGGCGTACTCCTGACGGTGTTGGTCGTGTCCGGGCCGGGGCGTTTCCGGCTGGGCATGGTGTAATATCTTTTCAGGCATTGCGCAATGAATGAGCGGGATTGGCGCGCTGCCCCCGGCGCGTCCGGACCGTCCTCGGTCCGCCTTCCGGCGCTCTTTTCCGGTGTCTTCCTTAAATGCCTTCCTGGTTGTCGGACTGGCCCGGAGGCGCGATGTCCTCGTTGGACAGGTCGCGCGGCAGCCCCTGGCGGACGGCCTCTTCGCGCGCTCCGGTCTGCTCGTCGCCCTGGACCTCGGCCCCCTCGCGGGGCTCCTCCTCGCGGGGGGCGTCCTGGTCCTCGCGCACGGTTTCGCCCGGGCCTTCGGCGCGCAGGTCCTCGGCGTCGCCCGGCGCGGGCAGCAGGTGCGTGGACACGGTCACCGTGGACACCTGTAGCCGCCTGTCGATCCAGTTCTCGAAGGCCTCGCGCATCTTGCGCTCCAAAAGGACCTTTTCCACCAGGGGATAGGCGTGCGTGGGGTCCAGGACCTTGCCCGGGATGCGCTCCTGGAGGACCAGGGTTTCGAAGCCGCCCTGCTCGCCCTTGAAGACCTTGGCCGCATGGCCCGGCTCCAGCCCGGCGAGGATGTCCGACCAGGCCGAGGGCAGCCGGTCCTGGCGCATCTTCAGGGCCTGCACGGAAATCTGGCTGTACTGCTCGCCCACGGCCTGCTGGTCCTTGCCCGCCTCGAACATGGCCGCGGCCTTTTCCACCACGTCCTTGTCCGGACCGGTGATCATCAGGAAGCGCAGCCGCGGCGGCAGGTAGAAGTCCTTGATGTTCCGTGCGTAGTAGGCCTTGGCCTCTTCGTAGTCGATAGTGATGCCCGGGCGGATGATCTCGCGCAGGAACTTTTCCTGGGCCAGGCGAGCCGCAAGCTGCGTGCGCCAGGTCTGCAGGTCGATGTACTCCTCCACGAGCATCTCTTCGAACCCGCCCTCGGGATAGTCGGCGCGCACCTCGGCCTCGGCCGCGTCCATCTCCTTTCGGGTCACCTCTGCGCCGCGCTTCTCCAGCTCCTGGCGGATGAGTTCCTGCACGATGAGCTCGGTGAGGATGGCGTCGTAGTCGCGCTTGAGCCGGGCCACCGACGGGCTGGCCCCGCCGGTCCAGCCGAGCTGGGCCAGGTCGTAGGTGGATTCGAGCTGGCTCAGGTAGATGGGGTGGCCGTTGACGCGGGCGATGACCCCGGTTTCCTCGGCGTCCGGCGCGCAGGAGGCCGGCGCGACGGCCAGCAGAACGGCCAGCAGCGCGATCAGCAGCGCGGCCCGGGGGCGGCCGCCGTGGCGGCGGAGGGCAGGACGTGTGCTCATTGTTCCCCGTGCGTTGAGGGTTGGGGGCCGGTGGCGAGTTGGGACAGCGCGGCGCAGGCCCGCTCCAGACGTTGGCGAATAGTCCCCTTTTCGTCCAGGCGCAACTCCAAAGTGGACGGCGGCACGAGCCGCGCCGCGCCCTTCTGGCGCGCCATCCACTCCACCAGGGCCGTCGGGGCCACCGCGTCCGTGGACGGACCGAAGGCCACGCGCAGGGCCGTGGGGTAGACGTCGGCCTTTTCCGCCTGCAGCCGCGCGAGCACGGCCTTGAGATCGAGCACGGCCAGGAAGTTGAGCAGCGGCTCGGGGAGCGGACCGAAACGGTCGCGTATCTCGGCCTGGATGTCCAGCCGCGTTTCCTGGTCGCGCGCCGAGGAAAGGGACTTGTAGTACTTGAGCCGCTCGCCCGGGTCGTCCATGTATTCCTCGGGGATGTGCGCCTGCACGCCGATGGCCAGCTCCGGCTCCGTGGTGCGCGGGCCGGGGTCACCCTTGACGCGGCGCACCTCGTCCTCGAGCATTTCCAGGAACAGGTCCAGCCCGACCTTGGCGATGTGCCCGGACTGGGCCTCGCCCAGGATGTTGCCCGCCCCGCGCAGGCGCAGGTCCTCCATGGCCACGCGGAAGCCCGCGCCCAGGTAGTCCATGTCCAGGATGATCTTCAGCCGCTTGCGGGCCATGTCCGGCAGGTTGTCCAGGTCGCGGACCACGAAGTAGGCGTAGGCCTGGCGCTCCGAGCGCCCCACCCTGCCGCGCAGCTGGTAGAGCTGGCCCAGGCCGAAGAGCTGGGCCTGGTCCACGATCAGGGTGTTGGCGCGCGGAAAGTCCAGGCCGGACTCCACGATGGCCGTGCAGACCAGCACGTCGGTCTCGCCGTGCCAGAAGGCGTGCATGGCGTCCTCCAGGGCGCGCTCGGTCATCTGGCCGTGGGCCATGCCCACGCGCGCGCCGGGCACGAGCTTCTGCACGAAGCGCAGCACCTCGGTGAGCCCCTGGACGCGGTTGTGCACCCAGAAGACCTGGCCCCCGCGGCCCAGCTCGCGCTCCAGCACGGCCTTGAGCATCTCCGGGTCGCGCTCGGCCAGGGCCGTCTTCACGGGCTTGCGCTCCGGCGGCGGGGTTTCGATGACCGAGAGCTCGCGCACGCCGGAAAGGGAAAGCTGCAGGGTGCGCGGGATGGGCGTGGCCGTGAGCGTGATGGCGTCGATGGTCCGGCGCATCTCCTTGAGCCGTTCCTTGTGGCGCACGCCGAAACGCTGTTCCTCGTCCAGGATCATCAGCCCCAGGTGGGGCAGGTCGATGTCCTTGGAGAGCAGCCGGTGCGTGCCGATGAGGATGTCCACTGCGCCGCGCGAGGCGGCCTTGATGACCTCGGTCTGCTTGGCCCGGGGCACGAAGCGGCTGAGCATGGCCACGTGCAGGGGCAGTCCCTTGAGCCGAGCGCGGAAGGTCTGGTAGTGCTGCTCCGCGAGCACCGTGGTCGGGCACAGCAGGGCCACCTGGCGACCTTCCAGGGCCGCGCGCACGGCCGCGCGCAGGGCCACCTCGGTCTTGCCGAAGCCCACGTCGCCGCAGACCAGGCGGTCCATGGGCTCGGGCTTCTCCATGTCCCCGAGCACGTCGCGGATGGCGCGCTCCTGGTCCGGGGTCTCCTCGAACCCGAAGCCCGCCTCGAACTCGCGGTAGAGCTCGTCCACCGGGCCGTAGGCGAAGCCCTTGGCCACGCGGCGGTAGGCGTACATTTCCACCAGGTCGCGGGCGATCTGCTCCACGGCCTTGCGCGCCTTTTCCCGGCTCTTGGTCCAACCCGCGCCGCCCAGCCGGTCCAGAGAGGGCGCCGTGTCCTCGGGGCCCTTGTAGCGCTGCACCAGCGAGAGCCGGTCCACGGGCAGGTAGAGCTTGTCGTCCTCGGAATATTCCAGGAGCAGGAAGTCGTTGCCCACGCCGCCGGCCTGCATGCGGTGCAGCCCGGCGAAGCGGCCCAGGCCGTAGTCGCGGTGCACGAGCAGTTCGCCCGTGGCCAGGTCGTCGTAGCGGTCCAGGCCGCGGAAGGCATCCCGGGGCGTGACGGGCCGGGCACGGCCGCCGGGCAGGAGCACGTCCTCGCCGAGCACGAGCAGGCCGGTCCAAAGCAGCTCGAACCCCTTGGCGAAGGGCGAAATCAGGGCGTAGAGCCCGCGTTCGTCGGAATAGCTGGTGCGCGGGCGGATGGACTCCTGCTCGGCCAGGGCCAGGAACTTGCGCCGCGCGGCCTCGGAATGGAAGGAGAGCACGGTCTGGCGGCGCGTGGCCGTCCAGTGGGCCATGGCCTTGACCAGGGCCTGCCAGGGCCGCTCCTTGAAGTCCTCCGGCCCCTGCCCTGCGGGCAGCCCCTTGCCCGCGAAAAGGTCCTGGTAGGTCTCGTAGCTGCGCTCGTCCAGGTCCACCCCATCGCGCTCCACGCCCATGACCAGGTCCTCGAAGACCACGTGCGGGGCCTGCTCCAGGCGCGCCAGGGCCGTGGCCGCCTCGTCCGCCAGGAGCGCGCGCGGGTGCGGCTCGTCCGGAAACTCGCGCTCCAGCGCGCCGTCCAGGGCCCAGCCGTCCTCCTCGAGCATCGTCCGCAGGTCCTGGGCGGAAAAGTGCAGGAACACGGTGTCGCGGCCCAGCCAGTCCCAGATGCGCGAGGGGTTTTCGTAGTAGAGCCCCGGCGGCACGTCGCCCGTGGCCAGGTCCAGGCGGCGGTCCACCAGGCGGTGCAGGTACTCCCCTGCCCCGCCGCCCTTGACCAGGGCCTTGAGCCGGTGGCGCGCCGTCTCGATGCGCCCGCCGCCGCCCACGGCCGGGGCCGCGGGCAGGATGTAGACCTCGTCCAGGTCGCCGCGCGAACGCTGGCTCACGGGGTCGAAGACGCGCATCTCGTCCAGGGTGTCGCCGAAGAATTCCAGGCGCAGGGGCATGGGCAGGCCGGGCGGAAAGATGTCCAGGATGTCGCCGCGCAGGGCCGTCTCGCCGGGCCGGGTGGCCAGGGTCACGCGCGCATAGCCCCACTCCACGGCTTGCTCCAGGAGCAGTTCCGGGGACATGTCGTCGCCCTTTTTCAGCAGGATGTGGTTGGACTCGAAGACGTCGCGCGGCGGGAAGGCCGCGAGGAGGTTGTCGGCCGTGAGCAGCAGGCCGCGGCGCTCGGCGCGCAGGCCCAGGGAGAAGAGGCCGGCCATGCGTTCGGCCCAGCGCAGTGCGGCCTTGGCCGTGGCGGACTCCCCGGCGGCCAGATCCTCGGCGACCGAAGCGGCGGGAAACGGCGGCAGGGTGAGCCAGCGGCGCTCCCAGGCGGGACGCAGGGCCCGCGCCTCGCGCGCGGCCTTGCCTTCGGCCCGGTCGCCCGCCTGCCCGTCCGCGGGCTGGGCGAGCAGGTCGAGCAGGGCCCGCGCCTCGGCCAGGGACTTTTCGTCCGGCAGGATCCAGGCCACGGACCGGCCGCGCGCCAGCAGCGCGGCGGCCACGGCCGCACGGGTGCCCGCGCCGCTTTTGTAGACGCGGCAGGAGCGGCGTTTGCCGTCGATGAGTTCGAGTATGGCGGGAGGCAGTTGCACGGGGTATTCTCACGCGCCGGGCGCCGATCCGCCGCGGCGAAAAAAGCCGCCCTCCGCATACACGCGCAAGGGCGGCAGAGCAACCATCAAGAACGATGCGGCCCTGGCGGGCGACGAGTTTCGCCGCCCCGGCGGGCCAAGGGCCACTCGGCCTCAAGGACGGCGGCGCGCCATCCGCAACGCCGCATCGGCCGCGCCCGCCGTACGGCCGAGGCCCGGTTCATCGCCGCAAGGGCGTCGAGTCCTTGTCCGGCCTTGGCGTGTGCGCCGTACCGGAAATCGGCCAAGCGTCGCCCGGGCCGTTCGGCCCGAACCCCGTCGGCTTCCGGGATGTGCCCGGCCACAAACGCGCAAAGGGCCGCCGCTGTTGCACGGCGGCCCTGTGGTAGACGTTCGGGCGGCCTAGATCTGGACCAGGGCGTTGCGTTCCTCGCCGGAGAGCAGCCGGTCGAGGTCCAGCAGGATGAGCAGCCGGTCCTCCAGCTTGCCCACGCCGCTGATGTATTCGGACTCCAGGCCCGAAACCACCGGTGGCGGCGGCTCGATGGTCGAGGCGGGAATTCGCAGCACCTCGGACACGGAGTCGACCACGAAACCGACGATCATGTTGTTGATCTCGATGACGATGATGCGCGTGTGCTTGTCGTGTTCGCGCGTGGTCAGGCCGAAGCGCATGCGCAGGTCGATGATCGGGATGACCTTGCCGCGCAGGTTGATGACGCCTTCCACGAACTCCGGAGCGCGCGGCACCTTGGTGATCTCCATGGTGCGGATGATTTCCTGGACCTTGAGGATGTCCACGCCGAACTCCTCATCCCCGATACTGAAGGTGACGAGTTGTTGCAGCTCGGCATCCTGCTTCTTTATGGATTCTGCCATAGCCACCCCTTTTGATTGAAATTCAATGGTTTTGGGATGTTGTTTTCAATCTCTGCTATTTTGCTACTAACTGGTTAAAAATTCAATACATAAATTCATTGAGTTTGCAAATGATTTTTGGGGCACACGGATTGGGAAAAAAACGGTGCCCGGGGTCTTGAAAAATCACCCTTCCTCTATTACAAATTGCGGGCGGACGGAGCTCATCGGGAGGGGAGCTGTCCTGACCCTTCCCCTTTTCCTTAGCCACGGCTTGAAAAGACCTTCAGGAGGGTCCCACTTGGCCAGATTCTTTCCCAATCCCGAGGAAATCCCCCTTTCTGACCAGATCAAGGCCCTGGGCGACGACGAGTTGCTCGACTTCTGGGAGGAAACCCAGTTTCTGGACAAGTTCCTGCAAGAGGACGTGCCGCCCAACGTGGCCGCCACCAAGGAATACGAACGGATGATTATTCTGGAGCTGCAACTGCGAACCTGCATGCGCTCCTGCGAAGGCCGTTGACGAAACCTCGTCAACCGAAGGAAAAACGCCCCCGCCGGACAACGGCAGGGGCGCTTTTTTTTGGGGCTTTCGGCCGCGCCGCGCGGGCCTAGCGGCGGCCGATGCTGTGGTAGGTGAAGCCGAATTCGGCCATGATCGACGGGGAATAGAGGTTGCGGCCGTCGAAGAGCACGGGTTCGGAGAGCATTTCCCGGATGCGCCTGAAGTCCGGGGTGCGGAACTGGTTCCACTCCGTGACCACGGCCAGGGCGTCCGCGCCCTCCAGGGCCGCGTACTGCGAGTCCACGACCTCGGCCAGGTCGTTGCCGGCCAGCAGCTCGCGGCCGCGCTCCCCGGCCACGGGGTCGAAGGCGCGCACGCGCATGCCGCGCGCGGTGAGCGCCTCGATGATCTTCAGGGCCGCGGCCTCGCGCGTGTCGTCGGTGTTGGCCTTGAAGGCGATGCCCCACAGGGCCAGGGTCCGGCCGCTTACGCCGCCCGAGGGGGCGAAGTGGTCCTCGATCTTCTGGGCCAGGACCAGCTTCTGGCGGTTGTTGACCTCGTCCACGGCCGTGAGCACCTGGGGCTCGTAGCCGTAGTCGCGCGAGGTGTGGATCAGGGCCTTGACGTCCTTGGGAAAGCAGGAGCCGCCGTAGCCCACGCCGGGATAGATGAAGTGGTAGCCGATGCGGTGGTCCGAGCCGATGCCCAGGCGCACGTCGCGCACGTCCGCGCCCACGCGTTCGCAGAGGTTGGCGATCTCGTTGATGAAGGAAATCTTCGTGGCCAGCATGCAGTTGGCCGCGTACTTGGTCATCTCCGCGCTGCGCACGCTCATGACGATGAGCTTCTCGCGGCTGCGGGCAAAGGGGGCGTAGAGGGCCTTGATCAGTTCGGCCGTGGCCGGGTTGTCCGTGCCCACGACCACGCGGTCGGGCTTCATGAAGTCGTTGACCGCGTCGCCCTCCTTGAGGAATTCGGGGTTGGAGACCACGTCGAACTCCACGTCCGCGCCCCGGGCGGTGAGTTCGGCCTTGATGATGGCGCGCACGGAGTCGGCCGTGCCCACGGGCACGGTGGACTTGTCGATGACGATGGTGCGCTGGGTGATGGAGCGGCCGATCTCGCGGGCCACCTGGTGCACGTAGGACAGGTCGCAGGAGCCGTCCTCGGCGCAGGGGGTGCCCACGGTGATGAAGGCGAAGAGCGCGCCGTCGAGGCCCTCGGCCAGGTCCGTGGTGAAGGAGAGGCGGCCGTCGGCCGCGTTGCGGCGCACCATTTCTTCCAGCCCGGGCTCGTAGATGTGCACCTTGCCCTGGCGCAGGGTCTCGACGACCGCGGGGTTGACGTCCACGCAGCGCACGTCGCTGCCCATTTCGGCCAGGCAGGCCGCGGTGACGAGGCCCACGTATCCGGTTCCGACTATGCATACGTTCATGGAGGTGTCCTTGGTGGTTGTACTGCGGTATGATTGCATCCGGATTGAAGGTAAGCCGGTTCCTAACGGCTGGCAGCCGCTTCGTCAACGGTCGCGCCGGGCGCGGCGGATCGCGGCTGGGCGCGCGGGCCGCGCCGGCGGCGGCATCCGGCGGTCGCGGGTCTGGGCAATATCCCTTGCTCCTTGACTTTCCGCAACCGTGAAAGGATGATCCGCCTACAAACGCAACAAGGAGCTTGAGTCATGCCGTATCTCGTTGTCAACGTCGATCACGTGGCCACGTTGCGCCAGCAGCGCCTGGGCCACGAACCCGAGCCCGTGGCCGCCGCCCTCATGGCCGAGCTGGCCGGGGCGCGGGGCATCATCACGCACCTGCGCGAGGACCGCCGCCACATCCAGGACCGCGACGTGGAACTGCTGGCCCGGACCCTGAGCACCCGGCTGCACCTGGAGATGGCCGCCACGGCCGAGATGCAGGCCATCGCCCTGCGCGTGAAGCCCTACATGGTCTGCCTGGTGCCGGAGAAGCGCGAGGAGCTGACCACCGAGGGCGGGCTGGACGTGGCCGCGCGCGTGGACGCGCTGCGCGACTTCCTCGCGCCCATCCATGCCGCGGGCATCCTCTCCTCCCTGTTCATCGAGGCCGCTCCCGCGCAGATCGAGGCCGCCACGGCCATCGGCGCGCCCTACGTCGAGATCCATACGGGCCACTACGCCGACGCGCCCGAAGGCCCGGCGCGCGATGCCGAGCTGGCGCGCATCCTGGAGGGCATCCGGACGGCGCGCGAAGCCGGGCTCAAGGTCAACCTGGGCCACGGCCTGAACTACACCAACGTCTTCGCCTTTGCCGACGTGCCCGGCATCAGCGAGTATTCCATCGGCCACTCCATCGTTTCCCGCGCCGTGCTCACGGGCATGGAGGAGGCCGTGGGCCGCATGGCCGACATCATTTCCACCTTTGTGGACTAGTCTGTGGATTAGGCGGACGGAACGGACGGGGACCGAGCGATGATCGTGGGCCTGGGCATCGACGTGGTGGAGCTGGAACGCATCCGCGCCTCGTGGGAGCGGTTCGGCGACGCCTTTGCGCGCCGCGTGCTCTGCGCCGAGGAACTCGCCGCCCTGCCCGCGCGCAATCCCGTGCCCTTCCTGGCCGCGCGTTTCGCGGGCAAGGAGGCCGCGGTCAAGGCCCTGGGCACCGGCATGTCCGACGGCGTGGGGCTGCGCCAGGTGCGCATCCTCGCCCTGCCCTCGGGGCGCCCGGTCATCGACTTCACCGGCCGCGCGCGCGAGGTCTTCGACGCCCTGGGCGCCGGGCGCGGCCTGGTGAGCCTGACCCACGGCCGGGACACGGCCGCCGCCGTGGTCGTTCTGGAAACCGAATGATCCCGAACGATTCTGATTGACCTTGTAAGCCACAACCCCTTTGGGAGAAGCCCATGCATCTGCCCGAGTTCGAGCCCCTGCCCACCCCGGCCGAAATGGCCGCCTGGGACTGCGCCGCCATCGACGACTACGGCCTGCGCGCGGAAATGCTCATGGAGAATGCCGCACGCGAGGCCTTCGACGTGCTTTTGGACGAGTACGGCCCCGTGGCGGGCACCACCGCCCTGCTCTTCGCCGGGCCGGGCAACAACGGCGGCGACGCCTTCGCCCTGGCGCGGCACCTGCTGGACGCCGGGTGCATGCCCCTGGTGCTGCACGCGCGGCCCCTGCGCGCCTACGCGGGCGCGGCCGGGTACCACGCGCGGCTGGCGCGGCGCGTGGGCGTGCCCATGCGCGCCCTGAACCGCGTGGACCCCTACGGCCTGCCCGAGCCGGACCTGGTGGTGGACGGCCTCCTGGGCACCGGGTTCTCCGGCGCCCTGCGGCCGGAATTCCTGGACTGGGTGGAGTGCGTCAACCTGCTGGCCGAGCGCGCCTTCGTGCTCGCCCTGGACATTCCCTCGGGCCTGGACGGGCTCACGGGCCGTCCCTGCCCCGTGGCCGTGCGCGCCGACGCCACGGCGACCTTCGGCGCGGCCAAGGCCGGGCTGCTGGCCCCGGAGGCCGAACCCTACGTGGGCGAACTCAACGTCTGCCCCATCGGCATTCCGGCGGCGGTGCTGGAGGCCGCGCCCGCCTCGCGCCAGATCATCACCGAGGACGTGGCCGCGTACCTGCCCGAGGTCGAGCCGGACATGAACAAGGGCGCGGCCGGGCGCGTGCTCGTGCTCGGCGGGTCGGCGGGCCTGTGCGGCGCGCCGTGCCTGGCCGGTCTGGCCGCCCTGCGCGCCGGGGCCGGGCTGGTCCACGTGGCCGGGCCTGCCTGCGTGCGCGCGGCGGCCAACGCCTTTCTGCCGGACCTGATGACCGTGGACGCCGGGGCCGAAGGATGGCGGTGGAATCCCGCGACCCTGGGCGACCTCGCGGGCCGGTTCGACGCCCTGGCCGTGGGCCCGGGCATGGGCCGCGCGGCCGACGCCGGGGATTTTCTGCGTACGCTGCTGGCCGCCGAAAGGCCGCCCACGGTGCTGGACGCCGACGGGCTGTGGTGGCTGGCCGAGGCCGACCTCTGGTCCCTGCTCAAGCCCACGGACGTGCTCACCCCGCACCCGGGCGAGGCCGCCCGGCTCCTGGGCGCGACCACGGCCGAGGTCCAGGCCGACCGCGCCGGTGCCGTGCGCGCCCTGGCCGACCGCATCGGGGCGGGGCAGACTGGGGCGGGGCACACCGGGGCCACCGTGGTGCTCAAGGGCGCGGGCAGCCTGGTCTGCGCGCCCGGGGCCCCGGTCTATCTCGCGCCCTTCGCGGCCCCCTGCCTGGCCGTGGGCGGCTCGGGCGACGTGCTCGCCGGGCTGCTGGCCGCGCTGCTCGGGCGCGGGACCGACCCCTTGCCCGCGGCCTGCCTTGCGGTGTATTGGCACGGACTCGCCGGGCTCATGCTGGAAGAGGAATTCCCCCTGCGCGGCAATCTTGCCCAGGAAATCGCGCACGCCCTGCCCGCTGCGCTGGCCGACCTGCTGTCGGACGAAACGGAGGAGACCGATGCTCACTGCTAAGGACATCATGACCACCGAGGTGGTCACGGTCACGGAGGCCACGGACATCAGCGAGGTGGCGCGGCTGCTGCTGGAAAAGCGCTTCAACGGCGCGCCCGTGGTGGACGCGGACGGCGCGCTGGTGGGCGTGATCTGCCAGAGCGACCTGATCACCCAGCAGAAGCGCGTGAAGATGCCCTCGCTGTTCACGGTGCTGGACGGCTTTATCCCCCTGGGCTCCACGGCGGCCCTGGAAAAGGAGATCGAGAAGATCGCCGCCACCACCGTGGGCCAGGCCATGACCCGCGACCCGGTCTTCGTGGCCCCCAACGTGCCCGTGGAGGTCATCGCCTCGCTGATGGTGGACCGCAAGCTGCATACCCTTCCCGTGGTGGATGAGGGCAGGCTTGTGGGCGTCATCGGCAAGGAGGACGTGCTCCGCGTGCTGGTGGGCGGCAAGTAGCGTGCGCGCGCGGGCCGGGAGACGTGGTGGCTGCTGAAGACGCCGGGCGCGGCGCGGATCTGGTCGTGCGCCTGGCCGACGCCGCGGCCACCGAGGAACTGGGCGCGCTGCTGGCGCGCACCCTGCCGGAGGCGGGGCGCTGCCGCGCGGTGCTCTTCTTCGGCGAACTCGGCGCGGGCAAGACCACGCTGATCCGTGGCCTGGTGGCCGCCCTGCCGGGCGGCGCTGCGGCCGAGGTCAGCAGCCCGAGCTTCAATCTCTGCAACCTCTACCCCACCGAGCCGGAGGTCGCGCACTTCGACCTCTACCGGCTGGAGGGGATGTGCGCCGACGAATCCCTTCTGGAAGCGCTGGACGGTGACGGCGCCTTTGGCACGGGGGCCGGGAGGCCGCCCCTGGTGCTCGTGGAGTGGGCCGAACGTCTGGCGCCGGACTGCGCTCCGGAGCACGGGCTGGAAGTGCATCTTTCGCCCGACGGCGCGGGCCGTCGGGCAAGGCTTTGCGCCGTGGGGGACGCGGCGCTCTGGCTCGCGGCGCTTTTCCGCGCAGCGGACCGGTCCGGTGGACGGCTGGATATTCAATCAATAAAGGACTGAAAACCATGCGAATTCTTGTGCAGAAATTCGGCGGCACTTCGGTCAGGAACCTGGAGTGCATGCAACAGGTGGAGCGCAAGGTGCTCCACGCCCTGGACGAGGGCTACAAGGTCATCACCGTGCTCTCGGCCATGTCCGGGGAGACGGACAGGCTCCTGGAGCTGGCGCGCCAGTGGTCCAGGCGGCCCGACCCCGCGGAAAAGGACGTGCTCGTGGCCACGGGCGAACAGGTCTCCGTGGCCCTGTTCACCATGCTGCTCAAGGACCGGGGCCTCAAGGCCCGTTCGGTGCTCGGGTTCCAGGCGGCCATCACCACGGACGACGCCTACTGCAAGGCGCGCATTCACGAGATCGACACGGACCGCTTGCTGGAGATGCTCGAGGCCCACGACGTGCTCGTGGTCGCCGGGTTCCAGGGATGCGATCCGGACCGGCGCATCACCACCCTGGGGCGCGGCGGCTCGGACACCTCGGCCGTGGCCCTGGCCGCGGCCGTGAAGGCCGAGCGCTGCGACATCTATACGGACGTGGACGGCGTGTACACCACGGACCCGAACATCTGTTCCAAGGCGCGGAAAATGAAGAAGATCTCCTATGACGTCATGCTCGAGTTCGCGGGCATGGGCGCCAAGGTGCTGCAGATCCGCTCCGTGGAATTCGCCAAGAAATTCAACGTGCCCGTACAGGTGCGTTCCACTTTTACGGACGGACCGGGAACCCTCGTCACCAAGGAGGACGACACTATGGAAGCCGTGATGGTCTCGGGAATCGCCTACGACAAGGACCAGTGCCGCATTACCGTGCGTCAGGTGCCCGACCGGCCCGGCATCGCCGCCGCCATCTTCACGCCCCTGGCCGCCGCCAAGATCCTGGTGGACATGATCATCCAGAACGCCTCCCTGGACGGCAAGACCGACATGACCTTCACCATCTGCCGGGGCGACCTGGACCAGACCCTGGAGATCCTCGAAGGGGTCAAGGCCGAGCTCGGCGCGGGCGAGGTGCTCTACGACACCCAGGTCTGCAAGGTCTCGGCCATCGGCGTGGGCATGCGCAACCACTCCGGCGTGGCGGCCAAGATGTTCACCACCCTGAAGAAGGAGAACATCAACATTCTGATGATCTCCACCTCGGAGATCAAGATCACCTGCCTTATCGAGGAAAAATACACCGAACTCGCGGTACGCACCCTGCACGACGTCTTCGAACTCGCGGCAGGGCAATAGAGAGAACCAAAAGCCCAAAAGGAACGACCCATGGTCAGACAGATCCGTATCTACGACACCACCCTGCGCGACGGCACCCAGGCCGAAGACATCAACCTGACTCCGGAAGACAAGATCAAGATCGCCCGGAAGCTGGATGGCCTAGGTGTGCACTACATCGAGGGCGGCTGGCCCGGATCGTCTCCCACGGACACGGCCTTTTTCCGCGAGATCCGCAATTACGAACTGCGCAACGCCGTGGTCGCGGCCTTCGGCTCCACCCACCACCCGCGCGCCGCGGCCGATGCCGACCCGCAGCTTCAGGCCCTGGCGGATTCCGGCGCCGGGGCCGTGACCATCTTCGGCAAGACCTGGGACATCCACGCCACCCAGGCCCTCAAGGTGCCCCTGGAGCGCAACCTGGAGATCATTCGCGACTCCGTGGCCTGGCTCAAGCCCCGGGTGGGCGAGCTGTTCTTCGACGCCGAACACTTCTTCGACGGTTTCAAGGCCAACCCGGACTACGCCAAGGCCGCGCTGCGCGCCGCCTTCGAGGCCGGGGCCGACGCCCTGGTGCTCTGCGACACCAACGGCGGGGCCCTGCCCCACGAGGTGCGCGACATCATGCGCGCCGTGACCGCGGAGATGCCCGAGGCCGCCTTCGGCATCCACGCGCACAACGACTGCGAACTGGCCGTGGCCAACTCCGTGGCTGCGGTGCGCACCGGCGCGGTGCAGGTGCAGGGCACCATCAACGGCTACGGCGAGCGCTGCGGCAACGCCAATCTCTGTTCCATCGTGCCTCTGCTGCAGCTCAAGCTCGGCGGGGAGTACGAATGCCTGCCCGAGGGCAAGCTCCCCCTGCTGACCCTGACCGCCTCCTACGTCTCCGAGGTGGTCAACGTGCAGCTCTTCAACCGCCAGCCCTTCGTGGGCATCTCCGCCTTCGCGCACAAGGGCGGGGTGCACGTGAGCGCCGTGGCGCGCAATTCCAGCCTCTACGAGCACATGGACCCCGAACTGGTGGGCAACCGCCAGCGCATCCTGCTCTCGGAGCTGGCCGGGCGCAGCAACATCGTCTCCCTGGCCGGGCGCTACGGCTTCCACCTGGACAAGGACGAACCCGTGGTCAAGGGGCTCATGGCCGAACTGAAGCAGAAGGCCAGCCTGGGCTACGACTACGCGGCGGCCGAGGCCTCGGTGGAGCTGCTGCTTTTCCGCAAGCTGGCGAGGCGCGGGGTGCGCGATTTCTTCAAGCTCCTGCAGTTCAACGTCATCGAGCAGAAGCATTCCGACGCCTTCGAGCCCCTGGCCGAGGCCACGGTGATGATCGAGGTGGAGGGCGTGGTGGAGCACACGGCGGCCACGGGCCAGGGCCCGGTCAACGCCCTGGACAACGCCCTGAAGAAGGCCCTGCGCGCCTTCTACCCCTCCGTGGACGAGATGCAGCTCGTGGACTTCAAGGTCCGCGTGCTCTCCAGCGTGGGCAAGAAGGGCACGGCCTCGCGCGTGCGCGTGCTCATCGAGTCCACGGACGGCGGCGCGCCCTGGGTCACGGTGGGCGTGTCCCACGACATCATCGAGGCCAGCTGGCAGGCGCTCATGGATTCCGTGGTCTACAAGCTCTACAAGGACGAACAGCAGCAACGCGGCGGTACCGACTAGGCGCTGCGCACGTCGCACAGGAGGATGGCCATGGAACCGCTCCGCATCACCCTGCTCATGGACAACGACGCCAAGGACGGCCTGGCGTGCGAACACGGGCTCTCCATGTTTCTGCAGACTCCCGCCGGCGCGGCCGTGCTCTGGGATTTCGGGGCCTCGGGCGCGTTTTTGGACAACGCCCGGGCACTGGGCGTTGACCTTTCGCGCCTGGAAGCGGCTGCCCTGTCGCACGGGCATTATGACCATGCGGGCGGGCTGGGGCCCTTTCTGGAGGCCACGGGCTTTTCCGGGCCCGTCTACGGCCATCCGGCCTGTGCATCGCCCCGCTGGTCCGTGCGCGCCGGAAGCGCGGTGCGCGACATCTCCGCGCACCTGCCCGCGGGGCTCGAACTCGTGCCCGTCAGGCGGGAGGAGCGCATCGTGGAAGGGCTGACCATGCTCGCGGACGTGGAGCGGCTGCCCGGCCGCGCCCAGATGGTGGAGGGATTCCACCAGGATCCGGAGGGCGCCGTGGCGGACACGGTGCCGGATGACGGCTGCCTGCTGGCCGAGAGTCCGGGCGGGCCGGTGCTCGTGCTCGGCTGTTGCCACAGCGGGCTGGCCAACACCCTGGCCGCCGTGCGCGCGCGGCTGGGGGTGGACCGGCTGCACGCCGTGGTCGGCGGGCTGCATCTCAAGGGCTGGCCGGACATCGTTTCGGCCGCTGTGCTCGACGAGACCCTGGAGGCGCTGGTGGAGTTCGGCGTGGAGCGCGTGTGCGCCGGGCACTGCACGGGCCACGGCGCGGCCCGCGCCCTGCTGCACCGCGCCACCGCCGCCCGGGCCCCGTTCCACATGGAGGCCACCCCGGCCGGAACGGAGTTGGTCTTCGCCTGACCTGCCGCGTTCCCTCTTGCGCTATCCTCTTCGCCGTTGCTGAAAAACGAAAAGGCCCCCTCGAACGAGGGGGCCTTTTTTCGGCAAAATCGCCGTCCGCCCGGGCCTACGGCTGCGGCGCGCGCACGCAGACGCGGTTGCGGCCGCTGCCCTTGGCCTCGTAGAGCCCCTTGTCCGCGGCCTCGATGAGGTTGGCGGCGTGCGCGCCCTGCCAGCGCTCGTCCATGGCCGCTACGCCTACGGAGACGGTCAGGCTGATGCCCTTTTCGAGCACCGAGCCGTCCGGGTTGCGCAGCACCAGGCGGTGCGCCTCGATGCGCGCGCGCAGTTCCTCGGCCAGTTCGGCGGCGCGGGCCAGCTCCACCCGGGGCAGGACAACCACGAATTCCTCGCCGCCGTAGCGCGCGGCGAAGTATTCCGTGGGCGGGGTGCGTTCGGCCAGTTCCTTGCCCAGGTCGGCCACCAGTCGCGCCACCGTGATCAGGGCCTGGTCGCCCACGCGGTGGCCGTAGGTGTCGTTGAACTTCTTGAAGTGGTCGATGTCGATCATGAACAGCGAGGCCGGGAAGGGGTTGACCACCCAGGAGGCCACCAGGTCGTCCAGGAACTCGTCCAGGGCGCGGCGGTTGTTCAGGTCGGTCAGGGCGTCGGTCTTGCTCATGCGCCCCAGGTCTCTGGCGTCGCGCTCCATGACGTCGAGGACCTGCTTGAAGGCCGAGCGCAGCCGGGTCACGGTCTGCTCCGGGTCCAGGCCGCTGGTCACGGCGTCCACGGCCTCGGTCTGCAGCCGCTGCACGTTGCCGTGGCGCTTGGCCACCAGGGTCTGCATGTCCTCCAGGACCTTGGCCGTCTCCTCCAGGGCGGCCCGGAGCTTGTGCTGGCACGGGCCTTGGAGGATATCCTCCATGCGCGCCAGGACCTCGTCGTAGCGCTCGGCGGCGAAGTCGCGCTTGGTCAGGGTGCGGCCGAGCAGGGTCTTGATCTCCTGCTTCTGCGTGTCGGTGAGAAAGGGCGAGTCGTCCAGGCCGCGCATGTAAAGGATCAGGGTGCGCCAGCCCGCCGTGCGCGGCACGCCGATCCGGTCCAGGGTGGCGCACAGGGGTTCACCCGCCGAGAAGATGTCGCACTGGGCGCAGGGATCGGTCGAAGCGGCGCTCATGCGCTGCCTCCACGGCGAGGTGCGCCGCCCGAAGGCGGCAGGGGGCGTTCGGACATCGGTGTCTCCGGGGGGGCTTTCCGGGTGCGTGGACGACCGCCCGACGCGCCGATGGCGGGCCGGGCGGCATTGACGACTGTACATACAGCTTATTGCATGCGCATCAGGCGTGTCAATGCGGTGAGACGGAAAGGATAGCTTTCGTCCTGCGGGCGAAAAAAAAGGCGGCTCCGGTTCGGAGCCGCCCTTTCAGCAGGCTGCGGGAGGCTAGTTCTCGTAGTAGGAGCGCAGGATCTGGCTGCGCACGGGGTGGCGCAGCTTGCGCAGGGCCTTGGCCTCGATCTGGCGGATGCGCTCGCGCGTGACGTTGAAGAGCTTGCCGACCTCTTCCAGGGTGTGGTCGCTCTTTTCGCCGATGCCGAAACGCTTGCGCAGGACCTGCTCCTCGCGCGGGGTCAGGTCGGCCAGCACCGAGGCGATCTGCTCGCCCAGCTTGGTGTTGACGACCTCCTCGGCCGGAGCCACGGCCTTCTTGTCCTCGATGAAGTCGCCCAGGCTGGAATCCTCCTCGTCGCCGATGGGCGTCTCCAGGGAGATGGGCTCCTTGGCGATCTTGAGGACCTTCTTGACCTTTTCCAGCGGGTAGTCCATGCGCTCGGCGATCTCCTCGGGCGTGGGATCGCGGCCCAGCTCCTGGACCAGGTAGCGCGAGGTGCGGATGAGCTTGTTGATGGTCTCGATCATGTGCACGGGGATGCGGATGGTCCGGGCCTGATCCGCGATGGCGCGGGTGATGGCCTGGCGGATCCACCAGGTGGCGTAGGTCGAGAACTTGTAGCCGCGTTGGTATTCGAACTTGTCCACGGCCTTCATCAGCCCGATGTTGCCCTCCTGGATCAGGTCCAGGAACTGCAGGCCGCGGTTGGTGTACTTCTTGGCGATGGAGACCACCAGGCGCAGGTTGGCGCGGATGAGCTCCTGCTTGGCGCGCATGGCCGCGATGGCCCCGCGGTTGATGCGCCAGAGCAGTTCCTCCAGGTCGCCGACGTTGTGACAGCAGCGGTCCTGCAGCCGGGCCAGGATCTCGATCTTGCCGGAGATCATTTCCTTGAAGGAGAAGAGCTCCTCCACGGTCAGCCCCAGTTCGTCGGCCCCGACCACGGGGTTGATCTCGCGCGCGTCGAGCTTGGCGAAGAGGTCCTGGATCTCGGCCTGGGTCTTGCCCGTGGCCAGGATGTAGGCGGACAGGTCGCGCTGGCAGTTGTGCATCTGGCGCACGTAGTCGTTGACCGTCTCGATGATGCGGTCGATGAGTGTCTTTTCCAGCTTGATGTCGCGCAACCGGGTGACAATGTTGTCCTTGTAGCCGAGGATGTCCATCTGCACGCCGTAGACGCGGCGGTCCAGCCGGGCGCATTCGTCCAGCTTGCCGTAGATCTTGCGCTTCTTGCGGTACAGGGACTTGATCTCGTCGAGCAGGTTGATGACCCGCTGGCGCTGGCTCATCTCGTCCTCGCTGGGATCGTCCTCCTCGATGGTCTTGACCACGTCCTTGAGCTTGATGCGGTTGTTCTTCAGGTCGTCGCCCACGGTGGTCAGTTCCTCGATGGCCACCGGGACCTCGACCAGGGCGTAGAGCACCTCCAGCTCGCCGGTCTCGATCTTCTTGGCGATGTGCACCTCGCCCTCGCGGTCCAGCAGCGGCACCGCGCCCATCTCGCGCAGGTACATGCGCACCGGGTCCGTGGAGCGCGAGGAATATTCCGCGCTGTCCTCGTCCTCGGTCAGCTCGAGCTCGCCGCCCTCCTCGTCCGTCTCCTGCTTGGTGATCCCGACCTTCTTGCCTTCCTTGTCGGAATCCACGATGGCGATGTCCAACTGGTCGAAGATGCCGATGATTTCCTCGATCTGCTCGGGAGTGTTGATTTCCGAGGGCAGGGCCTTGCTGACCTCTTCGAAGGTCAGATACCCCGTGGCCTTGCCCTTAGCGATAAGGGTTTTGATTTGCTGGATGTCTTTAATATTACCCATTCTTCCTCCCTAGCGAATCCTTGATTGCCTTGAGGTGCTCCAGGGTCTTGGAAAAATCGCGCTCGCCGCTCAGGGAGCGGAGAACGTCCGTCTGCGCGCGCAGGTGTTCCCGGGTGAAGTGCTCGTCCAGAAAACGGCAGATCTCCTCGAATTCCACCTCGCGCTGCTCTTCGTGTTCCGCGGAGCGTTCCGCGCGCTTGTCGTATTCCCCGATGACGAACGGCTTTTCCCGTTCGTCCAGATACGGGATCAAATCCGTTTCGCCGTGGGCAACGATCTTGTCCCACAATTGCCGGGCGCGCGGCGAGAGCATGAGCAGGTCCGCGTTGCGCTCGGCGAGCAGCGGCACATAGGCCGGGTGGCGCGCGGCGAAGCTGAGGATGTAGCGCTCGTGCTTGCGCTGCGGTATCAGCCGTTCGCCGGACCGGGCCTGTGGCCGTTGGGCGGCGTGCGGGGTCTTGGCCTGCTTGATGCGGACCTGGGCTGATCGTATCTCTGCCTCGGAAAGGCCGAGCCCGGAATAGATTCTCGGGCTGTAGTAGGAGATCAGGTCCGGTCGGTCCAGGGCGTTCATGAACTGAATCGCCCATTCCACCAAGTCTTTCGGCGAAAAGCTCCCGCGCACCGCGCGAATGCAATAATCCAGGCCGTCCGGGGCCTGTTCCATGGCCTGCCGGAGGGCCTCGGCGCCCTGCTTCTGCAGCAGGCTGTCCACGTCCTCGCCATCGGGCATGAGCACCACGCGGCAGTTCATGCCCCGGGCGAGCAGCATCTCGGCGCTGCGCAGGGCCGCCTTGCGTCCCGCGCCGTCGCCGTCGAAAATCAGGTCCACGTCGCTGCAGAAGCCTCCCAGCCGCTGCACCTGCGTGGACGTGAGCGCCGTGCCCAGCACGCCGCACCCGTTTTCGAAGCCGAACTGGTGCAGGGTGAGCACGTCCACGTAGCCTTCGGTCAGCACCGCCCGCTTGGTCTGGGAGATCGCCCGCCGGGCCTGGTGCAGGCCGTAGAGGTGGTCGCCCTTCTTGTAGATCGCGGTGTCGCTGCTGTTGATGTACTTCGGCTCACCAGAACTAAGTATTCTTCCGCCAAAGGCAACGACCTGGCCGGATAAATTGACGATGGGGAAGATGAGCCGTCCCCGAAACCGGTCGTAGATATGTCCTTTGTCGTTGCTTGACAAGAGCCCGGCCTCGGCCGCGGCCCGGGGGGCGAACCCCGCGGCCTTGAGCGCGTCGGCCAGGGACTGCCACTCGTCCGGGGCCCAGCCCAGGGCGAAGCGCTCCACGATCTCCGGGGTCATGCCGCGCCGCGCCAGGTACTCGCGGCATTCGCCGCCCTGGGGGCCGTGCAGGCAGCGGCGGAAGTGCTCGCGCGCCGCCGCGTACATGTCCAGGAAGACCTTGCGCTTTTCGCGCTCCATCTGCTCGGCCGGGTCCGGGCGGCGGGAGGTCATCTCCACGCCCGCCTCCTCGGCCAGCTGGGCGAGGCCCTCCTTGAATTCCAGCCCGTTGATGCGGCAGTAGAAATCGATCAGGTCGCCGGCGGCCTGGCAGCCGAAGCAGTAGTAGAATCCTTCCTCCTCGTTGACCGAGAAGGAGGGCTTGGTCTCCTGGTGGAAGGGGCACGGCCCCATCCAGCGCGGGCCGCTGGCCTTCTTCAGGTCCACGTAGCGGCGCACGATGTCCACGATGCTCAGGCGGGCCTTGACCTCCTGGACGGTGGACCCGCCGGACCCGCCGGAGCCGGTCCTGCCGGAGCCGCCGCGTCCGCCCGCCTGTGTTCTCGCCATGGTCGCCCTGCCCCGCCCCGGCCCGCCTGCGCGGACCGAAGCTCTTGATCGCCTGTTCGCCGGTCTTCCCGGCTAGCGCAACTCCACCAGGGTCACGCCGTCGCCGCCCCGGTCCTCCGGGGCCAGCGCATAGGAGGCCACGGCCGGAAAGCGGCGCAGAAACTCGTGCACTTCCTTGCGCAGCGCCCCGGTGCCGCGGCCGTGGATGATCTCCAGGCTCGTGAAATTGTCCAGCAGGGCGCGGTCCAGGAATTTTTCCAGCTCGGCCGTGGCCACGTCCGCGCGCTGTCCGCGCAGGTCCAGGGCCAGCCCGGCGGGAACCGGGGCCGCCACCGTGACCGTCGCGCCCGAGGGCGCCCGCCTGGGTGCCGCGACGTCCCCGGCCGGGGCCAGGTCCGCGGCCTCCACCCACATGGACACGCCGGAAAGGTCGATCTTCACCGCGCCCTTGCGCTCGTCGGTTTCCTCCACCACCCCGTTCCTGTCCCAGGGCAGGTAGCGGACCCGGTCGCCGCGCGACAGGGCCTGCGGGGCCACGGCCTGGGCCGCGTTCGTCGCGCGGCGCTCCTCGGCCTCCTGGGTGCGCACGCGCTCGCGCGCGGCGGAAAGCTCCTTGAGGGCCTGCTTATGCGTGATCTTTTCGCGCTTGAGGCGGTGCAGCACGTCCTGGGAGGCGTTGCGCACCTCTTCCAGGAGCGCGCCCTTTTCGCGCTCGAACCGTTCGTCCAGCTTGAGCCGCTTTTCCCGCAGCTTGGCGCGTTCGGCCTCCAGGGCGCGGGTGGCGCGCTCGCGCTCCACGGCCAGCTCGTTGAGCCGCTCCATGAGCGCGGAGGTGTCCGTGGAGTCCAGGAGCATCAGGGACTCGGCGCGGCGCAGGATTTCCTCGGGCAGCCCGTGTTCGCGGGCCACGGCCAGGGCCTGGCTCGCGCCGACCTGGTCGTACCCGATGCGGAACAGCGGCCGCTTGGAGTCCGGGTCGAAGAGCACCGAGGCCGCGCGCACGCGCGCGTCGGTCATGGCGAAGACCTTGAGCGCGGGGAAGTGCGTGGCCGCGGCCAGCCAGGCGCCGCGTTCCAGCAGCGTGTCCACCACGGCCTGGGCCAGGGCCGCGCCCTGGGTCGGGTCGGTGCCCGCGCCGAATTCGTCCAGCAGCACCAGGGTGCGCGGGCCCACGGTTTCCCAGCCGCGCGCCAGGCGCGTGATCTGGGCCGTGAAGGTGGAGACGTGGTCCTCCAGGCTCTGCTCGTCGCCGAGGATCACGAAGATGTCGTCGAAGCGCGGCAGGGCCGAGCCCTCGGCCACGGGCGCGGGAATGGCGGTGGCGGCCAGGAGCGCGACCAGCCCCAGGGTCTTGAGGCACACGGTCTTGCCGCCCGCGTTGCCGCCGCTGAGGATCATGGCGCGCTGGCCGGGCCTGAGCTCGATGTCCACGGGTACGGCTGCGGGCACGGCCTTGGCGTGCGCGCGGCCGCCCTGCCCCGCCCGGCCGCGTTCCGCGGCCAGCAGCGGGTGGCGCGCATCGCGCAGGTGCAGCGGCGCGCCGTCCTCGGGCAGGATCACGTGGCCGTTCAGGGCCGCGGCGAAGGAACCCTTGGCCCCGAGCACGTCCAGGTGCACGAGCAACCCGTAGGCCCCGGCCACGGCGCCGTACTCGTCGCGCACCAGGGAGGTCAGGAAGGCCATGACCGCGCGCTCGGCCTCGCGCTCCTCCTGCTTGAGGTCCTGCAGCTCGTTGTTCAGGTCCACCAGGAAGAGCGGCTCGAAATAGCAGGTTTCCCCGGTCTGGGAGTAGTCGTGGATGATCCCCGGGAGCTGGCCCTTGAAATTGGTCTTCAGCGGCAGGACGTAGCGGTCGTTGGAAATGGTGATGAAGTCGTCCTGGAGCTGGTGCGAGATGTTTTGGCCGAGGATGAAGTCCTTGGCCTTCTTGGTGCACTTCTGGTGGATGCGGCGGATTTCCGCGCGCACGCTCATGAGTTCGGGCGAGCTCTGGTCCTTGAGCGCGCCGTCCGGGGCCAGGCAACGGCCCAGGGCGGACCAGACCCGGACGGGCCATTCCGTGGCCGCCAGTTCCGCCAGGAGCGGGAACGCGCCGGATTCGTCCTCCAGGAGCGGGTGCAGGGCGTCCAGGCTGCCTTTGGCCTGGGCCAGGGTGTTTTTCAGGGCGAAGAGCGCGTCCAGGTCGAGCACGGCCGTGGGCCGCTCCAGGAAGGCCAGCAGGCCGTCCAGCTCGGGAAACGCGCCGGAGCGGAAGGCGGTGCGCTCGGTCCAGCGCAGGTATTCGCGGCACAGCGAGGCCGTACGGGCCAGTTCGTCCGGGTCGGCGATGGGCGCCAGGGCGGCGCAGGCCAGCGCGCCGGGCTCGCTGCGCGCGTGGCGGGCGAGTTCGGCGAGGACTTTGGGAAATTCGAGGAGCTGGGCGGTCCGCTGGTCCATGCGGTCCCGGATCAGGCCAGCCGCGCGCGGACAAGCTCGCTGAGCTTCTTGCCGTCCACGCGGCCCTTGTAGTCGTTCATGACCGTCTGCATGACGCGGCCCATGTCCTTGACGGACGTGGCGGCGCACGCGGCGATGGCGGCCTCCACGGCGGCCACGGTCTCCTCCTCGCCCAGCTGCGCGGGCATGTAGGCGCGCAGCACCTCCATCTCCGCGGCCTCCACGTCGGCGAGGTCCTGGCGACCGGCCTTGGCGTACTGGTCCACGGAATCCTGGCGCTGCTTGAGCTGCCGGGCCACCAGGGCGAGCACGTCGTCCTCGGTGACCTCCTTGTCCCGGCCCAGTTCGGCCTGACGGGTGGAGATGGCGGTCTTCATGTGCCTGAGCACGGCCAGACGCACGGCGTCCTTGGCCTTGTAGGCGGCGACGAAGTCGGATTCGATGCGCTTTTTGAGGGACATGGCGATGGGGGCCTCCGGGACCATCGAGTGAAAAGCCGCGGGGAACGGGACGTCCCCCGCGGCGAGCGGTCAATGCGTGCGCGTCCAGCGGCGCTGCGCCTCGCGGCGCGATGGTGCTAGCCGTTGGTGATCTTGCGCATCTTCTTGATGAGGCGCTTGCGGGCGGCGGCTTTCTTTTTCTTGCGCATCACGCTCGGCTTCTCGTAATGCTGCCGCTTCTTGAGCTCGGACAGGATGCCCGCCTTTTCGACCTGCTTCTTGAAGCGCCGCAGCGCCACGTCGAAGCTCATGTCGTTGTCGGAAATGAAGACTCCAGGCAAAAAAATCACCCCCTCTGCGGCGCGATGTTTTTCCCGTTTTTGGGAAGGCGCTGCGAGTGAAGAGGCACTATCTACGACGATTTTTGGAAAATGGCAAGCAAAAACCCTCCATGCCCGAACGAACGAAAAACGCCCGTTCGGGCATGGAGGGTTTCGGAAAAGGCCGGGCGGAATGACGGCCGAAGGCCGTTCGTCGGATCGACGAACAAGGGTCCGCCTTCTCGGCGAAGGCGGACCCGAAATATCATTCCCAGGCTAGTGCTGCTGCCCTTTGTCCTTGCAGGCGTGGAGCTCGTACAGGGACTTGAGCAGCACGAGGCCGACTCCGGTGCCCACGGTGATCAGGACCAGGTAGAGGACGCCGAAGAACACGAAGTGGTCCGGCTGCCACCAGGGGATGTCCTGAACCAGCATGGAGTGAAGCGTTTCGCCGTGCAGCATGATGGTCTCCGTTGCGTCGGAACTACTTGACGGCTTCCTTCAGCAGCTTGCCGGGGCGGAACTTGACGACCTTGGAGGCGGGGATGGTGATCTCCGCGCCGGTGCGAGGATTGCGGCCCTTGCGCTCCTTGCGGGTCTCGACCAGGAAGGTGCCGAACCCGGTCAGGGTCAGTTTGCCTTCCTTGACCAGCGTGGCCTCGACAGCCTCCAGGAACGCGTTCAGGGCGCGCTCGGCATTGGCTTTGGTCAGGTTGGCCTTGTCCGCGATCTTGACTACCAGATCAGCCTTGGTCATCCCATTTCCTCCTACTGAAAGTGTCAGAATCCTTTGAGTATGTTCCCGTGCGTTTCCCGTCCGGACCCTCGGGTCCGCCCAAACGACCGGAACCGCGAATCATTTTCGGCCCATGCCGAAAATCGTTCAAGAACCGCTTCAACTCTGCGCGATCACCCCGCTGCACGCGGGAGTTGACGACGCCGCGCGCGCCGCAAGTCTTCTGCTCACAAACATGATTTTGCAAGATAAGTCAAGGCTCAAAAACATCCGCGAGCACATTGGCCAGTTCCTGAAAGGCACGTGGGGCAAGGGTTTCGGGCCGACTGGCAGGCCCCAACCCGTACCGCTCCAGCACCGCAGCTACATCGCCTGACCAGCAACCCCTCAATATTCCTTGAATTTGCTTTCTCCGATTTTGAAAGCATTTCTTTAAAAGCGTGTCAAGGGCGCGTGCGGGAAAAGAATTCTCGCCTTCCGGGCGCGGCGTGAAGACCACCACCGCGGAATCCACCTTGGGCCGCGGCGTGAACACCGTGGGCGGCACGGTGAAGGCCAGGCGCACGTGCACGAAACTCTGCACCCAGACGCCGAGCGCGCCATAGGCCTTGGTTCCCGGCTCGGCCGCCAGCCGCTGGGCCACCTCCTTCTGGATCATGAACACGGCCCGCTCCAGCCCGGGACAGGTGGCCGCCGCGTCCCACATGATCGGCGAGGCCACGTTGTAGGGCAGGTTGCCGATCAGCTTCCAGCCCCTGCCCTCTCCGTCCGGCCCGTCTTCCGGCGCTGGCCCGCCCGCCTGCCGGCGCAGCCGCCGCCAGTCGAAGCGCAGGGCGTCGGCCTGGATGACGAAGAGTTCCGGCCATTGGCGCTTGAGCTCGCGCGACCAGTTGTCGTCCATCTCCAGCACGGCCAGGCGCGCCGGTGCGGCCTCCAGCAGCAGCGAGGTCAGCGCGCCCGGCCCCGGGCCGATCTCCAGGACGCGGTCGCCCGGGCCCACCTTGAGCTCCCCGACGATCTTGCGCGCCACGTTGCGGTCGTGCAGGAAGTTCTGGCCCAGGCTCTTTTTGGCCCGGTGCGTGAGGGGCAGCGGTTTCACGGGCGCCCTTCCCGGCGGGGTGCGCTCATTCGTGGGGCTCTCCCATTTCGGAGGCGAAGTGCACACCGGTCATCTCCTGGGGGAAGTCGTCTAGGGTCCGGCCGAATCCGGCCCGGAGAAAGGAGTCCACCCACCAGAAGATGTGGTACTTGCGCACGGTCTCGCGCATCTTGCGCATGCGCTGGCTGCGTTCGGCCTTTTCCATGTGGTAGGCGCGGTGGATGGCCTTGGCCACGCCGACCACGTCGTAGGGGTTCACGAGCAGGGCCCCGTTCTGGAGTTGGGCCGCGGCCCCGGCGAATTCGCTGAGAAAGAGCACGCCCGAGGGGTTGCAGGCGCAGTATTCCTTGGCCACCAGGTTCATGCCGTCGCGCAGGGGCGTGACCAGGGCCATGGACGCGGCGCGGTAGTAGGCGATGAGCTCCTCGCGCCCCAGGGAGCGGTACTGGTAGTGGATGGGGATGTAGCCCGGCCGCGTGAATTCGCCGTTGATCTCGCCCACCAGCCGCTCGATCTCGTCCTTGAGGGCCTTGTATTCGCCCACTTCTTCCCTGCTGGGCACCACCACCTGCACCAGGGATATCTTGCCGATGAGTTCCGGATAGCGCTTGAGGGTTTCGCGGATGGCCTCGAACCGTTCGGGAATGCCCTTGGAATAGTCCAGCCGGTCCACGCCGAGGATGATCGTGCGCTTGCGCAGCGCCCGTTGGAACTCGTGGGCCTCCTCGACCACGCTCTTCTTGCGCGCGGTGTCGCTGAAGGCCTTGTAGTCGATGCCGATGGGGAAGAAGCCCACGCGCGTGGTGCGTTCGCCCACTGTCAGCGTGACCACGGGCCCCCTGCCCCGGGTCTTGGCCCCGGGGTTGAAGAGGTTCACGCACTGGATGAAGTTCCTGCGGTCGCGGTAGGTGTGGAAGCCCACGAGGTCGAACTCCAGCAGGGCCTGGATGATCTTGGCCCGCCAGGGCAGGGTCACGAAGATGTCCACGGGCGGGAAGGGAATGTGCAGGAAGAACCCCAGGTTGCGCCGGCAGCCCATCTGGCGCAGCCACCAGGCCACGTGCATGAGGTGGTAGTCGTGCACCCAGATGTAGTCGCCGGGCCCGGAAACGGCCTGGGCCTGCTCCGCGAACTTGCGGTTCACGGTCAAGTAGTCGTGCCAGTAGTTCGGCTCGAAATTGCAGCGCGACTGGAAGCCGTGAAAGAGCGGCCAGATGATCTCGTTGGAAAAGCCCTGGTAGAAGCCCCGGACCTCCTCCTCCTCCAGCGGCACGGGCCTGAGGTCGTAGCCGGCGTTGCGCGAGAAGTCGGTGATCAGCGACTTGTCCACGTCGCCGGAGGTGCCGGTCCAACCGATCCAGGTGCCGCCGCGGTCGCGCAGCACCGGGGCCATGGCCGAAACCAGCCCGCCCGAGCCCGGGGTGAGCTTCCAGCGGCCCTCGACCTTCTTCAGGGCCACGGGCAGCCGGTTGGAGATGACCACCAGCCGCTGCGGATCGATCGGTTCTTCTGTCATGAATTCAAGGTTGTTGGACTCGTACGCGGTGTCCTCGGGCAGTTCGGATGCATCCGTCATGGTTTCAGGCTCCCTGCGCCAGGGGCGCGGTAACTGATTCAACTTCTAGCAACTTTTGTACACGATCGGATGACGGAGCACAAGGACGGGACCGGCCGGGCGCGCGGTCCGGGCCGTTGGGGCCCTACGCGCCGCTGCGCTTGAGCAGCCGCAGGGCGCGGCGCTTGCGGTAGGCCAGGATCATGCGCCGCCCGAGGAAGTAGGTCAGCAGGCTCGACGGGATGCCCAGGATCACGCCGCCCACGCACATGATCAGGAAGATCTCCCAGCCCTGGGCGATGAGTTCCTTCATGGCCAGGTGGTTGGGGTCGAAGTTGACGCCCTGGAAGGAGAGCAGGAAATTGCCGACCACGAAGAGCATGTAATAGAAGATCGGCATGTTGAACGGATTGGAGATGAACGTGAAGGTGCCTGCGGTGATCTTGTTGGCGCGGAAGAGGAACGCCAGGGTGAGCACGACCACGGTTTGGAAGGGAATGATCGGCAGAAAGCCCACGAAGATGCCCAGGGCCATGCCCAGGGCGATGGAGTGCGCCGAGGCCTTGAGGCGGATGATGCGCAGGTAGTTGAAGCGGATGGTGCGCTTGAACCTGGTCCAGTATTCCGCCACGCGCGCCTCCGCCGCCTACCCCAGCACGTCAAAGCGGGCGAATTTGATGAGGAGCCCCGCCCTGCCCTGCGTGGCCGAACGCAGGTCCGTGGAAAAGCCGAAGAGCTGGCGCATGGAGGCCAGGGCCTGCACGACCTTCTGTCCGGCGTGGTCGAACATGTTCTCCACCTTGGCCCCCTTGGAGCCCAGCAGGGAGATGGCGTCGCCCACGAACTCCCCGGGCACGGAGATCTCCACGAACATGATCGGCTCCAGCAGGAGCGGGCCGGCCTTGGCTAGGGCGTCCTTGACCGCGGCCACGGCGGCCATGTGGTAGCCCGCCGGGGTGGACTGGCCTTCGCGCCGGCGCAGCTCCTTGACCAGCACGCGCAGGTCCTGCACGGGATAGCCCTTGATCACGCCGGACTGCAGGCTGTCGCGCACGCCCTGCTCCACGGCCGTGAGCCAGGCTTCGGGCCACTGGTCCGGGTCCACCTCCATGCTCACGTCCAGCCCCTTGTCCCGCGCGCGCGGCTCCACGGCCACGGCCACGTAGCCGTAGTGCGGCACTTCCCCGAGCTCGCGGTCGAATTCGCCCACGCCCTCGGCGGGCTTGGAGATGGTTTCCTGGTACACGACCTGCGGCTTGCCCACGCGCGGATCGAGCTTGTACTCGCGGCGCAGCCGCTCCAGGACCACCTCCAGGTGCAGTTCGCCCATGCCGGAGATGAGCCTCTGGCCCGTCTCCTTGTCCTGCTCGGCAAAGAGCGTGGGGTCCTCCAGCAGGAATTTGGCGAAGACCTCGTCCAGCCGGTCGCCCTCCTCCGTGTTCTGGGGCTCCAGGGCCAGGGAGATGACCGGCTTGTAGGCTTCGATGGACTCCAGGAGCACGGTGTCCGGCCCCTTGGGATTGGCGCACAGGGTGTCGCCGGTGCGCGCCAGCTTCATGCCCGCCGCGGCCACGATTTCGCCCGCCAGGGCCGTGTCGGTCTTTTCCTTGGTCCCGGCGTGCAGGTGGAACAGGCGCGCCACGCGCTCGCTCTCGCCCTGGGTGGCGTTGTAGACCGTGTCCCCGGCGTTCAGCGTGCCGGAATAGAGGCGCATGAGCACCAGCTTGCGGCCGGAATCCATGGTCACCTTGAAGGCCAGGGCGGCCAGGGGCGCGGACGGCGAGGCCACCAGGGCGCGCTTCTCCCTGCCCTCCAGGGTCACGCCCACCACCGGGGCGGTCTCCTCGGGGTCGGGCAGAAAGGCGTTGATGGCGTCCATGACCGGCTGCACGCCGATGTTGCGCAGGGCCGAGCCGCAGAACACGGGCACGGCGGCGCGTTCCAGGGTCAGGGCGCGCACCCCGGCGCGCAGGTCGGCGGCGTCCAGCTCCTCGCCGGAGAGGTAGCGCTCCAGCAGCCCGTCGTCGCGCTCGGCCAGGGCGTCCACGAGCTTTTCGCGCCAGGGCGCGGCCAGCTCGGCTTGCTCCCCGGTCAGGGGCGAGCGGTGCACGGTGCGGCCCTGGTCCGCGGGCACGAAGTCCAGGAACTCCATGGTCAGCAGGTCGATGATGCCGGAAAAGTCCTGCCCCGCGCCCACGGGAATCTGCACGGGCAGCGGATTGGCGCGCAGCTTGGTGCGCATGGAGTCGAGCACGGCCTCGAAGTCCGCGCCCAAGCGGTCCATCTTGTTGACGAAGGCCAGCTTGGGCACGTGGAATTTCTCGGACTGCCGCCACACGGTTTCGGACTGCGGCTCCACCCCGCCCACGGCGCAGAACACGCCGATGGCCCCGTCGAGCACGCGCAGGGAGCGCTCCACCTCGATGGTGAAGTCCACGTGGCCGGGCGTGTCGATGATGTTGATGGTGTTGCCCTGCCACAGGCAGGTGGTGCAGGCCGAGGTGATGGTGATGCCGCGCTCCTGCTCCTCGGGCATGTAGTCCATGGTGGCCGTGCCCTCGTGGACCTCGCCCATGCGGTGGATCTTGTCGGAATAGAAGAGGATGCGCTCGGTGAGCGTGGTCTTGCCCGCGTCGATGTGCGCGATGATGCCGATGTTGCGCAGCTTCTGCAGATAGTTCCTGGAGACGGCCTTTTTGCTCATGGTCGTTGGCGGGGTCGTTGGTTGCTGGGAAAACGTCGGCGCAGGGCGCGCGGCAGGGATGCTATAGCAGATCAACGGCCAGGCACGCCAGACGCGCCGGGCGGAAAATTTCGGGCCGCAGGCCGGGCCAGGCCCAGCACCCTGCCGTGGAAGGAGTCAGCAGCAGGCCGGGCAGGCTACCGCGCGGCCGCACGCACAGGGCTTCAGCGCGCGCGTCGCCCAACAGCAGCGCGCCATGGACGGCGGCGAGAAGGTTTTCCAGGTCCGCGTCCGGTGGATGCGTGCGTACGTTGGATGCGCCGTGCAGCAGGGCCAGCAGCTCGGCGTCCAGCGCGTCCGGGGTAGCCGGAATGTCCGGGGACAGGAGCACGTCCAGGCCCGGTCCCAGGGCTGGCCGCCACCAGGCCAGACGCGGCGCATGCGCGCCGAAGGCCGGTCCCCTGCCCTGTTCCGGAGACAGATCCGGGCACAGGTTCGGGCGCAGGTTCGGGCGTACGGTCGTGCGCAGGTCCAGGATGACGCCCGGCGCGTCGCGGCCGTCGCCCGTCTCGGCCATGGAGCGCACGCAGGCGGCGAGCTGCGCGCCGTTCAGGGCCGCGGCGGTCTCCACGCCCGTGATCTCCAAGGCCGCGAGCAGGCCGTCGGGCCATGTCCCCGTGTCCGCGTCCAGCGCGGCGGCCACGCGGGGGACGCCCGCGAGCAGCGCCGGGGCCAGGGCCGCGGCCGCGCGCACCGGGCCGCAGTCCGCGTCCAGCAGCGCCAGGACGCGGGCAACGGGCCGCTCCTCGCCGACCAGACGGACCAGCGGGGTGTGGCGCGCGCAACGGCTCGACCCGTGGCGCACAGGCGCGTGCAGGATTTCGGCCAGGGCCACGGTCTTCTTGATCCAGGCGCGCGCCCGGGCGGGCGTGGCCTCGTAGGACGCTCCAAAGGCGGCGTCGTCCTCGCGGTGCGCCAGAAGCGCGTCGGGCCAGTCCGGATCGGGCCGGTCGGGCGGAACGGGTGCCTGGGCCATGGCAAGTCCTCTGGGCAATCCTCTGGGCAAAGGGGGGGCGCTGTTCAGGCCGTCCGGCGGCGCGTCACAGCCAGTCGAACCACTCCTTCCAGGAGCCTTCGCGCGCTTCCAGTTCGGCCTGGGCCTTGGCCTCCTGGAACTTGAGGTAGGCCACCTCGGCGCGTTTCGCCGCATAGGCCGTCACGCCCGGCAGGTCCTGGAAGTTGGTGAGCACGAAGCGGTAGCGCTCCCAGGAGGCCTGGTAGCGCTCCTGCTTGAGATAGAAGTCGGCCACGTAGAGTTCGTGTTCGGCCATGCGCAGCCTGCAGGTGGCGATGTGCGCGTCGGCCTGCTTGGCGTATTCGGATTGGGGATAGGTTTCCTTGAGGCGGTGGAAGTACTGCAGGGCTTCCTCGATCATGTCCTGGGGCCGGTCGATGGACTTGAAGGAGTTCAGGCTGGACAGGGCGATCTGGTAGAGCACGTAGGCGGCCTGTTCGTGGCGCGGGTGCAGGGATTCGAACTCCTTGTAGGCGTCCGCGGCCAGGGGATACTGCTCCCCCAGAAAATAGGCGTCGCCCAGGGCCAGTTCGGCCTGGGGAGCGTACGGGCTGAAGGGATAGCGGTCCTTGAGCTTGCCGAAGTATTCCGCCGCCTTCTCGAAGTCCTTGGCCTGCATGGAGTCGCGGCCGGTCTCGAAGAGCTCCTGGGCCGTGTCCTCGGGCGGCGGCAGGAAGAAATAGTCGATGATGCCGCAGCCGCCCTGCAGCAGAACGAGCAGGAGGATCAGCAGCCGGGTCAGATGGCGCATGACGAGAAACCGTGCTCTTCCAGGAACAGGAAGGCGGCGTTGGCCGCCGTGGCGCCGTCGCCCACGGCCGTGGCCACCTGGCGGCAGAGCTTGGCGCGGATGTCGCCCGCGGCGAAGATGCCCGGCAGGTTGGTGCGCATCTCCTGGTCCGTGATCACGAATCCCTGGCCGTCGCTCTCCAGGGCCTTGGGCAGGAAGGCCGAGGGCGGGGTGTAGCCGATGAAGATGAACACGCCCGCGACTTCGATGGTGCGCTTCTCGCCGGTCTTTACGTCGCAGACCCGCAGTCCCTCCACCGCGTTCTCGCCTACGATGTCCTCGACCACGGTGTTGAGCACGGGCTCGATCCTGGGGTGGTTGAGGACCTTGTCCTGGTAGCATTTGTTGCCGCGGAATTCGTCGCGGCGGTGGATGAGGTAGAGCTTGTCCACCAGCTTGGCCAGGTAGAGTGACTCCTCCAGGGCGGAGTTGCCGCCGCCGACCACGGCCACGATCTGGTTGCGGAAGAAGTTGCCGTCGCACAGGGCGCAGTAGGACACGCCCCGGCCGGTGAGCTCCTTTTCGCGCGGCAGGCCCAGCTTGCGGAACACCGCGCCCGTGGCCAGGATCACGCTGGCCGCCTCGACCCATTCGTCGCCGATGCGCACGCGGTTCAACCCCGGGCCGTCGTGTTCCAGGGCGCGCACCTCGTCGTTGAAGCGGTCGAGCTCCTCGTAGGCCGTGAGATGCTCGGCGAACACGTCGGCCATCTCGTAGCCCTTGATGCCCTTTGGGAAACCCGGGTAGTTGTCGATGGTCTCGGTGAGCAGCACCTGCCCGCCGGGGCTGAGCTTCTCGACCATGGCCGTCTTTACGCCGGACCGCAAAAGATAAAGGGCGGCCGTCATGCCTGCCGGACCGCCCCCAATGACCAAGCAATCGTATTTTTTCATCAGCTCAAAGCTTTCTGGGTGATCATTTCCTTGATGGAGGACTTGGACACCGCGCCGGTGATCTGCTCCAGGACGTCGCCGCCCTTGTAGAGGATCAGGGTCGGGATGGCGCGGATGCCGTACTTGCCCGGGGTGGCCGGGTTCTCGTCGACGTTCATCTTGGCGATCTTGACCTGGCCGGTGTACTCGGTGGCCAGTTCGTCGATGACCGGCCCCATGGCCCGGCACGGACCGCACCACGGCGCCCAGAAATCGACCAGGACCGGGGTTTCGCTCTTCAGGACTTCTTCTTCGAAATTGCTATCCGTGACTTGGATCGCCATTGTCGTCTCCTTTTCCGTTTCGTTGTCGCGTCCGGCCGGGGGCCGAGCTCCGTGTTGTCTTCTTCGACGCGGCGCTTGCAGCGCGAGTGCGACTGCGGCGTCGACGCTGCACAGGAAAGATCCGCAAGTGACTAATCTAGGCAGCGTGCCGCCCGCTGTCAAGAATCGGCTGGCCCGGCACCGTCCAGGTAGTCGCAAGGTACCGGACGACCCCGTGGGATCGCCTCCAGATCGGGGCCGTGGAACCGTCCGGCCCGCGCCAGACGCTCGCCCGCATAAGCGATCATTATCCCGTTATCCGTACACAGTTCGCGGGAGGGAAGCAAGACCGGCAGGCCATATTTTTCCGCGACTGCGCGCATGGTTAGGCGCACTTTGGAGTTCGCGGCCACGCCTCCGGCGACCACCAGGGACCGCACCGGCGCGACCCGGTCCAGGGCCCGGCAGGTCTTCACGCGCAGCGTGTCGGCCACGGCGTGGGTGAAGGACGCGCAGACGCGCGGCAGCTCCGGCAGCAACCGGGCCAGTTCTTCCACGTTTACCCCGCCCTGCCCCGGCCCGCCGGGCAGAATGGGCGGCACGCGCAGGTCCGGCCTGGAATCCAGGAACACGCCCACCGCGGTCTTCAGGCCGCTGAAGCTGAAGTCCAGATTCTGGTTGTCCAGATAGGGCCGGGGAAAGAGGTCCGGGTCCGGCTCGGCCAGGGCGCCGAGCCGGTCGATGTGCGCCCCGCCGGGATACGGCAGGCCGAGCATCTTGGCCACCTTGTCGAAGGCCTCGCCGGCGGCGTCGTCCAGGGTGCGGCCGAGCAGTTCGAAGTCCGTGTCCGAGCGCATGTGGTAGATGTGCGTATGGCCGCCGGACACGAGCACGCCCAGGGCGGGAAAGACGATCTCCGCGCGCGCTTCCGGATCGATGGACGCGGCCAGCAGGTGGGCGTGGAGGTGGTTGACGCCCACCAGGCGCGCGGAAAGCCCCAGAGCCAGCCCCTTGGCGAAGCCCAGGCCCACGAGCAGGCTCCCCAGGAGCCCGGGCCCGCGCGCCACAGCGACCACGTCGATCTCCTCCGGGCGCACGGCCGTGCGCGCGAGCAGGTCGCGGTAGAGCGGGGCCAGCAGCCGGTAGTGCTCGCGCGAGGCGATCTCCGGCACCACGCCGCCGAACAGGGCGTGGGCGTCGGCCTGCGAGCTCAGGGCCTGGCCGAGCACCCGCCCGTCGCGGACCAGGGCCAGCGCGGTCTCGTCGCAGGAGGTCTCGATCCCCAGACAGAGCATCAGGCGTCCGCGGCGTAGATCTTGCGCACGCTCTCCACGTCGCCGCGCGAGCCCACGAAGAGCGGCACGCGCTCGTGCAGGTGCGCGGGCTTGATGTCCAGGATGCGCTGGTGCCCGTCGATGGCGGCCCCACCGGCCTGCTCGGCCACGAAGGCCAGGGGCGAGGCCTCGCAGAGCAGACGCAGCTTGCCCTGCGGGTGGTCGGGGTTCTTGTAGTCCATGGGGTACAGGAAGATGCCGCCGCGCAGCAGGGTGCGGTGGAAATCGGCCACGAGCGAGCCCACGTAGCGCATGGAGCAGGGCTTGGTCCGCTCCTCCGAGGGCTGCTTGAAGGAGTCCACGGCGCGGCAGGTGGCCTCATCCCAGTAGTTGCGGTTGCCCTCGTTGACCGAATAGATCCTGCCGTATTCGGGCATCTGGATGTTCGGGTGCGAGAGCAGGAATTCGCCCACGCTGGGGTCCAGGGTGAAGCCGTGCACGCCCTGGCCCGTGGTGAACACGAGCATGGTCGAGGGGCCGTAGAGGATGTAGCCCGCGCCGACCTGCTCGCTGCCGCGCTGGAGCACGTCGGAGAGCTCCACTTCGCTGTCCGAGGCGCTCTTGCGGCGGTGGATGGAGAAGATCGTGCCGATGTTGATGTCCACGTCGATGTTCGAGGAGCCGTCCAGGGGGTCGAAGATCAGGATGTAGTCGCCCTTGGGCAGCTTGGCGTCCACGAGGATGAGATCGGCGTTCTCCTCCGAGGCCATGGCGCAGAGCACTCCGGCGCGCTCCATGCGGTGGATGAGCACGGTGTTGGCGAATTCGTCCAGCTTCTGGACCTTTTCGCCCTGCACGTTGATCTCGCCTGTGCCGCCGAGCACGTCCACGAGGCCGGCCTTGCTCACCGAGCGGGCGATGATCTTGCCCGAGAGGATCAGGTCGTTGAGCAGCCGGGTGAAGGTGCCGGTGGCCTGATGCGTACGTTCGTGCAGCAGCAGGTGTTCGGTCACGGAAATCTGCTTCATGGAAGGGCCTCCTTTGTTCACCGGACAACTCCATTGCGCCGGGGCGCGCCCGGCGGCGGAAGAAGGTTACGGCAGGCGCACCGCGTAGATCAGGCGCATGTCTCCCAGATAGCGGGCCAGCCAGCGGTATTCGACGTCCTGGTCGTCCTCCCATTCGCCGGTCACGCCGCCGCGCACGATCTCGTCCAGCGGGGCGTCGGCCATGGTGATGGACTTGCGGTCGTACTTGCCGGGCCAGATCACGTCGCCCGTGGTCAGGATCAGGAGCTCCTCGGGGTCCGGGCAGAACTTCAGGAGCGGACCGAGGTCGAAGTGCACGACGATGAGCCCGGCCCACTTGTTTTCCTTGAAGAAGGGCTGGGCCACGTAGATCTCCGGCCCCAGCGGCGTGATTTCGTAGCGGGCGCGCATGGCGCGGTCCATCCAGACGGGCGGCTGTTCGCCCTCGGCGGTCTTGTCCCCGTCCTCGGGCGGCGCGGGGCGGATGGCCAGAAAGGGAGCCACGTCCAGAGGCTTGAGGGGCACCAGGGTCTTCTTGAGCAGGATATGGCCCTCGGTGTCCGTGACCACGAGGCCGGAAAGCCAGGGGTAGGACGCGAAGAGCCGCTGCACCCACTCGTCGGCCGGATAGGCGTCCTGGGCATCGAGATAGCGCGCCAGGGATTCCACGCGCACGTCCACGGGCGTGATCAGCCGCGCGAGCTTGCGGTCCGCGTCGGACGCGTCGACCTCGGACTCGAGGTCGATCATCGGGTTGGTGTCCACGTATTCCTTGTACAGAACCTTGGTTTCCTGCCAGGTCTGCTGGGCGGTTTCGCACCCGGCGCAGGCGAGGAGAAGGGCGACGAGCGCGGCCGGGAGCAGGACCCGGCACGTCTGGCGCGCGTGAATCATGTGCGGCGACTCCTTAGGATGCAACGGCGCCGTGAGGGGGGCGCCAATGAAATTCGGGCCAAGGGAACGGGCCGGGGAACGGGGCCATGGAAATGCGGACCATGCGACCGGGCCGGGGGGGCGTTTCGGCGGCGGCCGCACGCCCGTGCGTGCGGCGTTGCGCGGGGAACGTCCGCCCTAGCGCTGCGCCCGCTGTTCCAGGCGCTGGGCAAGGGCTTCCAGGGTGTGCACGAGCTTGTTCTTGCCGTCCAGCGCCCCGGCCAGACCGAGGGCCTTGGCGTCGGTCGCGCCGGCGCCGGCCTTGGCTTCGGCGGTCTGCCGTTCCTTGAGCTCGGCGATGCGGCGCTTGATGTCGGCGCGCTTTTCCGCGCTGTCGGCGGCGGCCAGCAGTTCCTCGTAGATCTCCAGCGCGCCCTTGTAGTCGCCCTGCTCCGTGAGCAGCACGGCCATGGTGCGGGTGCGCAGGGAAAAGTTCTCGCCGGACTCCTCCTCGTCCTCGTCGCCCTCCTGCTCGATCACGTCGTCGGGCGAAAGCAGGCGGCCGGCGCAGGCGGCCTTGCGCGGAACCACGGCCTCCTCGGCCTCGAAGACGAATTCCTCGTCCAGCGGCGGTTCGATGGGTTCGGGCGGGCGCCTGGGCAGGATGATGTCCACGCCCTGGTTGGACAGGAAGGCCTTGAGGCCCTCGGCGATGACCTCGGACCAGGAGATGGGTAGTCCCTGGAAGTGCGCGGCCAGAAAGTTCATGGCCATGGCCGTGTCCACGGCGTCGCTGCGGCTGGAGAGCAGGCTGGCCCAGGTGCGCCAGAACACGGGAAAGCCGCCCAGGGTGTCGGCCAGGTTCTCCACCTGGGTGCGCACTTCGTCCTCGCTGCCCAGGTGCGCCAGACATTCCACGAGCAGGAGCTTGGCCTCGAAGTGGTCGGGATGGCGCTCCAGTCCCTGGTGCAGGGTGGCCACGGCCTCGGGGAACTGTTCGGTGGAGGCGTACAGCTTGGCCAGGGGAAAGAACACCCGGGAGCCGGGCTCCAGGTCCAGGACCTCTTTGTACCAGTTAATCTTTTCGTTCATGCGCGCCGGCTCCGGGGGGGGATGCTGTGCCGTTGTCCGTGAAGACGTAGAGTATCTCGTCCTCCTTCACGAAGTGCATCTGCTGCCGTATGATCGTTTCGATGTATTGCCGGTCGTCCTTGAGCAGCCGTATCTGGCGGCTGAGCTCCAGATTGCGTTCCGTCAGCGCCTGCAGGCGCGTCGAGAGCTCTTCCTGCCGCTGCCTGAGCTCGTTGTAGGCGAACACGCCCTGGTCGCTCAGGAGCACCCTGTACAGAAGAAAGACGTTCAGGGCCACGATCAGGCCCAAAAAAAAACGCTTCGCCAGCATCGGTCGTCACTGCACGTAGCGGCCCTGTCGGCCTCCGGCGCCGGAAAGGGACAGCGGACCGCGCAATTCTTCCAGGAAACGCTTGGTGGCGGTTTCGATGCGCAGAACGTCCTCCTCTTCCAGGGGCACTTCGTCGACCTTTTCGATGAAGGCCTTGAGCATGTCGAACTCCCGCAGCAGGGTGTGTCCGAGATCGATGCGCTCGAGTTCGGCCTCCAGGTCGAGGATGGTCGCAAGGCAGTTGCGCAGCCGTTCCTGAAGGTCCATCCCCCCTCCTCGGTCCGTCCATCGGCCGCCTTCGCAGGGCTAGACGTCCCCCTCGTCGGCGAGCCAGTTGCGATAGAATCCGTAAAGGTAATTTATACCTGAAAATACCGTCATGACAAGGGCGATGTAAAGAAGAATTTCCCCTATGGGCGCGGGATCGATCCCGAACCACGGAAAGTGCAGCAGCAGGGGACACAGGGCCACGATCTGCAGGATCGTCTTCAGCTTGCCGAAGCGGTCCGCGGCGATGACCAGTCCCTGGTCCGCGGCCACGGCCCGCAGGCCCGTGACCATCAGCTCCCGCGCCACGATGAGGATGGCCACCCAGGCCGGGGCGCGCTGCGCGTCCACGAGCATGATCAGCGCCGTGCCGACCAGCACCTTGTCCGCCAGCGGGTCGAGGAACTTGCCGAAGTTGGTGACCATGTTCATCTTCCTGGCGATGCGGCCGTCGAGCAGGTCCGTGAGGCTGGCGGCGATGAACACGAGCATGGCCGCCAGGCACGCCACGCGGCTCTGGGGAAAATACATCAGGACCACGAGCAGCGGCGCGGCGAGGATGCGCACCAGGGTGATGCGGTTCGCCAGGTTGAACATTACGGCTTCCTTATGCGGTTGTAGCGTTTGAGGACCTCGGAGACGTAGTAGCGCGTCTCCTGGAACGGGGGCACGCCCCGGTAGCGCTCCACCTGCTGCGGCCCGGCGTTGTAGGCCGCCAGGGCCAGGTCCCAGCGCCCGAATCTGTCGTACATCTTGCGCAGGTAACGCACCCCGCCGCGGATGTTCTCGGCCGGGTCGAAGGAGTTGTTTACGCCCACCTCGCGTTGGGTGTCGGGCATGATCTGCATCAGCCCCTCGGCCCCGGCCGGGGACACGGCCCCTGAATCGTAGCCGCTCTCCACCTCGATGACGGCCTGCACCAGATGGTGGTCCAGACCGTACTGGCCGCTGTACTTCTTGGCCAGGCGCACGATCTCGTCGCGGCTGACCTCGGGGTGGCCGCGGAAAACCGCGAACACGCCGTAGCGCGGCGAATCCGGCACGTTGGTGAAGTGGAAGACGCCGGCCTCGTCGCGGTAGTAGAAAAAGGTGGCCTCGGCGCGGGCGGCCTGCGGCCACAGCCCGCCCGCCAGCAGCGCGAGCGCCGCGGCGCAGGCCACTGCGCGCCACGGGGCCGCGGGACGCCGCTCGGAGATCGTGGTGTGCTTTCTCGCCATGAATCCCTATCCGCCGGAGCCGCATCCTAGGTATGGATGGTGGACGCGGCCTCCAGGCTGTTTTCCGTTGCGTCGGCGATGCGGTCGGCCAGGGCCAGGAAGGCCGTCTTGGCCGGGGTGTCCTCGTCCAGGAAAACCACGGGCTTGCCCAGGTCGCCGGCCACCACCGTGGCCGGGTCCAGGGGCACAGCGCCCAGGAACTCGATGCCGTAGTGCGCGGCCAGCTCCTTGCCCCCGCCCTTCTTGAACAGGCTGATCTCACCGCCGCAGTGCGGACAGACCAGGCCGCTCATGTTCTCGACCACGCCGAGCACGCTGGCCTGGGCGTACTGCAGGAAGTTCACGGCCTTGCGCACGTCGGCCAGGGAAATCTCCTGCGGCGTTGTGACGATGACGCACAGGGCGTCGGGAATGGTCTTGAGCACGGTCATGTGCTCGTCGCCCGTGCCCGGAGGCGAGTCGATGACCAGGAAGTCCAGGTCGCCCCAGTTCACGTCGGAGATGAACTGGCGGATGGCCGAGTGCTTCATGGGCCCGCGCCAAAGCACGGCCTGGTCGCGGTCCTTGAGCAGCGAGTCCATGGATACGGCCGAAAGGTTGTCGTTGTAGGGCTTGGGCTTGATCAGGTTGCCGCGCTCGGTGTCCACGTCCAGCCCGCCGGTGAGCCCGAGCAGGTTGGGCACGGACGGGCCGTGGATGTCCACGTCCAGGATGCCGACCCTGAAGCCGCGCGCCGCCAGGGCCGCGGCCACGTTCACGGTGACCGAGCTCTTGCCCACCCCGCCCTTGCCGCTCATGATGAAGAGCTTGTAGCGGATGCGGGACAGGGTCGAGGAGATGATCTGGTCCTGCAGCTTGACGGCCGCGTCGTCCTTCTTCCTGCTTGTCGCGCCCTCGCCGGAGGGGCAGGGGCCGTCTCCGTTCTTGGCCGCGGAGGAGCAGCCGGTAGCGGATGCGCAGGTCTTGCAACTGGAACTCATCGTCTTCACTCCGTATCGTGGTTGTCCGCAGGTTCGGGGCGGCGCCGGAAAGCCTTGCACCGGGCCGCATCGGCCGCCCTTTTGAGCCTGCAACTGTAGATCATAGGATCAACCCCGGGGAAAGTAAACGCCCGGGAGACCGCGCTCGGCCCGCCTCAGCCCACGTATTTGAGCAGCACGAACCCCACGATCACGAGCACGGCGGTGGCCAGGATCACGAGGTTGAAACGCTTCTCCAGGAAATACCGTACCTTGTCGCCGAAGACGTAGATCAGCCCGGCGATGACCGTAAAGCGCAGCCCGCGCGCCAGGGTCGAGGCGACCACGAAGACCAGGAAATTGATTTTGAAGGCTCCGGCCGTGAGCGTGCAGACCTTGTAGGGAATGGGCGTGAGCCCGGCGATGGCCACGGCCCAGGCGCTGTAGGCGTCGTACCAGTGCTTGATGATCTCGTATTTGTCCGCCAGGCCGTAGAAGCGCACGATGGGCCAGCCCACGGCCTGCATGAAGTAGTAGCCGATGAGGTAGCCGACCACGCCGCCCGCCAGGGAGAAGAGCAGGGTCTGCGCGGCCAGCACGAAGGCCCGCTCGCGCCGCGCCAGGGCCATGGGAATGAGCAGCAGGTCCGGCGGCACGGGAAAGAAGATGGACTCGGTGAAGGACACGAAGGCCAGCACCCGCCCGGCCCCGCGCGTGGCCGCCGTCCGCCAGAGGCGGTCCATGATCCGTTCGGTCAGTCCCATGAGTCCTTTCCTACCAGCCGTGCGCGCCCACGAGGTCCACGAAGGCCACGCCGCCCTTGCTCTCGCGCACCACCCTGCCCTCTTCCTTGCGGATGCGCACCAGTTCCTGCTGCCGTTTGGACGTGCCCACCGGGATGACCAGGATGCCCGGATCGCCGAGCTGGTCCACCAGCGGCTGGGGCACCTCGGGCCCGCCCGCGGTGACCACGACGCGGTCGAAGGGGGCCTCCGAGGGCCAGCCCAGGGTGCCGTCGTCCAGCTTGGGCCGGACGCGGAAATACTTGAGCTGCGTGAACCGCTTGCGCGTGGCCAGGTAGAGTTCCTTGACCCGCTCCACGGTGTAGACCTCGCAGCCCATCTGGGCCAGCACCGCAGCCTGGTAGCCCGAGCCCGTGCCGATCTCCAACACGCGCATACCGGGCCCGGCTTCGAGCAGTTCGCTCATGAGCGCCACGATGTAGGGCTGGGAGATGGTCTGGCCGTTGCCGATGGGCAGGGGGTGGTCCTGGTAGGCCTGGGCGCGCAGGGCCTCCTGCACGAAGAGGTGGCGCGGCACGGCGCGCATGGCCGCCAGCACCCGGGGGTCGCGCACGCCCCTGGCCTCGATCTGTTCGCGGACCATGCGGTCCCTGTTGCGCTTCGGGTCTACCATGTCGTTTCGTGGGCGGATGTCCGGACGGGGCCGAGGGCCCGCTCGCCCGGGAACGCGCGCCGGGGGCCGCGCGACCGCACCGGATGCAAATCACGTTTCCCGGCGCAAGTCAACGGAAACCACGGCGCGCGCGGGCTTCTTGACACGCGGACCGGCGCGTTCCACAATGGGATCATGGACAAACCGCGGGGGACGCCATGATCTACGTATCCGACCTGATGACCGAGGACGTCTTCACCCTGAAGATGCGCGACACGCTCAAGACCGCGCGTTCGATGATGAACCTGGCGCGCATCCGCCACGTGCCCATCGTGGACGGCCAGGACCGCTTCATCGGCCTGGTCACCCACCGGGACCTGCTCAAGGCCACCATCTCCAGCCTGGCGGGCGTGGACCGCGTGGTCCAGGACGAGATCGACGCCGGCATTCCGGTGAGCGAGATCATGCGCACCGACGTGACCACGGTCGCGCCCGACACCACCCTGCGCGAGGCCGCGCAGCTCCTGCTGCAGCACAAGTACGGCTGCCTGCCCGTGGTCTCTTCGGGCCGGCGCCTGGTGGGCATCATCACCGAGGCCGATTTCCTGCGCCTGGCCATCTCGCTGATGGCCGCCATGGACGACGGCGTCCTGGACTTTCCGGACTATCCGGACGGGGAATAGGCCCCCGGCCGCGCCGCGCGCGACCGTGCGCGCACCCTGGGCTTTCCCGCGCGCCTCTGGTATGACCCCTTCCAGGTCGGACGCCCAGCGCGTCCCGTTGTTCATCCCCGGGCCCCGTCGGCCCCCTGTTTCCGGGCCCCGGCGGCCCGTCGCCTCCGAGCCCTGCGGCCCGCACAACCCGTCAACAACAAGGGAGCATGCATCCGTGAATCTCGCCTCTGAAGCGCCGCGCAAGAAAGGCGGCCAAATCTATCTGCTCTTCGGCCTCGTCCTGGTCTGCGCCGTGGTGGCCGCGGGCTGGTTCTACATGCGCGACCGTACCGCGCCCTCGCTGACGCTGACGCCCTCCCAGGGCGTGGTCGGCGCGTCCTCCTCCGTGCAGGTCGCGGCCGAGGATACGGCCTCGGGCATCCGGTCCCTGACCGTGAGCATGACCCGCTCCGGCCGCACCACCGTGCTTCTGGACAAGACCTATCCGGACAAGCCCGGCGCGGTGAGCGAGTCCATCGACCTGGCCGCGGCCGAGCTCAAGGACGGCACCTTCGAGATCTCCGCGGCGGCCACGGACGGCTCCATCTTCAATTTCGGCGCGGGCAACAAGGCGCGCGCGAGCGCCGAACTGCGCTACGACTCCAAGCCGCCGTCCGTGTCCGTGGCCTCGGGCACCATCTACGTCAAGCGCGGCGGCACCGGCGTGGTGGCCTACACCCTGTCCGAGCCCGTCCAGCGCACCGGCGTGTTCGTGGGCGACGTGTTCTTTCCGGCCTACAAGCGGGCCGACGGCGTCTACGTCTGCTACTACGCCTTCCCCTACTACGTGGAGTTCAAGGACTTCGCCCCGGCCATCGAGGCCGAGGACCTGGCGGGGAACGAGCGCCGCCGCAAGCTTTCCCTGCAGCCCAAGGACCACGAGTTCCGCCACGACGTGATCAATCTGCCGGACTCCTTCCTGGACAGCAAGATGCCGGACTTCGAGGGCATCGTGCCCGGCGAGATGACCAACCTGGAGCGCTTTCTCAAGGTCAATCGCGAGGTGCGCAAGGACAACCGCGCCGCGCTCATCGGCATCGGCCGCAAGACCGCGGACCTGCCCCTGTGGCAGGGCGCGTTCCAGCGCATGGCCGGCGCGCCGCGCGCCGGATTCGGCGACCAGCGCTCCTACCGCTACGACGGCAAGGAAGTGGACCGCCAGACCCACCTGGGCGTGGACATCGCCTCGCTGCAGCACTACCCCGTGCCCGCGGCCAACGACGGCGTGGTGGTCTTCGCCGATTTCATGGGCATCTACGGCAACTGCGTGATCATCGACCACGGCCAGGGGCTGCAGACGCTGTACGCGCACCTGAGCGAGATCGGCGTGGCCCTGGGCGAGACCGTGGCCAAGGGCCAGATCATCGGCAAGACCGGCGTCACGGGCATGGCCGGCGGCGACCACCTGCACTTCGGCGTGCTCGTCTCCGGCATCCCGGTTTCACCGGTGGAATGGTGGGACGCGGGCTGGATCCGGGACAACGTCACCAGCAAGCTGCCCTAGCCCGCCGTCGAGCGACGACTGCAACGGGGAGCCGGACGCATGCGCCCGGCTCCCTGTTTTTTTGCGGTCCTCCGCCCTGCTCCGCCGTGGTCAGCGGCAGTGGGGCTGCGGCGCGCCGGGGTGGGTCAGGAGCAGCTGCCAGAGCTGGATGTCGCGCGCGCGGAACGCGCCCGCGCTGGCCTGCAGATAGTATTCCCACATGCGCTTGAAGCCCTCGCCGTAGGTGGCGCGCAGTTTCCCCCACCCGGCCCGGAAGTTCGCCAGCCAGCAGGCCAGGGTCCGCGCGTAGTGCGGGCCGAGGTTGTGCAGGTCCTCGACCACGAAGACGTCCTCGGCCGCGCGGGCGATCTGGGTCATGGACGGCAGGCAGCCGTTGGGGAAGATGAACCGCTCGATCCAGGGGTCGCAGGTCTGGGAGGAGACGTTGGAGCCGATGGTGTGCAGCAGGAAGAGCCCGTCGGGCTTGAGGCAGCGCGCCACGCTGCGCATGAAGGCGCGGTGGTTTTTGGGGCCCACGTGTTCGAACATGCCCACGGACACGATCTTGTCGAAGCTCCCGGCCATCTCGCGGTAGTCGCAGGCGCGGATTTCCACCGGCAGCCCGGCGCAGAACCCGCGGGCGTATTCGATCTGGCGCCCGGAGATGTTCACGCCGACCACGGAGCAGCCGTATTCCTCGGCCATGAAGCGCGCCAGCCCGCCCCAGCCGCAGCCCACGTCCAGCACGGCGTCCCCGGGCTCGAGCTCCAGCTTTTCGCAGATCAGGCGCATCTTGCGCACCTGGGCCGCGTCCAGGTCGCCGTTTTCACCGAAATAGGCGCAGCTGTATTGCAGATAGTGGTCCAGGAAGGTTTCGAAGAGGTCGTTGCCCAGGTCGTAGTGGCGTTCGGCCACCTGGCGCGAGCGCGCCGGGGTCTGCAGGTTGCGCAGGTGCGCGGGCAGCGCGGCCAGGGCCAGGGAGAGCCCCCCGCGCACCTGGTCCGCGGCCCGGGCGCGCACGAGGCGCTCGACCAGGTCGTCCACGCGCGGGCAGTCCCACCACCCTTCCACGTAGGATTCGCCGAATCCCAGGCTCTTTTTGGCCAGCACGCGGGAAAAGAAACGTTCGTCGCGGACCTTGATGTCCCAGGGGGCGGTGCCGTCCACGGTTACGCCGCACTGTTCCAGCAGCGCGGTCAAGGCGGTTCGGGGCGATGCCATGCGGTCCTCCTTCGGCGCACGCCGCTCCCGGCCGTCCTTGCGCGGTCGTTCCCTGCGGCGCATCTGTCCCGGCGCAGCCCTGGCCCCCCCGCAGACAACGTCGGCACGTGTTCACGGTTTGGGTGCACGATACGCGCAAACGGATGCGTTTGAAAGGCCCGCGTCCGGTTCCGATGCGTCCCGGCCGGACGGTCCTTGCCAGCGGCGGCCGGGCCCGCTAGGGTCCGCCGCAGACACGCAAGGAGGTTGCCATGAGCAGCAGGAAGGCGCGCATGCATACGGCCGAGCACATTCTCAACCAGGCCATGGTCCGCACATTCGGGTGCGGCCGCTGCTTCAGTGCGCACATCAACGACAAGAAGTCCAAGTGCGACTATGCGTTCGACCGCGCCCTGGGCGACGACGAGGCCGCGGCCGTGGAGGCCGAGGTCAACCGGGCCATCGGCCTGGGGCTGGACGTGACCGAGGAATTCATGGACCGCGAGGCCGCGGCGGGAACCTTCAACCTGGAGCGGTTGCCGGACGAGGCCGGGGACACCCTGCGCATCGTGCGCGTGGGCGACTACGACGCCTGCCCGTGTATCGGCGAGCACGTGGCCAACACGGCCGAGATCGGCTCCTTCCGCATGGTCTCGTACTCCTTCGAGGACGGCATGCTGCGCATCCGCTTCAAGCTCGGAGCCGCCGACTAGGGAAGAAGTTTCGCCTCCGGCGGTCAGAGAACCCTTTGAAAAGGGTTCTCTGGACTCTCCTAAACTTCTTGGTGCGCCTGCGGCGAGGGCACACGTTCGCAACAACCCGATTGTTTTTGCGGGGCCGCTGCGCTCGCAAAAAAAAGCGGGAGGGGCCGAAGCCCCTCCCGCTTTTTGTCTGTCGTTGCGGCGCGGTCGTGCGCGCCGTGGGCTACCAGTCCTTCTTCTTGCGCTGGGCGGCCAGGGCCTTTTCCTGCTCCTGGAAGCTCGTGAACCCGGCCTGGTGCAGGGCGGATTCCACGGTCTCGTTCCAGTTCCAGTTGGCGTAGATCACGGCCTTGTGAAAGCGGGAGCGGAACTGCTCCATCTCCTGGCGGTAGAAGGCGGCCTTGCCGGTCTCCAGGCTGTCGCGCAGCTGCTCGGCCTGGCGCGAGACCTCGCCGTCGTACCACTGGTGCAGGCTGTCGGCCGTGGCGTTCATCTGGGCGATGTGCTCGTAGCCCTCTTCCTTGAGCAGGGCGCGCAAGCGCTCCAGATAGCGTTCGGCGAGCCAGTCGCCGAGCTTGGCCACCGGGATTTCCTGGGCCTCCGTGTCCGCGAGGTCCAGCTTGGTTTGCAGGTAGGTGTCCGGCACGACCGAGGCGGAGACGATGCCCGCGATGGCCACCACGCCGCGCAGGATTTCGCTGTTGGACACGCCCTGCCCGCAGAAGCCCACCTTCTTGCCGTACTTCTGGCCGGTGAAGATGGTCGTGAGGATGGCCCAGATCACGGCCGGGTCCTCTTCGTCGTAGATGTGGGCCAGGCGCGGGTTGTCGCGGTCCGTGGCCAGGACCATCTGGGTCATGTCGTTGGAGCCGATGGAGAACCCGTCGAAGTCCTTGATGAACTCCCGCGAGAGGATGGCGTTGGCCGGAATCTCGGCCATGAGGATGATCTTCAGGCCGTCCTCGCCCGAACGCAGGTTGTGGACCTGGTTCAGGTAGCGCTTCATGGAGCGGGCCTCTTCCAGCGTGCGCACGAAGGGCAGCATGAGCTGGAGGTTGGAGCCGCCGAACATGCCGCGCGCGAGCTTGAAGGCCTCGATCTCCCAGTCGTGGATGTTGCGCGAGACGCCGCGGTAGCCGAGCATGGGGTTGTCTTCGTGGGATTCGAAGAGGTTGCCGCCCAGCAGCGTGGAGTACTCGTTGGTCTTGAAGTCCGTGGTGCGGTAGACGATGGGCTTGCCGTAGAAGGCCATGGCGAAGAGCGCCAACCCCTGGGCCAGGCTCTGGGTGTAGTGCTCCTTGCCCGTGCGGCTGCCGCGCGACTTGAGCAGGCCCCGGATCTTGCGCGGAATGGCGCGCAGGTCCTCGATCTTGCGCTGCAGGCCGGTGGACACGGCCACCTCCTCGCGCATGGAGCGGATCTTCTCCAGGGTCTTCTGGACCAGGGGATTGCCGGAAATGGACGCGGCATGGTCCTTGATCACGGCCTCCATCTCGCGGCGGTGGTTGGCCCCGGTGTCGGCGACCATCTCGTCCTTGTAGCCCATGATGGCGGCCACGTGCTCTTCCAGGTTGACCGAGGTCTTGATGGAGTCGAGCCAACGGGTGGCGTTCTGGACGTAGCGCTCCAGGCGGATGTCCAGGTCGCGCATCATGCGGTGGATGGCCAGGACCTCGTCGGTGCCGCGCTTGGTTTCGTTCTCGCTCAGGGAGTTGAGTTCGCGGGCGATGCCCGTGACCTGGCCCACGTAGTCGCGCAGGGTGATGTCCAGGGTGATGACGCCCGCGGCCATCTGCTCCTTGACGAACTGCGTGAGCTGGGATTCGAACTCGGCGACCTTGAGGTTGACCATGTCCTCGAGCTCGCCGTTGTCGTAGGCCTCCAGGGCCAGCGGATGCGCCCCGATGTAGGCCAGCAGGAACTCGGCGCGCAGCAGCCCGACCTCGAAGTCGGGCACCTTGCGCAGGCGGGAGAGGAACAGGGCCTGGTTCACGTCGGCCAGGATCAGGCCGACCTTGGTCTTGGTCTCGGGCAACTCGCTGACGTCGATCTCGCCGCCCATGTCCACCAGGGGCAAAAGGCCCCGGTAGACCTTGCCGCGCGAGCCGTCCACCGTGACTTCCTGGCCGTCCAGGGAGCGCAGGGCCTCCAGGCGCTGGATGCCGATGATCGCCGGGATGCCCAGTTCGCGCGAGGTGATGGCCGCGTGGCTGGTGTCGCCGCCCACGTCGGCCAGAATGGCCGAGGCGATGCGCATGCCCGGAACCATGTCCGGGTCGGTGCGCTCGGCCGCGAGCACGTCGCCCTTGTTGATCTTGTTCAGCTCCAGGGCGGAGCGCAGGAAGCGGACCGTGCCCTGCCCGGCGCCGCGCGAGGCGCCGTTGCCCTCCACGACCACCTCGGCGTCGTTCAGCAGGGCCGGATCGACCTCCTTGCGGCGCATGAAGATGGTGTGGGGGTGCTTTTCCAGTTCGTCGTTCCAGCGCGTTTCCGGCCGGGCCTGCACGAACCAGAGGCGGTCCGAGGAGTCGATGCAGAACTCCGTGTCCATGATGCAGCCGCCGTAGGCCTTGGACACGGCGCGCACGCCGCGGGCGACCTCCTCGGCCTGGGCCAGGGAGAGCGACCAGCGGTAGGCCTCGATGGCCGGGACCTGCACGGTCTTGGTGCCGCCGCGCTCGTCGTAGACGATCTTCTTGTCCTTGTAGCCCATCTGGCGCACGACCACTTCGGCCCCGTCGTCGTGCTTGAACACGTAGTACTTGTCCGGGGTGACCATGCCGCCGACCACGGCCTCGCCCAGCCCGTAGCTGGCGTCGAGGGACACGAGGTCGTTGCGGTCCGTGCCGCGGCAGCCCGTGGCCGTGTCCGCGCTGAAGGCCGTGCCGGAGATCACCGGGTTGATCATGCGCATGATGCACACGGACAACGAGGTGTTCTCGATGGCCCACTCTTCCTTGGCGCGTTCGGTGATGGAGTTGTCGCCGGTGCGTTCGGCGCGGTCGCGGGCGTCGAGAATGGCCTCGCGGCGGTAGGTCATGGAGCGCAGGTTGAAGGCCGAGGCGCAGTCCCAGTGGTAGGCGCGCACGCAGGAGTTCTCGCCCACGATGTTCAGATAGGTGTCCTGCAGGCCGGCGAAGGCCTTCTTGCGGCTGTCCTCGCCTGCGGCCGAGGAGCGCACGGCCACGGGCTCGTCCTCGAGCCCCGCTTCCTTGCAGATGTCGCGGTAGGCGGACTTGACGGCCTTGTCCACCTCGGCGGGCATGTCCACGGAGAGGATGCCGACCTGCACGAGCACGGAGCGCTTGCGCAACTGGTCGATGCCCTCGGGCGAGGTGGCGAAGCCCTCGACCACGTTGTTCACGAAGGTGCGCGTCTTGATGAGGTTGGGATCCTTCTCCTTCCTCGTCTGCTCGCGCACGGCGTCGGCGGTCTGCCAGACGAACTTGCGCAGGAACTCGGGGTCTCCGGCGATCTCCGGGGAACTCCAGTCGATGCGGTTGTATTCCCGCTCCACCACCTGGCGAATGCGGGAGGCGTTGAGCTTGGTCTCGTCGAGGACCTTGTGGAAACACAGGGCGTTGATCGCACGGAACTGCGGCGCCCGGATTCCTTTGACTTCACTGATGATGGCGGTGTTGTAGTTCTTGCCGCCAACGATAAGCTCCGCGTCAGGGCCGATCGCGACGATGTCGGCCCCGGTAAGGACGAGTTTCTTCTTGAGTTTGTCGATGCGCTCGGCCTTGTTGGCCGGCTTCGCATCCTCAGGCTTGCACGCATCCTTGCTTGGCGCGCTCCCCTTGCCGCGTGCCATTGCACACCTCCTGGATAGACGTCCGTTCCCACCCATAGCTTGCCCACGCCTGCCGGGGAAAAATAGGGAACGGACGCGGAGTCACCCCGGCCATTCTGCTATACCCCACGCCCCAAGAACGCGTCAATCGTGGAAAAGCACTATTTTCCGCGAACCTGCGTCATTCCTGGATCGCCACGACACTGCCCGAGTGCAGCACGTGCCTGCGCGCGCCGTCGGCGAGCGTCAGGCCTCCGTCCGCGGACAGGCCGCGCAGCACGCCGCAGACCTCGCCCCCGCCGCCGTCCACCACGCGCACCCAGCGGCCGGTCCAGGCCAGGTGCGCGGCCACCTCGTCGGCCACCCGGAGCGCGCCCCCGGCACCTGCCGTCGCGGCCAGGGCGTGCAGCCGCTCGCGCTGGGCCAGCAGGGCCGGGGCCAGGGCCAGCCAGGCCCCCAGAGGCCCGGCCTGGGCGCGGCCGCCCCATCCCGCCCCGGGCGCGGGCAGCACCCCGCCGGGCACGGCCCAGCCGTCGCGCAGCGCGGACGGCGGCGGGCCCTGGCGCAGGTTCAGGCCCATGCCCACGGCCACGGCCCCGCCGCGTTCCTCCACCAGGACTCCGGCGATCTTGCTGTCGCGAAAGAGCACGTCGTTGGGCCACTTGATGCGCAGGTCCCCAGCCCCGGCCAGTGCGCCGAGCGTTTCCTCCAGGGCGCGCACCAGGGCCAGCCCGGCGACCAGCGGGGTGAGCCGGGCCAGTCCGGCGGGCTCGACCCAGCGCACGACCACGTGCAGGTTGCCCGCCGGGGAGTGCCAGGGCCTGCGCATCTGGCCCCGGCCGCTCGTCTGGATCGCGGCGAGTACGGCGGTGGAATCCGTGAAGAGTCCGGCGGCGTGCAGGGCCCAGGCCACGTCGAAGGCCGAGGTGGCCTGGCCGCAGACGAAGACCGGTCCGGCCGCGCAGCCCTTTTCCGCGGGGCCGACGAGCGTGCCGGGCGGCAGATCCGCATCCCCGCCTTGCGGACTCCCCTGCCCCGCCCCGTCGTGCGGCGCGCGCCAGGGCCCCTGGGCGCGCAGGTCCGCGTCCCAGCCGGTTCCGGCCAGGGCGGCGTCCGAGGGGGCCGTGGAATCCTTGAGATCAAGAGGCGCGGCCATGTCGCCGAGCCCCTGGGAAAGCAGGTGGATGGGGTGCATGAGGGGGACCCTATCCCTTTGCCGCGCGGCTGAAAACCACCTTTCGGCCCGCGCCGAGGGGGCGATGCCGACGCTTCGCGGCCGTGGCCCTGCGCGGGGCCGCAGCGCGACGCCGGCCGTGGCCGGACCTTTCGGCCCGCGCGCCCGTGTGCTAGGAATGGGGCATGGACGTCTATCTGGTGGGCGGCGCGGTGCGCGACATGCTCCTGGGCCGCGCGGTGCGCGAGCGCGACTACCTGTTTCTGGGCGGCGACTGCGACGCGTTCGTGGCCGCGCACCCCGGCGCGCACAAGGTGGGGCGCTGTTTTCCCATCGTCATCCACCGTTCCTGCGAGTTCGCCCCGCCCCGGGGCGCTTCCCTGCGCGACGACCTGCTGCACCGCGACCTGACCATCAACGCCCTGGCCATGGACGCCCGCGGCGTGCTGCACTGCCATCCGCGCGCCCTGGGCGACCTGCGCGACGGCGTGCTGCGGCCCGCGCGGCCGGAGTCCTTGGAGGAGGACCCGCTGCGTGTGCTGCGCGCGGCGCGCTTCGCGGCCGTGTTTCCCGGCTTCTCCACCGCGCCGGAACTCCTCGACGCCATGCGCGCGGCCGGGCGCGCCGGGCTGTTGAACGGCCTGTCCGCCGAGCGCGTGGGCGGCGAACTGCTCAAGGCCCTGGCCGCGCCCCGGCCGGGCCGGTTCGTGCGCGTGCTGGCCGAGGCCGGGTGCCTGGCGCCCTGGTTCCGGGAGTTGGCCGAGGCCGCGGAGATTCCGGCCGGGCCGCCGCAGTACCACGCCCGCTCCGTGCTCGGGCACATCGCCGAGGTCATGGACAGACTCGCGGGCGACCCCCTGCGCGTCTACATGGGGCTGGCGCACGATCTGGGCAAGACGCTCACGCCTCGGGACATGCTGCCGCACCACTACGGCCATGAGAAGGCGGGCGAGCCCGTGGCGCGGGAATTGGGGCTGCGGCTGCGCCTCTCCAACCGCTACGTGGACGCCGGGGCATTGGCCGCGGCCCTGCACATGACCGCCGGGCGCTATCCGGCGCTGCGGCCCGGCACGCGCGTGGACCTGCTGGACAGGCTGCACCGCGCGCGGCTGTTCGCGGAGATGTTCGACCTGGTGGCCGCTGACGCCAACCTGGGGCGTAGCGAGGATGGGGAAGGTGCGGACGGGGTGAATGAATTGGACCGTGGGAAAGACTCGGTCGGTCAGGGGGGCTCGGGCGGAGCGGACTGGCGCGCCGAGGCCTCCGAGGACATGGCGGCCCTGCTCGCCGTGCGCCTGCCGCGCGCCCTGCGCCGCCAGGGGCCGGAGTCCGGGCGCATCCTGCGGGAGCTGCGCTGCCGCGTTTTGGCGCAACTGCGCGCGGCGCGCGCGGGCGTGGCGGACGCGATGCAGGAGGGGCAGGATTCGGCCGCAGGCGGCATGTCCGAAACGGACGACGGCCGCATGCCCGAAACGGACGACGGCCGCTCCGGCTAGCGGCGCACCTCGCGGAATTCCATGATCGCGCGCGTGTGCAGGCCCGGCCGGGACTCCATGCGCAGCACGCCCTCGTGCTCCTCGGCCGCCCGCACGGCCATGGCCAGCCCCATGCCCACGCCCACGGCCTTGGTGGTGAAAAACGGGTCGTGCACGTAGGGCAGGTTTTCCGGGGCGATGCCCGGGCCGTCGTCCTCCACCGTCAGCACGTAGCCCGTCTCGGTCCTGCGGCCCGTGACCGTCACCGCGCCGCCGCTCACGGACAGGGCCTCCAGGCTGTTGACCAGCAGTTCGAAGAGGCCGCGCACGAGCACGTCGCGGTCTCCGCGCAGGGTCCAGGGCTCCACCTGCACGTCCCAGCGCACGCGGCCGTGCTCCCGCGCGGCCATGGCGCGCTTGCGGGCGCGCTCCACGGCCGCGCCCACGTCCACGTCCCGCGCTTCCTGCACGGTCAGCTCCGTGTATTCGCTCACCGCGCGCACCACCAGCTCCAGCCGCATGGCCTCGTCCAGGATGGACGCCAGGTATTCGTGGGCCGCATCGTCGGGGCCGTGCTTGCGGAGCAGCACCCGCGCCAGGCCGCCGATGGCCACCACGGGATTGCGGATCTGGTGGGCCACGGCGTCGGCCAGGTTGTTCAGGCTGCGGTAGCGGGCGCGCTGCACGCGGCGGACCTCCTCGGTGCGGTCGCGCACGCGCTCTTCCAGGGTTTGGTTCTGGCGCTGCAGGGCGCGGCGCGCGCGCATCAGGGCCAGTTGCGTACGCACCCGGGCAAGCACCTCCAGAGTGTCGAAGGGCTTGGCGACGAAATCCACTCCGCCGCAGGCGAACCCCTCGGTCTTGTTGGTGATCTCGTCGTTGCCCGAGAGGAAGATCACTGGGATGTCGCGCGTCAGGGGATCGGCCTTGAGGCGGCGGCAGACCTCGAAGCCGTCCATGTCCGGCATCATCACGTCCAGGAGGATCAGGTCCGGGCCGTTGCCGCGCGCCAGCTCCAGGGCGCGCGGGCCGTCCCGGGCCACGAGCAGGCCGTGTTCGTTCTTGAGGGCGTCCACGAGGACGTCGATGTTCATCTGCACGTCATCGACCACGAGCAGGGTGTCGCGGGGGCGTGTCATGGCCGCTTGCGGCGGGGCTGGCTGGGACATGGCGGAACGCTCCTGGAAGGTTTCCAAATTTTTATTGACGCACAGACGCGGGGAAAAAGCAATACGATTCATGGCCCCGCCGTGTCCGGCCCCGCGCCGGAGGCCCCGAGGACCACCGCGTTCTTGCGGGCCGCGTCCGCCCGGCGTATCCTGTCCACGGTTTCTGAACCCTTGGGCCGCCACGGCCGGCGGCCCGGGCGAGGAGGTGACGTGGACGCGGCCAACTCCGTCAACCTGCTGGATATCGTGGAGGCGCTGTCGCGCGCCGTGGACCTGGTCTGCCCCGAGGTGGCCAGCCACCACGCCACGGTGGCGCGTATCGCCCTGCAGTCGGGCGCGGCCGCCGGGCTGGATGCCGCGCGCCTGCGCGACCTGGCCCTGGCCGCGCTGCTGCACGACGCGGGCGCGCTTTCCCTGCGCCAGGAACTGCACGAATTCACCTTCGACGTGCGCGGCCCCGGGCTGCACGCGGAGATCGGCTTTCGGCTGCTGTCGCGCTTCGCGCCCCTGGCCGGGGCCGCGCGCATCGTGCGCCACCACCACCGGGCCTGGGACCACGGCCGCGGCGCGGAGGACGGCGGAATTTTCAAAGGTGCGAGCGGAAGCCGGGACGGGGATGCCGCGCGGCTGGAGCCGCACCTGCTGCACCTGGCCGAGCGCGTGGGCGGCATGATCGACGCCCGCCGCGAGATAGTGGGCCAGACCGAACTGCTGCGCGAGCTGGCGCGCTCCAATGCGGGCACGCTCTTCGCCCCGCGCGCCGTGGAGGCCTTTCTCGACGCGAGTGGGCCCGAAGCCTTCTGGTTTTCGGCCGTGGGCCGGACCCGGCCGGTGCGCGAACTGCTGGCCGAGTACGGCGCGGGGCGCACACCGGCCTCCGGGGGCGAGCCCGAGGCGACCGGGGGCGTGGACTTGGGCATGACGGACGCGTTGCAGGGGCTGGGGCGCCTGTTCTGCCAGGTCATCGATTTCCGCAGCCGGTTCACGGCCACGCATTCGCGCGGCGTGGCCGACGGCGCGGCGGCCCTGGCGTCCTTCTGCGGCCTGGACGGTCCCCTGTGCGAACGCATCCGCATGGCGGGCATGATCCACGACCTGGGCAAGCTGGCCGTGCCGCGCGCCGTGCTGGAAAAGCCCGGCGCGCTGACCTCGGACGAGCGCAACGTGATCAAGGCCCACGCCTTCCATACCCACGCCATCCTGCACGGCCTGGGCGGACTGGAGCGGGAGGCGCGCTGGGCCGCGCTGCACCACGAGCGCATGGACGGCGCGGGCTACCCGTTCCGCGTGCCGGGCGACCGGCTGGACCTGCCCGCGCGGATCATCGCCGTGGCCGACGTGTTCACGGCCCTGACCGAGGACCGGCCCTATCGCGCGGCCATGCCCGAAGCGGCCACGCGCGCGCTGATGCGTTCCATGGCCGCCGAGGGCCAGCTCGACGCGGACGTGGCGGCCGTGCTCGACGGGCATTTCGCCGATGTGGACACGGCGCGGCGCGGCGCCCAGCACGAGGCCGCCGCGGAATACGTGCGCATTACGGACCTGAACGCCCTCGATCCGGCCTGATGATGAGCCTGACGGGGGGCCCGGGCGCGGTGCGCGCCGCATTCGGCCCGTGAAAAAACAATATGGCTGTTGACATGCGCCGCATCCGGCGGTGTATGCTGGAATCTCTCGCGGCGCAGTGCCGTCCCGGTCCGGTTTCCGGGAACGCGATGCGCTCCGGCAACGACCGCACATGGGGGGTGACGCCATGCGACTTTTGACGCGATCCGATTTCGACGGCCTGGCCTGCGCCGTGTTGCTGAAGGAAATGGGGATGATGGACGAATGGAAGTTCGTGCATCCCAAGGACGTGCAGGACGGCAAGATCGAGGTATCCTCCGACGACATCCTGGCCAACGTGCCCTTTGCGTCCGGCTGCGGCATGTGGTTCGACCACCACTCCTCCGAGGAGGAGCGGCTGAACTTCGACTTCGAGTTCAAGGGCGCGTCCAAGAGCGCGCCCAGCGCCGCGCGCGTGGTCTGGGAATATTTCGACGGGCACGAGACCTTCGGCGACAAGTTCGACGAGATGCTCAAGTACGTGGACAAGGTCGATAGCGGCAATCTCAACGCCGAGGAGATCGAGAACCCGCAGGGCTGGGTCCTGCTCGGCTTTCTCATGGACCCGCGCACGGGCCTGGGGCGCTACAAGGACTACCGCATCAGCAATTACCAGCTCATGGAGGAGCTCATCGAGCACTGCCGCACCCAGCCCATCGAACGCATCCTGGAGCTGGACGACGTGCAGGAGCGCGTGGCGCGCTACGGACTGCAGCAGTCCAAGTACCGCAAGATGATCGAGAAGAACGCCGTGGTGCGCGGCAACGTGCTGGTGATCGACCTGCGCGGGGAGGAGGAGATCTTCACCGGCAACCGCTTCACCATGTACACCATGTACCCGGAGACGAACATTTCCATCCAGGTCATCTGGGGCCTGGAGAAGAAGAATACCGTGTTCACCTGCGGCTGGTCCGTGACCAACAAGACCAGCCGGACCGACGTGGGGCTGCTCATGCTCCAGCACGGCGGCGGGGGACACAAGCAGGTCGGCACCTGCCAGGTGGACAACGAACAGGCCGACCACGTGCTGGCTTCGCTCATAGAGCAGATGCGACAAGACGGCTGATGCCGCGCGGACAGGTTGCGGCCGGCACCATGGTCCAGGGCGGCCCCGGGAGAGGGGCCGCCCTTTTTTTGTGGCGTTGCGGGGAGGCGGCGGCCGTCGCGGTGGACCAGGCCGCCATGCGGCAAGTTCGGCCGCTACTGCGGCAGGTTCGAAGACGGCAGGGGCTGGGGGCCGGTCTCGTCCATGACGTCCACGCCCTTGGGCGGCGTGAAGTCGAAGAAGTCCGGCGCAAGGGGCACGTTGAGTTTGATGTCTTTGAATTCCAGGGTATTTTCGTTGCCGTAGAAGTCCACGATGCGCACGCGACGCAGCAGCGCGGTGGCCGGGTCGGCCCAGGCCACGGCCTGCACCAGCGAGGTTTCGGGCTCGAAGGGCACCAGGTCCAGGCGCACCAGCCCCTGGGCGTCCGGGGCCGCGGGAGTGGATATCTGGAAGTCCTCGTCCAGCCGCGCCCGGCCCGTGACGAAGCGGAGCATGGTCTTGGAGTCCAGCACCGCGTCCAGGCCGTACTTGTAGGCCGCGCCTTCCTTGGAGAAGTAGTTCCAGACCGCCGTGCGCCCCACCAGCAGCAGTTCCGGATCGGGCTTTTCCGTCTGCCAGCGCACCAGTCCGGGCTGGGCGAAGGAGATCGTGCCCGAGCGCACCTCGGTGGTGCCCGTGGCCGAGCCGGTCAGGGTCTGGGTGAAGGCGGCCGTGAAGCTCTTGATGGATTCGTAGCGCGCCTGCAGCGCGGCGGCCGCGCCCTCGGCCGTGGAGAAGTCCGCCGGAGCGGCGTTTTCCGCGGCGCTTTTTTCGGCAGGCCGGGCCTGGGCCGGGGCTGCGGCCAGCAGAGCGCAGGCCGCCAGGAGCAGGCCGAAGGCCGCGCGAGCCAACGCGCGCCGGGGAGCGAGGACGGAAACGGGGGAACAAGGGAACATGGCGTTCTCCGGAATGGTCTGGGTTGGCGGCGCGGCCTGGGCGCGGGGAGCCGCGATGATCGGCCGTCCTGCCCCGCCGTTCGGGACGGATCGGGGCCGCTCGCGGCGGCTGGCCGCCCTACTCGCCGCGAATGACCGTGCGCGGCTTGGAGCCGTCGGCCGGGCCGATGACCCCGTCCTGCTCCATCTGCTCCACGTAGCGCGCCGCGCGGTTGAAGCCGATGCGGAAGCGCCGCTGGATCATGGAGATGGAGGCCTTGCCCTGGGTCATGACGAACTCGACCACCTCGGGGTAGGTGGAGTCGCCCTCCAGGTCGCCCAAGGCTCCGGCCGGGCCAGCGCCCGCGCCGCCGCCCGGGGCCCAGTCCGCGAAGTCCAGGTCGAAGGACGGGGGCTGCTGCTTCTTCCAGTAGGCCACCACGCTGACCACGTCCTCGTCGGGCACGAAGCAGCCGTGAAGGCGGCGCAGCTTGCCGCCGCTGGGCTTGAAGAGCATGTCGCCCTTGCCCAGGAGGTGCTCCGCGCCCACGGTGTCCAGGATGGTGCGCGAGTCGTGCTTGCTGGTGACCTGGAAGGAGATGCGGCACGGGAAGTTGGCCTTGATCAGGCCGGTGACCACGTCCACGCTGGGCCGCTGGGTGGCGAGGATGAGATGGATGCCCGAGGCGCGGGCGAGCTGCGCCAGGCGCACGATGCTCGTCTCCACCTCCTTGGCCGCCGTGAGCATCAGGTCGGCCAGCTCGTCGATGATGATCACCAGATACGGCATGGGCTCCAGCTCGCGCAGGTTCTCGGGCCGCTCGTCGCCCAGGGCGGCGAGCTTTTCGTTGTAGCCCTTGACGTTGCGTACGCCGAGCTTGGCCATGGCCTCGTAGCGGCGGTCCATCTCCCACACGGCCCAGTCCAGGGCCGTCTTGGCCTGGCTCATCTCCGTGACCACGGGGTGCACCAGGTGCGGCAGGTCCGCGTACACGGCCAGTTCGATGCGTTTGGGGTCCACCAGGAGCAGTTTCACCTGCTCGGGCGTGGCCTTGTAGAGAAAGCTCAGCAGGATGGAGTTCAGGCACACGGACTTGCCAGCGCCCGTGGCTCCGGCCACGAGCAGGTGCGGCATCTTGGCCAGGTCCGCCACTTGGGGCGTCCCCTCGATGTCCTTGCCCAGGGCCATGGTCAGAAGCGATTCCGAGGCCATGAAGGCCTTGGACTCCATGATCTCGCGCAGCCAGACGATGTGGCGGATCTCGTTGGGCACCTCGATGCCCACGGCGTCCTTGCCCGGGATCGGGGCCTCGATGCGCACGGCCAGGGCCTTGAGCGCGCGGGCCAGGTCGTCGGTCAGCCCGGCGATGCGGCTGACCTTGACGCCCGGAGCGGGCTTGTATTCGTACATGGTCACCACCGGGCCGGGCAGCACGGCCGTGACCTCGCCCTGGATGCCGAAGTCGGCCAGGGCGCCCTCCAGCACGGCGGCGCGTTGGCGCAGCACCTCCTCGGGCGTGGCGTCCTTGGTGGCGGCGACCTCCTTGAGCAGCAGGGCCTTGGGCAGCTCGCCCCGGGCCGGGCGGTCCGGATCGCGCTCCACGAGCACGGGGCCGGAGCCCTGGCGTTCGGCCGGGGCAGTCGGGTCGGATGTGGCGGCCGGTCCGGGCTTGGCCGGTTCTGCCCACTTTTCCCAGGGCGCGGGCGTTTCCTCGGCAGTGGCGCCGGAATCGTCGTCGCCGCCCGTGGGGTCCGTGGTCGAGGTCGCGCGCAACTCGGCCACGCGCACCTCCAGGCTTTTCTCCTTTTTGGCGGATTCCTTCTTTTCGGAAGCCTTGCGCTTGCGGCCGAAGAGCCCGGCGCGCTCCTTGGCGTCTTTCCCGCTGGCCTTCCCGCCGTCCTTTCTGGACGTCTCGGCCGCCGCGCCGCCCTGCTCCGCCCCGTGCGGGGCGCGGCGGGCGCGCTTGGCCATGCGCTCGCGGTACTTGATCCACAAGTCCGCGAGCTGCACGCCGAGCCGTTTGAAGAGCGCGCCGATGGTCGTGTTGCCGAGCAGTTGCGTGGACACGAGCAGGACCAGCAGCCAGATCAGGAACGCGCCCAGGGGATGGAGGAAGTATTCGCCCCAGGCCAGCAGCAGGCGGCCCACGAAACCGCCTCCCACGATCCAGCCCAGCCGGACGTGGGCCAGCGCCCATTCGGATTCGGCCCAACTGACCGCGCAGAGGGTGAAGAGCGCGAAGCCGAACCAGCGCCACCAGGGCAGCTCCAGGCGGCGGATGGCCACCTGGAGCGCCCCGGCGAAAAAGGCCAGCGGCCAGGCGAACGCGCCGATGCCGAAGAAGTCCACCAGCAGGCCGCCGAAATACGCGCCCACGAGGCCCGCGCCGTTCTGCACCTCGTAGCCCTGGCTGACCACCTGGTTGAAGCTGGGGTCGGCCGGGTGGAAGGTGACCAGGCCGGCGAGCAGGAACAGGCCCCAGAAGCCCAGAAGGAACGCGAAGGCCTCGCGTGCGATGCTGCGTTGCGTGACGCCCTCCCCGCGCTTACTCGCGCCCCAGGTATTCGCCGGTGCGCGTATCGACCTTGACGTGGTCGCCGATGTTCACGAACAGCGGCACCTGGACCACCAGCCCGGTGGAGAGCGTGGCGGGCTTCTGCACGTTGCTCACGGTGTCGCCCTTGGCCCCGGGCTCGGTCTCCACCACCTCCAGAACCACGGAGGCGGCCATGTCCAGGTCGATGGCGTTGCCGTTGTAGAGCAACACCTTGACCTCCTGGCCGTCCTTGAGGAACCCGCCCTTGCCGCCGGTGTTCTCCTCGGTGATGTTGATCTGCTCGTAGGTGTTCATGTCCATGAACACGTAGTCCGCGCCCTCGCGGTAGAGGTACTGCATCTTGGTTACTTCGATGTCGGGCTTGCCGACCTTTTCGCCCGAGCGGAAGGTGTTGTCGATGGTCTTGCCGTTGAGCATGTTGCGCAGCTTGGTGCGCACCATGGCCCCGCCCTTGCCGGGCTTGAAGTGCTGGAACTCGACGATCTCCCAGGGCTGGCCGTCGTACTCGATCTTGAGTCCCCGCTTGAAATCCGTGGTGGACAGCATGGTTCCTCCGCGTCCTTTAACGCTCTGCTTGACGTTTTGGGTTATGAACGGGCCGCGTGGGCGGCCGGAAATCCTTTGTCGATGCGGCGTCCGGGCGGCCCGGGAGCCGCGCTGCCGGGGTCAGGCCGCGCGCAGGCGGGCCCAGAGCGCCTGGACCGCAAGCGCATAGCTCATAAGTCCGAAACCGGCAATGACCCCCACGGCCTGGGCGGCCATGAAGCTCTGGTGGCGGATGGCCTCGGGCCGGGCCCAGACGTTGGACAGGTGCACCTCCACCGTGGGGATGCCGATCCAGGCCAGGCAGTCGGCGATGGCCAGGCTGGTGTGCGTGTAGGCCCCGGCGTTGAGCACCACGCCCTGCACGCCCTCGGCGCGCGCCGCCTCCAGGCGGTCGATGATCCGGCCTTCGCCGTTGGCGTGGAAATAGTCCAGCTCGACCTCGCCGACGTGTTCGCCCAGGAGCGTTTCCAGCAGCGCCGGGATGTCGGCCATGGTCTCGGAGCCGTAGATCTCGGGCTGGCGTTCGCCCAGGTGCCCCAGGTTCGGGCCGTTGACGATCAAGATCTTGTAGCGGGACATGGGTGCGCTTCCTTCTTGGTGGACGGACCGGGTTCTGCTATGCTCGCCCCCGGCCGCGTTGCGGTTCGATTCGTCCGCGATTCGATTTGTCCGTGATTCGACTTGTCCGTTGATAACCGACGCCGGGTTCTTGTCAAGGTCCCGCGTTTTCCGGCGCGCCCGCCCGGCGCGCGAACGAACCAACACAGGCCCAGCGCCGCGGTCCCCACTCCATGCCCCGACTCGTCCTCGAACACACCGTCTACACGGCCAAGCAGCTCGACGCCGTGCCCCTGCAGTGGCCCGACGCCCCGCTCATCGCCATGGCCGGCCGCTCCAACGTGGGCAAGTCCTCGCTCATCAACCGGCTGGCCGGGCGCAAGACCCTGGCCAAGACCAGTTCCACCCCGGGCAAGACGCGCTCCATCAACTACTACCGCGTGGAGCCCCTGGGGGCCGAGGGGGCCGTGCCGCGCCTCTACGTGGTGGACCTGCCCGGCTACGGCTACGCCAAGTGCTCCAAGGCCGAGCGCGACGCCTGGGCCCGGCTCATCGAGCGTTTCCTTTCGTCGTCCAAGGCCCCGGCCGCCGTAGCCGTGCTCCTGGACAGCCGCATCGCGCCGCAGAACAACGACCTGGACATGATCGAATACGTGCGCGGCCAGGGGCTGCCGCTCATGGCCGTGCTGACCAAGACCGACAAGTGCAAGCAGCGCGAACAGGCCGCGCGGCGCAAGGAATGGAAGGCCCTGCTCGGCGGCCGCGTGGATCCGCTGCTCTTTTCCGCGCGCACGGGCCAGGGTGCGGCCAATCTCTGGCGGGCCCTGATCGAGCGCGCCGCGCCCGGTGCGGCCGAGGTCCCGGCCGAACTCGTGCTGCCCGAGGCCGCGCTCCCGGCGGAGTCCCCGGCTCCGGCGGTTTCCGAAAAGGATCCCGACGCCTGAGCGCGCCCGTGCGTGCGCCGGACGGCGAAATATCCTTCAAGCATCGCTTCAGGGTTGCCCAGGCTTTCAAACCTATCCGCAACGCCGCGTCCGCCGCGGCTTCCGCCCGTCCCCTTGCGGCGCTCGTCCGGCCTTCGGACTTCCCGCCTCAGGAGCGCGGCCCGGCGTACCAGACGATGCGCGCCGTGGCCAGCAGGCTGAAAAGGGCGTTGCCCGCCCATGCGCCCATGACCGGCGGCAGCAACCCCTTCTGCCCGGCCGTGACCCCGAGCATGAACACGCCGTAGAAGGCGAAGGTGATCACCAGCCCGAGCCCGATGTTGACGTAGACGCTGGAGCGCAGGCTCACCAGGCACAGGGCCACCAACCCCATGACCACGATGGAGAAGGCGTAGGCCAGCTTCATGTGCCACACGGTGCGCAGCGTCTCCACGTTGGACCCGCTCTTCTGCAGCCGGTCGATGACCTCGCCGAGCCGCCACAGGGGCAGCGTGGCCGGGTCCGTGCGCGGATCGATGACCAGGAAGGCGGCCACGTCCTGGTCCAGGTCCATGTCCATGGACTCCATGGTCTGGAAGCGGAAGCCGTCCGGGCTGAACACGGACACGTCGCGCAGCACCCAGCGCCCGGGCGCGGCCGTGAAGGTCCTGGCGCGCACGATGCGTTTCAGGCGCAGCTGGCCCGGGGCCAGGCGGTACACGGTGAGTCCCGCGCCCCTGCCCTGGCGCGGCTGCACTTCGGCCATCTCCACCACCCGGTCGCCTTCCTTGAACCAGACGTTGTTCAGGGTCTGGAACTCCATGCTCTGTTCGCGCACCTGTTCCTTCCAGATCCGCCGGGCCTCTTCTTCTCCGGCCACGCCCAGGAATTGGGAAAAGAGCAGCTGGACCACGGCCCAGCCCACGGCCGCGACCAGGAAGAAGCGCACGAAGGAGTTGAAGGATACGCCCCCGGCCTGCAGGGCCAGGGTCTCGCGCGAGGTGGTCATGATCGAGAGCTGCAGGACGGCCGAGATCAGGAAGACCGCGGGCAGGAGCTGGGAGACCATCAGCGGGGCCTTGACCACGAAGTACGTGAGCACCGTGCCCGCGCCCAGCCCGGCCTCCAGGAAGTCGTCCAGCCGGTCGAAGAGGTCGGCCAGCACGTAGACGCCCACGCCCGAGCCCAGGCACACGAACATCAGAAAGAGGTTCTGGCGCAGCAGGTAGCGGTTGAGCGTCTTCACGCGGCCTTCCTCCGGCGCACGAGCACGCGCAGGTGCGCGGCCCACTGCACCACGTGGGGCGATTTCTCGCGCACCGCGGTGCGCAGGCCGTAGAGCCCGGCCAGCAGGAAGATGCCGTTGGGCAGCCACAGCCCGATCTCGGGCGACAGGGTTCCGGCCTCGCCCGTGCTCAGGCCGATGGAGAACAGGGTGTAGTAGACCACGAAGTTGAGCATGGCCAGGATCACGCCGTACTGGCGCTTGAGGCCCTCGAAGGCGCAGGCCAGGGGCACGGCGAAGAGGCCCAGCACCAGGCAGGCCATGGGCAGGGCCGTGCGCTTGTGCACCTCCACGAGCACCTTGCGGTACCAGTTGGCCCCGTGCGCCTCGGTGGTGGCCGCCGGGTCCATGGCCAGCTCGCGCAGGCGGGCGTAGGAGAGTTCCTTGGGCTTGAGGTCCTCGAGGTTGGAGCCGCCCAGGATGCGGTTCAGGTCCAGGCGCACGGTGTAGGTCTTAAAGCTCAGCACGCTGACGCGTTCCTGCTCCTGCTGGTAGATGGTGCCGTCGCGCAGCACGAAGAGGATGCGCCCGTGCTCGGGGTCGGGCAGGATGCGGCCCTCGGGCGCGAGCACCGTGGCGTGAGCCTCCTTGCGGCTGCGGTCCTGCACGATGATGTCCGTGAGCAGGCCGCGGTTGTTGTCCACGTCGTGGGCGTAGATCATCAGCCCCGGGAACTGCAGGTTGAACACGCCGGGCTGGATCACGAGCTGGGTCTTGGTGCGCGCGTATTCCAGGACCGTGGTGCGGAAGTTGTTCATGCCCCAGCTCAGGCCGTAGAGGGAGACGAAGAGGTTGGCCGCCGTGCAGAGCAGGCAGAAGAGCACGGGCGCGGGCAGGAGCTGGTAGAGGCTCACGCCCCCGGCCTTGAGCGCGGTCAGTTCGCGGTCCGTGGACATGCGCAGGAAGGTGAGGAACACGCTGAGCATGCAGGCCACGGGAATGAGCAGGAGCATGAAGAAGGGGCTCAGGTAGAGGAAGAGCAGCCCCAGGTCCGCGGCCCCGAGGCTGAGGCTGAGGAACAGCTCGCGCATGTGCAGGACGCGGCCGATGAGGATCAGGGACAACAGCGCCCCGAGGCACAGGAGGAAAAGCCAGCAGAGCTCCAGGAAGAGATTGCGGCTGACGAGTTTGGGGACCAAGCCGCCCTATTCCCCGGCGTCCGCCGCCTTGAAGAAATCGCAGAGCATCTGGGTTTCCTTGGGGCTCAGGTTGTAGCGCACCCCGGCCTCCTCGATGAGCGCCGCGCGGCTCTTGCCGCAACCCAGGTTCTCGGTCACGTAGCGCGCCGCCTTGCGCACCAGTTCGCTCTGGGGCATGATCGTGGTCATGGAAACTCCTTGGGATTGCGCCGTTCTCGCTTGCTCCGGACTGGAGAAGCCACGACGCGGCGAAGGTATCCCAACGGCCGTGGCCTTGCAACTCGCGGGTGCATGGGATAGGCACACGCAGGCGGCCGGGCAGTCGCGCCGGGCCGCGCAAACCGCGCCGCCGCGCCGACAGCGCATCGCCGTGCGCAGATCTTCGCCATGACCGACATCCTCAACGCCGTCGTCCTGGGCATCGTCGAGGGGCTCACGGAGTTCCTCCCGGTCTCCTCCACGGGCCACCTCATCCTGGCGGGCGACCTGCTCGGGTTCACCGGGCCCAAGGCCGCCACCTTCGAAATCGTCATCCAGCTCGGGGCCATCCTGGCCGTGGTCGCGCTCTATTGGCGCCGTTTCGTGGGCCTGATCCCGCGCCCGCTCGGGCGCGGCCGCGCGGACGCCCTGGGGCGGCCGCGTTTTTCCGGGGTGCGCGGGCTCTGGCTGCTCTTCCTGACCTCCCTGCCCGCCTCGGTGCTCGGGCTGCTCACCCACCACGCCATCAAGGAATATCTCTTCGGCCCGCGCACCGTGGCCTGGGCCCTGGGCGTGGGCGCGCTGGCCATCCTGGTGGTGGAGGCCATGCCGCGCCGGGTGCGGCGCACCGAGCTGGACGAGGTCACGCCCCTGCTGGCCCTGGGCATCGGCTGCTTCCAGTGCCTGGCCCTGTGGCCCGGGTTCTCGCGCTCGGCGGCCACGATCATGGGCGGCATGCTTCTGGGTGCGCGGCGGCAGCTCGCGGCCGAGTATTCCTTCATCGCGGCCGTGCCGATCATGGTCGCGGCCACGGGCTACGACATGCTCAAGAGCCTGGACCTGTTCACGGCCGCGGACGTGCCCATGCTCGCGGTGGGCTTCGTGGTCTCGTTCCTGGCGGCCTGGGGCGCGGTGAAGTGGTTCATCGCCCTGCTCGGCCGCACCACCCTGCGGCCCTTCGCGGTCTACCGGCTGGCGCTGGCCCCGCTGGTGCTCTATTTCCTGGCCTGAGCCGGGCCCCGGGGCGGCTCGACGCGGGACTGGACACGGAGCCCGGCCGGGCGTCGGGAGTTGCCTCGAAGCGCGGAAAAAACGCTTGCGTTTTTCGTGCGGGGAAGCTAGAGATTCCACCTCGCACGGGGCAGGCGGGCGCGCACGGCGCGCCGGGGCCGGTTCCGGGCGACCCAAGGCGAGGTAGCTCAGGTGGTTAGAGCATGCGGCTCATATCCGCAGTGTCGGGGGTTCAAGTCCCTCCCTCGCTACCAAATTTTCCCCCAAAAAAAAGGGAGCCAGGTACCCTGGCTCCCTTTTTTTTTTGGTCAAATAGCGACTACCAGCGCGAGCGCTGTTCCCGGGGCTTGGCTTCGTTGACCTTGAGATTGCGGCCTCCGAAGTCCTTGCCGTCCAGGTTCTTGATGGCCTCAAGGGCTCCGCCGTCGGCCATCTCTACGAAAGCGAAGCCGCGGGGGCGGCCGGTCTCGCGGTCCTCGATGAGGTTGACGGACGTGACTTCGCCGTAGGTGGCGAACGCCGCGCGCAGTTCGTCTTCAGTCGCGGACCAGGGCAGATTGCCGACATAGATGTTCTTGGACATTTTTTCTCCAAAAAAAATAAAGAGTGGAAGGCATTGACGCCCGTGCGCCAAAAAAAGAAGCAGTGTACAAGATCGCACACTGCCTCTCTGGTAACCGATTTCAATTTAAACCAGCGCTGGCCAATCGGGCCGCGCCTCCACGGGTGCCGCTGGTGTATTAATTACAATCAACACCCATTGGAAATAAAGTCAAGAGGTATTTGGGTGGCTGCCCGGCCAATGCGGCCTGCCATTGGCCGGAGCGGTCCCCGTCTTCCCATCGCGCGCACGGCTCGTGCCTGACCGGTTTCCCCCGCCCACGGGGCGCTTCAGGGGCGCCTGGGCTGGAGGCGGAGCAACGGTACGGAGCGGCAACGACGGAGCCGACCGGGCTCCTGGGGCGGCCGAACGGGCGTGCGACGGATGCGGGGGCTCTTGTCGCGGAGGGCCGGACCGCCTGGCCACCGCCCGTGGCGGGGCGCCCGGCCGACGCCGTTGCGGCGCGACGACGCATCACCTCTTTTCCGCAAAAAAAGAAGGGCGGCTCCAGGCCGCCCTTCTTTTTTCATTGTGATCGCGACCCGGGTGCGATCGCGGTTTTTCCCCGCCTTTCAGGCACACTCCAGGTTCGAGCGCGTGCGCATGTCGCCGATCACGGTCTTGAGCTCCGCGGCCATGCGCGCCAGACCGCTTACGTCGCGGGCCGCCTCCTCCATGGCCGTGGTGGTCTCCTGGGCGGCGTTCTGGATGTGCGAGGCCGCACCGGCCACCTGGTCCCCGGCCTGGGACTGCTGCTCCACGGCGTCGGCGATGCCGTGCACGCGCTCCGTGGTCTGCTCGATGAAGGTCAGGATCTCCCGGATCTTGTCGCCCGCCGAACTGGCCGACTCCACGCCCTCCATGACCGAGGAGACCGCGGTCTCGGTGGAGACGCGGCTCTTGCGCGCGCTTTCCTGGATGGCCTGGACCACGCTGCCCACCTCCTTGGTGGCCTGCATGGTCTTTTCCGCCAGCTTGCGCACCTCGTCCGCGACCACGGCGAACCCCCGGCCCGCCTCGCCCGCGCGGGCCGCTTCGATGGCCGCGTTGAGCGCCAGGAGGTTGGTCTGGTCCGCGATGTCCGTGATCACATTGAGCACGCCGCCGATGCGTTCTGCGTGCTCGCCGAGATGCTCCATGTCGGACATGAGCGTCTGGGCCTCGTCGCGCACCGTGAGGATGACCTTGCGCGTGCGCTCCACCTCGTCGGCCCCGTCGCCGACCTTGGCGCGCGAGCTCTCGGCCAGGTCGGTCACGGAGCGGGCGTTGCCCGCCACCTCCATGATCGAGCGGCTCATCTGCTCGATGGCGCTGGCCACCTCGTCCGTGCGGGCCTGCAGGGCCTCGGCGGTGGCGCGCGTCTGCTCCACCTGCGCGGCAAGCTGGCCCGAGGAGGCGGCCAGGTTGTCGGCCACCGCGCTGGCGCGGTCGGCCGCCTCGCCGATGATTGCGTTCTGGTCGCAGATTTCCTGCTCCTTTTCCTTGACCGCGGTCATGTCCAGATAGATGCAGCATCCGCCGATACTGGCGTGGTCAAGGTCGTAGAGCGGGAAGACGTTGTAGAGCACGTGGCGTTGGCCGCCCTTGTGTCCGGTGATGGTCACTTCCTTGTTGCTGAAGACTTCGCCGGTGGCGAGGGCCTTGCCCACCACGGTCTTGCGCGAGGAGTCGTTGTAGAAGACCTCGGCCAGGGTTCGGCCGTTCTGGCTTTCCGGCTCCTTGTCGATCTGGAGCATCTCCATGGTTTGGCGGTTGGTGTGCTGCACGCGTTCCTTGATGTCCACCAGCAGGAAGGGCATGGGCAGCCCGCCGATCAGGCCCTGGAACAGTCCCTTCTGGTGGCGCAGTTCCTGGGCCAGCCGGCCCACGGCCTCGCCCAGTTCCCCGCAGGACTTGATTGCTTCCTGGTTCAGGGGCGCTCCGTCCAGAGTCTTGAGCACCGCCCCGGTCAGGGCCGCCCGGCGTTTGTCCGCGGCGCGGGCGAGCAACAGCCCGGCCAGCAGCGTGGCAAGGGAGAAGGCGCCGGTGCCCAGCAGCCACGTCAGGGCGGACCCTGGAGGCTGCGCAACCGCAAGACACAGGCCCAGCAGCACGACCAAGCCGATCGCGCCGATGCCGAGAACAGCTTGTGGCTTCATGATTCCTCCTTCGTGAATGAGGAAGTTGGTTCAAAGAGAATGACAAGTAGACGTGTTCATTCCATCACAGAGAGCCTTCTCGTTCCATTGCCGTTTATCAATGCAAAACGTAACGTGTTGCATCTCGCATGTGCAAAATCCATTTTACGTCGAACGCTCTCGGCAGCCCCTGCAGCAATCCGTTGCGGCCCCAGCAACGCGGAGTTGCATTCGTTACCTTTTAGTTTGATTTATAGGAAGGAAGAATCATTCCTGTCAAGGAGTTGTCGAAAAAAGACTGCAAAAACCGGTTCAAACACGAAGAAACCCCGCCGAGGCGGGGTTTCTTCGTGTCGCTCGCACCGGTCGTCCGGCCGGAGAGCTAGATGGTCAGGTCCAGGGTTTCCTGCAGCAGGCTCGCCGCGGTCATGCCGAGTACGCTCTCGTCCGCGGCATCCGTGGAAGAGGACGTGGTGCCGGTCTCGAAGAGCGTGCTCATGAGGTCGGACATGTTTTCCTGGTAGGCCATGGCCGCACGGCGCATCTGGCCCTGCTGGGCCTCGTCCGGCTGCTGCATCTGCTGGAACAGGGACTCCAGGCCGCTCACGCCGTTCTTCATGGCCTCGGCCAGTTCCTCGGCGGAAACCACGCCGTCCTCGTTGAGGTCCAGGGCGTCGAAGGTCTCGCTCGAAACGCCGGATTCGGCCTGGCTCAGCCCGCCGTCGTCGTCCTCGTCGAGCTGGCTCACGGCGTCGTCCGCCACCTGACCGGCGTCGGGTGCGCCTTCGGGCGGCTCGGGCTGCGTCATGCCGCTGGCCTGCATGATCTGGAGCATCTGCTCCAGGCTGGCCTGCAGGCCGGTGGCCAGCTCTTCCTCGCTCACGAGGCCGTCGCCGTCCGTATCCAGTTCGTTGAAGGCGTCCTCGGAGAGCTTGGTCTCGTCCAGGCTCAGGGCACCGTCACCGTCCGCATCCTGTTCGGAGATCATCTTTTCGGCCAGGTCCGCGCCGAAATCCGATCCCTCTTCGCGCTGCTGCGAACGCATCTGTTGTACGAACCAACTCGAAGAGTTGCTTCCTACCGCTTCTATGCTCACGTCACACCTCCATCCGTGTCTTCGGCGGCGCGCGGCGTTCCTGCCGTCTTCGCCACCGGGAAGATTCTGCCCCTTCCTTGGCCTGTGGTCATGGAATGGCAAGGTGCGTGCCTGTTAAGGCGGATTTGAGGGCAATATTGGTAAAGATGGATTAAGAAACGGCTGCAGAGCGCCGTGCGGGATCGGCGGTGCCGGGCCGGACAGGCGGCCGGAGGATGGGGGCGGGCGGACGCGCGCGGGTCAGCGCATGGAGCGCAGTTCGCGGACCATGGGGTTTTCGTCGTGAAAGGCGAGGTCGATCTTGCGGACCTTGGAGGTGGTCCACCTGTGTCCGGCGCGGGTGCGCAGGTGTGCGGCGTTGAGGCGGCGGGAGATCTGTTCGTAGTCGAGGCCGTTGGCGTGCAGGGACTCGATCAGCCGCACCACGCGCTGTTCCTCGGGATTCTTGGCGCGCTGCCCGTCGACGAGCATGTAGCCGTAGGGTTCGCCGTTTCTGTCCTCGCGAAACAGGAGGTCATAGATGCATTCGAGTACGCGCATGAACGCCGCCGGGTCGTGGTGAAAAAGGCCTCGATCGCCCCGTTTTCTATTCGGCAGGGAAGCAGGTTGTCAATATGCAGGACATTTTTCACATTCCCCTTGCGTCCGGCGCGGGGGGCCTTATACTAGAGACACGCCACGCCCGTTGGCGCAACGATCTTTGACATGGGGGCGCACTGGTTTCGACGGGGATGATGAAACCGGCGCAGCAGGCCGAGGTCGCCGCTGGCCTCGTAAAAAAGCGGCACAATCACAGTTGCCAACGACAACTACGATTACGCTCTGGCTGCCTAAGGGCGGCCTCGTTCGCACGGCCGACGTCCGATACGTCGCGTGAACGCAAACCCCATCGGACTGGCGCGAATCCGTCGTCTTCCCGGTGACGCGCGAGACCCTTAGGAGGACTGGCCGTCGGGTTGCCCGGGCAGGGGCGTTCCCGGCGACGAGATCAATACCTGTCCTAAGCCTGTAGACGCACCGCGCGGAGCATTCTCGGACGGGGGTTCGATTCCCCCCGCCTCCACCATTTAGAAAAGACAAACCCGTCTCTCTGGGGTCATTCTCCGGGG
>JACCQO010000084.1 GCA_015709205.1 Desulfovibrionaceae bacterium
GAGGACCCTTTTTTCGCCGAAAAAGGGTCCTCCCCTCCCCGCCTCCCCCCGGCTCCTCCTTCCCGCCGCGCCCCGCGCTAGCAGATGCGCGGGAGTTGTTCGCCTTCGAGCATGTTCAGGAGGCGGTGGCCGCCGAGGGGGGTTTCCAGGACGACCTGGCCTTTCTTGCCAGGCGCGGCCGCCGGGTCGAGCACGGTGCCGATGCGCGCGGCGTTCGCGCCCAGGGGGTCGGCGCGGAGGATGGCCAGGGCCTGTTCGGCCTTTTCCTCGGGCACGATGCAGATGAGCTTGCCCTCGTTGGCCAGGTAGAGCGGGTCGAGCCCCAGGAAGGAGCAGCCCGCGGCCACGGCGTGGTGCACGGGAACCTTGTCCTGCTGCACGAGGATGCAGGTGGCGGACTGGGCCGCGATCTCGTTGAGGGTGGTGGCCAGGCCGCCGCGCGTGGGATCGCGCAGCACGTGCACGGCCTCGACCTCGGTCACGAGCTTCTCGATGAGGTGGTTGAGCGAGGCGCAGTCGCTCCGGACCTGGGCCTCGAAGGAGAGGCCCTGGCGCGTGGAGAGGATGGCCAGGCCGTGGTCGCCCATGGTGCCGGAGAGCAGCACGGCGTCGCCGGGCCGGGCGTTGTGGCCCGAGGCCGGGTTCTTGGCGATGATCTCTCCCACGCCGGTGGTGTTGATGAAGATCTTGTCCACCGCGCCGCGCGGCACGACCTTGGTGTCGCCGGTGGCGATGACCACGCCCGCCTCGCGCGCGGCGCGGGCCATGGAGGCCACGATGCGCTCCAGGTCGTCGAGCTCGAACCCTTCCTCGATGATGAAGCCGCAGCTCAGGTAGCGCGGCCGCGCGCCGAGCATGGCCACGTCGTTGACCGTGCCGTGCACGGCCAGTTCGCCGATGTCGCCGCCCGGGAAGAAGATCGGGTCCACGGTGTAGGAGTCCGTGCTCATGGCCAGGGGGCCGGTGATCTCCAGCAGCGCGGCGTCGTCCAGGGTGCCGAGCACGGGGTTGTCGAAGTGGCGCACGAAGACGTCGGCGATGAGGCGGTGCGAGGCGCGGCCGCCGCTGCCGCAGTCGAGCAGGATCTTGGGCATGTCTCAGGCCTCCAGGTGGTACTTGAAGTAGGCGGCGCAGCTGCCCTCGGTGGAGACCATGCAGGGCCCCACGGGGTTGGCCGGGGTGCAGGCCTTCTTGAACAGCGGACACTGGTTGGGCGGGAGCTTGCCCTTGAGCACGTCGCCGCAGCGGCAGCCGGGTAGCGGCTTGGTGGGCTTGAGCTCCAGGCCGAGCACGCGGCGCGCGTCGAAGGCGGCGTAGGCGTCGGTGAAGGCCAGCCCGCTGCCGGGGATCTCGCCGATGCCGCGCCAGAGGGCGTCCGAGGGCTCGAAGACCTCGTACATGACCGCGCGCGCCTTGGCGTTGCCCGCGTCGGAAACGGCGCGGCCGTAGGCGTTGACCACCTCGGCCCGGCCCGCCTTGAGCTGCTGCGCGATGACCAGCAGGGCGCTGAGGATGTCCGCGGGCTCGAACCCGGCGATCACGGACGGGGTGTGGTATTCCGAGGCCAGGAAGCCGTAGGGCTCCATGCCGATGATCGTGGACACGTGCCCGGGCAGGATGAAGGCGTCCACGCCCGCCTCGGGGTCGGCCGCCAGGGCGCGCAGCGCCGGGGGCACGAGCTTGTGGAAGGAGAGCACCAGGAAATTCTCCAGGCCCTGGGCCCGGGCCATCTTCACGGTCCCCGCGATGGCCGGGGCCGTGGTCTCGAAGCCCACGCCGAGGAACACGACCTTGGCGTCCGGATTTTCCGCGGCCAGGCGCAGGGCCTCCATGGGCGTGTAGACCACCTCCACGCGCGCGCCCTCGGCCTGGGCCAGCTTGAGGTTGCGGCCGCCGTGGCCGGGCACGCGCATCAGGTCGCCGAAGGTGGCCACGATGACCCCGTCCATGGCCGCCAGGTCCAGGAAGGCGTTGACCTCGCTCTCGTGCGTCACGCACACGGGGCAGCCGGGGCCCGAGAGGTGCGCGATCCGCGCGGGCAGCAGGGTGTGCAGGCCGCTCTGGAAGATGGCGACCGTGTGCGTGCCGCAGACCTCCATGAAGCGCACGTCGCGGTCCACCTCGGCGTGCAGCCGCGCGAGCAGTTTCTTGCAGAGTTCCGGATCCTTGAAGCGATCGAGCAATTGCACGGGGCCGTCCTTTGGTTGCCGGTCCTGGGGCGCGCCGCCGGGCGCGGAGCGGCGCGGAAAAAACCCGAAAAGTCTGGCGCGCAGAGTACGGCGCGCCTTGCTGCACGTCAAATGTGTTTTTCTCTTTTTGCGGCAGCAAGTTGCCGCCCCGCTCTTTGACCTGCTCCGCGGGGGGTGCTATCCACGGAGGGCGGGCCGCGCGGTTGCCGGAACGGTTGCGGCGCCCCCCCCAGGATGATAGGAAACCCGTGAAACCATAGCCGAGGGTATGCGTGGCGATCGAGCAGAACCTTTCCCTCGAGCCGGGCCTCCGGTTCATGATCGAGCTGACGGGCGTGCCGCGGAAGATGGCCTGCTCGCTGGTGGGGCTGGTGCGCGGCCGCTACGTGCTCACCACCCTGCCCGCGTCCGCACGCGTGTCCAAGGACGAGATCTTCAACTACCTCTATCCGGACAACTCGATGACCGTCCGCTTCCTCTACGAGGGCACGGTCATGGGCTTCGACACGCGCGTCATCCGCTACATCGCCTCGCCCTTTCCCCTGGTCTTCCTGGAATACCCCGACCAGTTCTCCAGCTTCAACCTGCGCAAGAACCGGCGCATCACCTGCCTGTTCCACGCCACGGCCCTGCTCGGTCCCCTGCGCCACGACTGCGTGGTCACGGACATGAGCGAGGGCGGCTGCATGGTCTACCTGGATCCCCGCCTGACGCGCGACGCGGCCTGCCGTTGCGAGCCCCCCGCCGACGGGACGAACGGCGGGGCGAACGGCGACGAGGCCGACGGCGGCGAGCACAACGGCGGCATCTGCGTGGACGTCGACGACCCCATCACCCTGGAATGTTCGTTTTTCGGAGCCGTGGGCGAATCGGCCATCCCCTGCACGGCCAAGCGCGTGGAGGCGCGCTACGGCAAGCTGGGCATCGGCCTGAAATTCAACAGCATGTCCGACTCCGTGACCGACGCCATCGAGGAATACGTAACCCAGGCCCTGCACTACCTGAACACGTAAACCGGCCCCGGATTCTTTGCCTTTTGCCCGGCCTGCTGCTACACTTTCCGGACAGGCCGGACGGGGGCCGACAGCCGTGCGCGGCGAAGGCCTTTCGGTGGCCCGCCAGCCGCAATCCCACGGCGCTCCAGCGCCGCAAGCGCATGTCGCTCCAGCGCCGCAATCCCATGTCGCTCCGCCGCCGGAATCGCATGTCGCACACGGACAACAAAACCTCACGGGACACCCCTTTCGCCCCGCCCCCTTCCGCTCTCGCGCGCGCGGCCGGTCCGTCCGGCGATTGCGGCCCGGGCCCGGCCGGACAACGGGACGCCGGACAGCAAGGCGCCCGCCGCACGGACCCGCATCCGCCCATGGACGCGCCCTGCCTGTGCACCAACGCGGTGCCCTGGGACGCGCCCGACGACGAGGGCTGCCGCGCCCTGTGGGACAAGTATGCCATGCCCGAGCACATCCGCGGCCATTCGCGCGCCGTGTGCGCCGTGGCCTGCCACGTGGCCCGCTGCGCCGAGGAGCGCGGCCTGGACGTGGACGTGCGCGCCGTGCGCGCCGCGGCCCTGCTGCACGACCTGGCCAAGCTCTACACCATCGAATACGGCGGCCACCACGGCCAGATCGGCGGGGTCTGGGTGCTGGAGGAAACCGGCAACTACGCCGTGGCCCAGGGCGTCACGCACCACATCCACTGGCCCTGGGATCCGGACCCGGCCTGCTGCCTGCTGCCCCTGGCCGTGATCTACGCGGACAAGCGCGTCATGCACGAGCGCATCGTGGGCCTGGACGTGCGCTGCCGCGACCTCATGGACCGCTACGGCAAGACCGAGGCCATCCGCGAACGCATCCGCGCCTCCATGGAGCAGTGCCGGCGGATCGAGGAACGCATCAACAACTACCTGGGAACGGACCTCAATGCGTGTGATTTTGATAGCGGGCGGATGGAGTAGCGAGCGCGACGTCTCGCTCTCCGGCGCGCGCGGCATCGGCGACGCCCTGGGGCGTCTTGGCCATACGGTCGTGCGCTTCGACCTTTCCGAGGGCTTCGGAGCCCTGGTGACGCAGGCCGCGCAGAGCGACTTCGCCTTCATCAACCTGCACGGTTCGCCCGGCGAGGACGGCCTGGTGCAGGCCCTGCTGGACCGCGTGGGCTGCCCCTACCAGGGCGCGGGCCCGGCGGGCTCCTTCCTGGCCCTGAACAAGGCCGCGGCCAAGGAGCTCTTCCGCTCCGCCGGGCTGCGCACGCCGGACTGGGAATTCCTGCCCCGGCCGCCCGCCCCCGGCTGGCGGCTCTCCCTGCCCCTGCCCGTGTTCGTCAAGCCCAACGTGGGCGGCTCCAGCCTGGGCATGTCCATGGTCCGCGAGGCCGCCGAGCTGGGCGCGGCCCTGGAGACGGTCTTCGCCATGGGCGAGGAGGCTCTGGTCGAAACCCTGATCCCGGGCGTGGAGATCACCTGCTCGGTGCTCGGCGACGAGCCCCTGCCGCCGATCCTGATCCGCCCGAAGATGGGCGCGTTCTTCGACTACAAGAGCAAGTACGAGCTGGGCGGTGCCGAGGAACTCTGCCCCGCGCCCGTGCCCGGGGCCGTGACGCGCGCCGTGTGCGACGCGTCCCTGGCCGCGCACCGCGCTCTGGGCCTGACCGGCGTCAGCCGCGCGGACTTCATCCTTTCGCCCTCGGCCGACGGGCGCGACCCCTTCGGCGGCGACCTCTGGCTCCTGGAGGTCAACACCCTGCCGGGCATGACGCCCACGAGCCTGCTGCCGCAGTCCGCGGCCGCCGTGGGCTACGATTTCGACGCGCTCATCGCCCGGCTCATGGAGTTGGGGCTGGCCCAGCGCCCCACGCGCCGCCCCGGCGGCCAAGCCCCCACGGCCGACGCATGACCACCGCGCCCGCCAACCGGCTCAAGGCACCGGACAAGGCCCTGCTGGCCGCCTACGGCGGCGCATGGCGGCTGGCCCTGCCCGCCCTGGCCGCCAGCGCGCGGCTGCGCGAGGGCTGGGCCGCGCGCCGCGCCCCGCGCGACTGGGCCGCGCCCTGCGACGTCTGGGTCCAGGCCGCCTCGGGCGGCGAGGCCTACCTGGCCTGGGAGCTGTTCAAGGCCGCGGCCGCGGCCACCGCGCCCCACGCCGAAAGCGGCGCGCCCAGCCCGAACGTCCCGGGCGGCGCGCAGGTTCCGGCCGACGGAGCCCCCGCGCACCGGCAACTCTCCTTCCTGGCCACCTCCTGCACCAGCCAGGGGTTGTCCGTGCTCGAAAAGGCCGCCTCCTGGTGCCGTGACAACGCACCGCACGTGGCCGTGCGCACGGCCTTCTTTCCTTTCGACGCGCCCGGCTGGATGCGCCGCGCCCTGGACCAGGCCGCGCCGCGCGCCGTGGTCCTGCTGGAAACCGAGATCTGGCCCGGCCTGCTGGCCGCCTGCGCCGAGAAGTCCGTGCCCGCGCTGGTGCTCAACGGGCGCATGAACGCGCGCTCCCTGGCCGGATACCTGGCCCTGCGCCCCTTCCTGCGCCGCGTGGCCCCGGCGCGCGTGCTGGCCATTTCCGAGGCCGACGCCGCGCGCTTCGACCTGCTCTTCGGCGCGGCCACGGCCGAGCCCATGCCGAACATGAAGTTCGACCGCTTCGCGTCCGCGCCGGAGATCCCCTTCGACGCCAACCCCGTGGCCAAGGTCGTGGAGCCGGGCGCGTCCTTCGTGGTCTTCGGCTCGGTGCGCGAGGAGGAGGAGAGCGACGTGCGCGCGGCGCTCAAGGCCCTGCTGGCCGAACGGCCCAAGACCGTGATCGGCCTGTTCCCGCGCCACATGCACCGCGTGGCCGCCTGGAAGGGGCACCTCAAGGCCGACGGACTGCACGCCGTGCCGCGCTCGCGCGCCGGCGGGCCGCGCGGCCCGGTGGAGCCCGGCACCGTGGTCCTCTGGGATTCGTTCGGCGAGCTGGGCGCGGCCTACGGCCTAGCCCGCGCCGCGTTCGTGGGCGGGAGCCTCAAGCCCCTGGGCGGGCAGAATTTCCTGGAGCCGCTGGCCCAGGGCGTGGAGCCCTTCATCGGCCCGTACTGGTCCAACTTCGCCTGGGTCGGCCGCGAGATCGTGGAATCCGGCCTGGTGCGTGAGGTCCGCTCGGCCGACGAGCTCGCCGCCGAGCTGGCCAAGACCCTGAAGCGCCCCACGCCCCCGGCCAAGGTCAAGGCCCGCGCGGCCGCCTACATGGACGCGCACCGGGGCGGCGCGGCGCGGGCCTGGGCGGCCCTTGCGCGGCTGCTTGACGGGGAGGCCGCATGACGGTACCCCTTCCCCGCTGCTACGGCGTCATTCCGGCGCGCTATCAGTCCTCGCGCTTTCCGGGCAAGCCCCTGGCCCTGATCCTGGGCGAGCCCATGTTCCGCCACGTCCACCGCCGCGCCGGCCAGTGCGCCCGGCTCTGCCGGGTGGTCCTGGCCACGGACGACGCGCGCATCCTGGACGCGGCGCGCGCCTGCGGGGTGGAGGCCGTGGCCACGCGCGCGGACCACCCCAGCGGCACAGACCGCGTCTGCGAGGCCGCCCGCGCCCTGGGCGTGGCCCCGGACGACGTGGTCGTGAACATCCAGGGTGACGAGCCCGCGCTCGCGCCGCAGATGCTCGACGAACTGCTGGCCCCGTTCGCGGACCCGGCCGTGCGCGTGACCACCCTGGCCCGGCGCATCGACGCCGCCGCCGCCGCGCGGCCCGACCAGGTCAAGGCCGTGGTCTCCGCGGTCACGCACGACGCGCTCTACTTCTCCCGCGCGCCCGTGCCCTACGACCGCGACGGCGACGCGGGCGGCGACGCGCCGGACGCGGGACCGCGGTACCTGGGCCACGTGGGGATCTACGCCTTTCGCATGAACGCCCTGGAGGCCTTCACCGCGCTGCCGCCCTCGCCCCTGGAGCGGCGCGAAAAGCTGGAGCAGCTGCGGCTGCTGGAAAACGGCATCCCCATTCGGGTGGCCATCACGGAACATGCCTCCCATGGGGTTGACCGGCCGGAAGATATCGCAATAATAGAATCCATACTCGGAGAAACGCACTGATGCGCGCACTACTCGCCCTCGAAGACGGCTTCACCCTCACGGGCACCTCCTTCACCGGCCCCGGCGAAAGCAACGGGGAGGTGATCTTCAACACCGGCATGACCGGCTACCAGGAAGTGCTCACCGATCCGTCCTACGCCGGACAGATGGTCTGCATGACCTATCCGCACATCGGCAACTACGGCATCAACGCCGAGGACATGGAATCGCGCCGCGTCTTCGTGGAGGGGTTCATCGTCAAGGAGTGCTGCAAGACGCCCTCCAACTGGCGGGCCACCATGTCCCTGCCCGACTACCTGACGCAGAACGGCATCATGGGCATCGAGGGCGTGGACACCCGCGCGCTCACGCGGCACCTGCGCCTGCACGGGGCCAAGCGCGGCATCATCTCCACCGAGGACGTCACCCCCGAGGAGCTCGCGCAGCGCGCCAAGGCCGCCCCGCTCATGGAGGGCAGCAACCTGGCCGACGCCGTGACCCTGCCCGAACCCTACGTCTGGACCGGCGCCGCCACCGCGCCCGCCAGGATCGTCGACGGCGCCTACGACTGGCCCGGCCCGGGCCCGCGCGTGGTCGTCTTCGACTTCGGCGTCAAATGGAACATCCTGCGGCTGCTCACCGAGCAGGGCTTCGACCTCCTGGTCGTGCCCTCCTCCTACACCGCGGCCCAGGTCGCCGCGTTGCGGCCCGACGCCATCTTCCTTTCCAACGGCCCCGGCGACCCCGCCGCGCTCACCGCGACCATCGCCGAACTCAAGCTCCTGACGGACGCCTACCCCGTGGCCGGCATCTGCCTCGGCCACCAACTCCTGGGCCACGCCCTGGGCGGGCGGACCTTCAAGCTCAAGTTCGGCCACCACGGCTGCAACCACCCGGTCAAGGACCTTACCGACGGACACATCGAGATCAGCTCCCAGAACCACGGCTTCTGCGTGGACATCGACAGCCTCTCCGACGTGCAGTTGACCCACGTGAACCTCAATGACCGGACCCTGGAGGGCTTCGCGCACAAGACCAGGCCGATCATCGCCATCCAGTACCACCCCGAGGCCAGCCCCGGCCCGCACGACAGCCGCAACTTCTTCAACCGCTTCCGCACCATGGTGCGCGAAGCCACGGGCCGCTGACACGCCCCGAAAGCGCCCCGAGACCACCATGTCCACGCAGCTCATCCAGGCCCGCACCAAGCTCTCCCAGGTCAAGTCCTTCCTCAAGCAGGACAAGGTTTCCTCGGCGGGCCGCTGCGTCTACGACGCCCTGGTCGCCATCCTCAAGAGCCCCCTGCTCAAGGCCGAGAAGGAAGAGTTCCTGCGCATGCTCCAGGACGCGGTGGACAGCCTCTCCTCCAACCAGAAGCTCAAGCAGATCTTCCCGCTGCAGATCAGCATCGAGGAAGGCAAGGAAAAGGAGCTGCTCGACACCATGAAGCAGCTCATCGACGCCATCGAGGAGGACGACCGCAAGAACATGCAGGCCCTGCTCGGCGCGCGCGACAAGCGCCGCAAGGAGCTCATGGAAAAGGCCAAGCACCTGGTCGGCCAGGGCCAGCCCGACGAGGCGCGCAAGATCTTCGCCCAGCTGACCAAGGAATTCTACGACGACCCATCCCTCAAGGGCGAGATCGGCGAAATCTTCCTCCAGGCCGCCTACTACGAGGAGGCCTACGAATACCTCGCCGCCGCCCTGGACGACTCCCCGGAATCCATCCACCTCTACAACCGCATCGGCATCGCCCTGCGCAAGCTCGGCAAGTTCGACGTGGCCGAAAAATACTACTTTCAGGCCTACAAGTACGCCCCGCGCGACCCAAACCTCTTCTTCAATATCGGCCGCCTCTACATCGACTGGAAGAAGTGGAAAAAGGTCGAAAAGGCCGCCTCCAAGGCCCTGCAGCTCAAGCCCGACTTCGTGGAGGCCCAAAAAATGCTGACCTTCGCCCGCAAGAAGCAGGCCTGACCGTCGCCTCCCCCACCGCGCACCGACGCACCAAAGGGCCCAGGGCCCTTTTTTTGCGCCCGACGCCGGGCGACGGGCGGTGGGGGAGGCAAGGCGAAGAGCCGGGGGGAGGCGGAGAGGGGAGGACCCTTTTTCGGCGAAAAAAGGGTCCTCCCCTCCCCGCC
>JACCQO010000085.1 GCA_015709205.1 Desulfovibrionaceae bacterium
CCGAGCTCGGCGCGCAGCGCGCCCGCGGCGCGGCCCTGGGGGCCGTGGCCGCCACCCTGGCCGGGCTGGCCGGACCGCCCGACCCCGCGGCCACCGTGGGCGCGGCCGCGCCCCTGGCCACAGCCCTGGACGGTCTGCGCGACGCCTGCCGGCGCGTGCTGGCCGCGCGCGAGCGGCTGGCCGGGCTGGACGCCGACCTTGCGGCGCGCCGCGACAGGATCGCGGCCCGGCTGGCCGAGATCATGGCCTGCCCCCTGTGCGGCGGCGTGCTCGACGCGGAGTCCTTTCTCAGTGGGACGCACGCGGGGCTGCACGGGCCGCACGCGGGGCCGCACGCCCCCGCCGCCTCGGCCAGCCCGGATTCGACGAATTCCGCTCCGGCACATTCCGCTCCGGCGAGCCCCGCTCCCGCGGGTTCCGTTCCAAAAGGACACGACGCATGAGCCTGCCGACCATCGCCGCCCAGGGCATCCTCTTCATCGGCGACCCGCACGTGGCGGCCACGCCGCCGGGCCAGCGCGCCGAGGGCTACCGCGACCAGGTCCTGGCCAAGCTCGCGGCCTGCCTGGCCCACGCGCGCGAAGAAAATCTCGTGGCCGTGATCCTCGGCGACCTCTTCCACTGGCCGCGCGAAAACCCCAACGGGCTGCTCGTGGAGCTCATGAGCCTGTTCGGCCGCTTCACGGCCCCCTGTCGCGCCTTCGTGCTCGTGGGCAACCACGACAAGTACCAGGCGCGCTTCACCGACGACGTGTCCCTGGCCGTGCTGCGCGCCGCCGGGTCGGTCACGGTGCTGGACGAGCCCGGCCCGGCCTTCGTGGTCGACGTGCGTGGCCACCGCGCCCTGGTCGGCGCCTCGCCGGACATGACCCCCCTGCCCGAATCCTTTGACCGCGAGGCCGCGCGCGCCGCCGACGGCGACGCCGAAAACGGCCCGGACACCGTGCTCTGGATCGCGCACCACAACATCGGCTTTCCGGACTACGAGGAAAAGCCCGTGCGCCTGCGCGAGATTCCCGGCGTGGACTGGGTGGTCAACGGGCACATCCACCGCCCGCAGCCCACGCAGACGCGCGGCGCCACGCGCTGGGCCAACCCCGGCGGCCTGGTGCGCATGGCCTTTTGCCGCGCCAACCTGGAGCGCAGGCCCGCGGCGGCCGAATGGCGGCCCGGCTGCGCCGAGCTGGCGCGCTGGGAGGTGCCCGTCCTGCCCTTTGCCGAGGTCTTTCCGGACATGGAGCTGCCCGACGAGGCCGAGGACGCGCCGGACCGCGAGTCCCTGTTCCTCAAGGGGCTGGAGCGGCTGGCCTGGCGGCGCACGCAGGAGGGCATGGGCCTGAAGCAATTCCTGAACGAGAACCTGGAGCCGGACGCCGCGTCCACGCGGCTGATCCTGGACCTCTACGAGGAGATCACGCATGGCGACCGGACATGACGACGCGGCCCTGGAGCGCGAGCTCGCCGGGCTCAGGGACGAATACGACCGGCTGCGGGAGACCAAGGTCCGCGCCGAGGAGAATCTGGCCAGCCTGGAACGCCAGCTGGCGGACCTGGAGGCGCGCGCCGTGGAGGAATACGGCACCGCGGACCCCGAGGCCCTGGAAACGCTGCTGGCCGAGCGCCGCGCGGAAAACGCGCGCTTGGTGGACGAATACCGCAAGCACATCGCGGCCGTGCGCCAGGGGCTGGACGAGCTGGACAACGGGCGGAACTAGGGGCGCGCGGTGGACAACGCGATTTCCGCCGCCGCGCTGAACGCGGAACTGGAGGGCCTGGAGCAGCGCCTCTGGCTGCTGCGCGGCCGCGCCCAGCGCCACGTGGAGGACCGCAGCGCCGAGCGCGACCGCATTGCGGAGCTGGAGCGCTTCCTGGCCCTGGCCCCGGAGGCCCAGCAGGTCCTGGAGGACCTGGCGCGCACGCTCTTCGGCGCGATCCTGGACGAGATCGAGGAGAACCTCACGCACGCGGTGCGCGAGATCCTCGGCCAGGACCGCAGCGTGACCAGCCTGCGCGAGATCAAGGGCAACCGGCTCAACGTGCACTTCCAGATCGAGCAGGACGGCAAGGCCGAGGACATCCTGCACGGCCAGGGCGGCTCGGTCTGCAACATCCTTTCCGTGGGCCTGCGGCTCATCGCGCTCTCGCGGCTGGACCCGGCCGCGCACCGGCCCTTCCTGGTGCTCGACGAGCAGGACTGCTGGCTCAAGCCCGAACTGGTGCCCCGGCTCATGAAGCTCATCGCCCAGATCGCGGCCAAGCTGGATTTGCAGGTGCTCGTGATCACCCACCACCCCGTGGACCTCTTCGCCGCGCACGTGGAGCGCATCTACGCCCTGTCGCCCAGCCGCGAACACGGCGTGCGCGTCGCCCTGCTGCGCGACGTCGGAGCCGGCGGAGCCGGGGCCTCGGCGAATGGAGCGGCCCCTGCGAACGCCGCACGCGGTGAGCGCGACGAGGCCGCCGACGAGGCGGCCGCAGCCGGGCGCGCGCAGGATGCGAGCGGCACGGATGGCCTGGATGGGCCAGACAGGCCGGACGGCCCAGACAGGCGGGGCGGGGCGGGCGAAGACGCCTGACGCGCAGCCGTTTCCGCGTCCGTCCTCTTTTCTTTCGGGATGCAAGGCCCCGAGCCGGTTTCGGCTCGGGGTTTTCTCGTTTCGGGGCCTCGGTGGAAACCCCGGCGGGTGGGCCTGGTCCGAACGCCCGCAAAGAAAAAGAAGGCGCGCGCGGCGCGCAAGGGTGGGATGAAAAAAAAGACCGGGAGTCAGTCGCAAACGGAGTGCGCGGCCAATGCCGCGGGACGTCGGGCGGCCGGGCGGGCCCGCCGGACGGGCGCCAGGTTCGAGGCGTTGGCCGGATTCCGCAGTTCGGGCAGGACGCCCCGACGAAGGGCGAAAGGGTACGAAGAGGACGGAGGGGAACAGAGGGACGCGACAGTCCCGGGGGCCGGCGGCCCGGAACCCCTAGCAGCAGCCCCGGTCCGCACCGGGCCAGGCCTGGGCCACGTACCAGGGGTTGCGCAGGTCGGCCTTGGCGTAGACGAAGGGCGCGCCCTCGGCGTCCGTGACCGCGCCGCCCGCCGCCTCCACCAGGGCCTGGCCCGCGGCCGTGTCCCACTCGCAGGTGGCGTGCAGGCACGGGGCCAGGTGCGCCGTGCCCTCGGCCACCATGCAGAACTTCAGGGCGCTGCCCACGGCCGGGCGGCGCAATGGGCGGATGCAGCGCGCGGCGAGCCAGGCATCCTGGCGCGGCGTGGTGCGCGAATGGCTTTTGAGCACGACCATTGCGTCCGGCCCCACGGGCGCGGCCGCGTGGATGGGCGTGCGTGTCCCGTCCGGCTCGATGCGCAGCGCGCCCGCGCCCGGCGCGCCCAGGTAGGTCACGCCCAGGGCCGGGGCATGGATCACGCCCCACACGGCGCGGCCGCCGCTGACCAGGGCCACGTTGACCACGAACTCGCCGTTGCGGCGCACGAACTGGCGCGTGCCGTCCAGCGGATCCACCAGAAGGTGGTCCGCCGCGCGCGCGGCCGGGTCGCGGTCCGCGTCCTCTTCCGAAACCACGGGCGTGCCTGGAAAGGCCCGGTCCAGCTCGCGCAGCAGCAGGTGGTGGCTGGCCATGTCGGCCTCGGTCACGGGCGAATCGTCGGCCTTGACGCGCACCGTGAAGCCGCGCCGGTACACGGCCATGATCTCGCGCCCGGCGATCTCTGCGATCTCGGCCGCCGCAAAGGCGGCATCGAGCGTGGCGGAGGCCGCCATCTCGGCGGCGGCGCTGGTGGCGGAACGACTGCCCATGGTCATCAGGCGGAAAGCTCGCGGAGCCAGATCTCGAGTTCGTTGGGATCGCCGTCCTTGTAGTCGTCGGGATAGAGCAGCGCGGCCTTGTAGAACACGGAATCCAGGTCCGTGGCCTGGCCCGCGCGACGGGCAAAGGATTTCAGGCGCGCGCGCAGCGGGCCGGAATCGTCCATCCGGTCGAGCAGTTCCGCAGCCTGCCCGGGCAACTCCATGAGCAGGTCGCATTTTTCGGCCAGCAGGGCGCGGTACGCGGCCTCGTCCTTGGCTTCGTAGAGCGCGGCGCGCGCGTCGGCCTCCAGTTGGCGGATGCGCCGCGCGGCGGTCTCAAGCAGCTTGACGAACGCGTCGGATGCGGGTTCGCGGTTGGTGACGATGGTCTCGGTCATGGTTTTCTCCGGGCAAGGATGATGTGTCCCAAAAGGTAGTGCCGCCGTGCCGGGTGCGCAAGAGGCAGGCCCGTGCGCCCGGCCGGGCTGATGCGCGGGCGCAAAAAAACCGGGCAACGGAGCGTGCTCCGTCGCCCGGTTTCGTGGGCTGCGCCATTGCTAGTTGAGCTGGTCGGTGAGCGCCTTGGCGGTGGAGAACTTGACCACCTTCTTGGCGGCAATCTTGATCGTGGCGCCGGTCTGAGGGTTGCGGCCGGTGCGGGCGGCCCGCTTGGACACGGAGAAGGAGCCGACATTGGGGAGACGAATGCCGCCGTCGGCGATGCCCTCGGCCAGGATGCTGCAGAAGGCGTCGAAAGCCTTGTCCGCGCTGGCCTTGGTTGTAAAGACCTCAGGCAGTTTACCCTTCAGGGCTGCAACAAACTGTGCCTTCGTGAACATCAGGAACTTCCTCCTTGAGATTGTGGTTTGCCCCCTGGAACGACGCCTGTCGTTCGGAAAACACTTTGCCGAAAAACACTCGAAAATCGGAAACGAACCATGCAGGGCTCGAACTTGGAACCGTATGGTAGGACTTGATACGTGGTTCACAAGTAAAAGACAAGGGACCGCAAGAAAAAAAATGCCCCTCCGCGCTGCTATTTTGGGCCCCCGGCCACGCCGGGCGCGGTCGGACGGGCCATGGGGCGTTTGAGCCCCATTCGGTTGAGGAAGCTTGAAATATAGTATAATTTATTGGAATAAATTAAAATTCAAAACGCATTGCGGTATTTTCATTCCTGGTGTAATTTAGTATACTGGTTGCGGTTCAAGGGCCTTGCGGTAGCGGTTCGGGGCCCTGGAAAAACGGCTTCACAAGGGGGTAGGCATGGAGCGCATGGAACGGATGGAAGGCGACGCGGGACTGCTGACCATCGCGGAAATAGCCAAAAACTATGGTTTGCCGGAGTCCACGGCCCGCTTCTATTGCAAGCGGTTCATCGACTACCTGCCGCACGTGGGCGAGGGCAAGCGCCGCCGCTACCGGGCCGAGGTGCTGGAAATTTTTGCGGTCATCCTCGGCGAGATGAAGAAACGCAAGAACGCCGGAGCGGTCGAGGCGCTGCTTGCTGCAAGGTTCCCCAAAAATATCGAGCTGCAAGCGGCACAACCGCAAGCGTTGCAAGGCAACAGCAATACCGCAATGCAGCCCGCCGTGGCCCAGGCGGCCATGGTCGACCTCTCCCAGGTTTCGGCCCTGGTGCACAGCCAGGGCGAGGCGCTCGGCCAGATCGCCGTGGCGCTCACCCGGCTCGCCGACGGCCAGCAGGACGTGCGCGAGCTGCGCGACCGGCTCGCCGAGCGCGACGAGGAGCTCGCCACCCTGCGCAAGGAGGTGGACACCCTCAAGCACCTCCAGCGCGACGCCGAGGCCATGTACCACGACGACGTGGAAAGCCTGCGCAAGTGGCTCTCCCAGCTCGCCCAGCACCAGGCCGCCGCGGCCAAATAGCGGGCAGCGCGCCGGCGGCATGCTGCTGCGCCCCTTTCGCGGGCGGCGATGCCGCGAGGGCGCGTGAGCGTTCTTCCGCCCGCTCCTGCGGGAGGGGACGGCGGCGGGTGACCCCGGCTTGGGCTTGTGCCGTTTCCTGGGCCTGTAGGCGGGGCCTGCGGCCCGTTTCGGCCCGTAATGCTGTCTGGCCCTGAATCTCCGTTTTTCGCGTCTGCGCGCCGCCCGCAGGCCGTTTTCGCCCGCCCTTCGTTTGCTCCCCCTGCCCTTCCCTTTTTCCCCACGCGCCTGCCCGCCGGGCCCGGCGGGCACAACGGGCCGGACTTCTCCCCGAACCCCGCCCTGCTCCGTTCATCCGCCGCATCCATTTCCCCGCCGCGCAAAAGGAGAGCGCCCCGCAGAGGGTCGGGGCGCTCAGGGACCGGACCAAACGGACGCATGGCCGGTGAGGCAGAGGAAGGCCTAGTAGGCGTGATGGTAGTCCAGGTCCTCCTGCGTGATCTTGTGGCCGAAGGTCTTGTAGACCCAGCTCTGGTAGATGATCACGATGGGCACGAAGACCAGGGCCACGCCGAGCATGATCTGCAGCGTCAGCGTGCTGGAAGCGCCGTTGTAGATGGTGATGGAGAACTCCGGCGACAGGCTGGAGGGCAGCAGCGCCGGATACATGCCCAGCACGCCGAAGAGCGTGACGCACAGGATGGTCACGCCGGAGGTGGCCCAGGAGAGCAGGATCTTGCCGGAGCCGATGAACGGCCGCAGCAGGAGCAGGCTGCCCACGGCCAGGAGCACGATGGAGAGCAGCGCCGGGGTGTTCAGGAAGTTGGCGAAGAGCGTGGTCTCCACCGCGGTGTAGGCCAGGAAGGCCACGGCCACGATGACGTAGAAGGGCCAGAGGCCCTTGGCCGTGCGCACGGCGCGGTCGTGCAGCGCGCCCTGGGTCTTCACGGCCAGCCACAACGCTCCGTGCTCCATGAACATGAGCACGAAGAGCACGCCGCCGAGCAGCCCGTAGGGGTTGAGCAGGTCGAACAGGCCGCCCTCGTTCACGCCCTGGGCGTTGATGGGAATGCCGCGGAACAGGTTGGCGAAGGCCACGCCCAGCAGCAGCGCGGGCAGAAAGCTGCCCAGGAAGTTGCAGGCGTCCCAGACCTTGCGCCAGCCGTCGCTGTCCACCTTGTTGCGGAACTCGAAGCTCACGCCGCGCAGGATCAGCGCGAAGAGCAGCAGCAGCAGGGCCGAATAGAGCCCGCTGAACATCACGGCATAGGCCTTGGGAAAGGCCGCGAAGGTCACGCCGCCGGCGGTGATCAGCCAGACCTCGTTGCCGTCCCAGAACGGCCCCATGGCGTTCAGACAGGTGCGTTTTTCGGTCTCGTCCTTGGCCAGGAAGGGCGCCAGCGTGCCGATGCCCAGGTCGAAGCCGTCCAGGATGAAATAGACGGCCCACAGGATGCCCCACAGTAAGAACCAGGTTGTCTCGAGCATATCGTTCTACCTCTTTGTCGGCTCGGGTTCGCGCGGCCTAGGCCTCGGGTCCCAGGGTGGCGTACTTGCGCAGCAGATAGATGTCCACGGCGCCCAGCAGCGAATAGACCGCGATGAAGGCGAAGAGCGAAACGCCCGCCTGCGTCGTGGTGATGGGCGAGACCGCGTCCGCGGTCTTCATCATGCCGTAGACGATCCACGGCTGCCGCCCGACCTCGGCCACCGTCCAACCGGCGTCCAGGGCGATGTACGGCAACGGGATGATCCAGACCAGCGCCTTGAGGAACCAGGGCTTCTCCTGCAGCTTGTTGCGCCAGAGCCAGGCCAGCCCCGCGGCCACGATGAACAGCGTGCCGAGCCCGACCATGGCGCGGAAGGCCAGGAAGGTCAGGGCCACGGGCGGCCGCTCGTCCTTGGGGATGTCGTTGAGTCCGACCACTTCGGCGTTGGGATCGCTGAAGGCCAGAATGGAAAGCATGTAGGGGATGGGCAGGGTCTCGATCAGGTTGCCCTCGCCCGACGGGTTGGGAACCGTCAAGAGGTACATGGGCGCTCCCTTGCGGGTCTCCCAGTGCGACTCCATGGCCGCCAGCTTGGCGGGCTGCGTCGCGGCGACCTCGTTGCCGTGGGTGTGGCCCTGCAGGGCCACGAACAGCGAGAAGATCAACGCAAAGGCCATGCCGTACCGGAACGAACGGTTGAAGAAGTCCAGCTCGTTCTTGCGCAAGATGTGCCAGGCGCTCACGCCCATGACGAAGAACCCGGCCAGCATCCACGACCCGGAGACCGTGTGCAGGAACTCCTGCAGGCCGAAACTGTTGAAGACAACGTCGTAGAAGCTTTCCAGCTCGGCCCGGCCATTGCGGATCACGTAGCCCACGGGATGCTGCATGAAGCCGTTGGCGATGAGGATCCACAAGGCCGAAAGGTTGGAGGCGATGGCCACGAGCCAGATCGCTGCGGCATGCGCCTTTGGAGAAAGCTTGTCCCAGCCGAAGACCCAGACGGCAAGGAACGTGGACTCCAGGAAAAAGGCCACCGAGGCCTCGATGGCCAGGAGCGAGCCGAAGATGTCGCCCACGTACTCGGAATAGCGCGACCAGTTGGTGCCGAACTGGAATTCCAGGGTGATGCCCGTGACCACGCCCAGGGCGAAGTTGATGAGGAAGAGCTTGCCCCAGAACTTGGCCATGCGTTTGTAGGTCTCGTCGCCCGTGCGCACGTACTTGGTTTCCATGAGCGCGATGATCACCGACAAGCCCAGCGTCAGTGGCACGAAAATGAAGTGGAAAAACGTCGCGACCGCAAACTGCAGTCTGGACAGCAGCAACACATCCATAGGTACTCCCCCTTGGCGGACAGCGCCCCGTTTGTGGGCCGAGGCCCGTGATCCCGGCCGGTCCGTCCCGCGCCGCACGCAGATACGGATCCAACTACCTTTCTACGCCACACGGCAAAAATTGCAACGTGCCCTTATTATACCTCGAATTCACCACCGGTAAGGAGATCAGTTATCATTACTAAGGAAGCACATCAATATGCCAGAGGCACTTTTTTGTAACTTTTTTCAAAGACGGTAGGGACTAGGCGCGACGCGGCGCGGGGGCAGACGATGAGGGGAGAAGGAAGCGAAGAGCCGGGGGGAGGCGGGGAGGGGAGGACCCTTTTTCG
>JACCQO010000086.1 GCA_015709205.1 Desulfovibrionaceae bacterium
CCGGACCCCCCTCCACCCCTCTCCACCCCCAAAAACTGCTGGTTGGATGAGGGGGGTGATGATTTTTGAGAGCGCGTGGATGCCGGGCGGGGTGGGGCGGGCGCGGGAGGAGCGGGAAAGATGGAGATGGAACCAAGCGCGCCGGGCTGCCGCCGCCTTTGGCGGCGGATGCGCCCTGGGGCGTGGGGGAAAGAGGGGGGAGGATACGATGTTATGGGAGTCGAGCGCGGGCGGGGGAAAGGCGGGACGGCTTGCGGCGGCCTGAAAGGGGGTGGCGGGCCCGCTTCGGGGCTTGGGGAAGAGGTGGTCCCGATGGGGCGCGGGGCATGCGCAACGAGGGGATTGCGCCACACCTGTGGAGGGGGAGGCGGGCGGTGGTTGTGCCTTGTCGGCAAGGGACGGGCGCGTGCAAAGGCTTTTAGGATTCCACAACGGGGCGGTTTTCGGAAAATCGCTCCTGGCCACACCACTTCGTGGACGCTGGGAAGATTGATCCGGCGGCCTGGGGACGAGGATAAAGCCAAAGCCTTCGGCCCGCATTGCCCAAGGCCGCACGGTTCGTGCTCGGGCATCATCGCCCTTCAAGCCCGCATGCGGCGCAGCCGCGAGGGCGGCGCGTTTCCGATCCCTCAACCTTTCCCAACCCCTTTGCGCCCTTTCTCATCTCCCTAATTCTTCTTCGACCCTGTGCCGCGCAGCGCAGCGAAGCGGCACGCGGCGGCGTGCGAGCGTTCCGGGGCGGTGGCGGGGCGGTTCGGGGGGGAGGCCGTCTTCGGCCTCACGCCCGGGCCGTCCCGCCACCGCCCCGCGGACTGTTCGTGCGTCGGAGTAAACCCGGACCAACGCACCCCTCTCCGCGCGCGCCCGACCAGGGGGCCCGGGGGGGATGATCCCCCCGGCGGGGTCTGGGGCAGAGCCCCAGCAGGGTCTGGGACGGCGTCCCAGCCGGGGTTCGGGGCGGAGCCCCGTCCTCCTCGCCGTTCGCATCCCGTGCGGCTTTCCATTTTCCTTCTTGACGTTCTTTCATCGCGCATGTGAAAGTGAATTCACATTCACAGGAGGCGGCGTGGCGAAGCAGCGGATGGAAGGCGGGAAGCGGCGGGAGCAGATCGTGTGGGCGGCCTTGCGGCTGGCGGCGGACGGGCTGGGCAACGTGACGCTCAAGGGCGTGGCCGAGGCCATCGGGGTGGTGCCGTCGGCGTTGTACCGGCATTTTCGGAACAAGGAGTCGATGATGGACGCGGTCATCGACCTGGTGGGCGAGAAGTTGATGGAGAAGGCGCGTGAGGTGGGCGCGGGCGAGCCGGACGCGCTGCGGGCGCTGAAGGGGCTGGCGGCGTTCCACGCGCGGATGTTCGCCATGGAGCCGGGGCTGATCCGGCTGGTGTTTTCCGAGGAATCGTCGGTGCGCTATGCCGAGCGCAACCAGCGCGTGTTGCTCACCATGGCGATGTACCGGGGGCTGGTGGAGAGCATCCTGCGGCGCGGCCAGGCGGCGGGGCAGGTGCGCGGCGATGTACCGGCCGAGGATTTGGTGTACATGTATATCGGGGCGCTGGTGCCGCCGGCGTTTTTGTACATGCTCAGCGGCGGGGAGTTCGACATGATGGAGCGGTTCGAGCGTAGTTGGAGCCTATTCGAGGAGATGGCGCGTCCGCGCGAGGGAGGCGGCGATGCGTAGGGGCTGGATGGTTGCGGCGTGCGTGGCGTGGCTGGTGGCCGCGGTCGGTTGCGGTGGTGGCGACGGCGGCGCGTGGCAGGGGTACGTGGAGGGCGAGTACGTGTACGTGGCCCCGCCGCTGGGCGGGGAGCTGGTGGAGCTTTCCGTGGCGCGCGGCGAGATGGTGGAGCGCGGGGCTCCGCTGTTCGCGCTGGAGCGCGAGTTTGAGCGCGCCGGGCTGGAGGAGGCGCGCGGCAACGTGCGCCAGGCCGAGAACCGGCTGGCGGACCTGCGCAAGGGGCGCAGGCCGTCGGAGGTGGCGGCGATCAAGGCGCAGCTGAGCAAGGCGCGGGCCTCGGTGCAGTTGGCCGAGACCGAGTTCCGGCGGCGGGAGAAGCTGTTCGCGGCGCAGACGATTTCCGCGGAGGAACTGGACCGGGCGCGCACGGAGTACGACACGGCGCGCCAGCAGGTGCGCCAGATGGAGGCGGAGCTGGCCACGTCGCGGCTGGGCGGCCGCACCGACGAGATCAAGGCTGCCGAGGCCGAGGTGGCGGCGGCGGCTTCGCGGCTGGAGCAGGCGCAGTGGAATTTCGACCAGAAGGCGCGCGTGGCCCCGCGCGCGGGGCTGGTCTTCGACACGGTGCGCGAGCCGGGCGAGTGGGTTCCGGCGGGCGGGCCGGTGGTGGTGCTGCTGCCGCCGGAAAACCGCATCGTGCGCTTCTACGTGCCCGAGGCGGCCGTGGCGGCGGTGCGGCCGGGCATGGCCGTGACCGTGCGCATGGACGGCGCGGCCGCGCCGGTGGCGTGCCGCGTGACGTACGTGGCGGACGAGGCCGAGTACACGCCGCCGGTGATCTATTCGGCCGAGACGCGCGCCAAACTGGTCTTCCTGGTGGAGGCGCGGCCCGAGCGCGCGGCGGACGCCGGGGCGCTCAAGCCGGGCCAGCCCGTGGAGGTGCGCCCGGCTGCGGGAGCGGGGACGGGAGCGGATGGCGGCGCGGCGCCCGCCGCCGGAGGGGCCAATGGCTGACCCGGTCATCGACGTCTCCGGCGTGACCAAGTCCTTTGGCGGCCGCACGGTGGTGGACCGTCTGGACATGCGCGTGGAGCGCGGCGAGATCTACGGCTTTCTCGGGCCCAACGGCTCGGGCAAGACCACGTTCATCCGCATGCTCTGCGGCCTGCTGCGGCCGGACGCCGGGGGCGGCACGTGCCTGGGGTACGACATCCTCACCGAGGGCGACCGCATCAAGCCGCACGTGGGCTACATGGCCCAGCGCTTCAGCCTGTACGAGGACCTGACCGTGCGCGAGAACCTGATGTTCATGGCCTCGGTCTACGGAGTGCGCCGGCCGCGCCGGGTCGTGGCGGAGATCATGGAGCGCATGGAGCTGGGCCGTTTTTCCGGGATCTTGGCGGGCGGGCTTTCCGGCGGCTGGAAGCAGCGGCTGGCCCTGGCGGGCTGCATGCTCCACGAGCCGCGCCTGCTGCTGCTGGACGAGCCCACGGCGGGCGTGGACCCGGGCGCGCGGCGCGAGTTCTGGGACCAGGTGCACGGCCTGGCCGCCGCGGGCGTGACCACGCTGATCTCCACGCACTACATGGACGAGGCCGAGCGCTGCCATCGGCTGGCGTACATCGCCTACGGCAGGCTGCTGGCGCGCGGCGGGGTGGAGGAACTGGTGGCGGGTTCGGGGCTGAGCACGTGGCTGGTCAAGGGCCCGGGCGCGCACGAGGCCAAGGTGCGGCTGGAGGCCGACGAGCGCGTGGAGCAGGTGGTGGCCTTCGGCAACACGCTGCACGTTTCCGGGCCGGACGCGGCGGCGGTGGAGCGCGCGGCGCGCGAGGCGGCCGGGCCCGGCGCGCGCGTGGAGCCGGGCGAGACGAGCCTGGAGGAGGTCTTCATCCAGCTCATGCGCGGGGCGGTGAAGCCGTGAGCCGCCGGTCCGCTCATTCGTCCGTTCGCCCGGCTGGCCGCCCGTCCGGCCGCCCGGCCGTCCCGTTCTGGCACCGTTTCAGCCTGCGGCGCTTCGCGGCCATGGTGGCCAAGGAGTTCGTGCAGATGCGCCGCGACCGGCTGACCTTCGCCATGCTCATCGGCATTCCGCTGCTGCAGACCGTGCTCTTCGGCTACGCCATCAACTCGGACCCGCGCCACCTGCCCCTGGCCGTGCTCTCGGGCGACAACTCGCCGTTTTCGCGCTCGCTGATCGCGGCCATGCAGACCTCGTCGTACTTCGACCTGGTGCGCACGCTTTCCTCGCGCGGCGAGGCCGACCGCGCCCTGGACCTGGGCGAGGTGCAGTTCGTGCTGACCATTCCGGAAGGGTTCGGCCGGAGCCTGCTGCGCGGCGAGCGGCCCGTGCTGCTCCTGGAGGCCGACGCCACGGACCCGGGCGCGACCTCGGGCGCGCTGACCGCGTTCCGCGCCCTGGCGGTGCGCGCGCTGGCGCGCGACCTGTCCGGTCCGCCGTCCTCGCTCCTGCCGGGCGAGGATCCGGTGACCGTGCGCGTGCACGCGCAGTACAACCCCGAGGCCGTGACGCGCTACAACATCGTGCCCGGGCTGATGGGCACGATCCTGACGCTGACCCTGGTGATGATCACGGCCCTGGCCATCACGCGCGAGCGCGAGCGGGGCACCATGGAGAACCTGCTGACCACGCCGGTGCGGCCGCTGGAGGTCATGCTCGGCAAGATCGTGCCCTACATCCTGGTGGGCTACCTCCAGATGGGCCTGATCCTGCTGGCGGCGCGCTATCTGTTCGACGTGCCCTTTCACGGCAGCGTGGTGCTGGTGCTGCTGCTCTCGGTGTTCTTCATCGCCGCGAACCTGACCGTGGGCGTGACCATCTCCACGCTGGTGCGCAACCAGTTGCAGGCCCTGCAGCTTTCCGTGTTCTTCTTCCTGCCCTCGCTGCTGCTCTCCGGGTTCATGTTTCCGTTCCGGGGCATGCCGGAGTGGGCCCAGGCCGTGGGCTCGGTGCTGCCGCTGACGCACTACCTGCGCATCGTGCGCGGCGTGCTGCTCAAGGGCAACGGCGTGGCCGAGGCCCTGGTGCACCTGTGGCCCATCGCGGCCTTCTGGCTCGCGGTCATCGGCATCGGCCTGAAGCGGTTCCGGCGCACGCTGGATTAGGCGGGGCCGTGGAGGGGGTCCCGTTCGGGGCGGCCCCCGGCGGCGCTCGCCGCGAAAGCGTCTGCGCAGGCCGGGGAACTTTCGGCAGGGATTATTTGGACTCTTCGGACCATCTTGCCACGCCTTCGGCAAGGGCGCTCGCTCCCCGAAAAAGAGGCGGGTTCGGAAATGCCCTGCCGGAGGCGGACGCCGGGATCGGTGGAAACGGGATCAGCCGGAAACGGGGTCGGGGGGTCGGGATTGGGCGCGCGGAGCGCGGACGGGGCGAGGATCCCGTTCAGGCGCGGCGCAGGAATACGCCGGGTGCGAGATGGGCGGCGGCCTTCGCGTCGGTGCAGCGCAGCAGCGCGGTGGTGCCGGGATGGGCGCGGTCCATGGGTATTGGGGCGGGCGCAGGTGCGTCGGGCGGCGCACCGTCCGGGCGCGGCTCGGCCAACAGGGCGTAGCCGCCGGGGGCCAGGTCCGCGTAGCGGCCGCGCGGCACGAGCACGCGCGCCGCGTCGGCCGGGCTCCACGGCGCGCGCACGGCCACGCGCCAGGTGCCCGCGTCCGTGTGGTCCGCCAGGCGTTCCGGCACGCGCTCCAGCACGCGGGCCACCACGGGCCGCCGCTCCTCGGGCGCGGCCGCGTCCAGAACCGCCCGGCGGCCGTCGGGCAGAAAGAAGCCGGTGCACAGCGGCCGCGTGGCCGCGTTGCGCAGCTCGTCCAGGTAGTCGGCCACGTCGAAGTCCGTACGCGCGGCGGAAATCTCCGGTGCGGTCGCCGCGCTCGCGTTTGGTTCCACAGCGTTCGGCCCCATGGAGCCCGCCCCAAGAGCCTCCGTGCCCCTGAAACCCGCTCCGACGGCGTCCAGGGCCGCGCGCCAGGCGTGCACCACCTGGGCCACGTATCCGGCGGTCTTGGTGCGGCCCTCGATCTTCACGGCCGCGATGCCCAGGCGCGCGAACCACGCGGCGTAGCGCACCAGGCAGAGGTCCTCGGCCGCGAAAAAATGGTCGTAGCCGCCGTGGCGCTCCACCTCCCAGGTCGCGCGGCCGGGCCGGGTGCGCTCCTCGAAGGCGGCGGGCCCGCGCGCCGCGTCCCGCGCGTCCATCCCCGCCCCCGCCGTCTCCCCATCCGTCCCGGCCGCCTCAAGGGGCCGGTACTCGTAGCGGCACGGGTGCGTGCAGGCTCCCTGGTTGGCCGAGCGGCCCGACAGGTGCGCCGAGAGCAGGCAGCGGCCGGAGATGGCCATGCACATGGCCCCGTGCACGAACAGCTCCAGCTCCATGTCCGGGCACGCATCGCGCACCGCGCGCACGCCCGGCGCGTCCAGCTCGCGCGCCAGCACCACGCGCGCCACGCCCTGATCGCGCCAAAAGGCCACGGCCTCGGCGTTGGCCGTGTTGGCCTGCGTGGAAAGATGGAGCGGCACGTGCGGCGCAAGCCGCCGCGCCAGGGCCAGCACCCCGGGATCGGCCACGATGAAGGCGTCCACGCCCGTGCCGCGCACCGCCTCGATGGCCCGGCGCACCGCGCCCATCTGGGCCTGGCGCGGCAGGGCGTTGAGGCAGTAGTGGACCCGCGCGCCGCGCGCGTGCGCCAGCTCGACGGCCGCGGCGGTCTCCTCGGGCGTGAACCCGCTCGCCGCGCGCAGGCTCAGCTCCGGCCCGCCCAGGTACACGGCGTCCGCGCCGTAGAGCAGCGCGGCCTCCAGCCGCTCCCGGTCCCCGGCCGGGGCCAGCAGTTCGGGAAGACGCGTGTTTTTCATTTCGGGTGGAAACGTCAAATTGATTGTATTCCGGATTGTTCCGGCATCTAGGTCGGCAGCCCGTGGGCCTGGCGATGGTCCTTGAGGGCCTGGAGCAGGGAGTAGGGCAGCCGCAGCTTGCCCTTGCCGCGGCCGAGCTGGATGTTGGGCTTGGGCGCGCCGTGGAAGTCCGAGCCGCCGGTGACGAGCAGGTCCAGCCTGGCGGCGATGTCCAGGTAGCTCTTGGTCTTGGAGGGCGGGTGCTCGGTGTAGTGCGCCTCGATGCCGTCCAGCCCGGCGTCCTTGAGCGCGCGCACCACCGGAAAGAGCTCGGCCTTGTTCAGCCCGAGCAGGTAGGGATGCGCCAGGACCACGGTGGCCCCGGCGGCCTTGAGCAGGGCGATGCCCTCGGCGGGCGAGAGCTTGCGTTTGGGCTCGTAGGCCCGGCCGCCCGCGCCCAGGTAGCGGTCGAAGGCCTCCTGCATGCTGGTCGCGTAGCCCTTGTCCAGGAGCACCTGCGCGAAGTGCGGCCGCCCCACGGACCCGTCGCCCGCCACGGCGAGCACGTCGTTGTAGCTCACGGCCACGCCGATGGCGTTGAGCTTTTCGATGATGATGTGGTTGCGGTTCACGCGGTAGTGCTGCAGTTCCGCCAGGGTGGAAGCCAGGCCCGAGCCGTTGCCGTCCACCCACAGGCCGAGGATGTGCATGGCCCCGTGGTCCGAGGTCACGGAGAGCTCGCAACCGGGGATCACTTCCACGCCCTCGCGCTTCCCGGCCTCCAGGGCCTCGGGAATGCCCGCCACGGTGTCGTGGTCCGTGAGCGCCAGGGCGCGCAAGTGGGAGGCGCGCGCCAGGGCCACCAGCTCCGACGGCGAAAGCGAGCCGTCCGAGGCCGTGGAATGGGTGTGCAGGTCGATGTCGGACATGAGCTGCCTGGATTGCGGGTGGCCCGGGCTGGCCCGGGAAGCGCCGGATGCGCGAAGATGCCGTTCGTGCACGGGCCCGTTCGTCGGGGCGGGCCCGGGCGGCCTGCCGGCGCGAACCGGACCGAATGCCCAAGGGGCAATGCCGGTTGCGGCGCGCCGCCCCAGGCCGCATCGTGCGCGCAGCCGGGCGCGGTGTCAACCGGGGCCGTCCGGAAACGGCGTTCGCCGAAGGCCGGGTGCGGCCACGGGGGGGGAGGCGCCGGTGCGGCGGCTTGTGCGCCGGGGGCAAAGCGGGTATGAACGCGAAAAACGAGGAGAAGGACGTGTCCATCGACAAGGAACTGCTCGAAATCCTGGCCTGTCCCAAGTGCAAGGGACCGCTCGTTCCCACAGACGACGGCGAGGGCCTCAAGTGCGAGGCCGACCAGCTCGTCTACCCCATCCGCGAGGACATTCCGGTGATGCTCGTGGACGAGGCCGTCCCCGCCGCCGCCTGGGCCACCGGCATCCGCTCCGTCTGACAGGCGGCGCGTCGCCGCACTCCATTCGGCAGCGCGCCGCTGCACCCCTTTCGGCAGCGTAACGCTGCACCCCTTTTGCGGTCGCCGGTGTTGCGACGCCAGTGGCGGCTTTCCCCCGCCCGTCCTCGACTCCCGTAACGTCGTATCCTTCCCCTCTTTCCCGTCCGCCCCAGGGCGCATCCGCCGCAAAGCGGCGGCAGCCCGGCAAGCTCGCTCCGCTCTCCATCTTTTCCGCGCTTCCCGCGCCAGCTTCACCCCCGTCCGGCATCCACGCGCTCTCAAAGATTACCCCCATCCTCATCCAACCAGCAGTTTTTGGGGGAGAGGTGGGGTGGAGGGGGGCCCGGGG
>JACCQO010000015.1 GCA_015709205.1 Desulfovibrionaceae bacterium
CGCCTCCCCCCGGGCCCCCCTCCACCCCTCTCCTCCCCCAGAAACTTCCCCTTGGAGGAGAGCTGGGCGGACTGTTGAGCACGCGTGGATGCCGGACGGAGAGTGCGGGCGCGGGACGTTCGGGAAAGGTAGGGAATGGTCCGGGCGCGCCGGGCTGCCGCCGCCTTAGGCGGCGGATGCGCCCTGAGGGAAAGCGGGAAAGAGGGGGAGGAGACGCCGAAACGGAAGCGAGCTGGGACGAGGAAAAGAAAAAAACGCATCCAAAACGCGGCGACCGCATGCGGAGTAGGGCGGGGTTGCTCCTCTGAGGAAAAGGAAAAACGGAGATCGCGTCAAAAAAAGAAAAGAACTATTTGCAATACGTCACAGGCGGACGAAAACCACCCCGTCGGACTCCACGCGGGCCTCCTTGGGGCCGGGGAACTGGAACACGCGACCCGCCGCACCCCGCGCCCAGGCAGCGTCCAGCCCGCGCAACCCCGCCAGCAGCGCCTGCCCCTCCCCAAGACGCTCTAGACATTGTTTAAAGAGTCGGAGGCGCACGGCCGGGGGCTGGCCCGCCAAAATCGCCTGCGGCACGCGCAGGCTTTTTGTCGAGACGTTCTCGGAAGATTTTCTAGAGTCACCTTTATCCTGTTCATCTTCCTCGATAATTTCCACACCTGCCCAAAGTCCGGCCAGCACGGCGTCGAAATAGGCCTCGTCCAGCCGCGCCAGGCGCCAGAGGTTGCCCACGGCCTCCAGGAACTGGGGATTCTCCCCCACCATGCGCGGTAAAATGTCCATGCGCACGCGGTTGCGGAAGTAGGCGGGGTCGGAATTGGAAACGTCGCGGGTGTAGGGCAGACCGCAGTCGTCCACAAAGGCCTGGATGGCCGAGCGCGGCGTGGCCAGGAGCGGGCGCACCAGGCCGCGGGAAAGGTCAAGCGCGGGCATGCCGCCCAGGGCGGGCCAGCCTGCCCCGCGCATCAGGCGCATGAGCACGTCCTCGGCCAGGTCGTCGCGGTTGTGCGCCAGGGCCGTGAGGCAGCCGGGCCCGGCCCACGGCGCGCCGTCGCCGCCGCCAGGGACGTAGCCGGAAACGCCACCTGAAGCGCTGCTTCGCGCCTCGTCCTGCGCTCGGCGCAGGTCCGCGAAAAAGGCGTAGCGTGCGGAGCGGCCCGTCTCCTCCAGGCCCGCGCCGCGCTCACGCGCCAGGGCGGCCACGTCCACGCGGGCCATATCCAGGGGAATGTGCAGGGTGCGGCAGACGCTGCGCGCCGAGGCCGCCTCGCTGGCGGATTCGGGCCGCAGGGAGTGGTCCAGGTGCGCGGCGCGCACGGTGATGCCCAGGCGCGGGGCCAAAAAGCGCAGGGTCAGGAGCAGGGCGGTGGAGTCCACGCCGCCGGAAAAGCCGACCACCAGGGTGCGCCCGGCCGTGTCCAGCCCCAGTTCGTCGCGCACGAACTGCTCCACGCCCAAACAGAAACGGGCCGACTCCGGGGACAGGTCCTGCAGGGTTGCTGGAATCATCACGCCACCTCCCCGCGCCCCGGCACGGCGCGGACGGTTCTAGACGGGGATATCCAGTTGCTTCAAGGCGTTATCGAGAAAATCAATGGCGAAGGCGCGCTGTTCGGCCGAGGCGTAGCGGATGCAGGAGCAGCGCAGCTGGTTGCGCGCGCGCACGAGCAGCTCCATGCGCACCCAATCGCCGCCCACTTCCACGGCCATGCCGTAGGGGCCGCACCGGGGCAGGTGTTCGAGCTGCTCCGCGTCGAGCAGTTCCTCGGGCACGTGGATCCAGAAGAGCCCCTCCATGGACCCGAGCAGCCCCTTCTTTTCCAGGCTGACCGCCAAGCGCTTGACGTCGTCGGAGGCCAGTTCGTCGATCATGTAGGTTCGCATGCCGTGCTCACTTCGCGTCTTCGGCGCGCCCGCCCGTACAGAACGGGCCGCCGGAATTCTTCGGTTCCGCGCCCGGATCGAGATCGCCCCCCCCAGCCAGGTCTCCGTCCAGGCCCCCGTCCAGGTCCATATCCAGCTCCTCGCCCGGGCCACATGCACCATCGCTCCCCGCGCCCTCGGCGTCTTCCGCGCCGATGCCGCGCCGGGCGGCGTGGGCGTCGGGCGGCACCTCGTCGCCGTCCAGGTTGAACATCCGCCGGGTCACGTCGATGTAGCGCCGGGTGGAGGCTTCCTCGCGCGCACGGCGCTTCAGGAAGCAGATGGGCTCGTGAAAGATCTTCCGCGCCGCGGCGCGGACCATGGTCTGCAGGGCCTCGCGCGTCTCGTCGTCCACGTTCCCCAACCGTTTCAGCGTCTTGGCCAGCTCGCGGTCCGCGATCTCCTCGCCCGTGCGCAGCAGGTCCACGATGGTCGGCTGCAGGTCCAGGGACTTGAGCCAGTGCCCGAAGGCGCGCGTCTCCGAGTCCACGATGGCCTCGGCGCGCGCGGCCTCCTCGCGCCGCTGGGCCAGGTTCTCCTCCACGACCTCCTTCAGGTCGTCGATGTCGTAGAGGTAGACGTTGTCCAGGCCGTTGACGTCCGGGTCGATGTCGCGCGGCACGGCGATGTCGATGAAGAACATGGGCCGGTTCTTGCGCCGCTTGAGCACGTCCTTGACGTCCCGGGCGCGGATCACGGCGCTGGGCGAGCCCGTGGAGCTGATCACGATGTCCACGTCCACCAGCCGCCGCGGGAACTCCTCGAAGACGATGGGCTCGCCCCGGAACTGGCGGGCCAGTTCCTCGGCGCGCGCAAAGGTGCGGTTGGCCACGTAGACCTTGTCGATGCCCGCGTTGACCAAATGCAGGGCGGCCAGCTCGGCCATTTCGCCCGCGCCCACGAGCATGGCGCTGTAGCCGCCCATGTCGCCGAAGATGCGCTTGGCCAGCTCCACGGCCGCGTAGCTGATGGACACGGCGCTGGAGGCCACGGCGGTCTCGGTGCGCACGCGCTTGGCCACGGAAAAGGCCTTGTGCAGCAGCCGGTTGAGGATCACGCGCGTGGAGCCGTGCGCCGTGGCCTTGCGGTAGGCGGTCTTGAGCTGGCCCAGGATCTGGGGTTCGCCCAGGACCATGGAATCCAGGCTGGAGGCCACCTTGAAGAGGTGGTTCACGGCGTCCAGGCCGCTGTAGGCGTAGACGTAGGGCCGAATGTCGGCCACGGACTCGCCGCGCGCCGCGGCCCAGAGCTCGAGCACGCGCCGCGCGGTGGGCGATTCGGCGGCGTCGGCATGCTCCGCGCCCCCGCCGGAATCGAGGTCCGGGCCCACGGCCACCAGCTCCACGCGGTTGCAGGTGGACAGGACCATGATCTCCGTGAGCGCGTCGTCCAGCGGAAACAGGCCCGCCTCCAGCGGATCGCAGTCCGTGAGCGCGAATTTCTCGCGGATTTCCACACCCGCGGTGCGGTGGTTGAGGCCGAGAAGGTGGACGGTCTGGTTCATGCGCTGTGCGTAAAGCTGTGGTGCGTGGGGACGAAGATGTTGATGACCACCAGGGACAGGAGGATGAAGACGAAAATCCACACGGCGAGCCGCGCGGGCTTGCGTCCCTTCCAGCCCAGGGCCAGCCGCTGGTGGAACAGGAAGGCGAACACGAACCAGATGACGAGGGCCACGACCTCCTTGGGGTCCCAGGAAAGCACGCGGCCCCAGGTGAGCTTGGCCCAGACGAAGCCGGAGATCAGCCCCAGGGTGTAGAGCGGGAAGCCCGAGACCACGGCCACGTGGTTGACGCGGTCGAAGGTCGAGAGCGCGGGCAGGTCCTTGCGGAATCCCGTGAGCTTTTCCTTGCCCTTGATCTTGCGGTTGAGGTGCAGGAAGAGCATGCCCGCGCCGGCGGCGATGGCCATGAGCCCGAAGCAGGCGAAGAGCGAGCCGATGTGCAGGCCGAGGAAGAGACCGACCAGGGCCTTGGGCATCTCGGCCTGGCGCGCCGCGGTCATGGACAGGGACCAGACGAACGCGGCCAGGGCCAGGGGCGGAGCCACGATGGAGATGAACGGCAGCCTGAACCGCCAGAGAAGCATGAAATAGACGGCCAGGAGGCACCAGGAGAGCATCTGCAGGCTCAGGCCCGGGGCCAGCTCCGGCAGCGGACCGCCGCCCAGGGCGGCGACGAGCAGCAGCGTGTGCGCCGCGAACCCGGCCCCGTTGGCCCAGAGCCCGGTCTTGAGCAGCCCGTTGCGCCGCCCCAGGAACCCGGCCACGCCGGTGGCCGTGCCCAGGAGGTAGAGCGCGATCACGCAAAAGCGCAGGAGGTCAACAAATGCCATCGAGCAGGTCTCCGATGCGCGGGTGCAGTTCGCCGGGCAGCAGGCCCAGAACGATGCCCCGCGCGGCTGCGGCGTCGCCCCGCGCCAGGGCGTCCGCCAGCTCAGAATCCACGAGCGCCCGGAACAGGGCGGCATTCTCGGACGAGGGGCGGCCCAGGGCCAGCGCCAGCGGCCGCAACCGCCCCATGAAGGCGATCAGGCCCGTATAGCGTGAACCGAAATGGGCCTGCAAGTCCCGCCGGATGCGCCGCGCGAGCGCCGGGGACGCGCCGTGGGTGGACACGCACACGGTCAACCCGTCGGCATTGAGGTGCGCGGGCACGATGAAGTCGCCCGCGTCGGGATCGTCCACCACGTTGCAGAGCACCCCGCGCGCCGCGCACAGGGCCGCGATGCGCGCGTTTTCCTCCTCGTCGGCCGTGGCCGCCACGGCCAGGAAGCGGCCGTCCAGGTCGCCGGGAACAAAGCCGCGCGCGACGCAGCGCAGGCCGGGGTGGCGCGCGGCCAGTTCGGCCAGTTCCGGCGGCAGGGCCGGGGCGCCGACGGCGGCCGGTGCGCCGTCCGGAGCGGGGACCGGGTCCAGGCCCGGATCCAGGCCCAGCACCTCGGCCGGGCCGCATTCCAGGAGCGTGGCCAGCTTGCGCAACCCCACGGAACCGAGGCCGCAGACCAGGCACCGCTTGCCCGTGAGGTCCAGAAACGCGGGGTAGTAGCGCATCGGCGCACACTACACCGGGCCGGGGCGCGTGTAAAACCATGATCCGCCGCCCCGGCCCGCACCCGCGTCGGGGCGGGCCGGGGCCCGGAAGGGAAAAGGGAAGGGGGCGGGGAACGGACCGGGAGGGAACACGCGTCCGGACGCGCCGACACGACCCGGTGGCATGACCGGCCGTCCCGGACATGGTCCATCCCGCGCGCCGTCTTGCCGCCTTTCGGCGAATGGGCTACCTTCGGCGCGATGCAAAAGACCCCGGAACGGTAAAACACCCCGGAACGGTTCACGGAATCCCGCGCATGCGCCGCCACCTCGTCATCCAGCTCGCCCGCTTCGGCGACCTCCTGCAGACCAAGCGCCTGATCCGCTCCCTGCAGCGCGACGGCGAGGTGCACCTGTGCCTGGACGTCTCCCTGGCCCCGCTGGCGGCCCTCGTCTATCCGGACGTCATCCTGCACCCGGTGCGCGCCCACGGCGCGCCGTCCGCCGAAATCCCCGCCCTGGCCGCGCGGAACCGCGCAGCCTGCGAGGAACTGGCCGCCCTGGACGCGGACGCGGTCTACAATCTCAATCATTCGGGCCTGAACCTGGCCCTGTCCACGCTCTTCGACCCGGATTGCATGCGCGGGCACTGGCTGGACGGGGGCCAGACGCACCGCGACCAATGGACCGACCTGGCCTTCCGCTGGGTGCGCGTCCGGCGCGAGAGCCCCATGAACCTCATGGATTTCTGGGGACTGCTCGCGGACGAACCCGTGGGCGGCGGCGAGGTCAACCCCATCGCGCGGCCCAAGGGCGGCGGGATCGGCGTGGTCCTGGCCGGGCGCAACGCGCGCCGCTCCCTGCCGCCGGACGCGCTCGCGGCCTGCATCCACGCGGCCGCGACCGGCATGCGGCGCGGCGCGGGCTTCGGCGAGAAGATCCTCCTGCTGGGCACCACGGCCGAACACCCCCAGGCGCGCGCGCTGCTCGGGGCCCTGCCGCCCGCCCTGGCGGCCATGACCACGGACCTCACGGGCCGCACGGGCTGGGCCGACCTCCTGGAAACGCTCGCCCCCCTGGACACGGTGCTGACCCCGGACACGGGCACCATGCACCTGGCCGCGCACCTGGGCGCGCCGGTGCAGGGGCTGTTCCTGTCCTCGGCCTGGGCCTGGGAGACCGGCCCCTACGGCCTCGGCCACCGCGTCTGGCAGGCCGAGCGCGACTGCGCGCCGTGCCTGGAATCCGCGCCGTGCCCCTTTGACGTGGCCTGCCTGGAGGCGTTCAGGACCAAGGAATTCCTGAAATTTCTCTCGGCCCGCTTCGACCCGCAGTTCCCGCCCGGCATGATGGGCCTGGCCACGAACCTCGACCGGCTGGGCGTGGTCTACGTGCCCGTGTTCGGCCACGATCCTTTTGCCGCGCGGCGCAACGGGCTGCGCGCGCTGGCCGCCGAATACCTGGGCCTGGGCGACGCCGGGGCGCGCGCCACCGAGATCGCGGCCGCGCTCTATCAGGAACGCGACTGGATGATCGAGGAGCGGCGGCCCGCGCGGCTCCTGCCCGCCCTGGGCAGGGGAGCGCGCCGCGCCGCGCCCGCGTCCGATGCGGCCCCGAAATCAGGCCCAGATTCGGGCCCGACCGGGCCCGACTCGCCCCCCGCGCCCCCCGACACCGACCAGCCAAAGGACTCCGCATGACTCCCGTCCGCGTGCTCGTGGTCCTGCCGCTCTATGGCGGCTCCCTGCCCATCGGCCGCTACTGCTCCACGGCCCTGGCCGACCTGGGCCACACCGTGGAGGTCTTCGAGGGCCCCGCGTTCCACGGCGCGTTCACGGCGCTCAAGGACCTGCGCGCCCCGCGCGACCGGGTGGACTACCTGGAGAACGGCTTTCTGCAGGTCGTGTCCCAGGCCGTGCTGGCCAAGGTGGAGTCCTTCCGGCCGGACCTGGTGCTGGCCCTGGCCCAGGCCCCGCTCACGCGCCAGGCCCTCAAGCGCCTGCGCCGCGACGGCGTGGCCACGGCCATGTGGTTCGTGGAGGACCGGCAGCTCTTCACCTACTGGCGCGCCTTTGCCCCGCACTACGACTTCTTCGCCGTGATCCAGCGCGACCCCTTCCTGGGCGAACTGGCGGCCGCGGGCGTGGAGCACGCGCTCTACCTGCCGCTCGCGGCCCTGCCGTCCTTCCACAGGCCCCTGGAGCTGACCCCGGTGGAGCGGCGCAGGTTCGGCTCGGACGTGTCCTTCCTGGGCGCGGGCTACGCCAACCGCCGCGCGGCCTTCAAGCGGCTCTTGAAGTACGACTTCAGGATCTGGGGCAGCGACTGGGACGGGGACCACGCCCTGGAAGGGCGCGTGCAGTTGGGCGGGGCGCGCGTGAGCCCGGAGGACGCGGTGAAGATCTACAACGCCACCACCGTGAACCTCAACCTGCACTCCAGCGTGCAGTCGCGCGACCTGGTGCCGGGCGGCGACTTCGTCAACCCGCGCACCTTCGAGCTCGCGGCCTGCGGCGCGTTCCAGCTCGTGGACCGGCGCGCGCTGCTGCCCATGCATTTCGACGCCCACGAGCTGGCCACCTTCGGATCCATGGACGAGCTGGAGACGGCCCTGGACTACTATCTGGACGAGCCCGAGGCGCGGCGCGAGATGGCCGAGGCCGCGCGCGCGCGCGTGCTGCGCGAGCACACCTACCAGGCGCGCATGGAGACGCTGCTGGCCTTCGTGGCCGAGCGCAGGCCGGGCTGGCCCGCGCCGCGCGAGGCCGGGCCGCCGCTGCCCGAGGATTTTCCCGAAGACCTCAAGCAGGGATTGAAGCGGCTCATGGAGGAGCTCAAGCTCCCGCCGGACGCGCCCTTCGAGGACGTGATCTGGACCCTGCGCCAACGCGAGCAGCCCCTTTCCGGGCTTGAGGCCTCGCTCCTGTTCCTGGACGAATGGCGCAAGCAGTACGCGCGCAAGTAGCCCGGCCGCTGGCGCAACGGCGCGCAACGCGCTATGAGGGTTGAAGCATTCCTTTCAACCTCTATTTCCCGCGGCGGGATCGAGGACGTCGCCCCATGGATCTCTTCAAGGAACCCAAGCCCATAGAGGCGCCCACCAGCTGCGCCGAAACCGCGGGCACCGCGGCTGCCGGCAACGTGATCGCGGCCAGCGAGTCCACGCTGATCAGCGAGGCCCAGCTCGTGCTCGCGGAAAAACGCACGACCCTGGCCTCCATGCGCACGGGCATCGCCATCGTGGCCCTGCCCATGTCCATCATCGGCCTGCTCGTGGCCACGTCCAAGTACTACGACGCTGCAAGCACCGGGCACATGCTCATCCCGCTCCTGCTGGTCTGCGCGGGGCTGATCGCCATCGGCGGCTACCTCATCGTGCAGTCCCTGCTGAGCACGCGGCGGCTGGACAGGCGGCTGCTGGAGCTCAAGAAGATGCACCCGAGGCTGGGCCAGCTCATCGACCGGACCTGAGCCGGGTAGGGCCGAGCCCGATCGAAGCCTGCGCCCAATCGCGCGAACCCACCAGAATCCCTCCAGAATTCCAAAGAAAAAGCCCCCTCCGAAGAGGGGGCTTTCGACGTCGGTCCGGACGAGGCGGAATGCCTAGCCGCAGCTGCAGCTGCCGCCGGTGCTGCAGCTGCCGCCGCTGCAGCCGCCGTCGCCGAGATTGAGGTTGGAAGTCACGCTGAAGCCCATGTAGGAAACGTCGATCTTCACGGGCTTGGCGCTTTCATACAGATCCTTGTCCATGACGAAGCTGAACCCCTCGATGGCGAAGGTGTCGTCGGTGTCGTGCGGCTCATCCAGAGCCAGCGATAGACGCGGACCGGATCACCCGCCCGGGGCGAGGTACACGCGGATGGGCACGATCTCCTTGTCCGCGAAGTAGGCCTGCAGCTCCTTGACGGCGCTGTCGGTCAATTCGAACATAGATGCCTCCTATGGTTGGGAACACTTCGAATTAGTCATCGGCAACATGGCTGTCAAATAGGAAACATTGCTGGGTTGGTTCGATAACCATCTATGGATCGAGGGAAAACGGTGCCCAGCGCCGCACGCTGAGCGGGTGCAAAGGGCGGGTGGCGGTGGCTAAGAAGAGCAGGAAGGACGGGAGAGGGGGGAACAGGAGCGGCTACTCGTCGGACTGCGGAAAACGCCGCGTGACCGCGCCGTCGTCGTAGCGCACGGTCAGGGCCTCGGGTGCGGCCGAGGTGGCGAAGGACACGCGCCCGCGCACCGAGCGGCCGGGCGACAGGGTCACGTCGAAATCCGGGGCCTGGGCCGGGCGCAGGGTGGCGTTGGTCACGGTGGCCAGCTCGATGCGCTCCGGCCCCAGGCGCAGCCCGTCGCGGCCCACGTTGAAGGCCCAGAGGTAGAAGGTGCGCACGCCGTCGCGCACGCCCTCGTCCTCCACGGCCGTCTCCAGGCGCCCGTCGCCCTCGGGAAAGAGCAGGGCGTCGCGCCGCAGCCGGTCCAGGAGCGCACGGTAGCGCGGCTCGGCCGGGGCGATCTCCAGGGCCTCGCGCAGCAGGGCCAGGGCCGCGCCGTGATCCGCGCGGGTGCGCGAGCGGTTGCGGAAGTAGCCTTCCACGGCCGCGGCGTTCTCCTCGGCCAGCCGCTGGTTGTAGAGCCGCAGGCGGCGGGCGTATTCGTCGTTGTCCGGCCGCAGGGAGGCCAGCTTGGCGTAGACCGCGCGGTTGCGGCGCACGTCCGTGCCGGGCAGGTTCTCGGCCTCCACGAGCAGGATCTCCTCCTGGGCCTTGCGCTTGCGTGCCAAAAAGTCGGCGCGCGCCGCGGCCAGGCGCGGATCGTCAACGAATTCGGAAAAATGCTCGATGGTCCGCTCGGCGTAGACCCAGTCGCGGCCGTCCACGGCCTCGCGGATGGCCACGAGCAGGGTGGCGTTGTGCACGGCCCATTCGGCGCGCACGGCCAGCTCGCGCTCGTCGCGCAGGGCCACGGCCTTGTCCGCGGGCGTGACGCGGCCCGCGGGCGGGGCCAGCAGCCAGAGCGCCGCGGCCAGCGCGCAGGCCGCCACGGCCACGACCAGCAGCCGCAGGGGCCAGGATATGCTCTTGCTCTTTTCCTCGGTGCTCATGTGCCGTCCATGGTGTTCATGCGCCGCCCCTGCCGCCCGCCCGGGCGGCGGCCTCTCGTCCGGGCGCACGGCGTGCCGCCGGGGTGCGCGGCTCGCCGCCGGGGCGTGAGACGTTCCGCGCGGACGCACGGCGCGCGCCCCCATTGCCTACCGTTTTGCCCGCCGGGCCGCAAGGGCGCGTGCGCCGGGCCGAGGCGGGCGGCCCGCGGGTGCGAGCCCGGCCCGCAACGACTTGCCTCCGTTGACAAAGCGCGGGCGTCATATCAGAAAGGGAAGGACAAGGGGCGTCCGTGGCGCGCCGCGTTCGGCGAGCGCGGCGATACGCCCCGGTTTCCGGACGCGCCGGAAGCGAACCGAGCGACTCCCAGCCCGCGAGACACAGGAGGACCGATGGGCTCGAACACGAAGACCGTGCTGACGGAAAAGGAGATGGGCCGCACCCTGGAGCGGCTGGCCTACGAGGTGCTGGAGCGCCACGGCGACTGCGAGCACCTGGCGATCATCGGCATCCAGCGCCGCGGCGTGGACCTGGCCGCGCGGCTCAAGGCCATCCTGGAGGAGCGCGCCGACTGCCGCCTGCCCATGGGCAAGCTGGACATCAACCTCTACCGCGACGACTGGACCACCCTGGACGTGCAGCCGAACATCAACCACACGGAGATCGGCTTCGAGATCGACGGCCGCCCGCTCCTGATCATCGACGACGTGCTCTTCACGGGCCGCACGATCCGCGCGGCCCTGGAGGCCATCCTGGACTACGGCCGCCCCTCGCGCGTGGAACTGCTCGTGCTCGTGGACCGCGGCCACCGCGAACTGCCCATCCATGCCGACTACGTGGGCAAGACCGTGTCCACCGAACGCGGCCAGCACGTGGACGTCTTCGTGCAGGAGACCGACGGCAAGGACGAGGCTGTTCTGGAGGAATAGAGCGGGGCGATGGCCTTCGCCGTCCTCCACCAGGCCAAGTGCGATGAAAAACCGCCCCGGCGAGCTTTCGCCGAGGCGGTTTCCTTTTGATTTTCCGGGCGCCCGGTCAGGAGCGCGGAGGGTCGGGCACGAGCTCCGTGCCCACGCCCGTGGGCGTGAAAAGCTCAAGGAGCACTACGTGCGGCACGCGGCCGTCGAGGATGAAGGCCTTTTCCACACCATCCTCCAGGGCCTCCAGGCAGCATTTCAGCTTGGGAATCATGCCGCCCTTGGCCGTGCCGTCCGTGAGGCACTGCACGGCCTGCCAGCGCGTCAGCGAGGAAATCAGCTCGCCGTCGGCGCCGAGCACGCCGGGCACGTCCGTGAGCAGCATCAGCCGCGAGGCCTTGAGCGCCGAGGCCACGGCCCCGGCCACGGAGTCGGCGTTGATGTTGTAGGTGTTGCCGTCCTCGTCCACGCCCACGGGCGCGATGACCGGGATGAAGCCGTCCTCCTCCAGGCCGCGGATCAGCGACGTGTCCACGCGCATCACCTCGCCGACCTGGCCCAGGTCCACGTTGCGCGGGCCGGGCGCGTCCTCGTCGTCGCCGTTGACGTACATCTCCAGCTTGCGCGCCAGGATGGTGCGGCCGTCCTTGCCGGAGATGCCCACGGCGCGGCCGCCGTGCTGGTTCAGGAGGTTGACGATCTCCTTGTTGACCCGGCCGACCAGGACCATCTCCACCACGTCCATGACCGGCCCGTCCGTGACGCGCAAGCCCTCGCGGAAGGTGCAGTCGATGGCCAGCCTCTTGAGCATCTCGCCGATCTGCGGGCCGCCGCCGTGCACGATCACCGGGTTGAGCCCGATGTACTTGAGCAGGACCACGTTCTTGGCGAAGGCCGCCTTGAGCGTTTCGTCCTTCATGGCGTGGCCGCCGTACTTGATGACCACGGTGCGGCCGTGGAATTCGCGGATGTAGGGCAGGGCGTCCAACAGGATGTTGGCGACGCGCGAACCTTTGGGCACAGGCGTATCCCCCGTTAGAGTATGTAGCGCGAGAGGTCCCGGTCCTCCCACACGTCCTTGAGCTTTTCGCGCACGTACTGCGCGTCCACGACCACCGTGCGCCGCTCCGCCTCCAGGTCCGGGGCGTCGAAGGAGAGGTCGGCCAGAATGTGCTCCAAAATCGTATACAGCCGCCGCGCGCCGATGTTCTCGGTCTCCTGGTTGGTGCGCTCGGCGAACGAGGCCACCTCGCGCAGGGCGTCGTCCGTGAAGGACAGTCCCACGCCCTCGGTGGCCAGCAGCGCCGTGTACTGCACCGTGAGCGCGTTGTCCGGCTCGGTCAGGATGCGGTAGAACTCCTCGGCCGCCAAGGGGCCCAGCTCCACACGCAGGGGAAAACGGCCCTGCAGTTCGGGGATCAGGTCCGAGGGCTTGGCGTAGTGGAACGCGCCCGCGGCGATGAACAGGATGTGCTCGGTGGAGACCATGCCGTACTTGGTGTTGACCACAGAGCCCTCGACGATGGGCAACAGGTCGCGCTGCACGCCCTCGCGCGAGACATCAGCCGTCTTGCCGCCGTCGTGCGCCGAGCTGACGACCTTGTCCAGTTCGTCGATGAACACGATGCCCGATTCCTGCACGCGCTCGCGGGCCTGCTCCACGACCTTGTCCATGTCGATGAGCCGTTCGGCCTCCTGGGCCAAAAGAATCTCGTAGGCCTCGGGCACGTGGATGCGCCGCTTCTTCTTGCGGCCGGGCGCGATCTTGTTGAAGAGGTCCTGGAACTGCATCTGCATGTCGCCCATGCCGGGCATGGCCATGACCTCCAGCTGCGGGCCCTGGGCCGCGACCTCGATCTCCACCTCGCGCGCGTCCAGCCGCCCCTCGCGCCACAGCCTGCGCAGTTTTTCGCGCGTGGAGAGGCCCGAATAGCCGGAGTCGGAGCCGGAGTCCGGCCCGTCCGCCTCGCGCGCACGGCCCCGGCCGTCCACCTCGCGGATATCGCGCGCCGGCTCGGTGATCACGCCGTCCGGCCCGGCGGCAAAGACCGAGCCAAGGCTCACGGAGGAGCGAGGGGCGTCGGCGTCACCGGGCGCGCCGGGCCCGTCCCCGCGCCGCGCGCCCGAAGGCGGCAGGAGCAGGTCCATGAGGCGTTCCTCGGCCAGGACCTCGGCCTTGGCGCGCACGCGCTCGTTCTCCTCGCCGCGCACCAGGTTCACGCCGATCTCCATGAGGTCGCGCACGATGGACTCCACGTCGCGGCCCACGTAGCCGACCTCGGTGAACTTGGTGGCCTCGACCTTGAGAAAGGGCGAGGCGGCCAACCGCGCCAGGCGGCGGGCGATCTCGGTCTTGCCCACGCCCGTGGGGCCCATCATGATGATGTTCTTGGGCGCGATCTCGTCGCGCAGCTCGGGCTCGATGCGCGAGCGCCGCCAGCGGTTGCGCATGGCCACGGCGACCATGCGCTTGGCCTCGGTCTGGCCAACGATGTACCTGTCCAACTCGGAAACGATCTCCCGAGGCGTCAATACCTGCATGGTTCCTCTCCGTACTGCTCAAGCCGGGCAGGGGCCCGGCGGGGGTGAGGGATAGTAGAGCACCAGCCGCCGGTTACGCAAGGGCCCGAAATGCAAAACGGGGGGAGGCCCACGCCTCCCCCCGCGCAATCTCGGGTCGCCCGGGCGGCGGCGCTACTTGCCGTCGTCCAGCGGAATGGTGCGGAAGACGTTCTGGCCCTGCCGCTTGATCAGCAGCATGACTACGCCCTTGTCCTTGCCGTCGTGCTCCACCACGGAGCGCATGGCCTCCACGGTGCTCACGGCCTGCTGGTTGACCTCCAGGATCACGTCGCCCGGGCGCACGTCGGCCTGGGCCGCGGCGGAATCGCCGTCCACCTGGGTCACCAGCAGCCCCTGCGCGGCCTCAAGGCCAAGGGCCTGGGCCTCCTTGTCGGTCACAGGCCGCGCGCTCAGCCCCAGGACCTGGGCCACCTGGCCCTGGTCGCCCTGGTCGCCCTGGCCCTGCTGGGCCAGCAGCTTGGTATCGCGTTCGCCCAGGACCACGGTCAGCCGCTTGGTCGTGCCCTTGCGCCAGACCTTGAGGTGGGCCTTGTCGCCCGGGGCCAGGGAAGCGATGCGTCGCAGCAGGTCGCTGGAGGAATCCACGGCTTCGCCGTTGACCTCCACGATCACGTCGCCGGTCTTGACGCCGCCCTTGGCCGCGGGCTGGCCCTCCATGACCGAGGAGACCAGCGCGCCCTTGGGCTCGTCCAGGCCCAGGGCCTTGGCCGCGTTCTCGTCCACGTCCTGGATGGTCACGCCGATCCAGCCGCGCTTGATCTTCTTGTGCTCCTTGAGCTGGCCGATGATGCGCTCTGCCATGGTGCTGGGAATGGCGAAGCCGATGCCCTGGCCGCTGGCGATAATCGCGGAGTTGATGCCCACGACCTCTCCGTCGAGGTTGATGAGCGGGCCGCCGCTGTTGCCGGGGTTGATGGAGGCGTCGGTCTGGATGAAGTCGTCGAAGGGCCCGGAGCCGATAATGCGCCCCTTGGCGCTGACGATGCCCGCGGTCACGGTGTGGTCCAGGCCGAAGGGGTTGCCGATGGCCATGACCCACTGTCCGACCTTGAGCTTGTCGGAATCCCCGAAGGAGAGCACGGGCAGGTCGCCCTTGGCGTCGATCTTGAGCAGGGCCAGGTCGGTCTCGGGGTCGCGACCCACGATCTCGGCCTTGTAGGACTGGGCCTTGTCGTCGTTGCCGCGCAGGCTGACCATGATCTCGTCGGCGTCGGCGATGACGTGGTTGTTGGTCACCACGTAGCCGTCGGGCGAGATGATGAACCCGGACCCCAGGGAGCGCTGCTTCTGGGAACGGGGCTTGCCCTGCTGGCCGAAGAACTTGTCGAACTGGTCGAAGAAGTCGCCGAAGGGGCTGTCCTTGGGATGAAAACGGAAGAATTGCTGCAGGTTGGGTCCTTTGACGGTCACGGTCTTGGTGGTGTTGATGTTCACCACCGCCGCGCTGGCCTTGGCGGCCAGCTGGGTGAAGTCGGGCAGATCCGCCGCAAGGGCCTGCATGGCCATGGCCACGGTCAGGGCCAGGGCGGCGAGCAGGGCCGTGGCCGTGGCCAGCACGGGGTTCACGGCCAATGCCCGGGACTGGACCCGGGCCTGGGCGGAGATTCGTTGTACGTTCATGATGCGCCTCCTGGTAATGTCGTGCGCCGCAGGGGAGCCTTTCCGGGCTCGGCGGCACGTCACGCTTGAGTATAGTGCACTTTTCTGCATTGTAAACACCACTGAAAACCTTTCACGACTCCGGCCCGCCCCGCCGGGCCTGCCGGGCGAAGGGCCGCCACCCGGGGAAGCGGCGGGGCAGGGTGGTGCGCGCCCTGGCGCGGCGACCCGCCTTGGTCCTTGACAAACCCCGGGGCGTGCCCCTAATAACGGTCTTCCCGTTGCCCGCCCGGGCAGCGCGAAAGAGGCTTCCGAAGCCGTGTCCGCCCCCGTAGCTCAGTCGGATAGAGCACAGGATTCCTAATCCTGGTGCCGCAGGTTCGATTCCTGCCGGGGGCACCATCGGATCCCACCGGGGCCGGTCGCAGGACCGGCCCTTTTTCGTGTTGCGGACGCCAGGCCGACCTTTTTCCTTAAAAGCAGTCCTGCGATACCGGCCCGCACAGCCGCCATCCGACAACCATGCTCAAAAGCAGGGAGTGTGCCAGATCTGCTGCGCAGTGCATGAGCCGCAATTCCAGGATGTTGGAAAAGGGCTCCGGATCCGTTGTGCCAATTGCCGCACAATTCCTTCCGCCGGATGTGCAAAATACGTACGTCCCTTGCACATGGCGCTCCGTTCCCGGACGCTGGATACCCTTCACGCCGGTGGTCACGGGAACGGACGGGGATATCGGGCGCGGTGCCCGGCCGGGAAAGGAAAATTTCGAGTAGGGGGAAAGTGACGAATCTTGCGCCCGGACTCGGACTCGCCAATCCGATGCCGGTGCCGAAAATTCAACCGGAAACAGCCAACGCCCAGCGCTCGGCCTGCCGGCAGTGGACCGCCGGAACGCCGGGGCGGGCGCCCCAGCGCCGCGGCACGGCGCGTGGACGCCTTGCTCCGAGGTTTGACCAAAACCCGGCCCTCGGCTAATGGTGTTGCCCGCCCCGTCGCACCACTCAAACCGCCCCAGCAGGAGCGCACGCCATGCGAGCCCTACGATTCACGGCCCTGACCCTGTTCTGCCTGACGGCCCTGGCCGTCGGGTGCTCCAAGACGCCTCCCGAGGCACTCCTCGGGCACTGGGCCGCCGCCACGAACGCCACCGCGAGCCTGTACCTGGACAAGGACAAGGCCACTTACGCCTCGGAAACGGCCTCGTCGACGGTGCCCTTCACCGTGCTGACCATCGATCCCGCGACCAAATCCATGCTCGTGCAGTTCGACAGCGAGAAGGAGACGCAGGTGCGCCGCCGCTTCAGCGTGGATCCCAAGACCGGCCAGCTCTACATGTACTTCGACCTGGCCATGCTCGACGAGATCAAGAGCGTCGTTCCCTCGGCCGCCGGCCTCCTTCCGCCCATGATCTACAACCGCGTGGACGACAAGCGCCATCCCTGATGGGGCCGCGTCTTCCCTGGGGCCCGCCATGCAAGGCATTCTCGGCATCGTCGTCTTCATCCTGGCGGCCTGGGCCCTGAGCGAGGACCGGCGGCGGCCGCCGGTGCGCGTGGTGGCCGCGGGCGTGGCCCTGCAGTTTCTCCTGGCCCTGGCCATGCTGCGCCTGCCCGTGGCCAAGACCGCATTCATGGCCCTGAACCGGTTCGTGCTGGCCCTGGAGCACGCCACGCGCGCGGGCACCTCCTTCGTCTTCGGCTACCTGGGCGGCGGCGAACTGCCCTTTGCCCCCACCAACCCGGGCGCGACCTTCGTCCTGGCCCTGCAGTCGCTGCCCCTGGTGCTGGTGGTCAGCGCGGTGGCCTCGCTGCTGTTCTACTGGCGCGTGATCCCGGTGGTGGTGCGCGGCTTCGCCCTGGTGCTGCAGAAGACCATGGGCGTGAGCGGCGCGCTGGGCGTGGCCGTGGCCGCGAACATCTTCGTGGGCATGATCGAGGCCCCGGTCTTTGTGCGGCCCTATCTGGCGCGCATGAGCCGCAGCGAGCTCTTCACGCTGATGACCAGCGGCATGGCGACCATCGCGGGCACGGTCATGGCGCTCTACGCCACCTTCCTGCGGACCGTGCTGCCCGACGCCGTGGGCCACATCCTCGTGGCCTCGGTGATCAGCGCGCCCGCCGCCGTGCTCGTGGCCCGGCTCATGGTCCCGTCCGCGCCGGGCGAGGCCGCCGAGGCCGCCTTCACCCCGCCGCAGGACGCGGTCAGCTCCATGGACGCGGTGACCAAGGGCACCGCCGTGGGCGTGCAGCTGTTCATCAACATCGCGGCCATGCTCATCGTGCTCGTGGCCCTGGTGGCCCTGGTCAACCAGGGGCTCGCCTTCCTGCCCGACGCCTCCGGCGCGCCCCTGACCCTGGAGCGCATCTTCGGCGTGCTGCTCAGGCCCGTGGCCTGGCTCATGGGCGTGCCCTGGCCCGAGGCCGGGACCGCGGGCATGCTCCTGGGCGTGAAGACCGTGCTCAACGAGCTGCTGGCCTACCTGCAGATGGCCGGGCTGCCCGACGGCGAACTCTCCCTGCGCAGCCGGATCATCATGACCTACGCCCTGTGCGGCTTCGCCAACTTCGGGAGCCTGGGGATCATGATCGGCGGCCTGGCGACCATGATGCCCGAACGGCGCACCGAGATCGCCGGGCTGGGCATGAATTCCATCCTCGCGGGGTTGCTGGCCACGTGCATGACCGGCGCGGTGGTCGGCCTGCTGTACTAGGCGGGCGGAGACGGCGAGACGACGGAGCCCGGGAGACCGGGCTTTTTTTTTGGGGAAACGGAACGCGGGCAGGGCGGGACGCGCGAAAACGGCGCGGGCCGCCGAAGACGACCCGCGCCGGGAAAGGCGGTGCACCGCCGCGGCCACGCCGACGGCCGCAGCCCCCCTAGTGGATGGATTCGTTCTTGGGCTTGCCCGCGAGGATGATGCGCTCGGGCTCGCCGTTCTCGGAAATCTGCACCTGCACGTCGCCCACGTCGCGCTCCATGACGTAATCCAGGCTGCCGAGCTTGCCGTAGGCCATCTCCACCACGCTCTTGAGCACGTCGGCGAGCTGGGCCTGGCCGAAGGACGCGAGCATGTCCTCCAGGCTGTAGAGTTCCTGGAAGGCGAAGTCGAAATATTCGGGAAGGGTCATGCGATCCCTGGACATCCTTGATCCTCCTTGGTTGATGCGCGGCGGCCGCGGTGCGACGACAACGGGCCTGCCGTTCCGAACGCGGCCCCGGCCCCCGACCCCCGACACGGACGCACCCTAGCACAGCCCCGACGGGAGGAAAATAGCGCCTTCCGGCCGAAATCCCCTTGACCCGGCGAGTTGCCGTCGTACTATGAAATCCGGGAAGGGCCGAAAAAATCATGCCCTTCGCCCAAACCCGGAGTAGCATGTCCCGATGAATCAGGATCGCCGTCAGCAAATCCGTATCGACACCGAGCCGTTGGACGTGATCACCCTGATCACCGACGCGGGCGCGGAATTCCTCTGTTCCGTCAGCAACCTCTCGCCCCGGGGCTTCAAGGCCGAGATCGTGGGCCGCTCCACGGGCATTGCGCCCCGGGCGGGCACGGCCGTGAACGTGACCGAATGCCCCAGGAACCTCGCCGACCTGCTCTGCGCGGCCAAGGGCAGGGTGGTCTGGGCCGCACCGGACAGCTTGGGCATCGTCCTGGCCCGCCCCGCTGCCGAAAGCGAGGACACCCTGCGCGCCCTGCTCGACGAGCGGCACATGATCGCCTGGTCGGACTGGGAAATCTAGCCGCCGCGCAACCGGGCCCGAACTCCCCGGACCCGATCGCCCCGAACCCGAACTCCCCGGCCCCGATCCCCCCGGGCCCGAACTCCCCGGCCCCGATCCCCCCGGACCCGCCGCGCCCTCCGTCCCCACGCCCTCAGCGGCGGCGCAAACGCCGCCACCAGGCCACCAGCCGGGGCTCGACGCCCTGGCTCCTGGGCTTGTAGTAGGCGCGCGGGGTCATCTCCGTGGGAAAGTAGTTCTGCTCCACCCAGCCTTCGGGATAGTTGTGCGGATAGAGGTAGCCCTGGCCGTAGCCCCATTCCTTCTGCAGCCGCGTGGAGGCGTTGCGCAGGTGCAGGGGCACGGGCTTGACCCCGTCGCGGCGCAGCTCCTGCTGCACGGCGCGGTAGGCCATGTAGGTGGAATTGCTCTTGGGCGCGGTGGCCAGGTAGACCACGGTCTCGGCCAGGGGGATGAACCCCTCGGGCATGCCCACGAACTCCACGGCCTGCTGGCAGGCCACGGCCAGGGGCAGGGCCTGCGGGTCGCCCAACCCCACGTCCTCCGAGGCCGAGAGAATCAACCTCCGGCAGATGAAGCGCGGGTCCTCGCCGCCCTCCAGCAGACATCCCAGGTAGTAGAGCGCCGCATCCGGATCCGAGCCGCGGATGGACTTGATCAGCGCCGAGGCGATCTCGTAGTGGCTGTCGCCCTCGCGGTCGTGGCGCACCACGGACTCGGGCAGGCTGGCCTTGAGGTCCTCGGGCGTGCGCCGGCCTTCCTCCAGCCCGGCCACGTACTCCACGAGGTTGAGCAGGGCGCGCGCGTCGCCCTGGGCCATGGCCACGAGAAAGCGCAGGCTGTCCTCGGGGATCGCCACGCCGAGCTCGGCGGCCCCGCGTTCGGCCACCTTGAACTGCTCGGCCGGGCTGAGCGGCCCCAGGCGCAGCACGTGCAGCCGCGAAAGGAGCTGTCGCGTGACGCTGAAGGAAGGGTTCTCCGTGGTCGTGGCCAGGAGCACCACCTCGCCGCTTTCGAGAATCGGCAGGAAGAAGTCCTGCTGGGCCTTGGAGAAACGGTGCAGTTCGTCGAGCACGAGCACGCGCACGCCTTCGAGCTGCTTGCGCAGCTTGGTCAGCCCGGCCTCGGGCGCGGACACGCGCACGTAGGGCAGGCCGCGCGACTCGGCCATGAGCATGGCCAGGGTGGACTTGCCGCAGCCGGGCGGGCCGAAGAAGAGCAGGCTCGGCATGCGCTCGGCCTCGAACAGGGCCGCCAGGCGCGGGCGCAGGTGCTCCTGGCCCACGAAGTCGTCCAGGGTGGTGGGCCGGATGCGCTGGGCCAGGGGGGCGGAACTCATGCGCCGCCCTCCAAGGGCTGCGCGCCCGCCGCGCCCGAGCCGTCCGTCATGCCGGGGCTTTCCAGGACCACCGGCGCGTGGTGCGAGCCCCACCAGCCCAGCCCCAGGCAGAGCAGGGCGGCGGTCTCCCAGCGCAGGATGCGCCGCCCCAGGCTCACCGGGCGCACCCCGGCCGCGCGCAACGCGCGCACCTCGGCCTCGGTGATGCCGCCCTCGGGCCCGAGGATGAACAGGCACGGCCCCCGGACCGTGGCCTCGGCCGGGGAGAACACGCTCTCGGGCGACTCGCCCTCCCAGAGCAGGTAGACGCGCGGAAAGCCGCGCGCCGCCTCGGCCAGCTCGGTCACGCCGCCCAGGACGCGGACCTCGGGCAGGTACGGGTTGCCGCACTGCTTGGCCCCGGCGATCATCTGCGCGCGCCAGCTCTCCTTGGCCTCGGGGGGCACGCTGCCCTGGCTGCGCTCGGCCTGCCAGAACCAGACCCCCGCGGCCTCCAGCTCCACGGCCTTTTCCATGAGCCAGGTGCGCCGCGCGGCCTTGTTCCAGCCCAGGGCCAGCACGCAGCGCGACGCGGGCTCGGGCAGGGTCTCCTCGGACTCCGGCCGCAGCAGGGCGCGCTTCTTCTCCAGGGCCGCGATGGCGAACACGCCGCTGCGGCCCGCGCCGTCGATGCAGCGGATACGCTCGCCCACGCGGGCGCGCACCACCTTGATCAGGTGCGCGGCCTCGCCGCCGTCGAGCGCGTAGGGCTCGCGCCAGGCCTTGGGTTCCAGAAAAAAGGTCCGCAATTCGCTCTCCGTCCGCGCCGCACCGCGGCGCAAAAAAAGGGGGCGGGCCCGCAACCGGGGCCTCGCCCCGGCCATACCCGGCCCGCCCCCAAAGCTCAAGCTACAGTTTGATGCGCGCCGTGCCTTCCTTGTAGAAGGGCAGGTCCGCCCGCACGGCCCCGAGTTCCGCACGCGCGCCCTTGACCAGGAAGGACGCGGCCTCGGACGCATCCGCGCGCACGTAGGCCAGGGCCACGGCATGGCCCAGGGACGGGGCGAAGGACCCGCTGGTGACCACGCCCACGCTCTCGCCCGAGCCGCCGGCCGCGAGCACGGCGTCGCCGTGGCGCGGACTGCGGCGGCCCTCCACGGTCAGGGCCACCAGCCGCTCGCGCACGGCGCGGTCCGCGCCCTTGCCCACGTAGTCCGCGGGCGAGGAGAGGAGCGGTTCGTACCCGGCCTCGGCCGGGGTGTGCGCGGTGTCCAGGTCCTGGCCGTAGAGCGGCAGCCCCATCTCCAGGCGCAGGGTGTCGCGCGCGCCCAGCCCGGCGGGCTCCACGCGCGCGTCGGCCACCACCAGCTCCCACAGTTCCACGGCCTTGGCCGCGGCCACGTAGAGCTCGTAGCCCAACTCGCCGGTGTAGCCCGTGCGGCTGACGATCAGCGGCGCGCCCTCGAAGGAGAGACGCAGAAAGTTGAAGTACTTGAGGTCGCGGAACGAACGGCCCAGGACCTTGCCCAGGGTGGCGTCCAGGGCGTCCAGGGACTTGGGGCCCTGCAGGTCGATCTTGGCCGTGACGTCGGAGACGTTCTCCATGGCCGCCTCGCCCTGCAGGTGGTCGGCGATCCAGGCGAAGTCCGACGCGGTGCACGCGCCGTTGACCACGAGCATGTACTCTTCCTCGGCCAGGCGGTAGACGATCAGGTCGTCGAGCACACCGCCCTCGGGATTGAGCAGGAACCCGTAGCGGCACTTCAGCGGGGCCAGGGTGTCGAGGTTGTGGGTGACGATGCGCGACAGGGCCGCGCGGGCGTCCTTGCCGCGCACCAGGAATTCGCCCATGTGGCAGATGTCGAAGAGCGAGGCGGCTTCGCGGGTGTGCTTGTGCTCGGCGAGGATGCCGGCGTACTGGATGGGCATGTCCCAGCCCGCGAAGGGCGCGGTCTTGGCCCCCTGGGCCAGGTGCCAGGAATGGAGCGGGGTCTTGAACAGATCGGACACGGATACCTCCGTTGTTGACCGGGCCGAGCCCGGCGCGGTGCTGCGGTGCGTCCCCGGGCCCCTGCACCCGGGAGGAACGAGGCGGCGCGACCGGCGCGCCGATGCGGCGGCGCGGCCGGACGTCAGGCCGACTTGGACAGGCGCGCGCCGGGATCGCCCGTGGGGGCGGCCTCCTGGCGCGACCTGCGGATGGCGCGCAGCTCGTCCAGCAGGGAGACGAGCTTGCCGTAGTGCTTCTTGATCTCCAGCCCGTAGGCCGTCAGGTCGTCGTCCTTGCGCTCCATGTAGGTGCGCACGAGATAGGCGTTTTCGAGCATGGCCTCGCCCGTGCCGATGACCTGGGCCACCAGCTCGTCGAAGTAGTCCACGATCTCGAAGCGCAGGTCGTTGAGCAGGGCCGCGGCCTGCTTGAGGGCCTCCAGGTGGCCGATGCGCTTGCCGCGCACCACGCGTTCCTCCAGATCCTCAAGATATTTCGCTTTCCTTGCCTGGCGGATGTAGCTGTACTTTTCCCAGACCTCCTGGAACAGCTCGCCCTGGGCCATCAGCGCCTCGGCCTTGTCCGGGTTGAGCAGGTAGTTGTCCAGCACCTTGACCACGTTGGCATAGAACTCGTCGGAATAGCCGATGATCCGCCGCTGGTGCTTGGAGAGCCAGGAATACAGGAACTTCAGCCGCTTCTCGTCGGTCTCGGTGTTCTCCACCACCTCGTGGCGCTTGTAGACGATGCGCCCCGTGAACTCCCCGCGCACGATGTCGTTGAGGCGCAGGAACATGTTCGTGGCGTCCTTGATGATGTTCAGGTCCGCGGCCGCGCGCCCCGTGAAGGGATGCACGACCTCCTGCCAGGCCACGGAAAGGGCGCGGTCCTGACGTACGTTGTTGGGGTTGAACCTGTGCTGGCGGTAGCGCACGCGCACGATGACCACGCGCTTGCGCGCGTCCACGAAGTAGCCGCCCTCCTTGAGGAAGCGCAGCACGTCCTTCTGGTCCTCGTCCACGCTGACCAGGGCGATCTTCTCCACCAGCGGATAGGACGCGGCCCGGTTCGGGTCGGAGAAGATGGTCGTGAGCGTGCGGTCCGACTGGCCGAGCACGCGGATGAGGAAGGCTTCGCCCAGCTTGTGCAGCCGCCGCGCGAACAGCGCCGCGGAGGTGCGCCGCTCGGAGACGATGGGGAAGCCGTAGAGCTCCATGAGGTACTGGTAGACGAAATCGCGGTTGCGTTCGTAGCGCCCGTCGTCGCCCACGGCGAACTTACCGATGCGCACGCCGAAGCGCTTGATCTCCGTGTCCAGGTCCGAGGGAAAGGAGGCGTAGGTGCCGGAGAGGAAGAAGTTCCCGTAGCTGTCCAGGCTGATGACCTGGCCGCGGTCCATGGTCAGGAGGAAGGGCAGCAGGTCCGGGTACTGCTCCAGGTCCGTGAAGTCCACGGCGCCGAAGCGCGCGGCGAACTCGTCGTGCAGGGCGCGCGGCAGCCGGTCGCGCACGCGCGCGAGATTCTGCTCGATGACCGTCTGCTCCAGGGGGCAGGCCTCGCTGGCGGGCACGGCGCCCTGGCTGATCAGGCCGTGCAGGATGTCGTACTGGAAGATTTCCTGAAAGGCCCGCAGAGGGCGCTCCAGGGCCACGAGGCTGAACCCGGGCAGGCCGGTGTGCTCATAGACGTCGGCGTCAAAGGAGGGCAGCAGTTCGCGCGCCTCCACCAGGGGATACTTTTCCTGCTCGGCGTAAGGCTTGAGCAGACAGTGGCGGATGTGCACGCAATCCAGGTAGCCCTTGAGCTCGGCCAGGGTGGCGAGGGTCAGGGGCTCCGCATGGGCGTGCGGACCCTTGCCCGAAAATCGTTTGCAACGGCAAAACGCCTTTTTCCAGTCGATGGTCATCGCGCCCTTCACAGCCCCCCTCTATCGCTCCCCGACCGCACCAGCCGCCGTGTATTCTCGCATTCCGCCGATCCTGGCCGCCCGCCCCACGCCAGCGCGGGGCTCCCGCCAGACCGGTCCGGAACCCGGAAGAGTCCCGGGACGGGGCCCAAATCCCGGGCCCGACCTCCAGAACATCCGCCATGGTTTCGTATTACATGAAATTCCACCTTGTTACAAGCGAATCCCCCCCTCCGTCCTCCCGGGATGGTCCGTAAAAAAAAGACCAATAATTGTGGGACATTGTGACGGCGGGCCAGGTCCGGCCCGGGACATTTTCCGCCAATCGTATGGACTCCGGAGGCCGGGCCTGATACCTCTTGCGTGGAACCGCGCCCCCCGGGACAGGCTCGGGCCGGGCCTTCCGGCCGATCCCTTCCCGCAGGGACGCGACGCCGGAGCACCCGGCGCCGGAGCGCCACCGCACCATGAACGACAGCACCTATCTCCAGCGCATCCTGGGCATCGTCTGCAGCGTCTTCGACGCCTACTCCGCCGTGCTCTTCCTGCCCGCCGCCGGGCGCGACGCGCGCGCCGCCGGAAGCGGAGCGACGGACGTGCGCCTGGCCTCGGTCTTCAGCCTGGGCGACAAAATCTCGCCGGAGACCACCCTGGCCCCCGGCAAGGGGCTCGTCGGCTGGATCGTCAAGAACAACAAGCCGCTGCTCGTCAACAACTTCGACCAGAGCAAGAGCCTGCTGGGCTACTACACCAGCAACGAAGAGGCCACGATCAAGGCCTTTCTCGGCTGCCCGCTGCGCGGCGGCGGGGCCCTGTGCCTGGACTCCAAGCGCACCTATTCCTTCAGCGACAAGGACCAGAAGATCCTGCACCTCTTCGCCGACCTGGTGCAGGACATGAGCGACCAGTGCTGCCGCGTGCACGAGAGCATGGACCAGTGCCGCTACTACGGCGCGCTGCGCGCCGTGCAGGGCCTGCGGTCCAAGATCGGCCGCTGGAACCGCTTCCTGGACGCCTATCTGGCCCTGCTTGCGGAATCCGCCCGTTTCGGCCATGCCTTCTTCGCCGTGCGCGAGGAGTGGGACGAGAAGTACTACCTCGAGGGCTGGAACGAGAAGCTCTTCGACAACGAACACCACGACCGCCGCTTCGACCTGGGCAGCGGCCTGGTGGGCTGGGTCTTCCGCAACGGCCAGCCCGTGTTCGCCGGGGAGAAGGAACCCGCCGGGGCGGGTTCGCCGCTCTTTGCCCGCGACGTGAAGACCCGCGCCTACAACCGCGTCATCTGCCTGCCCGTGGCCGTGCGCGGCGAGACGCGCGGCGTGCTCGGCCTGGCCTGCCAGGAGCCCGGCGGCTACGACGAGGAGCTCAAGTCGTTTGTGGCCGCGGCGGCGGACTACCTTTCACTTTTCCTCGAAAACCTGTATCTACGAAGCAAACTTGGCGAAGCCCTGGCCAAGCCCCCAAAAGAGCCGTCCAAGAAACCGCAAGAGAAGGACCCGGATGAGCCTGTTTAGCCGACTTTTCTCCTTCCTGGGCAAAGACCTGGCCATGGACCTGGGCACGGCCAATTCGCTGCTCTACACCCAGAACGAGGGCATCGTGCTCAACGAGCCCTCGGTGGTGGCCATGGACAACGTCACCGGCGCGGTGCTCGCGGTGGGCAAAGAGGCCAAGGAATACCTCGGCCGCACCCCGCAGCGCATCACCGCCATCCGGCCCATGAAGGACGGCGTCATCGCCGACTTCGAGGTCACCAAGAAGATGATCTCCTACTTCATCGAGAAGACCATCAAGGGCATGCGCTTCGTCAAGCCCTCCATCGTCATCTGCGTGCCCACGGGCATCACCCAGGTGGAAAAGCGCGCGGTCATCGAGGCGGCCATCACCGCGGGCACCCGCGAGGTCCGCCTCGTGGAGGAGCCCATGGCCGCGGCCATCGGCGCGGACCTGCCCATCCACGAACCCAAGGGCAACATGGTCCTGGACATCGGCGGCGGCACCTCCGAGGTCGCGGTCATCACCATGAGCTCCATCGCCTACGCCGAGTCCGTGCGTGTGGCCGGGGACGAGATGAACGAGGCCGTGCAGCGCTTCTTCCAGGACGAGTTCAAGCTGCTCATCGGCGAGAACACGGCCGAGCGCGTCAAGATGCGCATCGGCACCGCCTATCCGCCCGCCCAGCCCATGACCATGGAGGTTTCGGGCCGCGACATCGTCAGCGGCACGCCCAAGTCCATCGAGGTGGGCGACGCCCAGGTGCGCGCGGCGCTCAACGACCCGGTGCAGGCCATCGTCCTGGCCGTGAAGAAGGCCCTGGAGCGCACCCCGCCCGAGCTGGCGGCGGACATCGGCGAGACCGGCCTGCTGCTCGCGGGCGGCGGCTCGCTCCTCAAGGGGTTGGACCGGCTCATCGCCGAGGCCACCAACCTCAAGGTACGCATCGACGAGGACCCGCTGACCACCGTGGTGCGCGGCACGGGCCGCACCCTGTCGGACAGGGCCTTTTTCGAACGGGTCTACATCAACTGACCGGCAGCGGTGGCATCATCAATCGGAAAGCGGCCTGCGGGCCGCTTTTTCGTGCGCCGGAGCCGGCCGGGGCCGCGCAGTAGCGCGCTTTTTTCTGGAATGCAGCTAAGGAGCAAAAGCATGACCACCCCGGATCCCTCCCGGCTGCTGCCGGAGGTCCTGGCCGCCGTGGCGGCCACGGACGCCATAGTCCGCGACCACTGGGACAAGCCGCGCCACGTGCGCCTCAAGGGCCGCATCGACCTGGTCACCGAAACCGACGTGACCGTGGAGCGCGAGCTGACCGCGCGCCTGACGCGCCTGTTGCCGGGCTCCACCATGCTGGCCGAAGAGTCAGCACCCGGCGCGGAGCTGGGCGCGGCCACCTGGATCGTGGACCCGCTGGACGGGACCACCAACTTCGCGCACAAGCTGCCCGTGGTGGCCACCAGCGTGGGCCTCTGGGACGGGGAGGGCATTTGCCTCGGAGTCGTCAGCCTGCCGATCCTGCACGAAACCTTCTGGGCCGTGCGCGGCAAGGGGGCCTGGACCGCCCCGGCCCCGCGCCTGGCCGGGGCCGAGCGCATCCACGTCACCGAGACCGGGGACCTGGAGCAGGCCCTGGTGGCCACGGGCTTTCCCTACGGCATCCGGGAGGAGTGCGCGGACATCGTGGCACGGTTGGCCCGGGTGCTGCCCGTGGCGCGCGGGGTGCGGCGCATGGGCTCGGCGGCCACGGACCTGGCCTACACGGCCTGCGGCCGCATGGACGCCTTCTACGAAACCAGCCTCAAGCCCTGGGACACGGCCGCGGGCTGGCTGCTGGTGGAGGAGGCGGGCGGCCGCGTGACGCGCTTCGCCCCGGCCGAGCCGTACTACCCCGGCGCGCCCACGCTCCTGGCCAGCAACGGCCGCGTGCACGACGCCCTTGAAGCGCTGCTTGAGCTTTAACCTTCCCTTTCCCGCAACCAACCGAGCCTAAAGAAAAAAGCCCGGGGCGTCGTGCTCCGGGTCTTTGCCGTTCCATCTTACCAACACTGCCGGGCAGGGTGCGTCGCAATGGCCTACGGCAGGCTTGAAGGCGGGAAGACCAGGCCGGTCTCCCAGCAGTGCACCAGGGCCGGAGTGAGCAGGTCGCGGCACTGTTCCGCCAGATAGGCCAGTTCGTCGCGGTCCACGAACATGCCGTCCTCGCTTGCGGCGGACGCGGGCACCTCGCGCACGCGCACGGCGGCGTACAGCGTCACGAACTCGTTGCCCGTGGCCGTGGAGGCGGGCACGGCCATGCGCAGGGTCAGGCGCGACGCGCGCACGCCCAGGTCGCGCTCCAGGTGTCGATGCGCGGCCTCCTCGCGCGACTCTCCGACGCGCACGTGGCCCGCGGCCGAAACGTCCCAGCGGCCGGGGAACAGCCGCCGCCCGGGCCCGCGCTTGCGCAGATAAAGCCGCCCGCGCGCGTCGTAGAGCAGCACGATGACCGCGCGGTGACCCAAGCCCTGGCGGTGGACCTCCTCCAGGGGCAGCATGGCCACGGGCCGGTCCCGGGCATCGACCACCTCGACCCGCTCCGCGCCGCCGGACCCGGCCGCGCCGGAAACGCCGCCCGCCAGGATCGAGGAAACGCGGGCCAGGGCCGCGTCCGCCGCCTGTCTCGGGAAGAGGGGCACAGAGATGTTTGGATTTTTTTGCGACATGGCGCTACACTCCGGGGATGGACGCAGAAAAGCACGAGCCGGGCCGCGCGAAACGGGACGGGGCGGGGCTGGACGGCCTCACGGCCGAGGCCGTGGCCCGGGCCGAGTTCGCGCGCCTGACCCAAAGCGACCTCGGCCAGGTGCTGGAACTGGAACGCGCCTGCTTTTCCACGCCCTGGAACGAAAAGCAGTTCAACCTTGCCCTGCAACAGAAGATCTTTCATCTCTTCGGGCTCAAGGCGAACGGCGACCTGCTGGCGTACATGGCCTTCTACCATGCGGCCGACGAGATGGAAATCCTGAACATCGGCGTGGCCCCGGCGCACCGCCGCAGGGGCGCGGGCCGACGCCTCCTGGGCCTGGTCCTGGGCATCGCCCGGCGCATGGGCGTACGCCGGGCCTTCCTGGAGGTGCGGCGCTCCAATGCGCCCGCCCGGACCCTTTACGCCGGGTTCGGGTTCGAGCACGCCGGCGTGCGCGCTGGCTACTACACGGACACGGGCGAGGACGCCCTGGTCCTGTGCCGCGACCTGGACGGCGAGGTGGCCTTCGACGCGCGGCGCGCCGCCGGAGCGCAGCCCAGCGCAGCAACGAGCGAAAACGAGACCGCGGGGGCCGGACGCCCGCCCGCGGGCCAACGGCACAACCCTCCAGCCAAGGAGCCGATTCCATGAAGAAACTCATGTCCGCCAACTGGAAGATGTACAAGACCCTGGGCCAGGCCACGGACACGGCCCGGGAGCTGGCCGCGGCCCTGGGCGAACTGCCCGCGGACCGCGAGGTGCTGGTGTTTCCGCCGTTCACGGCCATCGCGGGCGTGGCCGGGGCCTTTGCCGGGCGCGCGGGCTTCTCCGTGGGCGGACAGGACCTCTATCCGGCCGCCGAGGGCGCGTTCACGGGCGAGATCGCGCCCGCCATGCTCCTGGACCTGGGCTGCACCTGGGCGCTCACGGGCCATTCCGAGCGCCGCCACGTGCTCGGCGAGGCCAACGAGTTCGTGGGAGCCAAGACCGCCTTTGCCCTCGACGCTGGGCTGAACGTCTGCCTGTGCATCGGCGAGACGATCGAGGAACGCAGGGCGGGCAGGCTCGAAGAGGTGCTCACCGGGCACCTGGCCGCCGGGTTGGCCGACGTGGCCAAGGACATCGGCCCCGAGCGTCTGGCCGTGGCCTACGAACCCGTCTGGGCCATCGGCACCGGCGAGGTGGCAGGGCCCGCCGACATCCTGGCCGCGCATGCCTATGTGCGCGCCGAGCTTGAAAAACTGCTTCCCTCGCACGGTGCGGAAATTCGCATCCTCTACGGCGGCAGCGTGAAGCCCGAAAACACCGGCGAAATTATTTCTCTTGACAATGTCGGCGGAGTATTGGTAGGTGGCGCTTCCTTGCAGGCGAGTAGTTTCAGCCGCATCGTCACGGCCTGATCCCCACCTGCGTGAAAACGCCCAAGGAGCTCTGAATTGCAAGCCTTTGTCCTGACCCTGCACGTCATCGCCTGCATCGTCCTCATCTGCCTGGTCCTGCTGCAGTCCGGCAAGGAAGGCATGGGGGTCATCTTCGGCGGCGGCAGCAGTTCGGTCTTCGGCAGTTCCGGCGCGGGCGGCCTGCTGGTCAAGCTGACCGCCATCGTGGCCACGGTTTTCCTGATCACGTCGCTGACCTACAACATGATGACCAGCGCGCCCCGCACCTCGCACTCCGGCAGCATCATGGAGACCACGGAACCCGTGGAGAAGAAGGCCCCGGCCGTGCAGATCGAGGAGACCGCGCCCGCCGAGCAGAAGGCCGACGCAGCAGCTCCGGCCGAACAGCAGGCTCCCGCCGCGGCGCAGGAGGCTCCGGCTCCGGCCCAGGAGCAGGGGGAAAAGAAGTAGAAGAAATTTGGGCCGAAGTGGTGGAACTGGTAGACACGCTATCTTGAGGGGGTAGTGGACCAACGTCCGTGGGGGTTCGAGTCCCCCCTTCGGCACCATCGTTCATAGAAGTCCCGGCCGTTCGGCCGGGACTTTTTTTTCGCCCGCGCCCGGATGGCGTACCGGGCACCCCGACGCGCCCGCCGCGTTGACCCGCCTCCGTCGCCACGCTACAGTCGCCGAACGTCCGTGCCCCGACCCGGGTCCGCACGGACAGTTCTCGTTTCCGGGGCAGCAATGGCGTCCAAGAACACCCGCAGCACCACGCAACCGGCGCGCTCGGCCGGTCCCGCTTCCGGCCGCCCGTCGGGCCGTTCGTCCCGCGCCGCGGCCACGGTCCAGGGGGCCGCACCGGTCCGCAAGCCTTCCCGCGGGGCGGGGGGCAAAAGCTCGACGGCCGCGCCTGCAGGCTCACATGCGCCCGACCGGCCCCAGACGGACGGCGCGAGCGCCCGCAGCCTGCTGGACTCCCTGGCCGACGGCGCCCTGGTCCTCTCGGAGCAGGGCGTGGTGCTCCACGCCAATCCGGCCGCGGAACGCTTCCTCGGCCGTTCCCCCGCGGCCCTGCTCGGCACCACGCCCGACCTCCCGCGCCTGCCGGACGCGGACGCGCTCCTGGACCTGCCCGGCCGCGAGGGCGCGCACCGCTCCGCGCGCGCGACCGTGCGCCGGGCCGCCTGGGAAGGGGAGCCGACCCTGCTGGTCCTGCTCCACGACGCCGCCCCGGGCACCGCCGAACCGGAGCCCCAGCAGCAGGCCACCCGGGAACGGCTGCGCAGCATCGTGGAATACTCGGTGCTGGGCATCTGCGCCCTGGACACGTCCGGCTGCGTCTCCTTCCTCAACGGCCGCATGGCGCGCCTGCTGCGACTGGAGCCCGCCGCGGTCCTGGGCCGCCCGCTGCTCGATTTCATCCACGCCTCGGACCGCGCCGGCCTGGAGCAGCATTTCCGCACCTGCATGGGGGGCGAGGCCCTGCACTGCGAACTGCGCATGGTGCGCTCCGGCGGCACGCCCGTGTGGTGCTCCCTGGCGCTCACGCCCTGGTGCGACGACGAGGTCTTCCGAGGCGCCACCGTGGCCGTGTCCGACATCACCGAGCAGAAGATCGCCGAGGAGCTCGACGGCGAGTCCATCCGCTTCCAGCAGCACATGCTCGACTCCATCTCCGACATCGCCTGGGCCGTGGACAGGGAAGGGCGCTTCATCGCGGTCAACGAACCGTTCGTGCACGCCTGGCGGCTGGAGGGCGAGGACCTGGTGGGCCGCACCGCGCAATCCGTGTGGGGCGAGGACCTGGCCCAGGTGTTCCTGGACCACGACCAGGAGGTGCTGAGCACGGGCCAGCGCAAGGTGGCCGAGGAGGTCGTGGTCAACGGCGACCGCACCGCCTGGGTGGAGACCGTGCGCACGCCGCTGCGGGCCGCGGACGGCGCGCTGCTCGGCCTGGTGGCCGTGGCCCGCGACGTGACCGAGCGCAAGAAGGCCGTGGACCGGCTGCTCTACACGCGCCACGAGCTGGAAACGCGCGTGCGCCAGCGCACCCACGATCTTGAGGAGGCCAACGAGCTGCTGCGGCGCGAGATCGCCCAGCGCAAGCGCACCGAAGCCAAGCTCAAGCGCGCGCGGCGCGAGGCCGAGGAGGCCACCAAGGCCAAGTCCGACTTCCTGGCGTCCATGAGCCACGAGATCCGCACGCCGCTCAACGCCATTCTCGGGCTGACGGACCTGACCCTGCACGGCTTCGGCACCGTGGACCCGCGCCCCTACCTGGAGCGCATCAAGGAGGCCGGGACCGGCCTGAACACGGTCATCAACGACATCCTCGACCACTCCAAGATCGAGGCCTCCAGGCTGGAGACGGACGAGACCGTGTTCTCCATCCGCGACGTGCTCCGCGAGGCCGCGGCCATGCACTCCTTCCAGGCCGAGCGCAAGGGGCTGGAAATGACCGTGGAGGCCGCGCCCGACGTGCCGCTGCGGCTCCACGGCGACGCGCTTTCCTGCCGCCAGATATTGCAGAACCTGCTGGCCAACGCCGTCAAGTTCACGGCCGAGGGCTCCGTGCGCGTGACGGCGGCCCTGGCCGCGGACCAGCCAGCGCCCGCGGCTCCCGGCGACACCGCCCACCTGGAGATCACGGTGGCGGATACGGGCATCGGCATCCCCGAGGCCAGCCGGGAGATCATCTTCGAGAGCTTCAAGCAGGCCGACGACTCCATCTCCCGGCGCTACGGCGGCACCGGCCTGGGGCTGGCCATCTGCCGCTACCTGGCCGGCCAGCTCGGCGGGGCCATCTCCGTGACCAGCACCGTCGGCCGGGGCTCGGCCTTCCTGGTGGAGCTGCCCTTCCGCACCGTGGCCGACGACGCGGCCTGTCCCACACCGTCCTTCGGCCTGGGCGGAGGCCTGATCGGCGACCTGGGCGGCGACGCCTGGCTCAAGGCCCCGAGCCTGGAGCCGCTGGAAATCCTCCTGGTGGAGGACAGCGCCCTGAACCGCGACCTGGCGACCATCTTCCTCTCCGGCCGGGGGCACACGGTCACCAGCGCGGAAAACGGCCTCGAGGCCCTGGAAATCCTCAAGACGCGCAGCTTCGACCTGATCCTCATGGACATCCAGATGCCGGAAATGGACGGCGTCACGGCCACGGCACACATCCGCTCCGACGCCGCGCTGGCCTGCCCCCGCGACATCCCGGTCGTCGCGCTCACGGCCCACGCCCTCAAGGGCGACCGCGCGCGCTTCATGGAGGCGGGCATGGACGAGTACGTGTCCAAGCCCATCGACTTCGCCGTGCTCGTGCAGGCCATGTGCCGGCTCCTGCCGGGCAAAGTCCTGGCCGCCGCTTCCTGTGCGGAGGGGCCGCCCATCGGCGCGCCGCGCATCGAGCCGCCGCGCGGGGGGGCGGGCCGCGCGGCCGACGCCGACGAGGACGAAGTTCCCCGGGACGCGAGCCTGCGCGAGCACCGCGACAAGGCCCTGGCGCTCATCGGCGGCAACCGCGACCTCCTGGGCAAGCTCGACGCCGTGTTCATCACGGACACGCCCGCGGACCTGACGGAAATCACGCGCGCCCTGAACCGCGACGACCTGACCACGGCCGCGCGGCTGGCGCACAAGGTCAAGGGAGCGGCCGCCACTCTGGGGCTGGAGCCCGTGCGCCTGGCGGCGTTGGCCCTGGAAGGCGCCTGCACGACGGCCGACGAGGACCGCCATGCCCGGTTGCACGCGCTCAAGGCCCGCGTGCGCGAGGCCCTGCGCTTCCTGGGCGATTACTGACCCCGTCCGTCGGCGTCGGGCCGCGCTGGGCCGCGCCATGAGGACCGTTTCGTTACCATTGACTTGCCCCTGGATCGCCGCTACGTCTTGAAGAATCCGGGGGGAGGGAACAGCCCGACCCCTGCGACGCCCAAAGGACGTGCGCCTGCGCGGAAACCCGCTGAGCCCGAGCCCGGGAAGCCCGACCGAGCACAAAAAGGAAACGACGCGACATGGGCCTGATCCTCGTCATCGACGATGCGCCGATCATCCGCGAGCTGCTCAAGAGCGTGCTCGAAGCCGACGGCCACGAAGTGCTTACCGCAGAAGACGGCGACACGGCCCTGGGCCTGTTCGCGACCCGGGACGTGGACCTGAGCATCGTGGACATCTTCCTGCCCGGCCGCGGCGGGCTGGAGGTCATCGGCGAACTGGTGACCAAGCCCGGCCACCGCGTCATCGCCATTTCCGGCGGCGAGGCCTTCAACCCCGGCTCCGTGCTGGAACTGGCGGACATCTACGGCGTGGCGCGGACCTTTTCCAAACCCATCGACACCCGGGAACTGGCCCGGGTCGTCAAGGAACTGCTGGCCGCGGCCGACTGAGCCGACTCCGGCAGAACCCCATCAACACCCGTTTCGGAGGCCACTGTCATGGACAAATGGGAATGCCCCTGCGGCTACGTGTACGATCCCGCCGAAGGCGACGCCGAGAACAACATCCCGGCCGGAACCCCCTTCGAGGACCTGCCCGACGACTGGACCTGCCCCAAGTGTGGGGCGGAGAAGGAATACTTCGAGAAAGTCTAGGCGCGCGCGCCCTGCAGCGGCCCTCCGGGGCCGCTTTTTTTTTGCCCGCCGGGCCGGGGGCTCAAGGGCCGTTATTTTTTGCTCCCGCCCTGTGGACAGCGGGGGGACGAAGCCGCATACTGAAGGCCTAATTGGCAGTGCCCACAGGCAAGGATGCAACAATGAAAGAGATTGCCGACAAGGCCCCGCCGGACATCGACGCCGAGCGCATGCTCGCCGATCTGGCCGACTCCCTGGACGAGTCGGTCCTGTTCCTGTCCCCTGTGGGCGTCGTGCTCGCGGCCAACCGCACGGCCGGGTTCTGGATGGGCATGCGCTCCAGGAGCGCGCTCGTGGGCCACAGCATCTTCGAGTTCCTCCCCGACGAGTTGGCCGGTGCGCGCCGCGCGCTGCTGGCCGACGCCGTGCGCCGCCGCCGCAAGGTGCGCTTCGAGGACGAGACCGACAACCGCACCTTCGCCCACCGCCTGACCCCGCACGCCGGGCCGGACGGCGCGGTGCGCTACGTCAGCGTGGTCAGCACGGACATCACCCACGTGCGCCGCTCGGACCAGAAGCTGCGCCGCGAGCAGCAGCGCCAGATATTCTTCATGGAGTCGCTCCCCGGCTTCTTCTATCTCGCCGCCGAGGACCGCACCATCCGCTACTCCAACCGCACCTTCAAGCGCTACTTCGGCCGCCCCGAGGGCAAGCTCTGCAACGAGCTGATCGACGCCTGCCCCACGGCCTGCGGCCTGTGCCCGCCGCCCGGGCTGTTCTCCGAGGGCAAGCCCTGCGAATGGGAATGGACCAACCAGGAGGACGGCCGGACCTTCCGCATGCACTGCCACCCCATGACCGACATCGACGGCTCGCCCCTGGCGGCCATCCTGGGCATCGACATCACCCTGCGCAAGAAGGCCGAGGCCGAGCTCCTGGCCACCCAGCGCGGCCTGGAGGAGACGGTGCAGCGGCGCACCGGCGAACTGGAGGCGGCCAACCGCTCCCTGACCCAGGAGATCGAGGAGCACAAGCGCACCGAGTTGGCCCTCAAGGAGGCCATGCACCGCGCCAGCGCGGCCGTGCGCGCCAAGTCCTCGTTCCTGGCCAACATGAGCCACGAGATCCGCACGCCCATGAACGCGGTCATGGGCATGACCGAGCTGGCGCTTTCCGCCACCGACGGCGAGCGGCGGCGGCACTACCTGGAGATGGTCCGCGAGGCGGGCAACGCGCTGCTCACGATCATCAACGACATCCTCGACTACTCCAAGGTGGAGGCGCGCAAGCTGACCCTGGAGCGCATCCACTTCGACCTGCCCGCGACCCTGGCCTCGGCCCTGCGCATCCACGAACAGCAGGCCCGCGCCAAACGGCTCTGGCTCAAGACCACCCTGGGCGACGGCGTGCCGCGCCACGTGGTCGGCGATCCCATGCGACTGCGCCAGATCCTGGTCAACCTGATGGGCAACGCCGTGAAGTTCACGGAAGAGGGCGGCATCGACGTGGGCGTGACCGTGGACGGCGAGGCCGACGCGAACGGCGTGCCGTTGCGCTTTTCGGTCTGCGACACGGGCATCGGCGTGCCGCGCGACAAGCAGCAGGACATCTTCGAGAGCTTCAGCCAGGTGGACGACAGCGTGACCCGCCAGTACGGCGGCACGGGGCTGGGGCTGACCATCAGTTCCCACCTCGTGCAGCTCATGGGCGGGCGCATCGACCTGGAAAGCGCGCCGGGCGAGGGCAGTTCCTTCAGCTTCACCATCCACATGCCCGTGGGCGACCCGGCCCAGGTGCCGCCGCCCCCGGCCCCCGTTGCGGAGCAGTCCCCCGGACGCGCCCTGTCCGTGCTCCTGGTGGAGGACAACGAGCTCAACCGCGAGCTGGCCACCACCGTGCTCGCGGACCTGGGGCACGAGGTGGTGGAGGCGGCCAACGGCGACGAGGCCCTGTGGCGGCTCGGAAGGCGCGATTTCGACGTGGTCCTCATGGACGTGCAGATGCCGGTCATGGACGGCATCAGCGCCACCCGGGCGGTGCGCTCCGGCGCGCACGGCGTGCGCAACCCCGACGTGCCCATCGTGGCCATGACCGCCCACGCCATGAAGGGCGACCGCGAACGCTTTTTGCGCGCGGGCATGAACGGGTACCTGGCCAAGCCCCTGGACCTGGCGACCATGGCTGCGGAAATCGGCCGCGTGGTGCGCGAGGCCGAGGAGGCCGAAGTGGTGGAGCGCACGCCGCGTCCGGCCGGACCGGGCGCGGACCCGGGCGCGGGAAAAGACGCTTCCGGCTCCGGGAAACCCGCCGGGCCCCCGCCCCCCACGAGTGCGACGGCCCCCGAGAATCCTGCCGACGCCGTGCTGGACGTGCAGGGCGCGCTGGGGCGGCTCAACGGCAACCGGCCCCTGCTGGACAAGCTCTTCGACCTCTTTCTCAAGGCCACGCCCCTGGAGATGGACAAGCTCTCCATGGCCGCGGACGACGGCAACTGGGACCAGGCCGCCATCCACGCCCACACCCTCAAGGGCACCTCCGCGACCATCGGGGCCCAGCGCTTCAACCGCCGCGCCGTGACCCTGGAACAGGCCGTCAAGGACCGCGACGGGACGGCCGTGCTGCGGGGCCTGGACGAGTTGCGCCCCCTGCTGGCCGAAATCGAACGCGCCCCGGCCCTGCAGGAGTGACGGCCTTTCATTCCGTCCATAAAAAAAGCCGCCCCGAACGGGGCGGCTTCCTTTTTCCATGAAACCGGCCAGCTACAGTTCCAGGGCCACCAGGTCCTCATAGCTTTCGCGGCGCCGGGCCAGGATTGCGGCATCGCCGCTCACCAGCACCTCGGCCGCGCGCGGGCGTGAGTTGTACTGCGAGCTCATCACGAAGCCGTAGGCCCCGGCCGAAAAGGCGGCCAAGTACTCCCCGGCCTCCACGGTCGGCAGCTCGCGATCGCGGGCCAGAAAATCGCCGGACTCGCAGATCGGGCCGACCACGTCCACGTTCAGCACCGGCCGCTGCTTGGGCTCCACCTCGGCGATGCGATGGAAGGAGCCGTAGAGCGAGGGACGGATGAGGTCGTTCATGGCCGCGTCCACGATGACGAAATGCTTGCTGGGCGTGTCCTTGACGTAGGTCACGCGCGTCACCAGGATGCCCGCGTTGCCCACGATGACGCGCCCGGGCTCCAGGATCAGGGTCAGGTCCGTGCCCGCGAGCACCTTGGACACGGCCGCGCCGAACTCGCGCGGATGCGGCGGGGTCTCCTCGTCGTAGGTGATGCCCAGGCCGCCGCCCAGGTCCAGGTAGCGGATGGCCACGCCCAGGTCGGCCAGGCGCGCCCGGAAGTGCATGATCTTGTCCAAGGCCTCCATGAAGGGATCGATGGTCGTCAGCTGCGAGCCGATGTGGCAGTCGATGCCCACGGGCTCCACGCCCTCCATGTCCCGCGCGGCCTGGTAGGCGGCCAGGGAGGTCTCCATGTCCAGGCCGAACTTGCTCTTCTTCAGCCCCGTGGCCACGTAGGGGTGGGTCTTGGGGTCCACGTCCGGGTTGATGCGCAGGCTGATGCGCGCCGTGGTGCCCATGTCGCGGGCAATGGCGCCGATGCGCGCCAGCTCGGCCTCGGACTCCACGTTGAACATCAGGATGCCCGCGGTCAGGGCCTCGCGGATCTCCTCGTCGCGCTTGCCCACGCCGGAATAGACGATCTTGTCCGTGGCCACCCCGGCCTTGCGGGCGCGGTAGAGTTCGCCGCCGGAGACGATGTCCATGCCCGCGCCCATGGAGCCGAGCAGGGAGAGCACGCGCAGGTTGGAATTGGCCTTGACCGAGTAGCAGGTCATGTGCGGGCAGGAGAAGGCCGAATCGAAGGCCTCGAAGTGCCGCCTGAGCGTGGCTTCGGAGTAGACGTAGAGCGGGGTCCCGTAGGTGCGCGCCAGCTCGGGCACGGGGACGTTCTCGGCGTGGAGCACGCCGTCCTTGTATTCGAAATGGTGCATGCAAAGATTCTCCTTGGGATGGACGAATGCGCTTGAGGGAATCGGGATCGAAGCGGTGCGGCAAACGCCTTCCTAAAGTCTTGGGCCCGCTTTGTCCAGAGGCGCGCAACGGCCGCGGGCGAGGCCCGAAAAGGCCTCCTAGGGCGCGGCGGGCGCGGCTTCAAGCCGTGCGTCCGGCGGCATGTCCTGGGGCAGCATGTCCTGCTGCTGGGCCTGGGCTTCGCCGTCCTTGTTCACGGCACTTTTCTCCGTGGCATTTTTTTCCGTGGCATTTTTCTCCGTGGGCCTCGGCGCACGGGTCACGATGACCTTGGAGGGCACGTCGCCCAGGGAGGAGAGCAGATTGCGGCCCACGACGCGCCAGCGGAACACGTCGCGCGGCGCGTCCGGGCAGTAGCGCAGCCTAAACTGCGGTCCCTGCGCGGTGAACGCCTTGGAATCGCGCCGAATCTCCAGCCGCTTGTCCGGGTTGAAGGGACACCCCAGGCAGTCCGTCTCGCCGGAAAGCTCCAAGGCGACCAGGGACAAGTTGCGCCAGGCTCCGCCCACGCCGGCCGCGACCACCAGGCAGCCGTCGTCCACGTAGCCGGACACGGAATTCCACTTGAATTCCTCGCTCTCGGACTGCGGATGCGGCCAATCCTTCTTGCCGCATCCCGCGGCCAGCAGCGCCGCGCCGAACAGAACCAGCGCCGCCACGGCGAACCGAACGAAACGTCGCATCATCTCACTCCCCGACCTCGCGCTTGAAACGGGCCAGGAGGGCCAGGGCCTCCATGGGCGTCAGGTTGTCCGGCTCCAGCCGCCGCAGTTCCTCGACCACCGGGTGCTCGCGAACCTCTCCGGCCCGGTCCCCAGTGGGCCCGGCGGGCTCGAAGCCCGGCAGGAGCCCCTGCGCGGCCTTGACCTCGGCCACGATCTCCTCGGCCTCGCGCGCCTTCTTTTCCAGCTCGCCCAGGATTTCGCGCGCGCGGGCAACCACGGGGCGCGGCACCCCGGCCAGCCGGGCCACCTCGATGCCGTAGCTGCGGTCCGAGGGGCCGGGCACCAGGCGGCGCAGGAAAACGATGTCCCCACCGTATTCCTTGATGGCGATGTTCATGTTGCGCACCCCGTCCACCTTGCCCTCCAGGGCCGTGAGCTCGTGGTAGTGGGTGGCGAAGAGGGTGCGGATCTCGCCGCGCGCGCGGCGCGAGAGCTCCTCGACCACGGACCAGGCCAGGGCCAGGCCGTCGAAGGTCGAGGTGCCCCGGCCGATCTCGTCGAGAATGACCAGGCTGCGCCGCGTGGCCTGGCGCAGGATGCGCGCGGTCTCGGTCATCTCGACCATGAAGGTGGACTGGCCCTGGGCCAGGTTGTCCGAGGCCCCCACACGGGAGAAGATGCGGTCCGCCAGCCCGATGCGCGCCTCGGCCGCGGGCACGAAGGAGCCGATCTGCGCCAAAATGCAGAGCAGCGCGGCCTGGCGCAGCACCGTGGACTTTCCGGCCATGTTCGGGCCGGTGATGAGCAGGATGCGCCGTTGCGCGTCCATGCGCAGGTCGTTGGGGATGAACTCCGCGCCCTGCACGGCCTCGACCACCGGATGCCGCCCGGCGCGCACCTCGATCTCGATGCCCTCGTGGACCTCGGGCCGCGTCCAGTTCCAGCGCCGCGCCGCGTCGGCCAGGCACTGCCAGTAGTCCAGCCCGGCGAGCACGCCGGACATGTGCGCAAAGCGGTCGCGCGCCCCTGCCACGGTGCTGCGCAATTCCTGGAACAGATTGTATTCCAGTGACTTGCGTCTGTCCTCGGCCGAGACGAATTTCTCTTCCAGGGCCTTGAGCGCCTCGGTGGTGTAGCGCTCCCCGGCGGCCAGGGTCTGGCGGCGGATGAAGTGGTCCGGAGCCAGGGCGACCTGGCCCTTGGGCAGCTCGAAGAAGTAGCCGAAGACGCGGTTGAAGCCGAGCTTGAGCTTGGGCAGGTCGTGCGCGGCGCGCTCGGATTCCAGGAGCTCCTGAAGCTTGGCCTCGCCGTGCTCGGAGAGGTCCAGCAGTTCGTCCAGCTCGGCGCTGTACCCGGCGCGGAACAGCCCGCCCTCGGTGATCACCGGCGGCGGGGAATCCACCAGGGCACGGCCGAGCAGGTCCGCGAAATCGTCGAGGTCGTCCCAGGCGGCCAGGAGCCCGGACAGGGAGGCGGGGACGGTCGCCGGGCCAGCGCCCTCGCTGCCGTCCTCGCTGGCGCCCAGGGCCTCCTCCAGTATCCCGCGCAGCTGCGGCAGGGCCGCGAGGCTGGCGCGCAGGGACACGAAGTCGCGCGGGGCCGAGCGGTTCAGGCAGATGCGCGTGGAGAGCCGCTCCAGGTCGTAGACCGTGCCCAGGGCCTCGCGCACGCGCTCGCGCAGGCCGTCGGAGCCGAAGAACCAGGCCACGGCCTCCTGGCAGGCGAGCACCGGGCGCACCTCGCGCCAGGGGTGACGCAGCCGCTCGGCCAGGAGCCGCCCGCCCATGGGCGTGAGCGTGCGGTCGAGCACGTGCCACAACGTGCCGGGCCCGCGCCGCCCGTCCAACCGGCGGAAGATCTCCAGGTTGCGCTCCGTGACCTCGTCCAGGAGCAGGTGGCGGGAGAGGTCCAGGGGTCGGAACTGCCAGAGGCGGATGTTCTCGCGCTTCTGGGTCTGGGTCAGGTAGGAAAGCAGCGCGCCCAGGCAGCGCACGAGCTCGGGCTTGTCGCCAAGGTCCAGCACGGCCATGTCGGCCACGTCCTGGGCCGCGAGGATCTTCTTCTCGGCCCCGGCGCGGTCGAAATAGGCGCGCGCGGGCACGCGCGTGAGGCGCACGCCCACGTCGGCGAGCACCTGGCGCAGCGAGGCGGGCAGGGCGTGGTCCAGGGCGTGGGGCAGCTCCGCGCCTTCGGCCAGGAGCAGTTCGCTGGGGGCCATCTTCAGGGTCCACTGCAACAGATCCGCGTCGCGCGTGGATTGCAGGCCCGACCATTCGCCCGTGGACACGTCCACCCAGCCCAGGCCCCCGGCGGAGCGGTCCGCGTCCCAGAACAGGGCGGCCAGGAAGTTGTTGCGCTTGGCCGCCAGGGTGTCGTCCTCCACCTCGGTGCCGGGCGTGCGCACGCGGGTCACGGCGCGCTTGACCAGCCCCTTGGCCTGGCGCGGGTCCTCGATCTGGTCGCACACGGCCACCTTGTAGCCGCGCTCCAGGAGCTTCTTGATATAGCCCTCGGCCGAATGGTGCGGCACGCCGCACATGGGCACGCGGAACTCGGCGTTGGGATTGCGGCAGGTCAGGGTGATGGACAGCTCGCGCGCGGCGGTCTCGGCGTCCTCGTAGAACATCTCGTAGAAGTCGCCCATACGGTAGAAGAGCAGGGCATCGGGGTACTCGCGCTTGACGCTCAAGTACTGCTCGAACATGGGGGTGAGCTTGCGGGGCGCTTCGTGCTGCTGGACCATGAGGAATGGGGGCTTGCGGCCGCCGCGCGGCGGCCCGTTGTCGCGGAAGCCGCGGCGTGCCGCGGCCCGGCGCTAGTCGCTGAGTTCCAGGCGGAAGCCGATGGAATGCCAGCTGCGGCAGCGCGGGCAAGAGAAGAAGACCTGCTCGCGGCGCAACCCGCAGGTACGGCACACGAACCGCTTCACGTGCCGCGCCTGGCCGATGAAGAAGCCGAGCTGGACCTCGAAGACCGAGGACAGCGGCTGCTCGCGCGCGGCCAGGGCCAGCAGTTCCAGGCGCGCGGGCCAGAAATCGGGATTGACCACCAGGGTGCGCTCGAACCAGCCCTTGGCCTTTTCCACGTCGCCGCAGAGCAAATAAATCCAGGCCCCGTAATATTCAAGGAGCAGGTCCGGTGGCTGCTCCTCGAGCACCGGGATCACGGCGCGGCACATATCCGCCTCGCCGCCCGCCGCGAGCTTGGCCTCGGGCAGGGACAGCACGTCGCCCGCCTCCCAGCCCGCACCGGAGGCGCGCGGCTGGCCGTCCAGGGGCGAGGTCTCGCGCGTCTGGCGGATGAGTTCCTCCAGAAGCACGAACCTGAGGTCCGGCGGCACGTTGGCCAGGGCCAGGCGCAGTTCCGCGCCCACCTTGTTCCAGTCTCCGGCGCAGCGCGCCAGTTCCAGCCGCGTCAGCCAACCTTCCACGGAGCCGGGATAGACCTTCAGACCGCGCGAAAGCCAGCGCCGCGCCGCGGATTCCTCGCCCTCGGCGTAGGCCTGTTGCGCGCGGCGGACCATGAAATGCGCCTGGGCCACGCGATGGCCGAGGCGCTCGTAGTGGCGCGCGGCGGTCTCGAAATCCCCGGCCACGGCGGCCAGGGCGGCCAGTTCCACGAGGATGGGTTCCTCGTCGCCGAGCAGCCCCCGGGCCTCCTCGAAGGCGTGGTGCGCGCGGTCCAGAAAGCCGCCGCGCTTGTAGTCGCGGCCCAGCTCGTACCACGCGCGGCCCTTGAAGCGGTTGTCCAGGCCGGGGCGCACGATGAGGTTGTTGCGGATCTGCACGGCGCGTTCGATCTCGCCGTGAGAGCGGTAGAGGTTGCCCAGGGCGAGATAGATCTCCACGGCGTCCGGGTTGTTCTTGACCACCCGGGACAGCTCGTTGATGGCCGCCATGGTGTCCTGGGACACCGGGGCGTAGCCGTCCAGCGGCAGCAGCGGCTCCGGGCCGCCGCGCCTGGGACGATCACCGAAGAGAAAGGACATCAGGCCCATGGCTGGCTCCATGCGGGGCCCGCCCGCCGCGCGGTGCGGGCCCCGCCATCGGGCGCAGGGAACAGGGCGTGCGCAGGGCGCACGCGGCTAGGCCCCCTGCGACGTCTCGTCGATTCCGGGATATCCGTTCTCCGCCAGCGGCAGGTTGCGCAGGGAGTTGACCTCCTGCTCCAGGCTGGCCAGCCGGGAACGGCACTGCTTGAGCTCCCTGGTCAGGCGCATCTTTTCGATCAGGAAGTAGGCCAGACAGAAGATCGCGCCGGCCACGAAGGAGGCCAGCACCAGAAAGTAGAACGGCAGCGGGATGGACCGCCACGTCTTCACGAACAGATTCAGTTCCAGCGACATGGTCTGGGAGAGCACCTGGTTGTTCTGCACAAAGAAGATCATGGACAGGAAGAAGACCAGGACGATCAGGAAGACCTTGAAAAAGCGCATGTATGTTCCTCCGGTTGGGGTCGCTGTCAGGCCCCGGTTCCCAGCTTCCGGAACAGGGGGAGCAGGGCGTCGTAGGTGGCGAGAAGGTGTTCCGGAATGACGCGCGTCTCCGAGAACACGGCCATGAACGAGGAATCCCCGTTCCAGCGGGGCACGAGATGGAAATGCAAGTGCTCCCGGATGCCCGCGCCCGCCGCCTCGCCGATGTTCAGCCCCACGTTCACGCCCTGGGGCGAGAAACGCGACCGAAGAATGCCCACCGAGGCGCGGATCAGGTCCATGGCCTCGTGGCTCTCCTCGTCCGTGAGCTGCGTGGGGCAGGAGAGGTGGCGATAGGGCGTGACCATGAGGTGCCCGTTGTTGTAGGGGAACTTGTTCATGATCACGAAGCAGTGCTCGCCGCGATGCAGCACCAGCCGCTCGCGGTCCTCGCGGGTGTGTTCCGGCAGGCAGAACACGCATTCGTCAGGCTTGGGGCCGAGGATGTAGTCCAGCCGCCAGGGTGCCCATAGAACGTCCATCGTATCAGAATCCTTACTTTTTCAATTCAAGTTCACGACGAATTCCGGCCGCGGCGGCCCGTCCTGGCGGCGGCAGAAGCTCAAGCACCGCTTCAAGGGCCGCGCGGGGCGAATCCACGGCGCGCACTCCGTCCAGTGCGGACCATTTGCCCAGGGCCAGCACCGGCAGCCCGGCCTTGAGCGCCAGGCCGATCTCCGACAGGGTTCCGGCCCGGCCCTCCACGGCCACGACCACGTCGCCGTTGGCGACCACCAGGCCGTTGCGCAGGTTGCCGAGCCCGGTGACCACGGGCACGCGCACGTATTCGTTGGCCGCGGCGCGGTCCAGACCGGGCAGGATGCCGATGGTCAGCCCGCCCGCCTTGTACGCGCCCCGACAGGCCGCGCGCATGACGCCGCCCAGGCCGCCGCAGACCACGGCGTAACCCGCGGTCGCCAACAGTCGCCCGAGTTCCTCGGCCACGGCCTCGGTCCGCGCGTCGCACGCGCCCGCGCCGATCACGGCCACGCGGGGCGCCTCGGATTCCGACGTGCGGTTTTCCATGTCTCCGGATGCACCTGCATCCATAGCGCCTTCTCACTTCCGCGCCGCGCGATTCCGCAGAAGGCAACCGCGCGCCGCGCCATTCAAGTTGAGTACACGCCAAGCCCCGCAAGGGCAAGAGCGGCGTAGGCTCCGGCCCCGCCGACGTCCGCCGACGTCCGCTGACGTCCGCCGATGAGCGCCGGTCAGTGCCGGGCCACGCGCTTGGCCAGCCGCGCGGCGTACACCAGCTGGGACTTGCGGTCGGGTGCCTCGCCGTTGAGCCGCGCGGTCAGCGTGCGGCGCAGGATCTCGCCCACGGCCGGGCCCGGCTCCATGCCCACGCGTTCCACCAGATCGCGGCCGCTGATCTCCAGGGCCACGTCCTTGAGCTGGGTCAGGTAGTGGGAAATGTCCTTGCGGATCTTCTCGTTGTGGCTGCGGGCCATGAGGTAGAGCACGCCCTCCACGGGTACGGGGTGCAAAATCTCGTAGAGCCGGTTCATGGGCGCGCCCTTGCGCCCGCTCCAGTTGACCAGCTTCTGGGCCGCGGAAAAGATGTCGCGCCGGAGCGCGATGAAGTCGTTCTCCAAACGCTTGGGAAAGTTGAAGCGCACGGCCAGCTGCTGGGTCTCCTCGCCCTTGGCCCGGGCGCACAGGGCCAGGAAGTGCACCATCCACGGCCGTCCGAGGGGCTCCTTGTAGAGCAACCGGTACCAGTCCAGGACGCGTTCGACCTCCTCGATGACCAGTTCCTTGGTCTTGGTCAGCCCGAGCACGGGGTGGATGGCCGTGAGCAGCCCGAACCGCTCCATGCGCCGGAAGCAGGCCAGGGGGCTTTCCTCCTCCATGATGAGGCGCATCTCGTTGAACAGCCGCGAGCCCGAGAGCTTTTCGATGAGCCCCAGACCCATGGCGTTCTTGACGAGCCGCTCGGTCTGCGGGCCGATGCGGAAGCCGAAGCGCTGCTCGAAGCGCACGGCGCGCAGGATGCGCGTGGGGTCTTCCACGAAGCTCAGGGAGTGCAGCACGCGGATGAGGTTTTCCTTGATGTCGCGCTGGGCGCCGAAGAAGTCCACCAACCGGCCCATGTGCCCGGGGTTGAGCTGCACGGCCAGGGCGTTGATGGTGAAGTCGCGGCGGAAGAGGTCCATCTTGATGGAGGAGAGCTCCACCGTGGGCAGGGCGGCCGGGTATTCGTAGTATTCCAGGCGCGCGGTGGCCACGTCCACGCGCTCCTCGCGCGCCGGGCCCGCCGAACCGGCGGAGCCGCCGGAACCGGCGCGCCGGGCCCGGAGTTCCTCGAAGAGGACCACCGCGGTCTTGAACTTGGTGTGCGCGCGCACGCGCCCGCCCAGCCGCTCCGCCAGGGCGCGGGCAAAGGCGATGCCGTCGCCCTCGACCACGAGGTCCAGATCATGGTTGGGACGGCGCAGCAGGATGTCGCGCACGAACCCGCCCACGGCGTAGACCGGAAAGTTCATCTCCCCGCCGAGTTGCCCGGCCATCTCCAGCAGGTCGTAGACCCGGCGCGGCAGCCGCTCGCGCAGGAGGCTCCCGATGTTCTTGTCGCGCATTTTTTCCGGGGCCATGGACTCGGGAATGCGCGCAGGCTCCTCGATGAGCGTGTTGATCAGGTCCGTGCGCGTGATCACGCCCACGACGCGCCTGTCCTCCACCACGGGCACCATGTGCTGCCGGCGGCCCATGATGATCTCCATGACCGGGTAGAGGTCCGAGCCCGGGGCGACCATGGCGCATTCGCGGTTCATGTATTCGCGCACGGCCACGTGGCCCAGGCCGTGGGCCACGGCCTTCTTGGCCGTCTCGAATCCGATGGTGCCCCGGCATTCGCCGGTGTCCGGGTCCGTGACCGGCAGCCCCTTGAGGTTGTAGTTGGACATGAAGTCGTGGGCGCGCAGGATGGTGCGGTCGTCGCCGATGGTCACCACGGGCGAGGACATCAGGTCGCGCACCAGGATCTGGGGGTTCACGTGCGAATAGAGCAGCGCGAAAAGCTCATCCTTCACTTGAGAGAGCGTGCGGTCCTTGACCGAGGCCGAGGCCGCGTAGCTGTGCCCGCCGCCGCCCAGCGACGTGCAGATCTGGCCCACGTCCACGTCCTTGGTGCGGCAGCGCGCCACCACCTGGATGCGGTCCTGCATGCGGCCCAGGGCGAAGAGCACGCGCACGTTCTCCATGTCCATGAACTTGTGCGCCAGCAGGGCGAAATCGCCCACGTACTCGTCCATGGTCACCTCGGCGACGACCACCTTCACGCCCTTGATGTCGTGCGTGTGCGCGGACTCGATGAGGTCGTTGAGGATGGCCACCTGCTCGGCCGTCAGGTCCCGGGTGATCATCTCCGAGACCATGTTCAGGTCCATGCCCGATTCCAGCAGCCAGGCCGCGGCCGTGAAGTCCTGCGGAGTGGTCGAGGTGAAGGTGAAGGAGCCCGTGTCCTCGTAGATGCCCAGGGCCAGAATGGTGGCCTCGTCCGGGGTCAGCTCGACGCCCGCCTGGCGCAGCCGGTGGGCCAGGATGGTGGTGGTGGAGCCCCACATGAGCACTTCGCCCTTGCTGTGCGCCACGTCGCCCGGCGTGTCCGGGTGGTGGTCGTAGACGTGCACCTCGATGCCGGGCCGCTCGAGGATGTGCTGGACGTGGGGCACGCGGTCGAGCTGGCGCGTATCCACGAGGACCACGGTGCGCACGGCCTCGGGGTCGATGTCCTTGGCGGCCACGAAATTGAACATGTAGGTGGCCGACTGGATGAGGAAGTTCTTGAGGTTGCGCTCCTGGCTGCCGGGAAAGACCAGCGCCGCGCCGGGATAGAGCTTGGAGGCCGCGATGATCGCGGCCAGGGCGTCGAAATCCGCGTTGTTGTGCGCGGTGATGATGGTGGCGGCCTGGATCTTCTGGTGCATGCGGTCTCTCGCGCGCCGGACGGGCGGACGCCCGCCACAGCGCAAGGATCACTTTAAGTTTCGATGTAGATTTTATCCAATAAAATCAAATAAATATAGCACGTTTTGTTCGGTTTTCAGAACATCTGCGAACGCGGGTGAAAACGCTCGTGGATGGCCCGGATGCGGCCGGATTGCACGTGGGTGTAGATTTCCGTGGCGCTGATGTCCGCATGGCCCAGGAGCAGCTGCACGGAGCGCAGGTCCGCGCCGCCTTCGAGCAGGTGCGTGGCAAAGGAGTGGCGGAAGGAGTGCGGGGATATCTCCTTGCGCACGTCCGCCTCCAGCGCGTAGCGCTTGACCGCCTTCCACACGGACTGGCGCGTCAGGCGGCGGCCAGAGGGATTGAGGAACAGCGCGTCCTCCTTGGGTTTGAACAGCGGCCGCCAGTCCTTCAAGTACTCCTCGAGGATTTTCTGGGCCGCGAAATGCACGGGCACCACGCGCTCCTTGGCCCCCTTGCCGAACACGCGCACCAGCCCGGTGTGCGGGTCGAAGTCCAGGGGCGCGAGGTTCACGCATTCGGAGACGCGCAGTCCGGCGGCGTAGAGCAGTTCGAGGATGGCGCGGTCGCGAAAGCCGTTGCGGGTGTTCGTGTCCGGCGCGGCGAGCAGGGCGGCCATGTCCTGGCGGGTGAGCACGTCGGGCAGAGTCCGAGGCAGCTTGGGGTTTTCCAGGTAGCGCGCCGGATTGGCCGCGAGCCGGCCCTGTTCCGCGCAGTGCGCGAAGAACCCGCGCAAGGCCGAGAGGTGGCGCGCCAGGGAGCGGCTGGTCAGCTCGCGCTCGCGCCTGAGATACAGCAGATAGACGAACAGCCCGTCTTCGTTGACGTCCTCGATGGCCGTGGAGCGGGAATCCAGGAACTCGCAGAGCGAGCGCAGGTCGCGTTCGTAGGCCGCGATGCTGTTTTCCGAAAGCCCGCGCACCACGAGCAGGTGCTCCAGATAGGCGTCCACCAGCGGCGGAAGCGGGGGCGGGGGGGGCGCCTCGGTTTTCGGAGCGGCAGGCCGGGCGGCAGTGGCGGCCCGGTCTCCGGGACGGTTCCCGGCGGCGGCGGACGCGCCGTTCCCCGTGGTTTTCCGGGGTGTTCTGGCGGTTCGGGACATGGGCCGGATGCTACACGCGGCGCGTGCCAGCGGCAAGGGGAAAGCGCGAGCGGCGCGACGGGATAGACGGGACACGGCGGCCAGCACGCCCGGATCGAACGGGCCCGGACCGGACGCGCGCGAACCGGGCGGGCGCGCCCGGTGCGCAAGGCTCCGCGCCATTTGACACCCCCGGACCAATCGCGTTACACGGAGGAACGCCGCATTGCGCGGCTATTCTTTTATCCCCCTGGCATCATTAAAAGACTCCAGATCGAGGAGAGACACATGTCGCAGTTCCCCCTTGCCGACCGGCTGGCCTCCCTGCCCCCGTACCTGTTCGCCGAAATCGACCGCATCAAGGCCCAGGTGGCGGCGCGTGGCGTGGACATCATCAGCCTGGGCATCGGCGATCCCGACCTGCCGACCCCCGAGTTCATCATCGAGGCCATGGCCCAGGCCATCCGCAAGCCCGCCAACCACCGCTATCCGTCCTACGAGGGCATGCCCGCGTACCGCGAGGCCGTGGCCGACTGGTACAAGGCGCGCTTCGGCGCGTCCCTGGATCCCAAGACCGAGGTGGTCAGCCTGATCGGCTCCAAGGAGGGCATCGCGCACTTCCCCCTGGCCTTCGTCAACCCGGGCGACCTGGTGCTGGTCTGCACGCCCAACTACCCGGTCTACAACGTGGCCACGGGCTTTGCCGGCGGCGAGGTGCGGTACCTGCCCCTGACGGACGAGAACGACTTCCTGCCCGACCTGGACGCCGTGGACGAGGCCACCTGGAAGCGGGCCAAGATGATCTTCCTCAACTATCCCAACAACCCGACCGCGGCCACGGCGAACAAGGAATTCTTCGCCAGGCTCATCGCCATCGCCAAGGCCCACGACGTCATCGTGGTGCACGACACGGCCTACACCGAGATCTATTACGACGAGGCCAAGAAGCCCATCAGCATCCTGGAGGTGGAGGGCGCCAAGGACGTGGCCATCGAGTTCCACTCCCTGTCCAAGACCTTCAACATGACCGGCTGGCGCGTGGGCATGGCCGTGGGCAACGCCTCGCTGGTGGCCGGGCTCGGCAAGATCAAGGAGAACGTGGACTCCGGCCTGTTCCAGGCCGTGCAGGAGGCGGGCATCGCGGCCATGCGCCACGGCGACGCGGCCACGGCCGAGCTGCGCACCATCTACAAGCAGCGCCGCGACACGGTCATCGACGCCCTGCACAAGATCGGCATCAACTGCCGCGTGCCCGACGCCACGTTCTACATCTGGTCGCCCGTGCCCGCGGGCTACGGCACCTCGGCCGAATTCGTCAGCCGCCTGCTGCAGGAGACCGGCGTGGTCGTGACCCCGGGCAACGGCTTCGGCAAGCCCGGCGAAGGCTACTTCCGCATCTCCCTGACCGTGGGCACCGAGCGCCTTGAGGAGGCCGTCTCACGCATCTCCAAGCTCTAGAGGCCTTCGTCGGCCTCGGCTCCAACCTGGGCGGCCCGGACGGGCCGCCGGAACGCAACCTCGAGCGCGCCCTGGAACACCTGGGCGCGCTCGAGGGCGTGCGCGTGCTGGACGTGTCCCCGGTGTACCTCACCGAGCCCCAGGGCGTGCGCGAGCAGCCCTGGTTCGCCAACCAGGTGGCCCGGCTGGCCCTGAGCGCGCCGCCGAAGGTTCCGGACGCAGGCGCACCAGGCATCACGGAAGAGGGCGGAACAGGGCAGGGGGTCGCGGGACCGGACGGAACGGGGCAGGGCGGCCGTGGGGAGCAGGGCGGGCCCGCTCGGGCGGCCTCCGCGCCGGGAGCGGCCCCAGGCACGCCGCCGGACGCGACGCAAAACGCGGCCCTGGGGCTGCTGCGCGCGATCCTGGCCATCGAAACGCGCATGGGCCGCGTGCGCGGCGCGGTCCCGGCCGGTGCCCCGGAGGCGGCGCGGGCGGCCGCGCGGTTCGGCCCGCGCATCATCGACCTTGATCTCTTGATCGTCGAAAGTGTACAGTGCGCCACGCCGGAACTGATTCTGCCGCATCCGCGCCTGCGCGAGCGGGCCTTCGTGCTCGTACCGTTGCGCGACGTGCGCCCGGATCTCGTGTTCGCCGACGGCACGTCCATCGACGCCGCCCTGGCGCGCGTCGTCCACACGGTGCGCGGCAACCGCATCCGCCAATAACCGCAAGAAGGAAGGCCCCATGATCAAATGGCTCGTCATCATCGTCGCCGGCTGGTTCCTCATCAAGATGCTCAGCGGCGACAGGAAGCGCAAGTCCGCGGACAAGAAGAAGGAATTCGAGCAGATGAAGAAGACCGGCGAGATGGTCAAGGACCCCATCTGCGGCGCCTACGTCTCGCGCAACAGCGACATCCGCGTCAAGAACGGGGATCAGGTCCACTGTTTCTGCAGCTACGAATGCCGCGAGAAGTACCTCAAGCAGATCGGCCACGAGCCCACGCCCATCGAGCGCGCGGACGACGCCTGGGACCAGGACGAGACGGACGAGACGACCGTGAGGGGCGATACGGCTGTGAAGGACGAGCAGGACAAGGCGTAGGCGGCCGACCGCCAGCGCCGCGCGCGCCGTTGCCCGACGTGGACGGCGGCGCGCAAAAGGGCCCGGATTCGATAACGAATCCGGGCCCTTTTGCGTGTTGCGAAAGCGAGCCGCCCAAGCGCCGCCGTCCGGGCGGGAATGCGGCGCATACGGCGATTCGCGCCGCTCGGCGGCAGACTAGTCCTTGGCGACCATGACGCTGGTGGCCTTGACCATGGCCTTGACCTCTTCGCCAACCTTGATGCCCATCCGCTCGACCGAATTCTTGGTGATCACGGAAACGATCTCCACGCCGGGAGCGATCTCGATGACGACTTCGGCGTTGACCATGCCGATGGTGACTTCCTTGACCTTGCCGGGGATCAGATTGCGTGCGCTCAGCTGCATTTCAGCACCTCCAGAGGAATTAGAGTTGTCCGCAAAATACTCGCCGAAAACTTCCGGGCAATGATTTCCTCGCCCAGCGGCGAGGCAGTGGAGCCCAACAGAGACACGATCATGATATTTGCAGTGCCACTAGGAAGAGATATAGCCGGCGATGAAAAAAAGTAAAGCGCGGAAAGGGATAAAAAGCGATACAATATCGTAGTTTTCTTCGATTTTTTTTCGAAAAAACGCCTCTTTCCTCTGTTTTCAACGCCGCGCCCGTTCTGAAAATCTCCATATTTTTGACTTGTTCGATGATGGTGCCGCACTTGTCCCGAGAAAGGACAAAAGGACCGCGCACAACGCCATAGAATTCCTTCAAAACTAGCGGGTTCTCGACCATCCCGCAGAAAGGAGAAGACGATTGGTGCGCGGACCCGGCCCAGGTACCGGTGGGACGGTGTGACGTTGGGACTTGAGGGTAATCCCAGAGGCGTTCGCCTGGGTTTCGAAGGCAGGCGTACCGAAGAGATGCGGCTCGGCTACCGTCCTTTTTTTGCACCTACACTTGTCTCATAATGTAAATTATGTTAACTTTTTTAGATGGCAACCCTTTGAATTTAAAGAAAAGCGCCACTAAGAACTTGGCCGTGAAACGCCATCGCGTGCCCTGCCCCGGATTGGTGGAGACTCGCTTGGCCAGCCCCTGACGAAACACTCACAGGACTTGCTCGCCGTCGCCCTGGGGTACGAAATCGAGCGACTGGCAGTCCGGTTTGCGAGGGCCGCTGCCGATGCCCCGACGGAGATTCCCCGAGCCGATCTCTCTCCGCCGATCCGGTCGGCCACCCGGTCGGACTTCGAAGACGAAGCCCCCTTGCGGATCGGTCCGCAGGAGGCTTCAAAACCGATAATCCGGAGCTCGGGTCGCGTTGGATGCCTTTTCGCGGCTGCAGGCCCGTTTTAGGCCTTTTTGGCGAAATCGACCGCTTCGGCCTCTAAATCGCCCATCCACGACGTGACCGACACACCAATGACGCCTGCGATGACTCCGGCCGAAGACCTTAGTTCCCCAACTGCCCGCCCGATCGCCCGCCCGATCGCCTGATCCGATCGCCGACCCGATCGCCGACCCGACTGGCGGAAAACCTGGCCCAACCGGTCCGCAATCGGGCATGCCGATCAACCGCGCCGCGCTCCGGCCAGTCGTGATCCCCTACGAAGCCCCCTTGCGGATCGGTCCGGACGTGACCAGCACACCTCGGCCTGCGTCGGCGATCCGCCCCGGGCTGCCGTTCCAGCGCGGACCGCGACCGGTTCCGCACGACGCGCCGTCGCGCCGCAAGGCCTGGCGACCCACCCCGGCCGTCCAAAACCGGCATGAACCGCTGCAGTTCATATCCAATCGAACCACCTTATTATTCAGGAATAGTTATTGATTCCGTACCAGTCGCCCAAAACGGAACCGCGACGCGTTGACGCGCCGCGCCCCCGTCCGTACCGTGGCGACCATGCACCCGACTCCGCACGATTCCACCCGTTGCCTCCCGCCGCACCGCCGCCCTGCTCCCGGGACCATCCCCATCGCCTCGGTTTCACCGACAATGCTCTCCGTTCAGAGCCATGGGGCCGCTGCCCCATGGGCTCCGCGGGAAACGCTGTGAGCACGGCGAAGAAACGCACGGGCGCGGGGCGCATGGCGGATATTCCGACCGACGTGCTCGCGGCCCTGGAGCGCGGCGAGCTGGAGGCCGCGACCCTGGCCGAGGGGCTGGCCATCGATCAGGCCAGGCTGCTGCGCGCGACGTTTCCGGACCTGGGGGCCGAAGCGCACGCCGAGGCCGAGGCCGCGTGCGCGCTGGGCATCCTCAAGCGCGTGGAGCGCATCGGCACGCTGATCCACGAGCGGCTCGGCGCGGAGGGATTCCGGCGTTGCCGGGAGCACGTTTCGGACACGGTGCGCGGCTGGGCGTGCTACATGGTCCGCGCGGAAGGTGAGCTCGATCTGGCGGAGCGGCTGGAGCGCATCCGTCCGCTGGCCGACGACGCGCACTACGGGGTGCGCGAATGGGCCTGGATGGCGGTGCGCCCGCAGTTGGTGGCGGAACTGGACCGCTCCATCGCCCTGCTCGCGCCCTGGACCGGCGCGGACTCGGAGCGGCTGCGCCGTTTCGCCAGCGAGGCGCTGCGGCCACGCGGGGTGTGGTGCGCGCACATCCCGGCGCTCAGGGCCGACCCGGCCCCGGGGCTACCACTGCTCGCCCCGCTGCGCGCCGATCCGGCGCGCTACGTCCAGGACTCGGTGGGCAACTGGCTCAACGACGCGGCCAAGGACCACCCCGACTGGGTGCGCGCCTTGTGCGCCGACTGGCTGCGCGACTCCCCCACCCCGGCCACCCGGCGCATCTGCGCACGCGGCCTGCGCTCCCTCGCGCCCAAACGCAGCGGGCGGCGCACCCGCTCGTCCGACTAAGCCGGCTCCTCATCATCAGCATCACCGAAAGCGGACCGCCCCGACGCCGCGCCGGTCCCCCCTGCCCCCTGCCCCTTTGGCCGCGCCCGCCCACGACGCGGGACGTGCGCGCAGACCGGAACGCGGCCGGACGGCGGACGCGAACAATCAGAAGACAATCGGGACGCGGCTGGAACCGGGACGGAAGGACGGCCACGCCAGGCGATGCCCACCCGGGGAGGCGCGAAGCCGAAACAGGAACAGGCCGAAACGTGGTGCGCGCCGCATGGAGCCGGGCCGGGGAGGAAGGCGAAGCGGCGGATGCGCGCGGACGCCCTGCCCTGTGCGGGCATTGCCGCACGGCGCATGAAGAGGCCGCTACGGGAGCGGGCCGAGGTGAAAAAAATCAGGAACGGCGCAGGGTCGCGGTCATCACGCCCGCGCCGATGAGCAGGCCGCCGCCGATGCGGTTGGCCGTGCGCAGCACCGAGGGCGAGGACAGCGCAGAGCGCACGCCGCCCGCGAGCAGGCCGTAGGCCACGGCGTTGACCAGAGCCAGGATCAGGAAGGTGGAGCCGAGCACGGCCATCTGCGGCAGCACGGGCGCGGCGTGGTCCATGAACTGCGGCAGGAAGGCGGTGAAGAAGATGATGCCCTTGGGGTTGGTGGCCGTGACCAGGTAGGCGTGGCCGAACATGCGCCAGCGCGGGCGGCGGCAGGGAGCCGCTCCCCGCGCCTCGGCCGAGGCCGGGCCCAGGGCCTTGCAGTCCGGACGGCTGCGCCACATGCGCACGCCGAGGTACACCAGGTAGCACGCCCCCAGCCACTTGAGCGCCAGGAAAACGGCGGACGAAGCGGCCAGCAGCGCGCCGAGGCCCAGGAAGGAGCAGGTCATGCAGGTGAAGTCGCCCAGGACCACGCCGGGCGCGGTGGCCCATACCGAGGCGCGCCCGCGCTCCAGGCCGTAGCTGATGACCAGCAGGATGGTGGGGCCGGGCACGACCAGGACGATGGCCGTGGCCAGCAGGTAGGCGAGATACAATTCCGTGCTCATGGCGCGCTCCGGGGCTGAGGATGAGGCCCCGACACAACCACGCGCGCGGGTCCGCTGTCAATCCATTCCCCGCCCCGGCGCGACCGAAAAACGCCCCAGGCGCGGCGGTTCCCGTCCATCTTTCCCCGTCCGTCTTTCCCCGTCCGGCCTCCCATCATCTCCGCATGCGCGGGCGGGGGAAGGCCCCCCGCGCTCTCGCAAAACTCGACGCCCACGAAATGACGACGGGGCCAGCACGCCGGGTCCTCGTCTCTCCCCGTATCCGCAGGCGCGGGCGGGGGGAAGCCCACGCACCCACGCAGAACCCGACGATCGCGAACCGGCAGCGGGCACTGCCCGCCCGCCCTACTTCTTGGTCAGGCGGTAGACGCCGTCCCAGGGCTGGCCCGGGGGCACGGGCGGGTTGGCCTTGAACTGCTCGCAGCGCTGCAGAAAGACCTCGCTGGGCGTGGTCTTGCCGTCGGGCACGCGCTCCAGGGGCAGGGCCTCGCGGAAGGCCTCCATGGCCTGGTCCCACTCCGTGGCCAGGTAATGGCCCATGCCCTTGTCGAACAGCGCGAAGAGGCGCTGCTCCTGCTCGGTCAGCTCGCCCTTGAGGGCCACGAGTTCGTAGACCTTGACCGGCTCCTGCTTGCCCACGACCTGGATGTTGTCCAGCAGGCGGCATTCCACCCCGTCGCGCACGCGGCGCGTGTCGCCCCGCTCGTCCGCGTATTCCTGGTCCAGCGTGTATTCGCTGACCATGGTGTAGACGCCGTACTGCTTGGCCGCGGCCTCCAGGCGTGCGGACAGGTTCACGGAATCGCCCATCATCGTATAGTTCATGCGCATGGCGCTGCCCATGTTGCCGACCACGATCTCGCCGCTGTTGACGCCGATACGCATTTTCATGTCGTGCACGTGGCGCGGCCATTTCCAGTCCGAACGCCAGACCTCCGGGGGCAGGTGCTTGGTGTTGCGGTCCGGCTCCTCGGGCGCGGGCGACTCGGCCTTCCACTTCTCGCGCAGCTCCAGGAGCTTGCGCTGCATGCTCACGGCCACGCGGCAGGCGCGGAAGGCGTGGTCCGGCAGGTCGATGGGCGCGCCGAAAAAGGCGATGATCGCGTCGCCCTCGTACTTGTCCAGGGTGCCGCTGTCCTCGATGAGGATGTCGGTCATGGCCGAGAGGTACTCGTTGAGCAGTTCGACGAGCTGGGTGGCGGTGAGCACCTCGGAAAAGCTGGAAAAGGACTGGATGTCCGTGAAGTAGGCGGTGCACACGCGCGCCTCGCCGCCCAGTTCGGGCATTTCCTTGCTCTCGACCATGCGGTCGATGAGCTCGGGCGAGAGATAGGAGGCGAAGGTGGCGTGCAGGAACTTCTTGTGCCCCTCCTCGCGCAAGAACTTGAGCAGCGTGAGGATGGTGAAGATCGCGACCACGGTGACGATGGGCAGCATGGGCGAGACGTAGATGCCCTTGGCCTCCATGCACCAGACCGCGCCGAACCACATGCCCACGGCGCCGCCGCCCAGGGGCACCAGGGACCACTTGGCCGAGGCCCAGGTCAGCAGCGCGGTGGCCAGCAGGCCGATGCCGATGACCACGAAGAATTCCAGGATCTCGATCCAGTTGGGCCGGGTAATGAACTCCTTGGTCAGGATGTTGTCGATGACCGTGGCGTGCACCTCCACGCCGGGAAAGACCGGGTCCAGCGGCGTGGAGCGGATATCCTTGAGGCCCGCGGCCGAGGTGCCGACCAGGGCGATGCGGCCCTTGAGCGCTCCGGCGGGCAGCCGCCCCGCGAGCACGTCGGCGGCCGAGACGTAGGGAAAGGTGTGCTGCGGGCCGCGGTAGTTGATGACCATGCGGCCCCGGGCGTCCAGGGGGATGACCGTGGGCCCCAGGCGGATGGAGTCGATGCCGTTGGGCTCCATCTTGACCACGAGCTGCTTCTGGCCCATGGCCTGCATCAGCGCGGCCAGGGACAGGCTGGGATAGACCTTGTCCCTGTAGCGGATGATCAGCGGCGTGCGGCGCATGATGCCGTCGGCGTCCGGGTCGGCGTTGTAGAACCCGGAGTTGGGCGCGGCCTCGCCGAGCACGGGCAGGTTGCAGATCGGCTCGGTGGCGTCGAAGAGGAAGGTGTCCACGTCGGGCGTGCCGGGCGTGCGGATGAGCGCCAGGCGCGCGGGGTGCAGCACGCAGTCGTGCTTGGCGTTCTCGGCCGTGCCGAAGTTGAAGAAGTAGCCGAGCACGTAGGGGCCGGTGGACAGGATGTTGGCCAGGAGCTTGTCGTTGTCCAGCAGATCCGGCGGCAACCCGGTGAACCCGATGTCCACCTGCAGGTCGCGGCGCATCTCCTCCTTGAGCCGCACGGGCGAGGTGCGGTCCGGCTCGGCGAAGAGAATATCCAGGCCCACGCTCACGGCGCCGTATTCGCGCAGCTTGGCGAGCAGGAAGGCCACGCGCCAGCGCGGCCAGGGCCACTGCCCGAACTCGGCCAGGGCCTTTTCGTCCAGATCGACGATCACGGGCACGCCGGTAATCTTGGAGGAATGGGTCTGGCGCAGGATCGTGTCGTAGACCTTGGAGTCCAGGGCCTGCAGGAACGGCGGATTGTGCGCGTGCAGCACGCCCATGACCACGGAGAGCAGCACGCCCACGCCCAGGATGAGCAAATGCTCCCCGTACCGCCTGAAAAAGCCCTTGAACCGCCCTTCTTCCCTGGTCGCCATCGCTCCTCCCCCTGCGCGAGGTTCGGCCGCCGTCCGCCTCCCGGCCGTGGCGGCCGGGAACCGGGCAACGGGCCCGTGTCCCGCGATCTATAGCAAGGGGCCGAAAAAAAGACAAAGTTCTTCTTCAAGGAAGCGGCCGCCCGCGCCCGGCCGGACCGGACGGCGGCGGCCGAAAGGCCGCGCAATGAACGCACGCGGAAGCGGCTCGAAAACGACGAAACCGGCGCACGACACGGCCGCGAGCGGCTCCGCACAATGCTGAGGCGGCCCTTGAAGGATCGCTTCAAGGACCGCACTTGGCGTTCATCAACCTATTTGAATTATGGAGAAATAAAACAAACCGGCCGGGGTCGTCCTAAGGGATGACCTGATCCGGCGCTGGGCGGGTCTTCCAGCGCTTGTGCATCCAGAACCACTGCTCCGGATAGCGGCGCACGAAGCGCTCCACCGCCTCGGTGTAGAAACGGGCGGTCTGGATCATCTTCTCGTGGCGGTCGCCCTTGAGGTCCGCGGTGGCCAGGGGCTCCTCGACGTGAAAGGCGTAGCGCGCGCCGTCGAGGCGGATGAGGAAGACGGGCCAGACCTCGGCCTCGGCGCGCACGGCCAGGAGCGCCGGTCCGGCGTTGACCGCGGCCACGTCGCGCAGGAACGGCAGGAACACGGCCTCGGAGCGCGTGCAGTTGTGGTCCACCAGGAAGGCGCTCATGCCGCCCTTCTTCAGGGTCCGCAGCACCGGGAACACGGCCTTGCGGTGCTCGATGACCGCGGTGCCCGGCCGGGTGCGCTGGCGGAGCATGATCCGGTTGAGGGCCGCGTCCGAGACCCGGCGCACGACCACGTTGCGTTCCGGACGCTCGATGAACAGGTGCATCATGCCCACGAGCAGTTCCCAGGCCCCCAGGTGCGCGGTGATCCCCACGGCGGGCGTCCGGCGCCCGGAGAGTTCCCTCATGTTCTCGGGGTTGACGATCTCCAGCCGGTCGCGGGCAAAGTGCCAGTCCAGCCTGCGCGTGAGCATGATCTCCATGAAGGAGCGGCAGTTGTGGCGAAAGCTCTCGTGCGCCAGGGCGCGGGCCGCGGGCTCGGCCATCTCCAGGTGGAAGCCGATGTTGCGCACGGCCAGTTCGCGCCGGGACGGCAGGGTGCGCCAGAGCAGGTCGCCCAGCCCCTCGCCGCCGCGGGCCATGGCGTCGAACCCGAAGGATTCGCCCGCATGGACCAGGAAATTGTAGAGCAGGTCACGCATGGGCTTCGAGCAGGTTGTCCAGCCGTTCCTGCAGCACGGCCTTTTCGCGCCGGAGCATTTCCGCGTCCATCTTGCCCTGCTCCAGTTCGAAGGGTTCGCCGAAGACCACGGTGCAGCGGGAAAAGGGCAAGGGCAACTGGAACTTGTCCCAGGCGCGCTCGAAGACCTTGACGCGCTCGCCGCGCGCGCGCAGGGGCACCACCAGGGCATTGGTCTTGTGCGCCAGGTAGAGCACGCCCTCCTTGACCTCGTGGCGCGGGCCGCGCGGGCCGTCGATGGTCGTGACCATGTCGCGGCCCTCCTCCTCCATCAGCTTGAGCGCGCCGTGCAGGGCGCGCAGGCCGCCGCGCGAGCTGGACCCGCGCGCCGCGCGGATGCCCAGCCCCTCCAGCACCCCGGCCAGGATGTCGCCGTCGGACGAGGCGCTGACCACGGCAACCAGGTGCAGGGCCTCCCGGGCGTTGATGATCATGAACTGCTCGTCGTGCCACAGGGCGAAGACCAGGCGGCGGCCCGTGGCGCGCACCTCGCGGATGCGCTCGTAGCCGCGCACGTCCATGCGCAGCGTGGCGCACCAGGCGCGGTAGGTCCAGACGATCAGCGGCGCGAGACGAGCGATGTTCAAGCGGGCCATGAAGGATTCCCTAACACACCTTGGAGCCGCCGTCCCCGGCGCCTCCAACGGTCTCGGAATCCAGGGATTCTTCGGATTCGGCGGATTCGGCGGCCTCGGCCATGCCGTTCTCGTGGAACTGCATCTCGTAGAGCCGCCGGTACAGGTCGCAACGCTCCAGGAGCACGCGATGCGGGCCCTCGTCCACGATGCGGCCGCGCTCCATGACCAGGATGCGGTCCGCGGTGAGCACCGTGGCCAGCCGGTGGGCGATGACGATGGAGGTGCGGTGGAGCATGAGGTTGTCCAGGGCCTTCTGGACGATGGATTCGGACTCGGAATCCAGGGCGCTGGTGGCCTCGTCGAGGATCAGCAGGGGCGGATTCTTGAGCAAAGCGCGGGCGATGGTCAGCCGCTGCTTCTGGCCGCCGGAGATCTTCACCCCGCGCTCGCCGAGCACGGTGTCGTAGCCCTCGGGCAGGTTGCGGATGAAGTCGTCGGCATAGGCCGTGCGCGCGGCGGCCACGATGGCCTCCTGGTCCAGGCTGCCCTGGCCGTAGGCGATGTTCTCGGTGACGCTGACGTTGAAGAGGAAGGTGTCCTGGGAGACCACGCCCATGGACCGCCGCAGGCTGGACAGGGTGTAGTCGCCCAGGGGACGGTCGTTGAGCAGGATCGCGCCGGATTCGGGCTCGTAGAAGCGCGGGATGAGGTTGACCAGGGTGGTCTTGCCCCCGCCGCTGGGCCCGACGATGGCCAGCCGCTCGCCCGCGTGCAGGGTGAAGGAAACCTTGTCCAGCGCGGGTTTCGGGCAGCCCTTGTAGGTAAAGGTCACGTCCTGGAAGCTCAGGATCTTGAAGTCTTCCTTGAACTCCACGTCCCCGCCCTGCTCCACGTTCAGGTCCGGGGAGTCCAGGATCTCGAAGACGCGCTCGGCCCCGGCCAGCGCGCCCTGGATGTCGGCGTTGGCGGTGTTGATCTTCTTGATGGGTTCGTAGAGCAGGAGCAGACCGGCGAGGAAGGAGAAGAACGTGCCCGGCGTGGACTGGCCGTTGATGACCTGGAACCCGCCGTACCAGATGACGAAGCCCATGCCCAGCGCGCCGATGAGTTCCATGACGCGCGAGGAGCATTCGTCGAGGAGCATCTTCTTGACCATGATCTTGATCAGCCGGAGGTTCTCCAGGCCGAAGTGGCCGCGCTCCGCCCCCTCGGTGGCGAAGGCCTTGACCACGCGGATGCCGCTGAAGACCTCCTGCAGCACGGTGGAGATGTCGGCCATCTTGACCTGGTTGCGGCGGCTGTACTTGCGGAACTTGCGCGTGAAGTAGAAGAACGGCCAGATGGCCAGGGGCAGCACGAGCACGGCCCAGATGGCCAGGAACCAGTCCTGCCAGAAGACCACGAAGATCAGGCCGATCATGGTCAGCACCTGGCGGATGAACATGATCACCGCGGGCATGCTGATGCGGATCATGGACACGTCGGTGATGATCCGCGACATGAGCACGCCGATCTGGTTCTCCTCGAAGAACGGCATGGGCAGGCGGATGATCTTGCCGTACAGCTCGTTGCGCAGGTCCTCGAGCACCTTGAACCCGCTCCATTTCATCATGTACTGCTGGAGGAACTGGAAGGCGCCCTTGACCACGATCAGGACCACGTAGAGGAAGGGAATCCAGAACAGGGCATCGACGTTCTTCCGGAAGAAGATGTCGTCCAGCGCGGGCTTGACCAGGTAGGCCGCCCCGGCGGTGCACGCGGCGACCACGGCCATGCCGATGAAGCCGATGACCACCTGCACGGAGTAGGGCTTGAAGTAGCTCAGGCAGCGCAGCAGCAGGCGCATGCTGCGGCCCTTGTCGGTGTCCTTGGTCGGTTGCGTATCACTCATGAAAAGGCGGTTCCTTGGGCATGAAAAGGCGGTTCTTTGGGCCGCCTTTTGGCGGCACGCGGAAGATGTACAGGTTTCCGCCCGCAAAATCCAGCGCCGCGCTGGCCCCGCGCGGGGCGCGCTCCCGACGGCCGGGGCGGGGCCTGTTTGGTGGCCCGGCCGGCGCCCCACCTGGCGCAAAGACGAAACGGGCCGGGCGGGCCGCTCCGGTGCCGCAACGTCGAGCCCGGCCCGACGCTTCACGGCCGGGCCGAAACAGGGTATGCGCAGGGTTCGCGGCGGGTACGGCCCGCCGCCTTCCGGATCACCCCTGCGCAAGGAGCACGACATGTCCGACACGACCCTTGACTGCCGCGGGCTGAACTGCCCGCAACCGGTGCTGGAAACCAAGAAGCGCATCGAGACCGACCGCCCTGCCGCCCTGACCGTGATCGTGGACAACGATGCGGCCAAGGAGAACGTGACGCGATTTCTGACGACCAACGGCTACGCCGTGGACGCGCAGCGCGACGGCGCGCTGTGGAAACTGGCGGCCGCCGACCTGGGTGCGGACGCGGGAGCGGGCCCCGCCGGGGCCGCGCGACCGAATCCCGCGCCCGACGACGGCCCGCAGCGCATCGCCGTGTTCCTGACCTCGGACACCGTGGGCCGGGGGGACGACGTGCTCGGCGCCAAGCTCATGGGCAACTTCATCCCCACGCTCAAGGAGCTGGGCGACGATCTCTGGCGCATCGTCATGGTCAACGGCGCGGTACGGCTGGCGGCCACGCCCGGCCCGATCCTGGACGCGCTCAAGGAGCTGGAGGCAGCGGGCGTCTCCATCCTGGTCTGCGGCACGTGTCTGGACCACTTCGGGCTCGTGAACCAGCGCGCCGTGGGCCAGACCACGAACATGCTCGACGTGGTCACCAGCCTGCAGTTGGCCTCCAAGGTGATCACGCCGTAGCGGCGCGCCCGAACGGGCGGACGACGCGCCATCCGAGGTGCGTGGGCAGCCGCTGAAAAACTTCAAGGATAGTTGAAATGCAAGGGAAAAATCCGCGTTCCAAATCCACGGCCGCGCCGAAAAACCGACGGGGGGATGCTCCCGGGACGAAGCGGACCGGCCGCCGTGGCGGAGACGGGAACGCGGGCTTGGGCGCGGAACGCGGCCATGCCGGTGGGCCGCGGGGCGGAACGGGAAAGACGGCCAAGGGGTTCGACCGCAACGGCGGGACACGAGCGCCCTCTTCCGCTTCGGCGGCCCCTGCCGCGCCCGCCCAGGACGCCGCGCCCCTGCGCCTGAACAAGGCCCTGGCCGCAGCCGGAGTCTGCTCGCGGCGCAAGGCCGACGAGCTCATCGCGGCCGGACGGGTGCTGGTCAACGACGCGCCCGCCGGGCTGGGCGCGCTGGTGGACCCGGCGCGCGACGCCGTGAGCGTGGACGGCCGCGCCGTGGACCTGCGCCGGGCCACGGCCCCGGATCGCGAGCACCTCTATCTGCTGCTGCACAAGCCCGTGCAGACCGTGACCACGGCCCACGACCCCCAGGGGCGGCGCACGGTGCTGGACCTGCTGCCCGAAGCCCTGGCGGCGGAGCGCCCGGTGCCCGCCGGGCGGCTGGACTTCTTCTCCGAGGGCGCGTTGCTCCTGACCACGGACGGCGAGGTGGTCAACCGGCTGACCCATCCGCGCCACCACCTGCCCAAGACCTACCAGGTGCTGGTGCGCTTTTCCGCCGCGTCCGCTTCCCGCGCCGCGCAAGCCGCGCTGGAGGCGGCCCTGGCCGCCATGCGCGCGGGCATGCGCCTGGCCGAGGGCGAACGGCTCGCCCCGGTGGAGGCGCGCGTCAGCGCCGCGCCGCGCCCGGCGGGCGACGCGCTCGGCCAGTGGGAGGCGCGCATCGAACTGGTGCTGCGCCAGGGCGTGAACCGCCAGGTGCGGCGCATGTGCCGCGACACCGGGCTCACGGTCCTGACGCTGGTGCGCACGGCCCAGGGCCCCCTGGTCCTCGGCGACCTGGCCCCGGGCCGCTGGCGGCGGCTGACCCCGGACGAGGTCCGAAACCTTAAGGAAGCCTTGCGTATCAAGCCATGACAGCCCTTCGCACCACTCTCGTTCTGCTGTTGGCCGCGTTCTGCGTCCCGGCCCCGTTCCTGCCGCGCCAGGCCGCGCTGGCAGCGGACTCTCAAGGTTTTTCCCTGGCCCCGCCCACGACCGGCGAACCGGTTCCGGCGCGCAGCGCAGCGGACCTGCCCGGCAGCGAACGGCTGGAATACGCCTTGCGCGTGGGCCCGATCCCCGTGGGCCGGGCGGTGCTGGAATCCGCCTTCCTGGCCGAGGCCCCGGCGGACGCGGAATTCTTCGAGCCGCTGCCGGCCGCTTCCGCCGCTGCGGACCAGCCCGCCGGCCCCGGTCGGACCCTCGCGACCAGGGCCCTTGGCGGCTCCGTGGTCCTGGCCGCGGGCGCGCCCGCGCCCTCCCCGGACGCCCCCGGCCGGGCCGGAAAGACCGCGCCCCGCGCGGCGCGCGGAGCCGCGCGGCGGCTGGTCATGACCGCGCAGTCCACGGGCCTGGCCGCCTTTTTCCTCACCGTGCAGAACCGCATCCAGTCCCTGGCCGCGCCGGACCTGGACGCCTCGCTGCTGTTCGAAAAGAACATCCGCCAGGGCGACCGCCGCCGCCACTACCGGCTGCGCTTTTCTCCCGCCGAGGTCCCCGGCGCGCCCGAGGACGCGATCTCCGTGCGCCGCATCGACCTCGCGCCGGACGGCGCTGCCACGGAGCGCACCCCGCTGGCCCTGGCCCCCGCGCCCCTGGACCCGCTGACCGCGCTGCACGCCCTGCGCCTGCTGCCCGTGGCCCCGGGCGCGCACCTGACCGTGGACGTCACGGACGGCCGCAAGGTCGGGCCCCTGGAGGCCGAGGTCGGCCGCCCGCAATTCCTGAAGACGGACGCCGGACGCTTCGAAGTGCTGCCCGTGCTCGTGCGCATGAACGGAGTGGACGGGGTGTTCCGCGTGAACCGCGTCGGAAGCTTCCGGGTCTGGGTGCTGCGCGACTTTCCGCACACCCCGGTGCGCGTGCTCGCGGCCGTGCGCGTGGGGCCTTTGGAGGGCACGGTGATCGCGGACCTGACCACCGCCGTTCCCGCACCGCCCACCGCGCCCCCGGCACCGCCCAGCACCCCGCGCAAACCCGGCCCGGCCCCGGACGGCCCCGCGACTCCGGACGACCGGCCCACGCCGGTTTCCGCCAGCCTGTAGCAAACGGCGCTCCCGACCGCCCGGCGACTGGCCGGCGACCGGCCGCCGATCGCCGTCGTCGCACTCCGGCTGCCCCGGCGGGCCCCGCTTCGGGCACGGCGCAGCACGCCGTGTTGCGGCCCGCCGATTGACTCCCGGGCGGTCCTGCACTACCTTTCTCCCTGGCAAAAAGCGGTCCGGCGCGCCGCGTGCGCGAGAATTCCGACAGCAAACAAAGCGCTAACGAAAACAGTCCACTACAAGCCATACGTGAAGTTCCGCTTGAACTTTTCCATCTTCCCCTGAACCTGGCCGTGCCGCCGCGCGCCGTCGTCCCGCCGTTCGCGCCGCGCACGGACCACCGCCAGACCCAACAGGAGCACGCATGCAGCTGTACAATACCCTGACCCACAAGAAAGAGCCCTTCGCCCCGGCCGACGGCAAACGCGTGAACATGTACGTGTGCGGCATCACGGCCTACGACTACTGCCACATCGGCCACGCGCGCTCGGCCGTGGCCTTCGACGTGCTGGTGCGCCAGCTGCGCTCCAAGGGGCTGGAGGTCAACTTCATCCGCAACTTCACGGACGTGGACGACAAGATCATCAAGCGCGCCGGCGAGGAGGGCATCTCCTCCTTCGAGGTCGCGGACAAGTACATCGACGCCTTCTACGAGGACATGGACCGGCTGAACATCCTCCGGCCCGACGTGGAGCCGCGCTGCACCGGGCACATCAAGGAAATGATCGACCTGTGCGTGGAGCTCATCGACAAGGGCCACGCCTACGCCACTCCCTCGGGCGACGTGTACTTCCGCGTGCGCTCCTTCCCGGCCTACGGCAAGCTCTCGGGCCGCGACATCGAGGAACTGCGCTCCGGCGCGCGCGTGGCCCCGGGCGAGGAAAAGGAGGATCCCCTGGACTTCGCCCTGTGGAAGGCCGCCAAGCCCGGCGAACCCTCCTGGGAAAGCCCCTGGGGCCAGGGCCGCCCGGGCTGGCACATCGAATGCTCGGCCATGAGCGAGAAGTACGCCCCCCTGCCCCTGGACATCCACGGCGGCGGCCAGGACCTGGTCTTTCCGCACCACGAGAACGAGATCGCCCAGACCGAGGCGGCCTCGGGCAAGGAATTCGCCCGCTTCTGGGTGCACAACGGCTTCGTGCAGGTGGATTCGGAAAAGATGTCCAAGTCCCTGGGCAACTTCAAGACCATCCGGGACATCCTGGAAAACTATCTGCCCGAAACCCTTCGGTTCTTCCTGCTGACCAAGCAGTACCGCACGCCCATCGACTTCACCTTCGAGGCCATGGAGGATGCGGAGAAGAACCTCAAGCGGTTCTACGAAACCAAGGCGCGCCTGGCCGAGGAGCTGCAGCGCTCCAAGTGGGCGCGGTCCCAGTTTCCAGCTGAAATAATGAACGAATTCAACGAGTTAGACGCAAATTTCGACGCGGCCATGGACGACGACCTGAACACGGCCGCGGCTCTCGGGCACCTCTTCAACGTGCTGCACCTGGTCGGCCGCGTGCTGGAGGACAAGCCCCTGCGCAAGGCCGAGGGCGCGCGCGACCTCTTCGCCGCCGTGATCGAGGGCTTCGAGCGCTGGTCCGGCGTGCTCGGCGTGCTCGGGTCCGAACCCGGCGCGTTCCTGTCCGACCTGCGCGCCTCGCGCGTGCACCGCAAGGGCATCGACCCCGCGCGCGTGGACGAACTCGTGGCCAAGCGCCAGGAGGCCCGCGCCGCCAAGGACTTCGCCACCTCGGACAGCATCCGCGACGAGCTTCTGAAGCTCGGGGTGGAAGTCAAGGACACCCCGCAGGGCCCGGTCTGGGACGTCTGATCCCGGCCCACGCCGCAACCCCGCGTCCGTCCCCGCCTGCAAGGGCCGGGACGGACGCCGCAAGGATCCGCATGGCCGCACACCGCGCCGCACGCCTCGGCCGGGACGGACGTTTCTCCCGGGTCGGACGTTCCTTCAGGACCGCCCTGGCCCTCCTGCTGACCCTGGCCGTGCTCCTGGAGCCCGCCCTTGCGCCGCCCCCGGCGACGGCGGCGCTCTTCGGCGAGTTCACCACCAAGGACGAGATCGAGCTGGGCCGCAAGGTCAGCACGATGATCAAGTCCACCATGCCGATCATCGAGGACCCGGAGATCAAGGGCTACGTGGCCGACGTGGTCGATCGGCTCAAGGCCGTGCTGCCGGCCCAGCCCTTCCCGATCGAATCCAACGTCATCCTCAACAACACCCTCAACGCCTTCGCCCTGCCCGGCGGCTACGTCTTCGTCTACACGGGCCTGATCCTGGCCTTCGACTCCGAGGCCGAGCTGGCCGGCGTCATGGCCCACGAACTCGGCCACGTGACCCAGCGCCACGTGGCCCAGCGCATCGAAAAGGCCCAGCTCGTGAACATCGCCACCCTGGTGGGCATGGTCGCGGGCGTGTTCATGGGCTCCAGCGACGCGCGCCAGGCCCTGACCATCGGCAGCGCGGCCCTGGGCAAGGCGGCCATGCTCAACTACTCGCGCGAGGACGAGCGCGAGGCCGACAACGTGGGCATGAACTACCTGGTGGCCGCCGGGTTCCCGGCCGACGGGCTGATCAACGGCCTCAAGGCCATCGAAAAGAACCGCTGGGTTTCGGGCGGCGGGTCCATGCCCGCCTACCTCTCCACCCACCCCCTGGGGCCGGAGCGCATCGCCTATCTGGACCAGCGGCTGCAGCGCCTCACGCCCGCCGAGCGCGCACACACGGGCGACGACACCCGCTTCCACCGCGCCCAGATCCTGCTGCGCGCGCGGCACACGGACGCCGAACAGGCCCTGGCCTACTTCAAGGAGCACCTCGCGGACTCGCCCCTGTGCCCCATGGGCCTGGCCATCGCCTACGCCCGGCTGAACAAGTTCGCCGAGGCCGAACACGCCTTTTCCCTGGCCCTGGAGCAGGACCACAACGACTCGCTCATCCACCGCGAGGCCGGGCGCTTCTACTTCACGGCCGGCGACTTCCAGAAGGCCTCCGCGCACCTCCTGCGCGCCTCGATCCTCAATCCCTCGGACCTCATGGCCCTTTTCTTCTACGCCCGCGTGCTCGACGAATCCGGCAACCGCGTCAACGCCGCGGGCTACTATCGCAAGCTGCTGGAAAAGCTGCCCGAGGATTCGGAAATTCACTACTACTTCGGCCGCAGCCTGGGCCAGCAGGGCGACTACTTCCACGCCCGCCTGCACCTGTTCTACAGCGCGCTCTACGCCAACGACCGCAAGAAGACCCAGTTCAACCTGGAAAAGGCCCGCGCCGAGGCGCGCACCGAGGCGGACAAGGCCGAGCTCAAGGACGCGGAAAAGGCCCTTTCGAACCGCGCGGAGTTCTGGTAGGATTCTTGCCCCGAACAAACGGCACGGGCATGTCCGCGGAGCGGGCCCCGACGGGCCTTCGCGGCCGTCCCGTCCCCCGCGAACACCGCAACAAGGAGCCGGTCATGACCGACGTGTTCATGGGCCGCCTGCCCAAGGGGGCCGACCTCGTCGAAGCCCTGAACGCCCTGTGCGCGGAACGCAAGATCACCCGGGGCACGGTGCAGTGCATCGGCGCCCTGACCCGCGCCCGGCTTGCCTTCTACCGCCAGGACCGGTTCACCTACGCCGAACGCGAGGTGGCCGAGCCCATGGAGATCGTCTCCGGCCAGGGCAACGTCTCCATCCGCGACGGTATGCCCTTCGTGCACCTGCATCTCGTGCTCTCGGACGAAACCTTCCGCTGCATGGGCGGCCACGCCCTGCCCGGGTGCGAAATCTTCGCCTGCGAGACCGTGATCACCCCGCTGGCCGGGCCCGCCCTGGTGCGCACCTTCGATGCGCCCACGCGCCTGCCCCTGTGGGAGGGCTCCTGGGAGCCCGCGCGGGAGGATTCGTGAGCGGCCTGCGGAGCCCGACCCCGCGCGCCCCTGAAGGCGGCCTGCAACACCGGGGAGACCCCATGAAAAACATGCAAAGAATGACGCGCTCTGCCTGGCGCTTCGGCCAAGGCCGCGTGACCCTGATCCAGGGCGACATCACGCGCTCCGCGGCCCAGGCCGTGGTCAACGCCGCCAACTCCCGCCTGGCGGGCGGCGGCGGCGTGGACGGGGCCATCCACCGCTCCGCGGGTCCGCGCCTGCTCGCGGCCTGCCGCGAGATCACGGCCGCGCACGGCGACCTGCCCCCGGGCCGGTCCGTCATCACCCCGGGCTTCGGCCTGGCCGCGGGCTTCGTCATCCACACCGTGGGCCCCATCTGGTCCGGCGGCGCCGAGGGCGAACCCGACGTGCTGGCCTCGGCCTACGAACGATCCCTGGCCCTTGCGCGCGAGCACGGGCTGGCGCGGGTGGCCTTCCCGGCCATCAGCTGCGGGGTCTACGGCTACCCCGTGGAGCTGGCCGCGCCCATCGCCCTGGCCGCGCTGCGCCGGGGGGCCGAGGAGCACGGCATGCACCTGGACCTCTTTCTGCACGGCGAAGACGCCTACGCCGCGTGGCGCCCCCTGGCCGAGGAGGCCTACGGGCGGCCGCCGGACGAACCCAGGGATTGAGACCGGCGGCCACGGGATTAGGCCACGGGCGCGGACAACTCCTTTTCGAATCCCAAACGACCATCCAATATATATAAAGGATACGGCAAGCATCATGGAGATACGTGGAACGACGATCCTCGCCGCCTTGGACGAGAACGGTTTGGCCATGGCCGGCGACGGCCAGGTGACCTTCGGCCAGAACGTGGCCCTCAAACACAACGCGCGCAAGGTGCGCCGCCTCTACAAGGACCGGGTCCTGGCCGGGTTCGCCGGAGCCACGGCCGACGCCTTCACCCTGTTCGAGCGCTTCGAGGCCAAGCTGGAGGAGTTCGGCGGCCAGCTCACGCGCGCGGCCGTGGAACTGGCCAAGGAGTGGCGCCAGGACAAGTACCTGCGCCGCCTGGAGGCCATGCTCCTGGTGGGCGACGCCACCACCCTGCTGACCCTCTCGGGCACGGGCGACGTCATCGAGCCCGACGACGGGCTCGCGGCCATCGGCTCAGGCGGGCCCTACGCCCTGGCCGCGGCGCGGGCCCTGGCGCGGCACACGGACCTCCCGGCCAGCGAGATCGTGCAAAAGGCCATGGCCATCGCCGCGGAGATCTGCGTCTACACCAACGACCACATCATTCTGGAAACGTTGACCAAATAACCATGGCCCAATCCGTCGCCCCGACCACCCTGCGCGCAGGCTGCAAGATCAACCTCTATCTGGAGATCCTGGCGCGCCGCGAGGACGGCTACCACGAGCTGCGCACCCTCTTCCACCCCCTGCCCGAGCCCCGCGACACGCTCCACGTCGCGCCCGCCGCGTCGGGCGCGGGGCTGCGCCTGGAATGCGACCGGCCCGGCCTGGACGGCGAGGACAACCTCGTGGCTCGCGCCTGGCGCGCCTTCGCCGAGCGCACGGGCTGCGCGCCGGACGTCTCCGTACGCCTGGAAAAGCGCATTCCCCTGGGCGCGGGCCTGGGCGGCGGCAGTTCCGACGCCGCGGCCCTGCTCGGCTGGCTCAACGCAACGGCCGCCCCGGCCGCAGGATGCGCGCCCCTGGCGGACGAGGAGCTGACGGCCCTGGCCGCGACCCTGGGCGCGGACGTGCCCTTCTTCCTGCTGACGCGCCCGGCCTGGGCCGGGGGCATCGGCGAGCGCCTGCGGCCCGCAGCCGTGGACCTTGCGGACTTCACCCTGGTGCTCGTGTGCCCGGACGTGCACGTGTCCACGGCCTGGGCCTACGGCCGCTGGGACGAACTACATCCGGGAAAGGACGCGGGCCGCGAACCGCGCGACGTTCAAGGCCAGCAAACTTTCTTGACAAGCGAAACCCGCGAGGATATGTCTCCCATTTTGCATGGCCCGAGGCTCTTCAACAGCTTTGAAGCGGCGGTTTTTCCTCGGTATCCGGAGTTGCGCGCCATCAAGGAACGCCTTCTGGCCCACGGGGCCGCGGGCGCACTGATGAGCGGAAGCGGCGCGTCCGTCTTCGCCCTGTTCCGCGATCCGGAAGCCGCCCGCGAGGCGGCGCGGGCCGAAGGCCGCCGCGCGGCGGTCCACTGCATCGAGCAGGCCACAGGGGTGTAGCCAAGCTGGTAAAGGCAACGGGTTTTGGTCCCGTCATACGAGGGTTCGAATCCTTCCACCCCTGCCACATATAAACGTCGCCCGGAGCGCCGGGCGGCCCGGAAGCACCAACGCCCATGAGGCCCCAGCACGGACGGTTCAGCATGACCCGAGACCTGAAAATTCTTACCGGCACCTCCAACCCGCGCCTGGCCCAGGCCATCTGCGAGCATTTGGGGTGTCAGCTCACTCCCTGTATCGCCAAGACCTTCAGCGACGGGGAGATCCGCATCGAGATCGGCGACAACGTGCGCGGCGACGACGTCTTCGTCATCCAGCCCACCTGCGCGCCGGTCAACTTCAACCTCATGCAGCTGTGCCTCATGCTCGACGCGCTCAAGCGCGCCAGCGCCGGGCGCGTCACCGCGGTGGTGCCCTACTACGGCTATGCCCGCCAGGACCGCAAGGTCGTGCCCCGCGCGCCCATCAGCGCCAAGCTCGTAGCCGACTTCCTGACCACCGCGGGCATGGACCGGATGATCACCATCGACCTGCACGCCGGACAGATCCAGGGCTTCTTCAACGTGCCCGTGGACAACCTCTACGCCGCGCCGGTCATCCTCGACTACCTGCGCCAGCTCGACGGCGAAGCGATCCTCGTCTCGCCGGACGCGGGCGGCGTGGAGCGCGCCAGAGCCTACGCCAAGCGCCTCGGCACGGGGCTGGCGATCATCGACAAACGCCGCGACGAGCCCAACAAGGCCAAAGCCATGAACGTCATCGGCGACGTCAAAGGCAAGTCCGCCATCATTCTCGACGACATGATCGACACCGCCGGGACCATCTGCGCCGGCGCCGACGTGCTCCTGGAGCAGGGCGCCAAGGAGGTCATGGCCTGCGCCACGCACCCCGTGCTCTCGGGCCCGGCCATCCAGCGCCTCAACGAGTCCTCGCTCAGCCAGGTCATCGTTACCAATACGATCCCCCTCGGCGAAAAGATCGAGGAGTGTCCGAAACTCAAGGAGATGTCCGTGGCCGGCCTGCTCGCCAAGGCCATCCACAACATCCACACCGAATCCTCGGTGAGCGTCCTGTTCGTCTAAATTCCTCCTCCCCGCCAGGGAGCGCGGGGCGGAGTCCAAGAAGGAGAAAACCACATGGCCAAGAAGCTGACCCTCACCGTCCAGAAGCGGGAGGAAACCGGCAAGGGCGCCTGCAACCGCCTGCGCGTCAAGGAGATGGTGCCCGGCATCTTCTACAATGCCAAGCACGAGAACATTTCCGTGTCCATCCCCCATCTCGCCATGAGCAAGCTGTACGAGAAGGTCGGGAAGAACTCCATCTTCACCCTGGCCATCGAGGGCGGCGACGCGCCCCAGCAGTTCGACTGCCTGGTCTGGGAGCTGACCTACCACCCGTTCAAGAACCAGATCCAGCACGTGGACTTCTACGGCGTGGATCCGGACAAGCCGCTGCACGTCTTCGTGCCCCTGGCCTTCACCGGCGCCTCCAAGGGCGTCAAGCTCGGCGGCATGCTGGAGACCTACCGCGAGTCCGTGGAAATCCAGTGCCTGCCCGCGCTCATCCCCCACGAGATCACCGTGGACATCACCGATCTGGGGCTCAACGACAAGGTCCTGGCCGCCGACCTGGCCCTGCCCGAGGGCGTGGTGCTGGTGGACGACGCCAACTTCGCCGTGGTGGCCGTGCTGCCGGCCCACTCCCTGAGCGACGACCTGGCCGGTGAGGCGCAGGCCGCCACCCCGGCGGCCGAGGCCGAGCCCGAGGCCGCCGAGGCCTAGCCGGAAGCCGCGGAACATCTCCCGGGCTCCGGGCCGCAGGCCCGGAGCCCGGTTTTTTTCCGCCCTCCCAGTCCAGCCATGCACGTCAGGGGCATCATCGCCGGTCTCGGCAACCCCGGAGCCAAGTACGAGGGCACCCGTCACAACCTCGGCTTCGCCGTGGTCGACGCCCTGCTCGCGTCCATGGACCCGTTCGCCTGTTCCGAGCTGAAGAAGGACGCCACGCTCCACCTCTGGCGCGGGCCGCTTCTGCGCGGCGGCGAGCCCTGGCTGCTGCTCAAGCCCATGACCTTCATGAACCTGAGCGGCGAGGCCGTGGCCCGCACCGCCTCTTTCTATCGCATCGCCCCCGGGGACATCGTGGTCGTGCACGACGAATTGGACCTGGCCCCCGGGAAGCTGCAGTGGAAATTCGGCGGCGGCCTTGCCGGACACAACGGCCTGAAATCCATTGCGGAACGGCTCGGCACGCGCGACTTTTCCCGGCTGCGCATCGGCATCGGCAAAACCGACGCCTCGCGCACCACCGGCCACGTGCTGGGCACCTTCCGGCCCGAGGAGCGCGCCCAGGCCCAGGAGAGCGTGGACAACGCCGTGCGGGCCCTGCGCATCTACGACGCCGAGGGCCGCGAGGCAGCGGCGCGCTTCGCCAAAGGCTGCGGCCCGGCCCCCGGGGCGGACAAGACGGCCCCCCCCGCCTCCGCCGGGAAGCCAACCGACTGATTCCGTTGCCGTCCGCCTCCTGGGCGCGCCCGGCCGCGCAGAATCCGCCGTGCGAGCCGTCCTGTCCCGGAAGAGGCATGGACTCTTGTTTCGCTTTGGGGTATGCTCTACGCTCAAATGCGAGACATGCCCGCCGTGTTCTCAAAGGAGCCTCTCTGTCGTGTTTTCCATCGATGAACTAGTGGTCTACCCCGCCCAGGGCGTGGGCAGAGTCGAGCGCGTGGAGTCCCAGGAGATTGGCGGCTGCACCGCCGAGTATTACATAGTCCGCATCCTCATCAACAACGTCACCCTGATGGTGCCGGTGAAGAATGCGGCCAACGTGGGGTTGCGCCGCGTCTGTTCCGCCGAGGAGGGCAACCGCATCCTCGATTCCCTCAAGGACCGCACCGGGTTCACCGGCTACTCCGGCCAGAACTGGAACCGACGCTACCGCGAGTATTCCGAAAAGCTCAAGAGCGGCGATCTGGCCGATGTGGCCTACGTGCTCAAGGAGCTCCTGCTCATCGGCAAGGACAAGGAACTCTCCTTCGGCGAACGCCGCCTGCTGGAACAGGCCATGAACCTGATCACCATGGAACTGTCGCATGCTCTGGGCCAGGACCAGGCCACGGTCCAGGCCAGGATCGAGGAAATGTTCCGCGACGTGCTGGAACCACAGGAGGAAAACTAAAAAAAAGCTCTTGCCTTCCACAAGAGCTTTGGCTAATTTCCTCCTGCCCTTACACGGCAACCGCAGTTGCAACTTTTCCACTACACCATTAGCGATTGATCCCCACGACAAAAACCCGTTTCGTGGATATTCACGCTTATCCTGCTGAAGCTGATACAGTACTGTACTGTTTTCGTTGTTCTGTTCGGTGAGCCACGGCCCTCCGTTCCTGGAGCGTCACCACGCATGTCGCGCGGGCGCCACGGGTACGCTGCACTGGCCTTGTCCCACCCTGGTCCAACGGCTGAAACGCTTTTTCCCGTACACCGCAGTTTTTCTTCGCGAACATAGAGGAGCGCCTTTCTGGAGATCGCCATGAATCTATCCGAGCTAAAAAAGCAAAGCATGGCCGAGCTGATGGAGCTTGCCAAGGAATACAACATCGAGAACCCGAGCAACCTGCGCAAGCAGGAGCTCATCTTCGCCCTCCTGCAGGGCTGCGCACAACAGAACGGCTCCATCTTCGGCGAAGGGGTCCTGGAAATCCTCCCCGACGGCTTCGGGTTCCTGCGCTCCCCCATGTACAGCTACATGCCCGGGCCCGACGACATCTACGTCTCGCCATCCCAGATCCGACGCTTCGGCCTCAGAAAGGGCGACGTGGTTTCCGGCCAGATCCGGCCGCCCAAGGAGGGAGAACGATACTTCGCCCTGCTCCGCGTCACGGAAATCGGCTTCAACTCCCCGGAAAAATCAAAGAACCTCGTCCTCTTCGACAACCTCACCCCCATCTATCCCAACGAACAGCTCGTCATGGAGAACGGCTCGGCCAACTACGCGGGCCGCGTCATCGACCTGCTCGCGCCCATCGGGCTGGGACAGCGCGGCCTCATCGTGGCCCCGCCGCGCACCGGTAAGACCATCCTTCTGCAGACCGTCGCCAACTCCATCAACGCCAACCACCCCGACGTCTACCTCATCGTCCTGCTCATCGACGAGCGGCCCGAGGAAGTCACGGACATGGACCGCACCGTCAAGGCCGAGGTGGTCAGCTCCACCTTCGACGAGCCGCCCACCCGCCACGTGCAGGTGGCCGAAATGGTTCTTGAAAAAGCAAAACGACTGGTGGAGCGCAAGCGCGACGTCGTCATCCTGCTCGACTCCATCACCCGCCTGGGCCGCGCCTACAACGCCGTGACCCCCTCCTCCGGCCGCGTGCTCTCCGGCGGCCTGGACGCCAACGCCCTGCAGCGCCCCAAGCGCTTCTTCGGCGCGGCCCGCAACATCGAGGAAGGCGGCAGCCTGACGATCATCTCCACCGCGCTCATCGACACCGGCTCGCGCATGGACGAGGTCATCTTCGAGGAATTCAAGGGCACCGGCAACATGGAAATCTACCTGGACCGCCATCTCGCGGACAAGCGCGTCTACCCGGCCATCGACATCAACCGCTCCGGCACGCGCAAGGAAGAACTTCTCCTCTCCGAAGACGCCCTCAACCGCGTCTGGATCCTGCGCAAGATCCTCTCGCCCATGAGCCCCATCGACTCCATGGAATTTCTCCTGGACAAGATGAAAGGCTCCAAGGACAACAAGGACTTCTTCGAATCCATGAGCAAATGACGCGCCCCACGGCGCGACCCGCAACAAAAAATCCCGCGCCCTGCGCGGGATTTTTTGTTGGCGCGGGCAAGAGGGACGGCGGGCGGGGCGAAGAGCCGGGGGGGACTGTTGAGAATGCGTGGATGCCGGACGGAGAGAGCGGGAGCGGCGCACGCGGGGAAGGATGGCAGAGGACCGGGCGCGCCGGGCTGCCGCCGCTGGCGGCGGATGCGCCCTGGGGGAGAGAAGAAAAGAGAAGGAAGATACGATAGTGCGGTGCCTGAGCGCGGGCGGGAAAAAGTCGCCACGCCGCGCGGCATCCGATGATCGCAAATGGGTGCAGCGTCACGCTGCCTGCCGCCGCTTGGTGACGGATGCGCATGACGGAGAAAGGGAAGGAGAGGAAGGACGCGACGATGCGGGGGATGCGGGCCGGGATGGCGCGAGGCCTTATTCACCGCCCCGGGTGGAGGGCATTGGTTTGATATGACCGGAAAAGTGGCGTAGAATGACCACCCGGGACGCGGCCAACTTCTCAACATCACGAACAATCGCCGTGAACAACGGCAGCGGACGACCATGCGCCTTGCCGGCTGGCTTTTTTCCTTTGCCCTGCACGCGGGCGTGATCCTCTACCTCCTGCTCGGGCCGGACGTCTTCCCCGCTCATGTGCCGGACAGCGAGGTCTACATGGTCGAGCTGGCCGAGGCCCCCGCGCCCAAGCCCGAACCCGCCCCCGAACCGAAAATCGTCGAGCCGGAGCCCGCACCGCCCGCGCCCTGTCCGCCCGCCGCGCCGCCCAAAAAGGCGGCTCCGCCGCCGCCCCGCGCCCCCGAGGCCCCGCAGCCCGCCCCCGAACCGCGACAGGCCGCAGAAGCCCAGCCCACCGGCCCCATGGCCGTGGCACCAGCCCCCGAGCCCGGGGTGACGCACATCAGCCCCAGAAAGCTGCCCCGCGCGCCCGACGGCCACGTGCCGCCCCAGCCCCCGGTCGCACCCAACGCGACCATCACCAACGTCATCGTCCTCAACAACGAGGACAAGGACATGCTCAAGCGGGGGGCCGAGCTGCGCTTCAACCTGCGCCGCCTGGCCGCCGACGACTTCGAGCTCGCCGACTTCGTGGGCCACTACCGGTTGCAGGGCGACCGCTACCTCTCGGTCATGGACGGCCGCCAACGCCACGGCGGCATGGTCATCCACGACTCGGCCACGAACATCGTTCGCAACCTGTCCAAGACCGGGGCCATGATCTTCACCTACGGCCCGCGCCTGGACGCCGACGCGCCGGTCATCGGCTCGGTGACCTTCTTTCCGGTCAAGCACCGCGAGACCTACCAGGACAGCGAAAAGCCCGGGCACCTCATGTGGATGCCGGACGCGCCGCCGCAGATGCACTGGGGCACGCGCATGCGCTTCGACGAACGCATCATCCACGTCGGCGCCTTCGGCACGCGGCTGGACGCGGCCCTGGTGCTCCCGCCCGGCCCCGGGCCGTGGCCGGGCGTGGTCTGGATCAACGGACCGAAGTGCGAGGACGTCGGCCTGCTCCTCGGGTTCGCCCGCGTGCTCGCCGACCGGGGCTACGCCGTGCTCGTGCCCGAACACCGCCAGTGCGCCACGGGCAAGCCCGTCTCCCGCGCCGAGGCCGCCGGAGACGTGGGCAGCGCCCTGCGCACCCTGCAACGGCTGCCCACGGTGGACGGCACGCGCATCGGCTTCTGGGGCCACGGCGCGGGCGCGGCCATCGCCCTGGCCGCGGCCCTGCGCTTCGACCCCGCCTTCCTGGTCTGCGACACGGCTCCGGTCCCGGGCGAAGCGCCCCCGGAACCGCCGGAGGCCGAGGACCTGCGCGCCCTGCGCGCCCCGCTCCTGTGGCTCGCGGCCGGGCCCGACGCGTCCCCGGCCGGGCTGCGCCAAGCCCTGGAAAACGCCCAGGCCGCGGGCGCGCCCGTGCGCGCCCTCACGCTGCCCGTCGCCGCCGCGGGCACGGCGGGCTGGCTGGGCACCGTGTCCACGGCCTGCGGCGGCGCGGCCCTGCCCTGGCTCCTGGAGCACGCTCCCCCTCCGACCCGCCCCGAGCCCTGACACCACCCGGCGCGGCTCTCCTCTCGTTTCCGACCGTCGTGCCCGCCGTGTCGAGGCCGCATTCCTCCGGGCGCCGTTCCGCCGCCCATTGCGCGCATCCTCCCAGTATTCCGACGGAACCCCGCCCTTCCGCTCCCCACCTCTCCCCTCTCGCGCCCTTCCGCTCCCAGGCCGTCGGCCACCCGCACCGCCCTCTGCCTCCGCACGCCCCCCTTCCAGGCATTCCAACAGTAACCACCTCCCACTTCCCCGCTTCCCCCCTCCTCCCAAGCCCACCAGAGGCAGCACGAACCGGTGCTCCCGGCAGTCCCACCGCCCGCGCATCCGACCGGACCTGCACCGACGGTCTCTCCCCGCGCCGCCATGCGGCCTCGTCCCGCGCCCCGCGCGGCAATCGGCGGTCGCGGGATGGTCTCGCCCAATACATTATATAATGAACGTTCTTTTTTTCACTCAAAGCAACGCTTTTTGGGCGACTCCCTCCCAAAGCATTATTCCACGGGGGTTCCCAGGTTTCCGCTGTCGGCCGAAGCAGGCAAATCGCGCCCTCCCGCAGCCGCGCGACTTTTGCCCGACTCTGATCCGGCATCCAGCTTGGTGTTACGTTTTATACAAATGTAACATGAATACACTACGCAGCGAACAAACTGTATCGCCGTAACGACACGCTTGGAGCAAAGTGACAATGAATGAGTTTTGTTGGGTAGTTAGACGCAAAATTCGGTGGTTTTTGTTGCCTTTTTACAGAACCAAAGATACAGTAGTCCGCAAGTAATTGCGTGGTGGCTCAATCAGGAATGGAAACGTTTTCCGCATCCATTGCTCCGAACCAGACAACGAGTCCGACGCGTCCTGGGATGTAGGCGGCGGGCCTGGATCGGAAAACCCTAACCAAACTGCCTGGCGGTCTTGGTCCGCCGTTGTGGTTTCAAGAACCATTCATCGGAGGTGCTTATGAAAATCATGGTTGGTCACGGAAAAGAGGGAGCGGAGGAAAGGCTGAACAAACACGGCATTTCCCGCCGCAAGTTCATGAAGTTCTGTACGGCCGTCGCCGTTGCCATGGGCATGGGGCCGTCCTTCGCTCCCGAAGTGGCCAAGGCCCTGACCAAGGGCAAGAAACCTTCCGTCATCTGGCTGCACAACGCGGAGTGCACCGGCTGTTCCGAGGCGATCCTGCGCGCCACCGATCCCGACATCGGCACCATCATTCTCGATGTGCTCTCCATCGACTACCATGAGACGATCATGGCCGCCGCTGGTGAAGCCGCCGAGGAAGCCCTGCACATGGCTGCCAAGAACCCCGACGGGTACGTCTGCGTGGTCGAGGGCGGCATTCCCACCGCCATGCACGGCATCCACGGCAAGATCGCCAATCGGACCATGCTCGAGATCAACACCGAGATCGTGCCCAAGGCCCAGGCCGTCATCGCGCTGGGCACCTGCGCCACCTACGGCGGCGTCCAGGCCGCCAAGCCGAACCCGACCAAGGCCAAGGGCGTCAACGACGCGCTGGGTTCCCTGGGCGTGAACGCCATCAACATTCCCGGCTGCCCGCCCAACCCCATCAACTTCGTCGGTACCGTGGTGCACTATCTGACCAAGGGCCTGCCGGAGCTGGACGACATCAACCGCCCCGTCATGTTCTTCGGCAAGACCGTGCACGAGCAGTGCCCGCGCGTGAAGCACTTCGACGCCGGCGAGTTCGCTCCGTCCTTCGGTTCCCCCGAGGCTGCCAAGGGTTACTGCCTGTACGAGCTGGGCTGCAAGGGTCCGGACACCTACAACAACTGCCCCACCGTTCTGTTCAACCAGACGAACTTCCCGATCCAGGCGGGCCACCCCTGCATCGGTTGTTCCGAGCCGAACTTCTGGGACGAAATGAGCCCCTTCTACGAGTCCTAGGTCGTAGCGGGTCCATTCGCTTGTAAGGTTACCGAGAACGCATTCAGCTTCGTACTCTCTCCAAGGAGGATACAATATGTCCGGTTGCAAAGCTCAGAAAGGCCCCGCCGTCGTGGTGTCGCCCCAGAGCACGTATTCTGGGAAGGTCGTCGTCGACCCCGTGACCCGTATCGAGGGCCACCTGCGCATCGAAGTGGAAGTGGACAAGGGCAAGGTCGTCAACGCCTGGTCGAGCTCCGTGCTCTTCCGTGGCCTGGAGCTCATCCTCAAGGGCCGCGACCCCCGCGACGCCCAGCACTTCACCCAGCGCTCCTGCGGCGTCTGCACGTACGTGCACGCCCTGGCCTCCACCCGCTGCGTGGACAACGCCGTCAAGGTCGTCATCCCCGAGAATGCGACCCTGATCCGCAACCTGGTCATGGCTTCCCAGTACATGCATGACCACGTGGTCCACTTCTATCACCTGCACGCCCTCGACTGGGTCGACGTCACCAGCGCGCTGGCCGCCGATCCCAAGAAGGCCGCTTCCATCGCCAACTCCATTTCCCCGCGCCCGACCAAGGCCGAGGATCTGAAGGCCGTTCAGGACAAGCTGAAGGCCTTTGTCGAAGCCGGCCAGCTCGGCCCCTTCACCAACGCGTACTTCCTCGGCGGCCATCCGTCCTACTACCTGCCGCCCGAGGTCAACCTGATCGCCACCGCGCACTACCTCGAGGCCCTCAAGCTGCAGGTGAAGGCCGCCCGCGCCATGGCCATCATGGGCGCCAAGAACCCGCACACCCAGTTCACCGTGGTCGGCGGCGTGACCTGTTACGACGCCCTGCGGCCCGAGCGGTTGGCCGAGTACGCGGCCCTGTACAAGGAAACCAAGAAGTTCATCGACGAGGTGTACATCCCCGATCTGCTGGCCGTGGCGTCCTACTACAAGGACTGGGCCGGCATCGGCGGCACCACCAACTTCATGAGCTTCGGCGAGTTCCCCACCGACGAGTACGACCTGGACTCCCGCTACATCGAGCCGGGCGTCATCTTCAACCGCAACATCGGCGACGTCCAGAAGTTCAATCCGGACGAGATCTCCGAGCACGTCAAGTACTCCTGGTACAAGGGCGACAAGGCCCACCACCCCTATCAGGGCGTGACCGAGCCCCGTTACACCGAGCTGCACGGCGAGGACCGCTACTCCTGGATGAAGGCCCCCCGCTACATGGGCGCCTCCACGGAAGTCGGCCCCCTGGCCGCCTGCCTCGTGGCCTACGGCAAGGGCAACCCGGCCGTGAAGGGATTGGTGGACTACGTCCTCACCTACCTGGGCGTCGGCCCCGAGGCCCTGTTCTCCACCCTGGGCCGCACCGCCGCCCGCGGCATCGAGTGCAAGACCGTCGCCGACAAGGGCCTGGAGTGGCTGGACCAGCTCACCGAGAACGTCAAGTCCGGCAAGAAGCAGATCTACCAGGAGTGGGAGATGCCCAAGTCCGCTCAGGGCGTCGGCTTCGTCAACGCCCCCCGCGGTGGCCTGTCCCACTGGATCAACATCGAGAACGGCAAGATCGAGAACTTCCAGCTCGTGGTGCCCTCCACCTGGAACCTCGGTCCCCGCTGCGCCGCCGGCAAGCTCGGCCCGGTCGAGGAGGCCCTCGTCGGCACTCCGATCGCCGATCCCAAGCGCCCGGTGGAAATCCTGCGCACCGTGCACTCCTACGACCCCTGCATCGCCTGCGGCGTGCACGTCATCGACTCCGAGACCAACGAAGTGCACGAGTTCAAGGTCTGCTAAGGCCACGAACGCAAACGACGTCCAAAAGGCCCGGCGCAAGCCGGGCCTTTTCCGTGGCCGCGCGGACGGCGACGGATGCGGAAAGCCGAAGGCGGGGGCCTATGCGTCTCATGCCCATGTGCAGGCGGGCCTCCGTGCACGTGCGCCCTCGTGCACGCGAGCACCCCGCCCGGGGTCCCCGACCGGCCCAAATCCGCGCCCAGGCTTGCGCGCACGCGTTTTTTTCCTTACAACTACCCCCCATGCACAGCGAAGCCCCAAAAATCCTCGTCCTCGGCGTCGGCAACATCCTTTTCACCGACGAAGGCATCGGCGTGCGGGTGGTCGAACACCTGCAGGACGCCTACGACTTTTCCGACAACGTCACGCTCATGGACGGCGGCACCCTGGGGCTTCGGCTCATGGACCCGATCATGCAATGCGAGCGGCTCATCGTGGTGGACGCCGTGTTCGGTGGCAGCGAGCCCGGCTCGCTCTACCGCCTCACGGACGAAAACCTGCGCAAGAGTCTGGCCTTCAAGAATTCCATGCACCAGACCGACCTCGTGGACACGCTTATCAACTGCGAGCTGCTCGGCAGCCGCCCCGAGGCCGTGGTCATCGGCATCGAGCCCTTCGACCTGAAGACCATGCACGTGGGCGTGTCCGAGGGCGCGGCCGCGCTGCTGCCCAAGATGGCCGAATTCGTGCTCGACGAAATCGTGAAATCCGGCGGCGCCTTCACCAGGAAGGCCGCCTAGCCAACGGAGCGCCCCATGTGCCTGGCCATTCCCGCCAAGGTTGAGAAGATCGAGAACGACATGGCCACCTGCCGTGTCGGCGAGAGCGACACCTACATCCAGGTCTCCCTGATGCTCAGCGAGGAGGAGATCGTCGTGGGCGACTACATCATCGTGCACGCCGGTTTCGCCCTGCGCAAACTGGACCCGGCCGAGGCCGAGGAGTCCCTGCGCATCCTGCGCCAGCTCTCGGAAATGGCCTTCGGCGACGAGGCCCAGTTCTAGCCCCGTCGCCCACCGCCCCCGCGCGCCCTTTCCTTCCGCAGCCTCCCCCGCCGCCGGCCTCCCGAGGCGGAGAAGGACTGGAGAGGTTTTGGAAGGCCGCGCGTCCTCACCCATCCAGCGCCTGTTCCCGCCCGGGCTCCTGCAACGGAGCCCGCGCCCGAAACCGTTTCTCCCTCTTTTCCCGGCGCCTCGCTCGCCGTCCCCGCGCTTTCATTCACCCACCGCCTTCCCCCCATCAAAACGTTTCGGGGGATGATGGTGGGGGTGGAGAGGGGGCCCGGGGGAGGGGCGGGGGGGGGAGGGGGGCCCCCGGGGCG
>JACCQO010000087.1 GCA_015709205.1 Desulfovibrionaceae bacterium
TCGCGAAGGCGGCCGTACCGTGGGCGCCGGCGTGGTGACCGAAATCCTGGAGTAATTCCATGAAAGTCAAGATCCAGCTCGCCTGCACCGAGTGCAAGCGGCGCAACTACGCGACGACGAAGAACAAGAAGAACACTACCGGACGTCTCGAGGTCAGCAAGTACTGCCCCTGGGACAAGAAGCACACGCTGCACCGCGAGACCAAGTAGGGGCTCGCAACACGGCAGCGGCGCTCGCGGGTAGTGCCATCGTGCAGGCCAGTAGCTCTAACGGCTAGAGCGCCGGTCTCCAAAACCGGATGTTGGGGGTTCGAATCCCTCCTGGCCTGCCATACTTTTTTTCTACTAGGGAACTGGAATGTCCAAAAGGAACCAGAAGGGAACCGGCCCGGCCGCTCCGCAGACCTCCCAGGTCGCGGGTAAGGTCGCGCAGCTGAAGGACTTCTTCGAGGAGTCCAAGGTCGAGCTGAAGAAGGTCACCTGGCCGACCCGCAAGGAGACGACCACCACGTCCATCGCCGTGCTCGTGCTCGTGGTCGTCATGTCCCTGTTCCTTGGGATCGTGGACCTGGGCTTGTCCAAGCTGGTGGAGCTCATTCTGTCCTAACCAACGAATGAAGGACGCATCATGAGCAAGGAAAAGGACAAGGGCGCCGAGGGCGCGCAGGACGTGGAGCGCGCGGCCGAGACGGCCGTCCCCGACGTCGGCCCGGACGCCGGTGCCGAGGCGGGCGCCGCACCCGGGCCCGCTGCCGCTCAGGAAGGTGCCGCTCAGGAAGGTGCCGGACAGGACGCAGCGGCCGAAGGGGCCGCGCCCGCGAGCAAGGCGCGCTGGTACATCGTGCACACCTACTCCGGGTTCGAGCAGCGCGTGGAGCAGACCCTGCGCGAGATGGTGCGCACCGGCCAGGCCGAGGGGCTCATCGAGGAGATCGTGGTCCCCACGGAGAAGGTCATCGAGCTCGTCAAGGGCGAGAAGCGCACCTCCACCCGCAAGTTCTACCCCGGCTACGTGATGATCAAGATGGTCATGAACGACACGTCCTGGCACCTGGTGCAGGACATTCCGCGCGTGACCGGGTTCATCGGCGGCAAGACGCGGCCCACGCCCATGCGCGACAGCGAGGCCGTGCGCATCCTGAGCATGATGGAAAAGCGCCAGGAGCAGCCGCGGCCCAAGTTCCATTTCGACCGGGGCGACGAGGTGCGCGTCATCGACGGCCCCTTCGGCGGGTTCAACGGCGTGGTGGAAGACGTCAACTACGACAAGGGCAAGCTCCGCGTAGCGGTTTCGATTTTCGGGCGGCAGACCCCGGTGGAGCTGGACTTCGTCCAGGTCACCAAGGGCTAGGAGCGAACGACAGGCGCGCACCGCGCGCCGAGGTATACGAGGTTACCCATGGCCAAGCAGATTCTTGCAAAGATCAAACTTCAGATTCCCGCGGGGCAGGCCAATCCCTCCCCGCCCGTGGGCCCGGCCCTGGGCCAGCACGGTCTGAACATCATGGAGTTCTGCAAGGCGTTCAACGCCAAGACGCAGGACCAGAAGGGCATGATCACGCCGGTGGAGATCACGGTCTACAAGGACCGTTCCTTCACCTTCATCACCAAGACCCCCCCGGCCGCCGTGCTGCTGCTCAAGGCCGCCAAGCTGGAAAAGGGGTCCGGCGTGCCCAATCTGACCAAGGTGGGCAAGGTCACCCGCGCCCAGGTGGAAGAAATCGCCAAGCTGAAGACGCCGGACCTGACCGCCGCCGACCTGGAAGCGGCCATGAAGACCATCGCCGGCACCGCTCGCAGCATGGGCATCGAAGTGAAAGGATAAGGGAGGCCGAAAATGCCGCATAAAGGAAAGAAATACCGCAAGGTTGCGGAAGGCATAGACCGGTCGACCCGCTACGGCGTCGAAGAGGGCGTGGCCGCGGCCCTGGGCGCGAGCTTCGCCAAGTTCGACGAGACCGTGGACGTGGCCCTGAACCTGGGCGTCGACCCCAAGTACTCCGACCAGATGGTCCGCGGCGCCGTGAGCCTGCCGCACGGCCTGGGCAAGGTGGTCCGCGTGGCGGCCTTCTGTCAGGGCGACAAGGAGGCCGAGGCCAAGGCCGCGGGCGCCGACTTCGTGGGCGCCGACGAACTCATCGCCAAGGTCAAGGAGGGCTGGCTGGACTTCGACAAGGCCGTGGCCACCCCGGACCTGATGGGCAAGGTCGGCCAGATCGGCCGCGTGCTCGGTCCTCGCGGGCTGATGCCCAACGCCAAGACCGGCACCGTGACCTTCGACATCGCCCATGCCGTCAAGGAGCTCAAGGCCGGTCGCGTGGAGTTCAAGGTGGACAAGGCCGGCGTGCTGCACGCCCCCCTGGGCAAGGTCAGCTTCGGCCCCCAGAAGATCATGGAAAACCTGCGCTCCCTGGTGGAGATGGTCAACAAGCTCAAGCCGTCCGGCGCCAAGGGCACCTACCTGCAGGCCATGAGCGTGTCCACGACCATGGGCCCGGGCGTGAAGATCGACACCGCCTCCATCCGCAAACTGCTGGAAGGCTAGGTTTCGCAAGATTTCCGGCCCCGGGAGGCTCCCGGGGCCGGTGCTTGATATTTGGCTGAGGAAACGTCTCACGAGAGGATCCGAGTCGAAGACAGCAGGTGGATGGTTCCTTAAACATCCTGCCGAGACACGCTTTGGCTCGTTTCTTTTCACCAACCCCAAGTCCTAAGGAGAACGAGGCATGGACAAAGCTGGCAAGGCCGTCATCATCGAGCGGCTCAAGGCCGATGTCGATGGCGCCTCCATCGCCGTGGTGACGGACTTCACGGGGCTCAAGGTGGAAGAAATGACCGACCTCAGGGTGAAGCTCCGCGATGGCGGAGTCCACTATCACGTGGTTAAAAACACCCTGGCGCGGATCGCCTTCACGGACGGCAAGCACGATGCGATCAAGGATCGTTTCAAGGAGTGCTGCGCCGTCGCCCTTGGAGCCGACGACCCGGTCGTAGTGGCCAAGACACTGGTCGACTACGCCAAGTCCAACAAGAAGTTCGCCATCCGTTTCGGCAGCCTGGACGGCAAGCCGCTCTCGATGGAAGACATCGAGAGCCTGGCCAAGCTCCCCGGCAGGCAGGAACTTCTTGCCAAGGCCCTGGGCACGATGAACGCCGTGCCCACCAACTTCGTCGGCCTGTTCGCGAACATTCTGCGCAACTTCCTGTATGCGCTGAACGCGATCAAGGACCAGAAGGAAGCCGCCTAACCCCCTATTCGCTCAACAACGAGCCAAAGCATTCAAGGAGATATTCCCATGGCTGACATCACCAAAGAGCAGGTTGTCGAATTCATCAGCAACATGACCGTCCTCGAGCTGGCCGAGTTCATCAAGGAGCTTGAGGAGAAGTTCGGTGTTTCCGCCGCCGCCCCGGTGGCCGCCGTGGCCGTCGCGGCCGGCGCCGCCGCCCCGGCCGAGGAAGAGGAAGAGAAGACCGAGTTCGACGTCGTGCTGAAGGCCGCCGGCGGCAACAAGATCGCCGTCATCAAGGTCGTGCGCGCCCTGACCGGCCTGGGCCTCAAGGAGGCCAAGGCCAAGGTGGACGAGGCTCCGCAGACCATCAAGGAAGGCGTGAGCAAGGACGACGCGGAAGCCGCCAAGAAGCAGCTGGAGGAAGCGGGCGCCGAAGTCGAGGTCAAGTAGTACACCGGAACATACCGGATCACATACTCCTTTTGGAGAACGGATCCCGGCGCGGGGCTCGTCCCCGCGCCGGGAGTCCTTGAAAAAAAGTGCAAGAGGGGCGGTGCGCCCTCTTGACGTTTTTTATTTTTCTATTTACCATGCCGCTCTTCCGCAAATCCCAACGTCTGCGTTCCCGAACGCACGTATCCGGCATGACCAACGCCATCCTTTCCACAACCGTCTTTATTGCTTCGTTTTTTTTGCCTTCTACAGGGTTGACCTTCTGCCCGCTCCCTGCGGGCGCCGCCCCTAGGACCTAAGGGTCCGAACGTATCGGCGCCTTTGCGCCGCCCGCGCCCGCGGCGGCCGCACCGCGCCCGTCGCAACGCGCACAAACGTCTCTTTTAAGGGGAAGAAATGGGACAGTTAATCAAACGATTCGGCAAGATCAGGAACGCGCTCGGCATGCCCCACCTGCTGGGGCTGCAGGTCGATTCCTACCTGCAGTTCCTGCAGATGGGCCAGGACGTCATCCGCCCCGACGTGGGCCTCGAAGCGGTCTTCCGCTCGGTGTTTCCCATCGAGGACTTCAACAAGACCGCCAGCCTCGAGTACGTCAGCTACGAGATCGGCGAGCCCAAGTACGACGAGGACGAGTGCATCTCCAAGGGCCTCACCTTCGAGGCCCCCATCCGCATCAAGGTCCGCCTCGTGGTCTACGACGTGGATGAGGAGTCGGGCAACCGCACCATCCGCGACATCAAGGAACAGGACATCTATTTCGGCACCGTGCCGCTGATGACCGACAAGGGCACCTTCATCATCAACGGCACCGAGCGCGTCATCGTCAACCAGCTGCAGCGCTCGCCGGGCATCATCTTCGAGCACGACTCCGGCAAGTCGCACTCCAGCCACAAGGTCCTCTACAGCTGCCGCATCATCCCCATGCGCGGCTCCTGGCTGGACTTCGACTTCGACCACAAGGACATCCTCTACGTGCGCATCGACCGGCGCCGCAAGATGCCCGCCACGATCCTGTTCAAGGCCATGGGCATGAGCCGCACCGCGATCCTGGATTACTTCTACGACAAGGAGTACTTCCGGGTCGGCAAGGGCAAGGCCATGTGGGAGGTGCACAAGGACACCTTCCGCAAGGAGGTCGCCGCCGAGGACCTGGCCGACGCCGAGGGCAACGTCATCGTCAAGCAGGGCAAGCCCATCACCAAGCGCGCCTGGCGGCTGTTCCAGGAGCACGGGGTCGAGGCCATTCCCGTCTCCCCCGAGTCCCTGGCCGGGCTCTTCGTGGCCGAGGACCTCGTGGACAAGGACTCCGGCGAGGTCCTTCTCGAGGCCGGCGGCGAGATCACCGCCGACTACCTCGAGGAGCTGCTCGGCGGCAAGAAGGAGGTCCGCCTGCCGGTGCTCTACACCAAGGGCGTGGACGTCTCCTCCTCCCTGCGCGACACCCTGATGCTGGACAAGACCGTGGACCAGGAGAGCGCGCAGATCGAGATCTACCGCCGGTTGCGCCCCAGCTCGCCGCCCACGCCCGAGATCGCGGCCACGTTCTTCGAGAACCTCTTCCGCAATCCGGACTACTACGACCTCTCTCCGGTGGGCCGCTACAAGCTCAACCAGCGCCTCGGCCTGGACCACTCCATCGACCTGCGCGTGCTCTCGGACGAGGACATCCTGCGGTCCATCAAGATGCTCGCGCGCCTCAAGGACTCCCACGGCCCGGCCGACGACATCGACCACCTGGGCAACCGCCGCGTGCGTCCGGTGGGCGAGCTGGTCGAGAACCAGTACCGCATCGGCCTGGTGCGCATGGAGCGGGCCATCAAGGAGCGCATGAGCCTGCAGGAAGTGGCCACGCTCATGCCCCACGACCTGATCAATCCCAAGCCCGTGGCCGCCGTGCTCAAGGAGTTCTTCGGCACCAGCCAGCTCTCCCAGTTCATGGACCAGACCAACTCGCTCTCCGAGGTCACGCACAAGCGCCGCCTGTCCGCCCTGGGCCCCGGCGGCCTGACCCGCGAGCGCGCCGGTTTCGAAGTCCGCGACGTGCACGTCTCCCACTACGGCCGGATCTGCCCCATCGAGACGCCGGAAGGCCCGAACATCGGCCTGATCGTCTCCCTGACCACCTACGCCAAGGTCAACGACTTCGGCTTCATCGAGACCCCCTACCGCGTGGTGCGCGACAGCCGGGTCACCGACGACGTGGTCATGCTCGACGCCTCGCGCGAGGCCGGCGAGGTCATCGCCCAGGCCAACGCGCCCCTGGACGCGGAGGGCAGGTTCGTCAACGCGCTGGTCACCTGCCGCGAGGAAGGCGGCGAGGTGCTCATGAGCCCCCGCGAGGAGGTCACGCTCATGGACATCGCGCCCAGCCAGATGGTCTCGGTCTCGGCCGCGCTGATTCCCTTCCTGGAGCACGACGACGCCAACCGCGCGCTGATGGGGTCGAACATGCAGCGCCAGGCCGTGCCGCTGCTGCGCAGCGAGATCCCGCTGGTGGGCACGGGCATGGAGGCCGTGGTCGCGCGCGACTCCGGCGCCTGCCTGTTGGCCGAAAGCGACGGCATCGTCAGCTACGTGGACGCGGACCGCGTCATCGTCAACTACGACAACGGCATCCATCCCAAGCTCGGCGGCGCCAAGGCCTACGAACTGCAGAAATACCACAAGTCCAACCAGAACTCCTGCTTCGGGCAGAAGCCCTGCGTGCCGCGCTTCAAGCGCGTCAGGAAGGGCGACGTGCTCGCCGACGGCCCGGGCATCAAGGACGGCGAACTGGCCCTGGGCAAGAACCTGCTCGTGGCCTTCATGCCCTGGTGCGGCTACAACTTCGAGGACTCGATCCTCATCTCCGAACGCGTGGTCAAGGAGGATACCTACACCTCGGTGCACATCGAGGAGTTCGAGGTCATCGCCCGCGACACCAAGCTCGGACCCGAGGAGATCACCCGCGACATCCCCAACGTCAGCGAGGAGATGCTCCGCAACCTCGACGACAGCGGCGTGATCCGCATCGGCGCGGGCGTCAAGGCCGACGACATCCTGGTGGGCAAGATCACCCCCAAGGGCGAGACCCAGCTCACGCCCGAGGAAAAGCTCCTGCGCGCCATCTTCGGCGACAAGGCCCGCGACGTGAAGAACACCTCGCTCAAGGTGCCGCCGGGAATCGAGGGCACGATCATCGACGTGAAGATCTTCAACCGCCGCAGCGGCGAGAAGGACGATCGCGCCCGGGCCATCGAGGAGTTCGAGATCGCCACCCTGGACCGCAAGGAGCTGCAGCACGTCGCCGCCCTGACCGCCTCCACCCGCGAGAAGGTCTGGGCCCAGGTGCAGGGCAAGCAGCTCGGCGTGAGCCTGCCGGGCAAGCGCAAGAACGAGGTGCTCGCCGAGGTCGGCCACGTGCTCTCCGAGGACATGCTCGTCCAGGTGCCCCTGAAGAAGCTCGCCGGCGCGTTCAAGAGCAAGGCCGTCAACGACGACGTCACGCGGCTCCTGGACGACTACGACCAGCAGGTGCGCTTCATCAAGAACATCTACGAGTCCAAGCGCGGCAAGGTCACCGAGGGCGACGACCTGCCTCCGGGCGTGATCAAGATGGTCAAGGTCTACGTGGCCGTGAAGCGCAAGCTCTCCGTGGGCGACAAGATGGCCGGACGCCACGGCAACAAGGGCGTGGTCTCCTGCATCCTGCCCGCCGAGGACATGCCCTTCTTCGCCGACGGCACCCCGGTGGACATCGTGCTCAACCCGCTCGGCGTGCCTTCGCGCATGAACATCGGCCAGATCATGGAGACGCACCTGGGTTGGGGCGCCCGCGAGCTCGGCCGCAAGCTGGCCGAGATGGTCGATGACGGCGTGGCCTCCAAGGTCCTGCGCAAGGAGGTCTCCGGCATGTTCGACTGCGCGGAGATCACCGAGCTGGTGCAGGCCATGGACGACGACGAACTGGTGGCCTCGGTGAAGAAGCTGCGCGACGGCATCCTCACCAAGACCCCGGTCTTCGACGGCGCCAGCGAGGAGGAGATCTGGTCCATGCTCGACCGCGCCGGGCTCCCGGACGACGGCAAGGTCGTGCTCTACGACGGCCGCACGGGCGAGACCTTCCGCAACCGCGTCACCGTGGGCATCATGTACATGCTCAAGCTCCACCACCTGGTGGACGAGAAGATCCACGCGCGCTCCACGGGCCCCTACAGCCTGGTCACGCAGCAGCCCCTGGGCGGCAAGGCCCAGTTCGGCGGCCAGCGGCTGGGCGAAATGGAAGTCTGGGCCCTGGAGGCCTACGGCGCGGCCTACCTGCTGCAGGAGTTCCTCACCGTCAAGTCCGACGACGTGCAGGGCCGCGTGAAGATGTACGAGAAGA
>JACCQO010000088.1 GCA_015709205.1 Desulfovibrionaceae bacterium
CCCGGCCCCCCCTCCACCCCTCTCCTCCCCCAGAAACCTTTAGTGGGGAGTAGGACGGTGGGGGAAGTGGTTGGAGAACGTGTCTTCGGCGGAAGAAGAGAAGACAGAGGCACGGCGCGGGTTTCGGCCCGGGGTTTGCAAACAGGGCACGGTATGCGAGTATCGCGTAAGATTTTCGACGCACCGGGGCCGTCATGAGCCGTCCGTTCCGCTTCTCCATGCAGAAGGTGTTGGCCTACCGCGAGCAGCTCGAGGAACAGGCCAAGATGGCCTATGCCCGCGCGCAGCACGAGTACGCCCGCCAGGTCTCGGCCGTGGACGCGATACGCCGCGGCATGGAGAACCTGGAGCGGTCCCTGCACGGCGAGAAGCCGCCCACGCCGGACGAGCTGTGGCTCGCGCGGCAGTACCGGGAGCGGCTCAAGTTCGACCTGCGCCGGGCCGAGCAGCTCATGCTCGAGCGGGCCAAGGAACTGAACCGCTGCCAACGCGATCTCGTGGCCAAATCCAAGGACCGGAAACTTCTGGAAAAACTGAAGGAAAACCTGAAGGCGCGCCATGTTCGGGAAGAACAGCACAGAGAGCAGAAGGAATTCGACGAGACCGCCACGGTTCGTTACCGGCCTGAAACTGTCTAGGCTCCTCAAGGGCTTGGCCTTTGTGGCCGTGCTCAAGCTGGTGGTCATCGGAGCCCTGACGCTGGACCTGTCCACGGACTATTTCGCCACCCCCTGGCGCGCGGTGGTCGCGGCCGTGTCCGGCGACGCGGCTTCCGCACCCGCCCGGGGCGCAGCCCCGAGCGCGGCCAAGAGCGCGACAAGGGCCGTGGCGAAGGCCAGGACGGACGGCGGCCTGCTGCGCGCCACCGTGGCCGAGGCGGCCAATTCCTCGCCCGGCACGCACCCGGTGCCCGGCGGCGCGCCGGACGCCGCGGGCGCGCCCGCGGCAACGGCCGACGCGCGCGACATCTCCCTGGAGCGCGACGCCCTGATGCGCAAGCAGGAGGAGCTCAACCGCCAGGAGCAGTCCCTCAAATCCCTGCAACAGGATATCGACGCCAAGCTGGCCAAGCTCCAGGAGCTGCAGGCCAACATCGAGCGCATGCTCAAGCAGGCCGACGAGCTCAAGGACAAGAAGCTCAAGCATCTGGTGGACGTGTATTCGAACATGAAGGCCAAGCAGGCCGCCCAGGTGCTGGAAACCCTGGACGAAAAGATCGCCGTCAAGATTCTGGCGGGCATGCGCGGCCGCCAGGCGGGCGAGATCCTGACCTTCGTGACCCCCGGCAAGGCCGCGCGGCTCTCCGAGGCGCTCACGCGCATGCAGGTGCCCTTCAACAACTAGATCGGCCGATATGCGCGTCAAGCTGACTCTGGCCTACGACGGAACGGCCTTTGCGGGCTGGCAGATCCAGGCCCGCGCGGCCGGTCCGCGCCCGCGCACGGTGCAGGGCTGCCTGGAGGCCGCCCTGGAACGCATCTGCGGCGCGCCGGTGCGCGCGCACGGCGCGGGCCGCACGGACGCGGGCGTGCACGCCGAGGGCCAGGTGGCGCACTGCGACGTGCCCGAAACGCGCGCCGGGCTGGACTGGGTGCGCGCGCTCAACGGCAACCTGGACGAGGACGTGCGCGTGCTCGCGGCCGAGCCCGTCCCGCCGGACTTCCACGCGCGCTACGCCGCGCTTTCCAAGACCTACACCTATAGAATCTGGCTCTCCCGCCGATATGTCTTACCGACAAGGCGGCATTTCGTCTGGGCCACGGGGCCGCTGGACCAGGAGGCCATGGACGCGGCCGCGCGGCGGCTCGAAGGCGAGCACGACTTCGCCGCGTTCCAGAACACGGGCACCGAGGTCCGGAGCACGGTCCGCACCGTGGCGCGCATCGAACGGTTTTGCGCCGCGCCGGGCGTACCGGACGGGTACGGCCCCGCCACGGCGGAACTCCCGGAGCCTCCCGAAGGGCCCGAAGCCCTGGAATGGTGCTGGCGGTTCACGGCCGACGGGTTTCTCAAGCAGATGGTGCGCAACCTCATGGGCTGCCTGGTGGAGGTCGGACGCGGCCGGCTCGCGCCCGACGCGGCGGCGGCCATCCTGGCGCGCGGCGACCGCACCCGCGCCCCGGCCACCGCGCCCGCGCGCGGCCTCTGCCTCACGCGCGTGCGCTATCCGGCCTAGCGCGCGCCATCCGGACGGCCGCGCCGCCCGGCGCGCCCCTTCCCCGGCCCGGCCCTCCTTGTCCCCGGCGGCGCTGCCGCGCCCCGGGCGCACGACGGACAAGGACGGCGCATGGCCCTCTCCCGCCTCTTTCTGGACGCACGGTCCCTGGCACCTCACAACGACACGGACACGACCGGCGCCGTTTCCGAGGCCGCGCGCCTGGCCGAGCGCGCCGCAAGCCGGTCCGCCGCCGAACGGCTCGCCGCCGTCGCGCCGGACGCGCTCACGCTCAGGCTCACCGAGCTGCGCGACGTCCTGGAGGCCTTCGACTGGCCCGACGTGGACGCGCCCTGGCGCAGCGCGCGGCTGGTGGTCGGGGGCGCGGCGGCGTCCGGTTCGGACGCCACGGATTTCGACGCCACGGCCGCCGTGACCGGCACACTGCGCTACGGCGACGACGCCGTGCAAACCACGCGCTTCGTCTCCCGCGCCTTCGACGCCCTGGCCGCGCCGGACCTGGACCCGGGCGACTATTCCATGACCTTTTCCTACGCGGGCCGCAGCGAATCCGTCTCCGTGTCCGTGACCGCCGAGGACCAGACCTGGGCCGAGGTGCTGGAAAAATTCGCCGACGCGGTCAACGCCATGGCCCTGCCCGTGCAAGCCGACATCGTGTTCCAGTCCGTGCCCGGCGAGCGCGTGGACGGGCTGCTGCGCACCGGCACCATGCTCGTGCTCAGCCAGGACGCGGCCGACGCCGACGCCCACCGGGACGCCCCGCTGCGCATCGACCGCAGCCAGTTCCTGCCCCGCGCCCTGGACCTGAACACGTTCAGCGCCGCCGCGTCGCAAACACCCTCCACGGCCGCCTATTCCCTCACGCCCCTGCGGCGCGCCATGCCCACCAGCTTCGCCACCCCGATCGTGGATCCCGGGGCCCCGGCGCCCCTGACCGACGGCACGCACTACTTCGCCTTTTCCAACGGTCCGGCCTCGGGCACCGTGGCCGTGAACGTGGCCCAGGGCGACACCTGGCGCGAGGTGCTGCAGAAGGTGGCCAACGCCCTGAACGGCGCACAAAGCGACTTCCGCGCCGAGGTGGTCCGCGCCGAGCGCACGGACTACGTCTCCCTGCCGGACGGCGACGTGCGGCGCGTGCAGGCCGAAGGCGTGCACCTCGCCCTGCAGGCCGTGGCCCCCAAGCGCGGGGAAACCGTGAGCTTCTCCTTCGGCCGGGCCGAGGACGCGGCCGACGCCTTCCACGATCCGACCCCGGGCCTGCCCACGGCGGCAACGGGCGCGACGTACATCGCCACGGCCACGGCCAACGGCTGGACCGCGGGCAACGTCTACACCAAGGACCCGCTCGCGCCCACCACCTGGGTGGAGACCACGCCCACGGCGGGCGACGTGCGCTGGGTGGACGCGGCGGGCGACAACTACCGCTTCGACGGAGCGGCCTGGAGCGCGGCCGAGGACTTCGTCGCGGCCGTGGGGCTGGACGCCACGGCCTGGCCCGGCCAGGACGGCGAACTCGTGGCGAACGGCAAGACCCTGACCTCGACCTCCAACCGCTACGCCCTGGACGACGGGCACCTGCTCGCGGACGTGCACGAAAGCTCGGCCGAGACCGTCCCCCTGAAGGTGGTCGAGGCGTTGGATCGGGTGGAGCGCGCGGTGCTCGGCGTGGTCGAGGGCTACAACGGGCTGGTGGGTTTCCTGGACAAGGAAAGGAACCTGTGGAGCGAGGAGTTCCGCGCCCAGTGGCCCGCGGCCGTGGCCGCGAACCGGACGGACCTCGCCTGGCTCGGCCTGCGCGCCACGAATTCCGGCCGCCTCTGGGCCGACGGCGACCGGCTCTTCGCCGCCCTGGGCGAAAACGCGGACCGGGCCAGGGCCGCGTTCCTGGGCACCGCCGCAGACCCGGGCGACGGCCTGATCCCGCGCCTGCGCACCCTGGTGGACGACGCCCTGGCCGCCGGGACGGCCTCGCTCTACGGCGACGATTCCGGAGGCCCGGCCGCCGCGCCCAGATTCCCCTGGCGCGCCGTCGCCGACGAGGACGAGGCCGACAGCGTGCTTCTCGACCTCAGGAGCTGAAGGGCCGGAGCACCCCGGCCGCCGCGTTGCCCGGTTTTCTGGACATCCCCCAGCGAGTGCAGTAATGATGCTGGTCCCAACATCACCGAGAGGTTTGCCGTGGACCTGTTGACCGATTCCAAGGCCTTTCAGCGCACCTGCCGGCAGTGGCGCGCCGACGGGCTGCGCACCGCGCTGGTGCCGACCATGGGCTTCTTTCACGACGGACACGTCAGCCTGATGCGCTGGGCCCGCGCCAACGCCGAGCGCGTGGCCGTGTCCCTGTTCGTCAACCCCACCCAGTTCGGGCCCGAGGAAGACCTCGCCGCCTACCCCCGCGACCCGGAGCGCGACGCCGCCAGGGCCCGCGAGGCGGGTGTGGACGTGCTCTTCACCCCCACGCCCGGAACCCTCTACGCCCCGGGCCACGCCACCTGGGTCCAGGTGCCGGAGCTGGCCGAACACCTCTGCGGCAAGACCCGGCCCGTGCACTTCCGCGGCGTGGCCACCGTGGTCACCAAGCTCCTGCTCCTGGCCACGCCCACCGTGGCCGTGTTCGGCGAAAAGGACTGGCAGCAGCTCGCCATCATCCGCCGCATGGTCCGCGACCTGGACATTCCCGTGCAGATCGTCGGCCGCCCCATCTTCCGCGAACCCGACGGCCTGGCCATGAGCTCGCGCAACGTCTACCTGGCCCCGGACGAACGCGCCCAGGCCCCCAACCTGCACCAGGGACTGCGCCTGGCCGCGGACATGGTCGCCCAGGGCGAACGCGACGCGGACAAGGTGCTCGCCGCAGTGCGGGACCACTACGCGCGCACCCTGCCCCTGGGCCGCCTGGACTACCTCGCGTTCGTCACGCCCGACACCATCCAGCCCACCACGGACCTGGCCGTGCGCACCCGCTTGGCCGTGGCCATGTACCTGGGCAAGGCCCGGCTCATCGACAACGTCGACGTGAACCCCAATCCCGCGGCCTAAGCCGCGCCGGACCGCCGCCATGACCCAGGACCAGCAGCCCCCGCAAGGCTCGCAGCCTGCGCAAGGGGCGCACCCCTCGCAGGGGTCGCACCCCGCCGCCGCGCCGCCGTCGGGAGCACCGCCCGCGGGCCCGCCCGCCGCGCCCGGCCCCGCGCCGGAGTCCGGGCCCGTGCTGTTCCTCAAGGCCTTCTTCAAGCGCAACATCGTGGCCGGCGTGCTCTTCCTCACGCCGCTGGTGGCCACCTTCTACTTCCTGCTCGTGCTCATCCGCTGGATCGACCGCATCCTGCTGCTCATCCCCGTGCAGTGGCGGCCCGAGACGCTGCTCGGCGTGCAGATCCCGGGCCTGGGCGTCTTCGTGCTCATCGCCGTGCTCATCGTCACCGGCGTGCTCGTGCGCAACTTCCTGGGCAAGAAACTTGTTGAACTGGGCGACTACATCCTCTACCACATCCCGGTCGTCAGTCCTTTGTACCGAGCCGTCAAACAGCTCGTGGAAACCATCTTTTCCGGGGCCGCGCGGGACTTCAAACGCGTCGTGCTCATTGAATATCCGCGCAAGGGCGTGTATACCTTGGCCTTCGTCACAGGTGTGAGTACGGGGGAAATACAGGAAAAGACGCATCAAAAGGTCCTCAACGTCTTCGTGCCGACAACGCCCAACCCCACATCGGGCTTCTACCTCATCGTGCCGGAAGACGACGTGGTCCCCCTCGAGATGGGCGTGGAGGACGCCTTCCGCCTGCTCATGTCCGGCGGCATCCTCAGCCCCGAAAAACGCAAACACAAAACGGCCCCGCCGCGCAGGTAGCGGTCATCCCGCTCCGCGCCAGGCGCACATTCCAAGGAGGAAAGCAATGATTCCGCCCAAGGGCAAGTACCACTTCACGTCCGAGTCCGTCACCGAAGGCCACCCCGACAAGGTCGCCGACCAGATCTCCGACGCCATCCTGGATACCCTGCTCGCCCAGGATCCCGACTCCCGCGTGGCCTGCGAATCCCTGGTCACCACCGGCATGGCCTTCATCGCCGGCGAAATCACCACCAAGGGCTACTGCGACTTCCCCCAGGTCGTGCGCCAGACCATCAAGGAGATCGGCTACAACAGCTCCACCATGGGCTTCGACTGGGAAACCTGCGCCGTCATCTCCTCCATCGACAAGCAGTCCGCCGACATCGCCCAGGGCGTGGACCGCTCCAATCCCGAGGAACAGGGCGCCGGCGACCAGGGCATGATGTTCGGCTTCGCCTGCGCCGAGACCGACACCCTCATGCCCGCCCCCATCTACTGGGCGCACAAGCTCTCCCGCCGCCTCGCCTTCGTGCGCAAGGAAGGCGTCGTCGATTTCCTGCGCCCCGACGGCAAGACTGAGGTCTCCTTCGAATACGTGGACGGCAAGCCCGTGCGCATCGGCACCGTGGTCATCGCCACCCAGCACTCCGACAAGGTCAGCCAGGACGACCTCATCGACGCCGTCAAGAACGAGGTCATCTACAAGACCCTGCCCGAGGAATACCTGGACAAGGACACCCGGATCTTCATCAACACCACCGGCCGCTTCGTCATCGGCGGCCCGCAGGGCGACTGCGGCCTGACCGGACGCAAGATCATCAACGACACCTACGGCGGCATGGGCGCCCACGGCGGCGGCGCCTTCTCCGGCAAGGACCCCTCCAAGGTGGACCGCTCCGGCGCCTACATGGCCCGCTACATCGCCAAGAACGTCGTGGCCGCGGGCCTCGCCCCGGTCTGCGAAGTCCAGATCGCCTACGTCATCGGCGTGGCCGACCCCGTCTCCGTGCTCGTCACCTCCGGCGGCACCAGCGAAGTCCCCGACGCCATCCTCACCAAGGCCGTCAACGAAGTCTTCGACATGCGCCCCTACCACATCCTCAAGCGCCTGGACCTCAAGCGGCCCATCTACAGGCCCACGTCCTGCTACGGACACTTCGGCCGCAACGCGCCTACCTTCACCTGGGAACAGACCGACGCCGCCCAGGACCTCATCACCGCCGCCAGGGTCTAACCCCCTCGACGACGCGCGATACGACGCACAAGCCCCCCCGGCCTCGGCCAGGGGGGCTTTTTGACGGCCAAAGGAAGCCGGGGCTCCGCCCCGAACCCCGGTGGGGCTCCGCCCCACACCCCGCTGGGACGCCGTCCCAGACCCTGCTGGGGCTCCGCCCCAGACCCCGCCGGGGGGGATCATCCCCCCGGGCCCCCCGGTCGGGCGGGCGCGGAGGTGGGTGCTCGTGGTCCGGGCTTACTCCGACGCACGAACAGTCCCGGGTCAGGGGCGGAGGCGCGCCGCATGCGGGCTGGTGGAAGAGCGGGGTGGGCGTGATGCCCCATAAAAAAGGAGCCTAATGGCTCCTTTTCGTTGCATTCCTGGATTGCGTCGAGACAACATGGTGCTGGCAAACGACTCCATTCTTTCCAACAACATACGGCCATACCCATTTTCCGGTCGTCAGCTGCCCAACCACCACATCGTCGAATCTCCCACCTCTTTCCTACACGCCCCAGGGCGCATCCGCCGCCGCAGGCGGCGGCAGCCCGGCAAGCTCGCTCCGCTCT
>JACCQO010000089.1 GCA_015709205.1 Desulfovibrionaceae bacterium
GCCCCCCTCCACCCCACCTCTCCCCCAAAAACTGCTGGTTGGATGAGGAAGGGGGGACTGTTGGGACCGCGTGGATGCCGGACGGAGCACACTCAGGAAAATCCGGAAGGACCCGACGCCTACTCCTGTTCCTCGCAGGTCTCGGGCAGGATGACCACCTGCACGTCGGGCTGGTTGGCCAGGCGCGCCAGATCCAGACCGGCGGACAGGACGAAGGGCACGAAGACCACGCCCGTGAACCCGCCGGCGATGCGCTCCCAGACCAGGTCCGGGGGGCAGTATTCGATGTTCGCCGGGCAGAGCATGAGCAGATGGCGGCCGCGCACGCGGCCCTTTTCGCCCAGCACCATGCACGCGCCGTTGCCGATGCGCTCGCCGCGCAACAGCCCCTGCAGGATGTCCAGGAACTGATCCTCGTCCACGGGCTTGACCAGGGAGACGTCGGCTCCGCCCATGTCCGCGAGGTTCAGGGCCGAGATGACCATCACCGGGATGTGCCGGGTGCGCTCATTGCGCCGCAGCTTCTGGATGGCCGTGCGGCCGTCCATGCCCGGCATCATGATGTCCATGGTCAAAAGGTCCGGCAGGTAGGTGTCGGCCATCTCCAGGGCCTGGAACCCGTCCTTGGCCAGGATGGTGTCGAACCCCTCGTCCTGCAGGATCTGGGAAAGATAGACGCGCATGGGCCCGTCGTCGTCCACCACGAGGATGAGCGGCCGTTCGCGCCGGGCGCCCTCGCGCGCGGGCCTGGGCGCGCACTCCATGGAAAAATCCTCCGGCGCCAGCGCCAGCGGCGCGGGCCGCGGGCTTTCTCCGAGCCCCTCGAACGGCAGGCTGAAGTAGAACCGGCTGCCGCGGCCCACCTCGCTTTCCACCCAGATGCGGCCCTTGTGCGCCTCCACGATGTGCTTGCAGATGGCCAGCCCCAGCCCGGTGCCCTTGGGCTTTTCCGTCAGGGTGTCGCCCACCTGCTTGAACCGCTCGAAGACCTTTTCCTGGTCCGCCAGGCTCATGCCCACGCCCGTGTCCTCCACGCAGACCGTGGCCCCGCCGCCGCGCCGCGTCAGGCGCACGGTCACCGAGCCCGCGGGCGTGAACTTGACGGCGTTGGAGAGCAGGTTCACGAGCACCTGGACCATGCGGTCGCGGTCGCAGACCACCTCGCAGTCGCGGCAGGGCAGGTCCATGGCGCAGGCCAGGCCGCGCTCGTCGAACAGGGCCCTGGTGCTGGCCACGCACTGCTCGATGAGCAGGGCCAGGTTCTCGCGCTGCATGCGCCACTCGACCTTGCCCGACTCCATCTTGGAGATGTCCAGCACGTCGTTGATCAGCTCGGTGAGGCGGCGGCCCTCGGAGACGATGACGTGCATGTTCTCGGCCACCTGCCCGGCCACCTTGAGCACCCGGCCGTCCGCGCCCTTGAGGGCGGGAAAGATCACGTTCTCCAGCCGCTTGCTGATAATCTTGGCGAACCCGAGCACCGAGGTCAGCGGCGTGCGCAGCTCGTGCGAGACCGTGGAGATGAAGTCCGTCTTCATGCGGTCCACCTCCTTCTCGGCCGTGATGTCGCGCACGAGCACCACGGCCCCCATGCAGCGGCCGCCGCTGCCCCCGGCCTCGTCCATCATGTGGATGGAGGTGCCCACGGCCTTGCCCACGCGCCCGCGCGAAAGCGTCACCTCGGCCTTGTGCAGCACGCGCTGCTCCTCGCAGGCGCGGTGCGCCAGATCGCCAAGATCGTTGAGAAAGAGCAGGTCCACGTCCTTGCCCGTGAGGTCCGCGTCGTGGAACCCGTACATGGCCGAGAGCGCCGGATTGGAGTGCGTGATGCACCCGGTGGTGTCCGTGACCAGCAGCCCGTCGCCCAGGTTCCAAATGATCGAACGCATGTAGGCCAGGGTCTCCTGCAGCTCGGCCGTGGCCGCGGCCACGTTGGTCTCCAGGGCGCTGACGTGCTCGGAGATCTCTCCGGCCATGGCCCCCATGGTGCGCGCGAGCATGCCGATCTCGTCGCTGGCGTCGATGTCCGGGCGCGCGGAAAAGTCGTGCGCGGCCAGCCGCTCGGCATAGACCGTGAGCCGGTTGATGGGCCGCACCAGCCGCCCCACCAGGGCGTAGAGCACGATCACCGTGCCCACGAAAATGAACAGCAGGAGCACCTGCTGCTCCAGGATGGCGCGCAGGGCGAAGCCGAGGATGATGCTGCGGTCCATGCCCACGTGCACGTAGCCCGCCTCGCCCGCGAGCACGGGCGTGCCCACGTCGATGAAGCTGCCCAGCCCCTTGACCTCGATGTCGTTGACCTGCCGGCGGCGGAACTCGGGGCCCGCGCGCAGCTCCTCGGGAAACGCGGGCACGAAGGTGTGCGCGATGATCTCGCCCTGGTCGTCCTCCACGTAGACGTAGGACAGGCCGCGGATCTCCAGGTAGTTGTCGATCATGGCCTGGATGGTGGAGGCGTCGCGGGACAGGAGCAACTCCACGTTGGAGGTGGCGATGGAGCGGGACACGGCCACGCCCTTGGACACGAACTCGTCCAGCAGCCGCTTGTACAGGGTGTAGGCCGAAAGCACCGAGGTCAGCAGGGCGATGACCCCGAACAGGACCACCAGGGTCAGGAAGGTGCGGCGGAAGATGCGCGACCGCCTCACTTGCTCCACCCCGCAAAATCCTTGATGGGCACAAACTTTCCGTCATGCACCGTGGTGTAGTAGACGCGATCGAGCCCCTGGTGGTCGCGGATGGTGAAGTGCACTGGGGTGTCGATGCCGATGTCCAGCTGGTCCACGGACTCGAAGACCTCGCGCAGGTCCCAGATGGTGGGGTCCTGGCCGAAATGCCGCAGGGCCGCCACCAGGGTCTTGGCGTTGAGAAAGCCTTCGAACCCGATAAAGCTGTAGCGCAGGGGCACGTAGCCGTCCTCGGCCACGGGCGGCGGCGGCGGCGCGGACTCGTCCATCAGGCGGCGGTATTCGCGCACCGCGGGCAGGGTCAGGTCCTCGTAGCTGGGCACCACCTGGGTGTTGATCAGCCCGGAGGTGTAGTCGCGGCCCCTGTCGCGGCCCAGGCGCTGCAGCAGGGCCAGCAGGCTCTCGCTGCCCACGAAGCTCAGGTTGGCGATGGGCGCGGCGAACCCGGCGTCGCGCGCGTCGCGGATAAAGGCCGCACTGGCCTGGTAGGAGCCCACGCAGATGATCGCGTCCGGGTCGGCCTTGCGCAGGATCTCCACCTGCCGGGCCATGGACTCGCCCACGTCCGCGCCGCGGTGGTAGGTGGCCTCGGCGGCCATCTCCAGCCCCTGGCGCGACAGGGCGCGGCGCACGCCGTCCCAGCCGCTGCGGCCGTAGGCGTCAACCTGATAGAAGACCGCGATGCGCCGACGCCCCAGGCGCGCGAAGAGGTCCACCAGCCCGGCGGTTTCCTGGCGATAGCTGGCGCGCAGGTTGAAGACGTAGTCGGTGTAGGGGGCCTCGCGGTGCGGCTGTGCGCCGGTGAGCGGAAAGACCATGAGCACGCCCGTGCTGGCATATTTCTTGAGCAGGGGCAGCACGCGCGTGACCGTGGGCGTGCCCACGTAGTTGAAGAGCATCAGCAGGTCCGGCCGCGAGATGAAATGGATGGTGTTGTGGATGGCGGGAACGGGGTTGTACCCGTCGTCCAGGGGCTCGAGGAGGACGCGCCGGCCGTAGACCCCGCCCTGGGCGTTGACGTGGTCGAAGTAGATCCTGGAGCCCCGGTAGAGCTCGATGCCCAGGCCGCGGGACGGCCCGGTGAAGGCGGCGCTCATGCCCAGGACGATGTCGGCCGCGCGCGCCGGCGCCGCGAGGAGCGTCGCGGCTACGGCCAGCAACAGCGCCGCCAGCCTGAACCTTGCCGCCAGTCCGAGCCCTGCCGCCATCGGTCCCCCCCTTGCCTCAAAGCCCGCCGCCGCAACGGCGGGGCGGCACCCTGTGCCACTCCCGAGCCCACGGCCCGCTCCACGCCGCCGGAGACGGTCCGCGCCAAACGTCAATCTTGTAGCTTGCCCCCGGAACAAAGTCAAAAGCCGCGACCTAACCGGCCGGAACACTTTACAGTCGCCACACGCCGGTCCATACTGTCTCGACGTAGGAAAACGAACCGTCGCGACCGCGCCTCCAGGAGCCCCGCCATGGACCACACCACGCCCGAAACGCCCGCCGCGAACCGGACCGCCCCCCACGCCGGGCCCACGCCGGAGCAGCTCCGCCTGCTCGACGCGGCGCGCATCGCGGCCGAGCGCGCCTATGCGCCCTATTCCCGCTTCCGCGTGGGCGCGGCCGTGCTCGCGGACGGCGTGACGCATCCCGGGGCCAACGTGGAGAACGCGTCCGCCAACCTGGGGATGTGCGCCGAGCGCGCGGCCCTGGCGCGCGCCGTGGCCGAGGGCGCGCGGGAGATCGCGGGCGTGGCCGTGTTCTGCCTCGACGCGCCCGCCGGTGCGCCGCCACAGGCCTGCCTGCCCTGCGGCGGCTGCCGCCAGTGGCTCGCGGAGCTGGCACCGCACGCCTGGATCGTGTGCGGCGCACCGCGCGCCGAGCCGCGCGTCTACGCCCTGAACGACCTGCTGCCCCTGCCCTTCACCCTGGCGCGTTGACGCCGGACGAGACGGTCAAACAGCGGCCTGGCGCGGCAAGCCGGACGATACCGCCCGGACCGCCCCGGTCGCAGCCCGCGGCCCGCGCCCTGGCGCGCGCGGCTTGACGCGGCCGTGCATCTGGGCAAAACAATCCCTGCGCCCGGCCGCCCGTTCGCTGCGGCCGTGCGGTTCGCAACGGCCGTGCCGCGAGCGATGACCGCGCCACGCACACGCGGCCGACCCGCGCCAACTCCCGCACCGAAAAGGACACGCCATGGGTTTTTTCTCCAAGATATCCTCGATCTGGAAAAAGACGCCGGACGCAGCAGCTCCCGCCCAGGACGCTACCCCGGCTCCTGACCGAGCACCCGAAAGCGCCGCCGCCCCCTCCCCCGCTCCGGCCACGCCCGAAGCCGCTCCCGCGCGCGAAAAAGCGCCCGCCTGGCACGACGCCATGGCCCTGGCCCTGCGCGCGGCCGAGCCGCGCCTTTCGGCCTGGCTCGCCATCGTGCTCGACGGCGTGGAGGAAAAAGGAACGCTGCTCGACGAACGACTCGCCTTTCTCTTCCAGGCCCTGGACGCCCCGGCGAACGAGGCACGTGACTTCGTGGACCGCTTCGCCCAATGGCTCGACGGCATGGAATACGTGCGCGTCGAGGAGTTCCGCTCCGAACTGCAGTACCGCCTGGCCCTGGCCCTGGACCTGGAGGACGAGGAGGACGAGAAGAGCCGCCTGTTCGTCAAGCTCTCCGAGGGCCTCGCCAAGACCAAGGAGCAGATCACCAAGCGCATCGACGGGCTGCTCACCAGCCATTCGGCCATGGACCAGGCCTTCTGGGACGAGTTGGAGGAGATCCTGATCATGGCCGACGTGGGCTTCGAGGCCACCAGCACCCTGCTCGAACGCCTCCAGGCCCGCGCGCGCAAGGCCGGAACCTCGGACCCGGCGCGCTTCAAGGAGTTGCTGCGCGAGGAACTGGAAGAAATCTTCAAGAGCGAGCCGCGCATCAAGGCCGTGAACCCGCCCGAGGTGGTGCTGATGATCGGCGTCAACGGCGTGGGCAAGACCACGACCATCGCCAAGCTGGCGCACCGCGCCCAGATGCAGGGCCGCAAGGTGCTCGTGGCCGCGGGCGACACCTTCCGCGCCGCGGCCATCGAACAGCTCGAGGTCTGGGCCAAGCGCGTGGGCGCGGGCTTCTTCGCCAAGCAGGCGGGCGCGGACCCGGCCGCCGTGGCCTACGAGGCCATGGACAAGGCCGTGGCCGAGAACTACGACCTGATCCTCTGCGACACCGCCGGCCGCCTGCACACCAAGGTGGACCTCATGGCCGAGCTGGAGAAGATCCACCGCGTGCTCGGCAAGCGCCACCCCGGCGCGCCGCACCGCAAGATCCTGGTCGTGGACGCCACCACGGGCCAGAATGCCCTCTCCCAGGTCAAGCTCTTCGGCGAAAAGGTGGGCATCGACGAGATCATCCTGACCAAGCTCGACGGCACGGCCAAGGGCGGCATCGTGGTCTCCATCGCCCTGCAGTTCAACATCCCCATCACCTTCGTGGGCCTCGGCGAAAAGATGGAGGATCTGCGCCCCTTCGACGGCAAGGACTTCGCCCAGGCCCTGCTGGGCTGACCAAGCCCGCCATCCCCGTACGAAAAAGCCGCCCGGCGCGCATGCGCGCCGGGCGGCTTTCCGCTTTCCGATGTCGCTCTTCAGGCCGGCACACCGGCTCCCGGCGCTCCGTCCGCCTCGATGGACCGCGCGCCGCCCTCCAGCGCGCCCTTGCGCTCCAGGGCCTCGAACAGCCGGGCCAGAATCGTGTCCGAAACCACCATGCCCGTTTTGGTCAGCCGCAAATGCCCCTGGCTGATGCGGATCAGCTCGTTCTGCCGCAGCGCCGCCATGAGCGGCTCGTTGTCCTTGACCAGGTTGCCGCCCGTCAGCGCCCGGAACTCCTTGAGCGACAGCCCGCGCGCCGTGCGCAGCCGCAACATCACCAGCTCCTTGACGCGCTCGGCGAACCCCAGCTCCTCCGCCCCCTCGCCCAGCCGCCCCTCCTTGACCGCCGCCGCGTACGCGTCCATGCCCGCGGGCACCGACCACCGCCGCCCGCCCATGGTGCTCACCGCGCTCGGCCCGAGCCCAAGGTACTCCGCGCCCTCCCAATAGCCCAGGTTGTGGCGGCTCATGAACCCCATCTTGGCGAAATTGCTGATCTCGTACTGCAGGAACCCCGACTCCTCCAAAAACTCCGCCCCGTACACGAACATGCGCGACAAGTCCGCGTCCGCCGCGAAATCCATGTCCCGCGTCATGCACATCTCCTCCAGCGGCGTGCCCGCCTCCACCGTCAGCCCGTAGCACGACAGATGCTCGGACCTGAGGCCCACCACGCGCTTGAGATCCTCCAGCCACTGCTTCAGCCGCTGCCCCGGCAATCCCCAGATGAAATCCAGGTTGATGTTCCGAAACCCCGCCTGCCGCGCATCGTAGAACGCATTGATCGCGTCGGTCGCCGTGTGCGGCCGCCCCAGCGCGCGCAGCATCACGTCGTCCAGGCTCTGCACCCCCAGCGACAGCCGGTTCACCCCCATGCCCGCCAGGGCCCGCAGATAGTCGCGCACCCCGCCCGACTGCGGATTGGCCTCGAACGTGAACTCGAACCCGTCCTGAAAATCGAACGCCGTGCGCAGCTTGCGCACCACCGGCCCCAGCAGCCCCGGCGGCAGCATGCTCGGCGTGCCGCCGCCGAAATACACGCTCTCCACCGGCACCCGCCCCAACTCCCGCGCCCAATGGTCGATCTCCTTGTGCAGCAACCCGACGTACCGCGTCACGTCCCCCTCGCCCGGCACCCGCGAATGGAACGCGCAGTACACGCACTTGCTCACGCAAAACGGCACATGCACGTAAATCAGCATCCGCGAATCCTCCTCCATACAGGGGCCGCCGGTCAATCGCTTTGCGGTACGGCCGAGCCAGGACGGGGCGGGCGAGAAGACGGGGCTCCGCCCCGAACCCCGGTGGGGCTCCGCCCCACGCCCCGGCCGGGGCGCTGCCCCGGACCCTGCTGGGGCTCTGCCCCAGACCCCGCCGGGGG
>JACCQO010000090.1 GCA_015709205.1 Desulfovibrionaceae bacterium
ACCTTTTTTCGCCGAAAAAGGTCCCTCCCCTCCCCGCCTCCCCCCGGCTCTTCGCGCTTCCGCCCCCTACCGCTTCTCCACCTCCCGAACGTTGCTGAACAGGGTGGGGTGGGAGTGGAGGTAGGCGAGGGAGAGGGTGAGGTCTTCGGGGGTGTGGGGTTCGAGGGTGGCGGTGGGGGTGAGGTGGTGGTTTTCCAGGAGTCGGGCGAAGTGTTCCCAGGGGATGGTGCCTTGTCCGAGGCCCAGGTGCTGGTCGTTGGTGCCGTCGTTGTCGTGCAGGTGCAGGTGGTCGGGCCGCATGGCCGCGAGCCAGCGGTCGAGGTCGTGGCGGGCGTGGCCGTGGGCGAAGGAATGCCAGTGTCCGATGTCGAAACAGGTCCCGATGTGCTTGTGCGGCAGGCTGCGGCCCAGGGCGTCGGCCAGGGTGCGCACGGGCTCGGGGTCGGCCTCGTAGGTGTTTTCGAGGTAGAGCGGGGTGCTGTCGGGCCACAGCGGGGCCAGGTCGGCCCAGAGGTCGAGGTGGTGCTGGAGCCAGGCCTCGGGGTTTTGGCCGTGGGTAGCGTGGTGGTAGCAGGCGTGGGCTATGAGGTGGCGCGGGTTGTAGGTCGGGACGAGTTCGAGGGCGCTGGCCAGCCGTTTTTTGGCGGCCTCGCGCGGCAGCGGGTCGGGCGAGGCCGGGTAGAGGTCGAGGAAGGGCAGGTGCATGGAGCAGGCCAGGCTCGCGTCCGTCAGGGTCTGGGCGGTCCGGGCGTGCCAGGCTGCGGTGGGCGTGTCGATGCCCTGGGCGTCCGCGCCCAGTTCGGGGTCGATGTGCCGGGAGGCGCACAGGTGCAGGTAGCCGGGCTCGTTGTGGGCGTAGCTCAGGGGCAAATTGGCGAACAGGCGCATGGCGGTCGTTCCGTGCCGCGCGCGGGGCCCCCGGCGTGGCGGGGTTTGCGGCCGTGGGGGCGCCGCGTGGTGGTGGCTTCGGCGTCGTCGCGCGGATCAGCCGAGGATCTGTTCGTACTCGAAGGGGGCGCTGAAGATGGTGGTCCCCGAGGAGTCGCGGACCACGATGCGCAGAGCGAACAGGTCGGATTCCTTGACGTTTTCAGGGAGCTTGAAGGAGGTGACGATCTTCTTGTAGCGCTGGATCTGGTAGACGAGGTCGGCGCGTTTGGCGTTGGCGGCCACTTCCTGGCCGTCCTTGGTCAGCAGGCCGATTTCCACGTGTCCGGACACGGCCTTGGCGCTGTCGATGTTGGTCAGGTCGAAGGTCAGGCGCAGGAGGCCGGGCTCCACGAGCTTGGCGGCGAGGTTGTCGACGTTGACTTCGTTGGTGTTGACGCGGGTGAGGAGCTTGTTGAGGTTGATGGGCGGTTTGGGCTCTTCTTTTTTCTTCTGGTTGTCCACGGAAAGGGTGCCGAAGAGGGATTGCAGTTCGTCGGGGTCGTTGGACTGGATGATCTTTTCGACGTTCTGGAGCCGTTCGAGGTGCAGGTTGGTTTCGCGCAGCTGGCGTTGCAGTTCCTTGCTTTCCGCACTGAGCACGGCGTTTTCCTTCCAGAATTTGTAGCCCACGTAGAGGCCGCCCACGGCCATGACGAGCAGCAGGATGAGGCTGTAGACGCCGAGTTTTATCCACACGGGGCTTAGGCGGAAGCGCTTGACGTTGCTGTCGTCGCGCATGAGCAGGACGTTGAACTTTTCTCGTGCCATTTAGCGTGCGCTCCAGTCTTCCCTGACGATTCGCCAGCCTGTGTCCGTGGGGGCGAGGACGAGTTGCTTGATACCGGTATCCGAGTAACCGCTCCGGCTTTGGTACCTTTGCGTAAACCGGATTGCAACCCCGTCGGGGTCGAGGCGCAACTGCATGTCGTCGATACGAACGGATTTTGGGGGGTTGTCCTGCCAGACGCGCGCCTTGTAGTCGCGGATGGCGCGCGCCCCCGCGAGGTCGCCCTGCACGGCGTTCGCGGCGTAGGGGGCCATGTAGGCGTCGAGGTCGGCCTTTTGCCAGGCGCTGCGCCAGGCTTCGATCAGCGGGGCGATCTCCCGGCGCACGCGTTCCTTGTAGCGGTCTTCCAGGCCCAGGCGGCCGCGGTCCCATTCGCGGCCCACGATGCGGAACACGCCGTCGTCGCCCTTGATCCAGTAGAGGCGCTTGACGCCTTCGGAGGTCAGGGACGCGGTGCGGTAGTATTGGCCGAAGGAGGTGACCCAGTAGCCGGGGCCGGGCAGCACCTGCAGGTCCGCGACCATGACCTGGACCCAGGGCAGCCCGTCGAACAGCCGTTCCTTGTGGGCGCGGAAGGCGCGAAAGGTGGCGCGCTGGCGCTTGCCGAGGGTGCCGGGGTCGTAGAAGGCGAAGAAGTCGTCGGAGCGGCGTTCCCAGGCGCGGGCCCAGTCGTTGACGCGCTGCTCCAGGGCCTTGGCGTCGACGGCGTCGGCGTCGTCGGCGGCGTGGGGGGACGCGCCGTCGGCCTGCCACTGCAGGTCGCGGGCGATGATCACCGGTGTGCCCAGGGGCACGCGGCCGCGCAGGCTGGCCAGGTCCGGGGTGTTCAGGGCCACGCAGCCCTTGGTTTCGCGCGGGGTGATGGCGTGGCCGCGGCCGTGGATCCAGATGCCCGAGCCGCTCTTGCCGCGCAGCCGGTCCACGGGGTTGGGGTAGTTCAGGGTGTAGGCCTCTTTGCCGTAGAGGTCGTAGTCCAGCCCCGAGCTGAGGCGGCGCTCGACGAAGTAGACGCCCTCGGGCGTGCGCAGGTCGCCTTCGCGCTGCTTGTCGCCGAGCTCCTGGCCCGTGGTGCAGGGGAAGGTGGCGGCCAGGGAAAGCGGGCTTTCGTGGTGGAAGAGGTAGAGGTGCTGCGAGTTCTTGTCGATGGCCAGGAAGGTGGGCGGGGCGTAGGGCTCGCTGCCCAGGTGGAGCTGCCAGCCGTTTTCGGCCTGGGCGGCCTGGGCGGCTTGCGCGGCGAGCGCTAGGCGCGGCGCGAACGTCTGCAGCGCAAGCAGGGCGAGCAGTGCGACGGCGAGCAGTGGGGCGAGCGCCGGGCAAAGTCCGATCCCGGCGCGGGCGGCGGCCCGGTCCGGGTGCGGTGCTGTGCGCGCCGTGGGGAGGGGGTTCGTCATGCTCGTATTTCCGTTGCGGCCAACCGGAGGGCCCGGAGCGGTTCGTGCGATCCTCAATCGCCGTAAACGCGATCGAAGATCATATCCTCATGCCGCAAATAGTAGCCGGGGTCAAAGACCGCATCAAGCACCTTCTGGGAAAGATGCGCCGTTATGTCGGGGGCCTTGCGCACCTCGTCCGGGAACTGGAGCTGCTCGTCCCAGCATTTCATGGCCACCTTCTGGACCAGGACATAGGCCTCCTGGCGCGCCAACCCCTTTTCCACCAGGGCCAGGAGCACGCGCTGGGAGTAGAACAGGCCGAAGGAGGCCTTGAGGTTGCGCTCGATGTTGTGGGCGTTGAAGCGCAGCCGTTCGAGCAGGCCGCAGAGCCGGTTGACCGTGTAGTTCATGAGGATGGTGGAATCGGGCATGATCACGCGCTCCACCGAGGAATGGCTGATGTCGCGCTCGTGCCACAGGGCCTGGTTCTCCATGGCGGCGAGCGAGTTGGTGCGCACCAGGCGCGAAAGGCCGGTGAGGTTTTCGGCCGAAATGGGGTTCTTCTTGTGCGGCATGGCCGAGGAGCCCTTCTGGCCCTTGGCGAAGCCCTCCTCCACCTCGAGCACCTCGGTGCGCTGCAGGTGCCGCAGCTCCACGCAGAGGCGTTCCACGCCGCCCGCGGCCACGGCCAGGGCGGTGAAGAACGCGGCGTGGCGGTCGCGCTGGACGATCTGGGTGGAGATGGGGTCCACGGCCAGGCCGAGGATCCCGCAGGCGATGCGCTCGACGTCGGGGTCCAGGGCGGCGTAGGTGCCCACGGCGCCGGAGATCTTGCCCACGGCCACCCCGGCCACGGCGGCCTTGATGCGCTCCAGGTGGCGGGAGAACTCGGCGTAGAAGCCGGTGAACTTCAGACCGTAGCTGGTGGGCTCGGCGTGGATGCCGTGGGTGCGGCCCATGCACAGTTGGCCCTTGTGGGCCTGGGCCATGGTCTTGAGCACGGAGAGCAGCCGCTCGAAGTCCTTGACGAGGATCTCGCCCGCGCGCTTGAGGAGCACGCCGTTGGCCGTATCCACGATGTCCGAGGAGGTGCAGCCCAGGTGGATGAAGCGCGCGGCCGGGCCGACCTTTTCCTCCACGGCGGTGAGAAAGGCGATGACGTCGTGGCGGGTGGTCTCCTCGATGGTCAGGATGCGGTCGAGGTCGAAATCGGCCTTGGCGCGGATCTCGGCCATGGCCTCGGCGTCGATGACGCCGAGACTGTGCCAGGCCTCGCACACGGCCAGCTCCACTTCGAGCCAGACGCGGAACTTGTTTTCCAGGGTCCACAGGGCGCCCATTTCCGGGCGCGTGTAGCGGTCGATCATGGTGAGGGTTCCTCGGCGGAAACGGTTGGGCGCGCTGCCCGGGGGCGGTCATACCCCACGGGTGCGGCGTGGGCCATTATAACCGGTCGGGGCCAAAAAAAAAAGAAAGGCAGCCGAAGCTGCCCCGGTGGTCGCAAAGAGCGCGTCAGTTGGTCGCGGAGGCCCCGCCGGCGGACTTGGCGTCGGCCTTCTTGGCGGGCGAGGAGGACTCGGACGAAGCGGGCTTGGCGTCGCTCTTGGATTCGGACTTGGCCGAGGAGTCGCCTCCGCCGTTGCCGTTTCCGTTGCCATTCCCATTGCCATTGCCGTTTCCGTTGCCTTCGCCCTTGGCGCCGAAGCTGGCGTTCTTTCCGGCGTAGTCGGTGACGTACCAGCCCGAGCCCTTGAGCACGAAGGAGGTATTGGAAATGATGCGCTTGGCGGCGCCCCCGCATTCGGGGCACACGGCGTCATGGTCTTCGAAGTTGCTCTGCCACTCCTCGAAGACCTCGCCGCATTTTTCGCAGCAGTACTCGTAGATCGGCATGACTCCCTCCTTTGTCGATCGATGGCGAACGATTGCGAATGGAGGTGATAACCACGCGGCGGAGCCTGTCAAGAGACTCCGCCGCGTTGTATGCTCAAGACGTGAAAAAGGCTGAGAAAAAAAGGGCGGGGGCTAGGCCTTGGCGGCCTTTGCTTCCTTGATGCGCTCCTTCAGGGCCTTTTTGCGGCGATGACGGCGACGATCCAGCTCTTTTTTCCGTTCGTGCTTCTTGTGTGCGCCCATGGAAATTCTCCTTTCTTTCGTATCGGAAGAGGGGTTGCATAGCATCGAGCCGTAGCCTTGTCCACCCTTTTTGTCCCCATTCTTCCCGGGCCGCTGGGCTTTGCGGTGCCGGGGCGGAAAAATTGTAAAGAAATCCTCAGCCCCCGCCCCGGGCAAGCCTGCGCGGGCCGCGGCGCATGGACAAACCCGCCCTCCCCGCGTAACCCTCTGGCATCGGCCCCGGCCCGGCGCGTCCCGGCCAAGCGCAGTCGGCCGTATGCAGAGGACAAAACGCATTGCGGCCGCGCGAACGGCGCAGCCCCACGTTCCGCCGTGCAGCGCCATTTCTGGCCGCGCCGCCCGGAATCCGCCGCCCGGTTCCACGTCCGGTTCCGGGCCCGGAACGCATTGCGGCCGCAACCTGAGCGCAACGCGCCCGCGCCACGCGCAGAACCTCCAGCCACGCCATCGCCATGCCCGCAGCCAAGACCACCCCGCACGGCCCAAGGCCCCTCGGACAGCCGCAACCCCTTCGCGCTGCTTTTCGTCGCGCCGCGCTCCCGCTCGTCGCGGCCTGCACAGCTCTCGCCGCGCTCGTCTGTTGCCTTGTCGCGCCGCCTGCCGCCCGCGCCGCGCAACAGCAGAACCAGGCGACCGCAACCGCCCTGCGCCTGCCCGTGCCCACGGACGCCGCCCTGCCGCAAACCTACTGGTACGGCATCTACCTCAAGGACGCCAAGATCGGCCACGCCTACATCCGCATGGGCACGACCGGCCCGAACGGCGCCACCGTGGACCCCGCCACCTCCGGCGATCCCTGCGCCGACACGCCCGGCGCCACGTCCACCGCCGCAGAGGCGGGCCTCTCCGGCCAGTACTACGTGGACATGGACATGGAACTGCAGGCGCGCTCCATGGGCAAGCCCGTGACGCTCAAGACGCGCGAACGCCTCCGCTTTTCCGCCGTCGCGCCGCACGCGCTCGTCTGCGGCGAATCCGCGTCCGGCAACGGCCAGCGCACCGTGGCCCGCCGCCGCGCCGACGGCACCTTCACCGTGCACACCTCCTCCAGCGGCGGCTCCTCCAGCCTCAAGGCCCCGGACCTGGACATCACCTTCTCCGACTACTACACGCCCACACTCTGGTTCCAGACCCCGCGCGCACCCGGCGACACCCTGACCGTGCGCACCCTGAACCTCGGCCAGATGGCCACCGGACAGGAAACCTTCACCGTGCTCGCCCAGCGCAAGAGCCTCGTGCACGGCGTGCCCGCCACGTTCTACGAATGCCGCCACGAATCCACCGCCACCGGCATCTCCGGCACCCGCGTGTTCATGGACGACCACGGCACCATGCTTTCCTCGGTCATCGGCCAGAACCTGGAACTGCGCCACGAACCGCGCGAACTCGCCCTGGCCCGCGACGAACCGCGCGACCTCTTCGTCATGGGCATGGTTTCGGTCAACCGCGCCCTGGGCAACCCCACGCAACTTGCCGGGCTGGTCATGGATGCGCGCGGCCCCTCGGCAGTCTCCCTGCAAAGCGGTCCGCGCCAGACCGCAACCCCCGGCACCCGCGGCGCAAAAGGCATCGTGCGCCTGTCCCTGGGCGCACGCTTCGTCAATCCCACCAAGGCCACGCCCGACGAAATCCGCGACGCGCTCGCGGAAACCCCGCAGTTCCCCCTGCAAAACCCGCTCGTGCAGAAGATCGCCCGCATCGCCGTGGGCGCCGCCACGACCGACCTGGAAAAAGTCCACCACCTCGTCGCCTTCGTGCACCGCTTCCTGAAAAAGGAACTGCGCCCCAACCCCGTGCCGCCGCTGGACCTGCTCACCGACCCCGTGGGCGACTGCACCGAACACGCCGAACTCTTCACCCTGCTCGCGCGCGCCAGCGGCATCCCCGCCCGCCAGGTCAGCGGCCTCTACTACATGGGCGACCAGGCCCGCGCCTTCGGCGGACACGCCTGGAACGAAGTCGTCGTCAACGGCCAGTGGATGGAAGTGGACGCCATTGCGGGCCAAATGGACCCCGACCCGGCCCACGTGCGCCTGGCCGCCGGAAAACGCACCGGCGCCGAACTGCTCGCCCACATGCAAGGCCTGCGCTTCTCCGTCGTCAAAACCATCCCCGCTTCCACCACACCACCGTCTCCGGGGCTGTGAGAGGAGGGGGGGCGGTGACGCGAAGAGCCGGGGGGAGGCGGGGTGGGGAGGACCCTTTTTCGGCGAAAAAAGG
>JACCQO010000091.1 GCA_015709205.1 Desulfovibrionaceae bacterium
ACGGTGCCGATGTTCAGATGCGGCTTGCTGCGCTCGAATTTTGCCTTGCCCATGGAATCTCTCCCTAGCGTGCGTTGGTTTTCTTGGGACCGTTAGGTCGTCTACCTGAAAAAGGATATGGAGCCCACGATCGGATTTGAACCGATGACCTCATCCTTACCAAGGATGTGCTCTACCTACTGAGCTACGTGGGCCTGACCAAAAGAAAGCGGCGGGGACGGTTTCGCGGGTCAATGGAGCGGGAAACGGGACTCGAACCCGCAACCCTCAGCTTGGAAGGCTGATGCTCTAGCCAATTGAGCTATTCCCGCATCTATTTGAAACCGTAGTCAGCGACGGCTTCCCGTCTCCTACAGCTTTCGTCGTCTTCAGTGGTGGAGGGGGGAGGATTTGAACCTCCGAAGGCTTACGCCGACAGATTTACAGTCTGTTCCCTTTGGCCACTCGGGAACCCCTCCGCTGGAGCTGGCGATGGGACTTGAACCCGCAACCTGCTGATTACAAGTCAGCTGCTCTGCCAGTTGAGCTACGCCAGCGCGCGAAACAGGCTCACTATACGCCTTTCGCGCCGAATGCAACAAAAAAAATTCATTGCGGCCGCATTTTCCCGAACCGCGCCGCGCGGGCCTTCGCGCGGGTCGCCAGGGTCTCCACCGGCGTCCTTCCGGCCGCCCGCAGGGGGGGCCTCGCCGGAGCTTCCGGGTCGCGCCGGGGCCGGGCCTTCGGCCGACCGGTCCGGGCCTTATAGCGCCCCTTGCCCCCGGACGCAAACAAAACCCGCCCGGAATTCCGGGCGGGTTTCGGGGCGGGTTTCGGAACGGCCCGCGACGGGGCGGGGCCCGCGCCTAGACCGCGGCGGCGGCGGCGACGCCCACCGGGGACGCGGCCGGCTGCTCGACGGCCTCGGGCTCGCACAGCTCGCAGCGTTCGAGATACAGGTCGCGGTTCTCGTACACCGCGCGCAAAAAGGCGTTGTGCAGGGCGTGGCCCGCGCAGTGCACGGTGAAGCGGCCCTGCAGGGGCAGGCCGAGCACGGCCATGTCGCCCAGGAAATCGAGGATCTTGTGGCGGACGAACTCGTCCTTGAAGCGCAGCCCTTCCTTGTTGACCACCGAGTACTCGTCCAGGACCACGGCGTTGTCCAGGGAACCGCCCAGGGCCATGCCGTTCTTCTGGAGCATCTCCACGTCGCGCAGGAACCCGAAGGTGCGGGCCTTGGCCACCTTGCTGGCGAAGGCCTCGGGGGTCATCTCCACGCGCAGGCTCTGCTGCTGGATGAGCGGATGGGGGAAGTCGATGGTGTAGTCCACGCACAGCCCGTCGTAGGGCTCGGCCTTGATCCACTTGCCCTCGTGCTCGAAGTTGAAGGCGCGGGTCAGGCGATAGACCTTGCGCGCGCGCGCCTGGCGGCGGATGCCGGCCGCGCGGAGCAGGAAAACGAAGGAGGCGGCGCTGCCGTCCATGATCGGCACTTCGCCGCCTTCCACCTCGATGGTGATATTGTCGATTTCAAGGCCCCGGATCGCCGCCAGCAGATGCTCCACCGTGGCGATGGACTGCTCGCCGAAGCCCAGGGTCGTGGCCAGGCCGGTGGCGACCACGGATTCGGGCGAGGGGGAGATGAAGCGCGTTCCCGTCTCGCCCTTGAGGCAGAACAGGATGCCGGTGTCTTCGGGGGCGGGCAGCAGGCTCAGGCGGACCATCTTTCCGCCGTGCAGCCCGATGCCGGAACAGTCGATTGCTTTCTTGATCGTGGTCTGGCGCATGTACACCCTCCGACCGTCACCGAGCAAAAAGCATGCCGCGCCAGAACCATTGTTAACCATAATAAATATAAGTATTATTTTTTATGCCGGAGGTGCATACGTTGTGAAGAAAAAAACACCCTGTGGTTTTTCCCACACACTTCGCCGTAACAAAACAACACGTTGAACGCGCGATTGCGATTATAACGCGCGGACCGCAACCAGAACGCGATCCAGCCCGGCCAGGTCCGGCGTCACTTCCCCGTCGCGCCACCCGGACTGCGCGCGCAGGATGTCCAGGGCCGCGCCGCCCTGGCCGCAACCCAGCTCGCAGAGCAGCAGCCCGCCCGGGACCAGGGCCCGGTGCGCCTCGCGCGCCAGGGCCGCCAGGCACTCCGTGCCCGTGACCGCGCCGCGCGCGTCCAGCCCGCCGCGGCCGGGCAGCCCGGTCAGCGCCAGGCGCGGCTCGAAGTCGCGCACCTCGCGCGACAGCCCGGCGTACTCCGCGTCCGAGACGTAGGGCGGGTTGGCCGCCACCAGGTCCACGGCCGTGCCCGCCACGGGCAGGGCCGCGAAGTCCGCGCGCAGGAAGGAGACGCGGTCGGCCACGGCGTGCGCGGCCGCGTTGCGCCGGGCCACGGCCAGGGCCGCGCCGCTCACGTCCACGGCCAGCACCCGGGCGCCCGGGAAGCGCACCGCCAGGGTCACGGCCAGCGCACCGCTCCCGGTGCCCAGGTCGAGCATGCGCAGGGGCGCGGCGCGCTCCAGCCGCGCCTCGGCCAGCTCGATCACGTGCTCGGTCTCGGGCCGGGGCACGAGCACGTCGGGCGTGACCTCGAACCGCAGCCCGTAGAATTCCTTTTCGCCCAGGATGTAGGCCACGGGCTCGCCCGCGGCGCGGCGGGCGACCAAGATCTCGGCGGCGCGCAGGGCGGCGGCGTCCGGCGCGCTGCGGCGCTCGGCGACCAGGCGCGCCGCGTCCCAGCCCAGGGCGCGCGCCGCGAGCAGCCGCGCGGACAGGGCCGGGGAATCCACCCCGGCCTCGCCCAGGCGCGCCGTTGCGCGGCGCAGGAAATCGTGCAGTGTCTCGCTCATGGTCCTGGTCACGGCGGCGGGCGGCCGCCGGATCTGAAGGCGCCGGATCGCGCCCGCGCGCCGCCTCGGGCCCATGTACGGCAGCCGCGCGGACCGCGCAAGGCCGAAAAAAAACGGCCGCGCCCTCTCCGGACGCGGCCGCGATCCTTGCCATCGATGGGCTTGCGGCCCTTCCTTCCGCCTTTCCTGCGGCCTTGCCTTCCGCCGCCCCGCTCCGGGCTCAGGCCCCGGCCTGGGCCTTGAGGGCCTCGGTCTGGAAGTGCGTGGTCAGGGACTCGATGATCTCGTCCAGGTCGCCTTCCATGATCGTGGCCAGGGAATACAGCGTCAGGTTGATGCGGTGGTCGGACATGCGGCCCTGGGGGAAATTGTAGGTGCGGATGCGGCCGGAGCGGTCGCCGGTGCCCACCTGGGCGCGGCGGTGCTCGGCCTGCTCGGCGTCCTGGCGCTCCTGCTCGGCCTGGAGGATGCGCGCGCGCAGGATGCGCAGGGCCTTGGCCTTGTTCTTGTGCTGCGACTTCTCGTCCTGGCAGGAAACCACCAGGCCGGTGGGCAGGTGCGTGATGCGCACGGCGGAGTCCGTGGTGTTCACGGACTGGCCGCCCGGGCCCGAGGAGCGGAACACGTCGATGCGCAGGTCCTCGGGCTTGATGTCCACGTCCACCTCCTCGGCCTCGGCCATGATGGCCACGGTCACGGCGGAGGTGTGGATGCGGCCCTGGGACTCGGTGGCCGGGACGCGCTGCACGCGGTGGATGCCGGACTCGTACTTGAGGCGGCTGTAGACGCGGTCGCCCGAGACCTGGGCGATGATCTCCTTGTAGCCGCCCGAGCCGGTCTCGTGCTCGCTCATGACCTCGACCTTCCAGCCCTTGTCCTCGGCGTAGCGGCAGTACATGCGGAAGAGGTCCGCGGCGAACAGGGCCGCCTCCTCGCCGCCGGTGCCCGCGCGGATCTCCAGGATGATGTTCTTCTCGTCCAGGGGGTCCTTGGGCAGCAGGAGCACCTTGAGGCGCTCCTCCAGCTCAGGCAGCCGCTCCTTGGCCGCACGGATCTCGTCCTCGGCCATGTCGCGGATCTCGGGGTCCGCGTCGTGCAGCATCTCCTGGTTGTCCTGCATCTCGCCGTCGAGCCGCTTGAACTCGCGGAAGACCTCCACGACCTCCTTGAGGTCCGCGTGGGTCTTGCTCAGCTTGCGGTAGCGCTCCTGGTCGTTGAAGATCTCCGGGCTGGACAGCTCGGTCTCCAGGTCCACGTATTTCTTTTCCAAACTCTCGAGCTTGGTGAACATTACAGCGTCTCCACCCCGTTCAGGGGCTTTTCTTCACGCATGTCGTCGTCGGACAGGACAGGAGCAACGGGGCCGGGCCCCGGGGCGGCGGCCGTCTCGGAAGGCCGGACCTCGCCCGCCGCCACGGTCGCGCCCACGCCGTCCAGCGCGCCGCGCAGCGCGGCCGCGGCCACCTCCAGCTGCCCGTCGTCGGGCTCCTTGGTGGTCAGCATCTGTAGGAGCAACCCCGGCGCGGACATGGCCCGGCAGAAGCAGTTGTTCCCGTGGCGCGCGGAAAACTTGATGGCCTCGTAGGCCACGGCGCTGATGGGCGCCATGAGCAGCAGCTTGACGGCCACGATGTAGGCGTGCTTGAGCACCGCGGACTGCGGGGCCCAGAGCATGAGCAGCAGCGGCACCAGCACGGCGTGCAGCACGATGGCGATGGAGAGCACGAAGAGCAGGAAGGTGGTGCCGCAGCGCGGGTGCAGCCGGCTGGAGGTGCGCGCCAGGAGCGCGTCCACCTCGCTGTTGCGCTCGAAGGTCCAGATCACCTTGTGCTCGGCCCCGTGGTACTGGAACACGCGGCGGATGTCCGGGATGAGCGAGATGAGCACGATGTAGCCCAGGAACACGGCCAGCTTGAAGAACCCGTCCCAGAGATGGAAGCTCAGGTCGTTGACGTCGCCGCCCAGGCCCAGCAGTTCCATGCCCAGCGAGAACAGGTGCGGCACGACCACGAACAGCCCCAGGGCCAGGCCGACCGAGAAGACCAGCGTGAGCGCCAAATGCCAGGGCTTGATCTCGCCGTCCGTGGCCTCGTCCACGGCCTGGGTCGCGGAAAAGTTCAGGGCCTTGATGCCGTTGACCAGGGTCTCCAGCAGGATCGGGAAGCCGCGCACGAAGGGCTTTTGCAGCAGCCCGCCGCGCGCCAGCGAGAACCAGGGCCAGGTCTCGACCACGATGGACCCGTCCGGACGGCGCACGGCCACGGCCAGGGTCTCGCGGTTGCGCATCATCACGCCTTCCATGACCGCCTGGCCGCCCACGGTGGTCGCGGCCAGGGCCACGGACGCCACGCGCGCCAGGCCGGTCGCCGCCGCACGCCGCGCGCGCCCGAACAGGGCGGCGGAAGCGGCGAAAAGGGAAGGCGTTGCGGTCATGGGCGCTGTGTCATGGCTGACGGGAATAGGAATACGGGTCTCGCGCTGCCGCGCGATCGCGGGATGCCGACGCCGGGGCGCGCAACCGCGCCACAGGGCCGGGACGCGCGCTGCGCCCGCCTGCACCGCCCGGTCCGCCCAACGGCGGACGCAGGACATCCGGACACGGGCCCGACAGCCCGCGCCCGGATGGTGAAAGCAGAGGCCGCCCGCGCGACGCCCCATGCGGAGCTAGCCGTCGTTCTTCTGGAACTTGGCGTACTTCTTGCGGAAGCGGTCGATGCGACCGGCGGTGTCCACGAACCGCTGCTTGCCGGTGAAGAAGGGGTGGCAGTTGGAGCAGATTTCCACCTCGACCTCTTCGCCACGGGTGGACAGGACCTCGGTCTCGTAGCCGCACGCGCAGCGCAGCTTGGCCTTGAAGACCTTGGGATGGATGTCGTTCTTCATGGTATTTTTCCTCCACGGATTCGCAAAAGAGAGACTGCATATACCGAATCTCCGGGCTTGGCAAGCACAGGATCGCGGGATTTTTCCGGCCCGCCGCCCGCAGCCCCCTGTCCAAATGGCGCCTGCCCGCGCTACAGGCGCACCACCTTGCGCACCACCGCATGCACCGCCAGGCTCGCCGCGATGGTCGCCAGCGTCGGGCCCGTGGGCAGCCCCGCGTCCTTTACACTATAATACACGATCACGCCCACGGCCAGGGACAGCGTGGCGCCCAAATCCCACGCGCGCTCGCGCCGGTCCGTGCCGAACAGGAAATAGTCCGCCAGCAGGATGGCGATCAGCGGCGCAAAGACCGAGCCCAGCACGTAGAGAAAGTCGGTGTAGCGTTCCACGGGAAAATACAACGCCAGCAGCGTGCCCAGCGCCGCGAAGAACACCGCCGCGCCGCGCCGCGGCAGCCGCGCGAACACGTTGATGGAGCTCTCCGCCGCGGACCAGGCGTCCAGGAACGTCGTGGTCACCGTGGACAGGCCGATGATGCACAGCGCCACCAGCCCCAGCCCGGCCGCCAGCATCATCGAGCTCGGGTCCGCCGAGCCCGACTCCAGCGCGCCCGCCAGGCCGATGGAATACATCCAGCAACTGCCCGTGAAATAGCCCAGGAACGGCGCGAGCCAGGCCCCGCGCCGCGACGTGGCCATGCTCGTGTAGTCGCCGATGAGCGGGAACCACGACAGCGGCATGATGATCGACAGCTCGAAGCCCATGCCGAAATCGCCCGTGGCCGCGCCCGCCGGAATCCCCTTGCCCGCCAGCACCACGGACAGGACCACCGTCAGCGCCAGCAGAAACAGCACCGCCACCACGTTCACCACCTTGAAGCCGCGCAGGCCCAGGAACACCCACAGGGCGATGCACCCGCCCACCGCCACGCACGCCGCGCCCTGGTGGTCGAACCCCCACTGCGCCGCGGCAATGGCGTTGATCGCCCGGCCGCCCTCCACGATCATCACCGCGGTCCAGCCGATGAGCTGCAGCACGTTGATCAGCGAGATCAGCCAGGAACCCTGGCGGCCGAAGGAAATGCGCGTGGAGCGGATCGCGGGCACCCGCTCCCGGAACCCGATCACGCCCCCGAGCACCAGCAGGGCCGTGCCCACCAGGTGCCCGAGCACGATGGCCCACAATCCGCCGCGCCAGCCGAGATCGGACAGGTACCCGCCCGTGAGGATCTCGGCCACGGACACGGCCGCGCCGAACCACAGGAAAAACAGGTTGAACGAGGTGAGACGGTTGCTGGAAGACATGTGCGCCTCCCCGCCCGAACGGGCGGCGGTTGCGACGCAGACGGCGGCGGGAGGAACGAAGACAGGGCCACGCGGCCCCGGAGAATTCCCGATTCCCTCCGGCAGTGCGAACTGCATCAGGTTCCATGGGTATGATCTCAGTTCCCAGGCCGGGAACACCCCAATCGGACCCCCACCACCTACCACCAAGTTCCGGAGGAGGAAAGAGGCGCGGAGGGGGAGAGGAACGGCGAAGAGCCGGGGGGAGGCGGGGAGGGGAGGACCCTTTTTCGGC
>JACCQO010000092.1 GCA_015709205.1 Desulfovibrionaceae bacterium
AAGAGGGCCCCCTTTGGAAAGGGGTCCCTCTTCCTCCCCCGCCCCTCCCCCGGCTCTTCGCCCTTCCCTCCTCGTCCTTCCCTCCCCGTCCTCGCCTGCCAATGCGCGCCGCGCTTGACTTCCGTGTCCGCATGCAGCACTCTTCCAAGTTCGTCGGCGCGCGCCGGCGCACCGCGTTCACGCCAGTCCAGCAAGGAGCCAGTCCGCCCATGAGCGACTACAACTACAAGAAGACGCTGCATCTGCCCAAAACCTCCTTCCCCATGAAGGCCAACCTCAAGCAGAAGGAGCCGGAGATGCTCGCCCACTGGGCCGAGATCCGGGCCTACGAGGAAATGGTCGCCGCCGGGGACCCGAGCGCGCCCTACGTGCTGCACGACGGCCCCCCCTACGCCAACGGGCACATCCACCTGGGCACGGCGCTGAACAAGATCATCAAGGACATCATCGTCAAGTCGCGCAACATGATGGGCCAGCGCGCCGAATACGTGCCGGGCTGGGACTGTCACGGCCTGCCCATCGAGCTGAAGGCCGAGCAGGAGCTCGGCGGCAAGAAGGACCTGCCCGTGCTGCAGGTGCGCAAGCTCTGCCGCGAGTTCGCCCTGCGCTTCCTGGACATCCAGCGCGAGGAGTTCAAGCGCCTCGGCGTATTCGGCGTGTGGGACGAGCCCTACCGCACCCTCAACCCGGTCTACGAGGCGGCCACTGCGCGCGAGTTGGGCAACTTCATGGCCCAGGGCTCGGTGGTGCGCTCCAAGAAGCCCATCTACTGGTGCAACTCCTGCCAAACCGCCCTGGCCGAGGCCGAGGTGGAATACGAGAACCACACCTCGCCCTCCATCTACGTGCGCTTCCCGTTCCCTGACGAGGGGCTGAGGAAGGTCTTCCCCCAGGCCGACCCGGCGCGCACCTACGTGGTCATCTGGACCACCACGCCCTGGACCATTCCCGACAACATGGGCGTGTGCCTGCACCCGGACTTCGACTACACCCTGGTGAAGAACGGCGAGGAGTTCTACCTCTTCGCGGAACATTTCGTCTCCGGCCTCAAGAAACTCTTCGGCTGGCCCGACGCCGAGGTGCTGGGAACCTGCAAGGGCGTGGCCCTGGAACGGCTTGTGGCGCGCCATCCCATCTACGGCCGCGACTCCCTGGTGGTGCTCGGCGACCACGTGACCCTGGAGGCGGGCACCGGCTGCGTGCACACCGCCCCGGGCCACGGCCGCGAGGACTACGAGGTGGGCCTCAAGTACGGACTGGAGATCTACTCCCCGCTCACGGACGAGGGCCGCTTCATGAAGGAGGTGGAGTTCTTCGCCGGGCTCACGGTCTTCGAGGCCAACCCCAAGGTCATCGACAAGCTCACCGAGTGCGGCAACCTCCTGCACGTCTCCAAGATCACGCACTCCTATCCGCACTGCTGGCGCTGCAAGAAGCCGGTCATCTTCCGGGCCACCACCCAGTGGTTCATCTCCATGGACAAGAACGAGCTGCGCCAACGCGCCCTTTCCGCGATCATGGAGGACGTGCGCTGGATTCCCTCCTGGGGCCGCGAGCGCATCTACAGCATGATCGAGAACCGCCCGGACTGGTGCATCTCGCGCCAGCGCATGTGGGGCGTGCCCATCGTGGCCCTGCTCTGCGAGGAATGCGACCACGCCTATTTCGACCACGACTGGGTCAACTCCGTGGTCGCGGAATTCGAGAGCTTCGAGCGCGGCTGCGACTGGTGGTTCGAGACGCCGCTGGAAAAGATCGTGCCCCAAGGGTTGAAGTGTCCCAAGTGCGGATCCACGCACTGGAGGAAGGAGACCGACATCCTGGACGTGTGGTTCGACTCGGGCACCAGCTTCGCCGCCGTGCTGGAAAAGCGCAAGGAATGCGCCTACCCCGCGGACATGTACCTGGAGGGCTCGGACCAGCACCGCGGCTGGTTCCACAGCTCGCTGCTGGCCTCCGTGGGCACGCGCGGCCGCGCGCCCTACAAGAACGTGCTCACGCACGGCTACGTGGTGGACGGCGAGGGCAAGAAGATGTCCAAGTCCGTCGGCAACGTGGTCGCGCCGCAGGAGATCATCGACAAGTACGGCGCGGAGATCCTGCGCATGTGGGTCTCCAGCGTGGACTACCGCGAGGACGTGCGCATCTCCGACGAGATCCTCTCGCGGCTGGTGGACGCCTACCGCCGCATCCGCAACACCTGCCGCTTCATGCTCGGCAACCTGGAGGGCTTCGCCGCGGCCGACGCCGTGGGCGTGGACTACCTCGACCCGCTGGACCGCTACGCCCTGGACATCGTGCACCGCACGCACCAGCGCATCCAGGAGGCCTACGAGGAATACGAATTCCACAAGGTCTTCCACGCCATCCACAACCTCTGCGTGACCGACCTCTCGGCCTTCTACCTGGACGTGCTCAAGGACCGGCTCTACGTGCCGGCCGAAAACGACAAGCGCCGCCGCTCGGCCCAGACCGTGCTCTGGCGCACCCTGCTCCTGCTCGTGCAGGACATGGCCCCGATCCTGTCCTTCCTGGCCGAGGAGGTCTTCAGCCACCTGCCCGCCGGGCTCAAGCCCGCGCTGCCCACGGTCTTCGCCCTGCGCAGCGCCCTGCTGCCCGAGACCCTGACCCCGGAGACCCGCGCCGTGTGGGAGCAGCTGATGCGCGTGCGCGCCGAGGTCACCAGGGCCATCGAGCCGCGCCGCCAGTCCGGCGAGGTGGGCCATTCCCTGGACTGCGCCGTGACGCTGTACTGCGCCGACGACCTGGCCAAGGAAATCCGCGCCACCGAGGCCGACCTGCGCGAGCTGTTCATCGTCTCGCGCCTGACCATCGCCGACCTCGCCGAGGCCCCGGCCGAGGCCTTCACGCCCGAGGACTTCGCGGCCCTGCGGATCGGCGTGGCCCCGGCCGCAGGCGAAAAGTGCCAGCGCTGCTGGGTGCGTTTCGACGACCTGGGTTCCGACCCCGAACACCCGGCCCTGTGCGCGCGCTGCACCGCCGTGGTGCACGCGGAAGGCACGCCCGAGGCCTAGGCATGGCGATGGCTGCGCAGACCTCCGGGCGCTACCGGCGCATCCTGATCCTGGCCCTGGGCGTGCTCCTGCTCGACCAGGCCACCAAGGCCTGGGTCGTGTCGGAATTCACCCTCTGGTCCAGGCACACGGTCATCGACGGGTTCTTCGACCTGGTGCTCGTGCTCAACAAGGGCGCGGTCTTCGGGCTGCTCAACGACTCGTCCATCGACTGGCAGCGCGGCTTCTTCATCGCCGCCACCCTGCTGGCCGTGGCCGTGATCCTGTATCTGGCGCGCGTGGCGCACCCCTCGGACCACGTGTTCTTCACCGGCCTGGGGCTCGTACTCGGCGGCGCGCTGGGCAACCTGGTGGACCGCATCTTCGTGGGCCGCGTCATCGACTTCCTGGACTTCTACGTGGGCGACTGGCACTGGCCCGCCTTCAACGTGGCCGACATCGGCATCACCGTGGGCGCACTGCTGCTCATCCTGTCGCTCTACATCCAGCGCCGGGACCCGGACCACGGCCGGACCAAGGAGTGAGACCATGCTCAACCCCCTAAACATGCCCACCGGACAGCTCCTGCTTTTCCTGGTGATTACGGCTATTCCAATCCTTCCCAATCTATGGTCTATTTGGCACGCCTACAACCGGGACTTCCCCACGGTGAACGAAAAGGCCATCTGGATGGCCATTTGCGTCTTCGTTCCCGTGCTTGGGGGTCTGGCCTACCTGATCTTCGGCCGCCCCCGCGCCAAGCGCCCAGGCGCCAACGGCTAACCGGCAACCCGGCTCCGCCGGACCCGAGGACGAAATGACTCCCATGACTCCTGTTCCGCTTCCGCATGCCCCGCGCTGCGCGCGTTTCCGCGCCCGCGCGCCGTTCGCACTGCTTTCCTGCCTGGCCCTGCTTCTGTGCCTCGGCTGCGTCCAACAGGACGACATCCATGCCCTGCAACTGCAGATCGACAGCCAGCAACGGCAGATCAAGGACCTGCACGCCGAACTGCAGGCCAACCAGGCCCAGATCACCGAGTTGCGCCCCGCCCAGGCCAACCAGTACGCCGAGGTCGAAAGCCTGCGCGTGGAGATCGCGCGGCTGAACGGCGAGCTGGACGAGTTGAACCGCACGGCCAACACCGCCGCCGTGGATCGTTCCGAAACCTCCAAGACCATGAAGGGGATGCGCGAGGAACTGGACCGCAACAACCTGCTCTGGCAGGAGGCCGCGGCCATCCTGGCCCTGGACCTGGACGTGGCCCCGACCAAGGCGACCTTCCTGGCCAACGCCACGCAGATCAACGGCTTTTCCTGGGCCGTGAGCGCCACGAGCATGAACGCCACGGACAACAACGCCACGGGCCAGAACGCCACGGCCAACGCCACCAGCCCGGCCAACGCCGGGGTGCTGGCCGCGGCCCAGGCCGCCACCGTGGCTAAGCCCACGGTCAACCCTGCGGACGCGCTCTACACCCAGGCCCTGGAGAGCTTCAAGGCGCGCGAGTACGAAAAGGCCCAGCGCATCTGGCAGGAGTTCACCGAGACCTTCAAGAAGCACCCGCTCATGGCCAACGCCCTGTTCTGGCAGGGAGAATGCTTCTACCAGATGCGCGACTACGCCCGCGCCGTGCTGGCCTACCAGAAGGTCATCGAGAGCTATCCGAACAACTCCAAGTACCCCGCCGCGCTGCTCAAGCAGGGCATCTCCTTCCAGCGGCTGGGCCGGGACAAGGCCGGACGCCTCCTGCTGGAGGACGTGGTCAAGAAATTCCCGCAATCCGCCGAGGCCAAGCGGGCCAAGGAATTGCTCGAGAAATAGGCAATTCCTGCCCGGCCCCGGTCTTGCATCGAACCGGACGGACCAGAACAGCGACGGCCGCCCGCGCGGCCGCGAGGAACGCACAATGACCGACGTCGACAAGTCGTACCGCAAGATCATCTACCTCACTTTCCCCCAGGAAGTCTCGGGCCGCCCCATGGTCTGCAACCTGACGCGGCTCTTCGACCTGACCTTCAACATCCTCAAGGCCCAGATCCCGCCGCGCCGCGAAGGCAACATGACCCTGGAGCTCTCCGGCACCGAGGAGAACTACAAAAAGGGCGTCAGCTACCTGAAGGACCACGGCATCAAGGTCGCCAGCGCGGCCCAGCGCATCTCGCGCGACGAGGAATCGTGCACCCACTGCGGCACCTGCACGGCCATCTGTCCGAACGATTCCCTGTACCTGGACCGCACCACCATGCGCGTGGTCTTCGACAAGGAGCGCTGCGCGGCCTGCGGGCTGTGCACCCGGGTCTGCCCGGTTCGGGCCATGCACGTGGAGGTGAAAAACGGAAACGAATGGTGAGCCCATGGAAAGCGAAAGCAGGACGTTCTCCCGCGTAAAGACCTACCTGCGCGGCCGGTTGCGGCGCATCCACTCGGCCGAGGCGCCCTACCTGTTCAACGGCGTGCCCGCCGAAGGCGGCCTGAACGCCGACGCGCTCAAGGAGGCCCGCCTGAGCGACGGCCTCGTGGACTTCCTGCTGCAGATGGACCACAAGCTCGACGCCATTCTCAGCCACCTCAACCGCGGCCTGATCCAGGACGACTTCCCCATTCCCGTGGAGGTGCTGGACATCAGCGGCGCAGGCGTGCGCTTCGTCTCCTCGCAGACCTTCACCCCGGGCGAGCACGTGGAGATCACCCTGGTGCTCAACCAGTTCCCCCTGCGCATGGCCGGGGCCATCGGCCGCGTGGCGCGCGTGGCGAACGCCGCAGAGGCCGGTTCCACGCCGCACAGCGCCGCGCCGTACAGCGTGGCCCTGGATTTCGTGCGCATCCGCGAGGCCGACCTGGAGGCCGTGGTGCACTTCGTCTTCAACGAGGAACGCAAGCAGATTCGCGAAAAGAAGTGGGATTGACCCCGCCGCGTTCTTTTTTGGCTCTTGCCTGCACCGCCGCGCTCGTGCCATACATGCCTGTGCGCACCATGACGCCCTTGCGACAAGGGCGTTTTTGTTCCCGCGCACTGCATCCGTCTTCCGCCCACACCTGGCCAAGGAGCGTTCCATGATTACGCAAGAAACACTGATCCAGGAAATCCTGAACAAGGTTTCCGAACAGGTTTCCACCGCCATCGCCCAGTCCGTGACCCAGACCATCGAGCAGGAACTCTCCAAAAACCTGACCAACGCGCTGGTGGAAAGCGAACTCTACCGCAAGATCACCACGGACATGCGCCAGGGGCTGCAAAGCATCTACAAGGAAATCTCCGAGGCCACGCGCAGTTCCGAACAGACCGCGGAGCGCGGCGAGGCCCACCAGCTCTTCCACGAGGCCTCGCGGCAGCTCGGCGAGGTGCTCCAGGCCACGGAAAAGGCCACCGTGAACATCATGGACGTGGTCGAGGAAAACATGCAGCTGCAGGCCGAAGGCAACGAACTGCTCGGCAAGCTCTACAAGACGCGCAAGCACAACGACAACATCAAGGCCCTCTTCGACCTCAACACCCGCCTGGGCGACAACCAGATGGCCATCATGGAGGCCCTCAGCTTCCAGGACATCACGGGCCAGCGCATCAAGCGGATCATCGAGGCCCTGGGCCGCATCGAACAGATCGTGCTCGACCTCTACGTGTCCACCGGCCTGATCCTCAAGGCGCGCGAAACCGCGCCGGACAAGACGGTGGACGCCTTGGCCCGCGAAGCCCAGGACAAGCTGACCGAGCTCAAGGGCCCGGATTCCAAAGGCAAGAGCCAGGCCGACGTGGACGACCTCCTCTCCCAACTCGGCTTCGACTAGACAGGCAGCGATGCCGCTGCACCCCTTGCCGGCCGTCGTGTGCTGGGGCGGCGCATCGGCTTTCCCGCGGCCGGCGTGATAAGGAAGCAGCACTGCCGCTGCACCCTTTTCGCGGTCGTCAAGGCCACGACGAACATTTCAGATCTCCCCCGCCCGCGCTCGACGTTCATTTCCCTTTTCTTTCCCGCTCTCCCCCAGGGCGCATCCGCCGCAAAGCGGCGGCAGCCCGGCGCGCCCGCACCGCCCCCCACCATTCCAACTCCTTCCGCTCTCGCTCTCCCCGTCCGGCATCCACGCGCTCTCGACAGCCACCCCCGCCCTCATCCAACCAGCAGTTTTTGGGAGAGAGGTGGGGTGGAGGGGGGCCCGGGGGGAGGCGG
>JACCQO010000093.1 GCA_015709205.1 Desulfovibrionaceae bacterium
GGACCCCCCTCCACCCCTCTCCACCCCCAAAAACTGCTGGTTGGATGAGGATGGGGGTGGCTTTGGAGGGCGCGTGGATGTCGGGCGGGGGAGTGCGGGCGCGGGAGGGACGGGAAGGATGGAGAGCGGAGTGAGCTTGCCGGGCTGCCGCCGCCTGCGGCGGCGGATGCGTCCTGGGGCGTGTGGGAAAGAGGTGGGAGATTCGACGATGCAGTCGTTGAGCGCGAGCGAGGGAAAAACGGGAAAGCCGTGGGTGCCCCCAAATACGACAGTTGAGCGCGGGCGAGGGAAAGCGACGACATCCATCGCGGCACCGACGCCCGCGAATTGGCTGCGGGCCCTGCCCGCTAGTCGTTGCGGAGGATGGGCCAGGGGGGGGTGTTGAGGGTGTGGCGCAGGCGCAGGAGGCCGAGGAGCGCGGTCACGGCGGTGCCGCCAAGGGTCACGCCCAGGCTGTGCCAGGGCAGGTTGGTCCAGGGCGCGTGCAGGATGAAGTGGTTGAACGTCCAGGCCGCGGCCGTACCCAGCGCCGTTGCCAGCAGCGCGGTGGCCGCGCCCGCGATGACGAATTCCAGCGCCAGCGTGGCCAGGATGTCGCGGCGCGTGGCCCCGAGCACCTTGAAGATCACGGCGTCGCGCTGGCGCGTGGCCAGGTTGGCGCGCAGCGCCTCGGCCAGCACCAGCAGCGCGGCCAGCAGCGTCACCGCCGCCGTGGCCGCCACGGCCGCGTTGATCTGGCCCAGGATCGCCCCCACGTCGCCGAGCACGTCGCGCACGTGCACGATGCCCACGTCCGGAAACGCGTCGGCCACGGCGCGCGTGAGCCCGGCCTCGGTTCGTAGCGGATCCGGCCCCTTCGCCCCGCCGTCCGCATTCCCGTTCGCTGTCCCGCCGCCCGCCGCGTCATTGCCCTGCGCGCCCGGTGCCCCCAGGTACGCCGTGGCGATATCCGTGTGCGGCGCGTGGTCGATGGCCCCGGGCGCGAAGATGATCGAGTGGTTGAGCGCCAGCGACCCCCAGTCGATCTCACGCAGGCAGTGGATGGTGGCGGTGATGGCCCGGCCCTGCACGTTGATCGTCAGCGTGTCACCCACGCCCACGTCGAACCCTTCGGCCATGCGCGCGTCCAGGCAGAGGATCGGCGGGCCCTGGTAGTCCTCGGGCCACCATTCGCCCGCCGTCAGGCGCAGGTTGTCCGGCGGCCGGGCCAGGAAGGTGGTGCCCCGGTCGCCGCGCACGGCCCATTGCGCGCCCTCGCCCACGGTGGCGTTCTCCACCGGCGTGCCGTTGATGGCCTGGATGCGCGCGCGCAGCGACGGCTGCTGCTCGAAGCGCGCCACGCCCGGGAACGCGCGCACCGTGGCGGCGAACCGTTCGGCCTGTTGCTGCGGGATGTTCAGGAAGAAGAACGCGGGCGCGGTGTCCGGGATCTGCTCGGCCAGCCGGTGGCGGATGTTGCCCTGCACGAGCACCACGGCGGCCAGGGCCGTGAGCCCCAGGCCCAGGGAGAAGACGATGCTCGCCGTGGGCGCGCCGGGCCGGTGCAGCCCGGCCAGGGCGTGGCGCAACCGCGGGTCGCGGGGGTGCAACCGGCGCGCGGCGCGGGCCAGCAGCCGGGCGAAGAGGCCGAAGACCACGGAGCAGCCCACGGCCCCGGCCACGAAGCCCAGGCCGATGCGCGTGCTCTGCGCCACGGAGAGCGCCAGGGCGGACAGCGCGCAGGCCCCCAGGACCGTGCCCAGCAGCGCCCAGGGGCCGGGCCGCGTGGGCGCGGGCTCGGCGTAGCCCCGGAAGAGCCGCGCGGGGCGCACGGCCGCGGCGGCCGAGAGCGGCGGCAGGCAGAACGTCACGGCCGTGGCCAGCCCGCAGCCCAGCGCCGTGAACAGCGGTCCTGCGTACAGCCCGAAGCGCACGTGCATGTCCAGCGAGGTGGCCAGGAACCGTCCCGCGCCCCAGGCCACGGCCAGCCCGGCCGCCAGCCCGGCCAGGCTCCCGGCCAGGGCCAGGGCCGCGATCTGCAGCAGGTAGGCGCGCAGCACCGTGGCGCGCGCGGCCCCCAGGCACTTGAGCGTGGCGATGGTCGCCAGCTTGGTCGCCAGGTAGCCGCGCGCGGCCCCGGCCGCGCCGATGCCGCCGATGAGCAGCGCGGCAAGGCCCACCAGCGCGAGGTACGACGTCATGCGCTTCATGCCGCGCGCCACGGGCGTATCCGTGGAGTCGATGTCCCGCCAGCGCAGGCCCGAGGCCGGATAGCGCGCCTCGATGCGCGCGTGCAAGGCGTTGGCCCGGGTGGTCGCGGCGGCTGCGGTGGCCGCTTCCGGCAGGCGGACCTTGTAGGCGTGGCGCACCACCGCGCCGGGCAGCAGCAGCCCGGTGGCCGCCAGGTCCGCGTCGCGCAGCAGCAGGCGCGGCCCGAGCCCGAAAAAGCTCGCCGCGCGGTCCGGCTCGTGCGTGAGCACGGCGCCGATGCGCAGCGTGGCCCGGCCCAGGCGCAGCCGGTCGCCGACCGTAAGCCCCAGCCGCGCCAGCAACGCGCGTTCGACCACCGCGCCGGGTACGCCGTCGCGCGGGGCCAGCGCCTCGGACAGCGGCATGTCCGGTTCCAGGCGCACCGCGCCGTAGAGCGGATAGGCGTCGTCCACGGCCTTGACCTCCACAAGCGCGCTGCGCGCGCCGGAAGAGGGAGAGAGGAGCGACGTGGGAGAGAGGGGAGACGGGGAGGCGCGAGGCGCTACGGGCGTCGAGGGAACCGGAGCCGTGGGCGCACCGCCCGGAGCGGTTGTGGAGGTCGTGGCGGTTGCCGTGGTGGTTGCGCTCCGCGCCTCGTCGGCGGCGGAAGGCGCGGGAACTTCTTCGGACCGGGCGCGGGTGCCGGAAAGGCCCGAAAAACCGGAAGGGCCGGAAGCGGAGGGCGTCGGCGTGGGCGCGACGGTGCGGGCCATGGCGCGCAGGCGGATCTGGTGCGAGATGCGGCCGAATCCGGCCAGAAAGGCTTGCTGCGTGGCGTTGAGCGCCAGATGGCTGCGGCTCAGTTCCACGTCGCCCCCCAGGATGGCGCGCGCGTCCTGGGCCAGCCCCTGTCGCACGGCCTCGGAGAGCGTGCCCAGCGCCGTGACCAGCGCCACGCCCAGGGCCAGGCAGGCCAGGAAGATGCGGAATTTCCCCAGGCTCCCGCGCAGTTCGCGCCGCGCCAGGGTCAGGGCCATGCCCAAGGACGGCGCGCCCGGCGAGGCGGAGGCCGCCGGGTCCGATGACCCGCCCGGAGGGCGGCCCGGTCCGCCGCTCGATATCCCGCCCGGCGTGCCTGTCTTGCCCGGCATATCGGAGCCGGTGGCCGTCCCCGTCGGGGGGACCGGCGAAGCGCCCTGGGCCGCGAACGCGGCATCCGGCTGTCCACCCGATATTTCGCCCGGCGCGCCCTGTTCATTTGGTCTGGCCGGTTCGCCCGGCCACCTATTTGCAACGTCCCGCGCCTCCCCCGTGGCGGCCGGGAACGCGGGCGGCGCATTCCGGGGCGCGTTCGCCAGCGGAGCCCCGCCTCCGCGCGCGTCGGGGCTCGGCGCGCCCTGCGGCAGGCGCGTCGGAGCGGCGGGAGCGCTCATTGTTCGGTCCGCTCCCGGCTGGGCGCGTCTTGCGTCTTCGTCGCCCCCGGCGTTCCCGGCGTTTCCTCGGCGTCCATCGCGGCTCCCCCGGCGGCGTCCCCCGGCGTTTTCCCGGGGGCAAAGATGCGGCCGTTCTCCATGCGCACGGTGCGCGCGCAGCGCGCGGCCAATCCCGCGTCGTGGGTGATGAGCACCAGCGTCGCGCCCGTGCGTTCGCGCATGGCGAAGAGCAGGTCCATGACGCGCGCGCCGGTGTCCGAATCCAGGTTGCCGGTGGGCTCGTCGGCCAATAGCAGAGTCGGGTCCGGCGCGCAGGCCCGGGCGATGGCCACGCGCTGTTGTTCGCCGCCGGAAAGCTGCGCCGGATAGTGGTCCGCGCGCTCGTCCAGCCCCACGTCGGCCAGGGCCTTGCGCGCCCGGGCGAACGCGTCGGGCCGACCCGCGAATTCCAAGGGCAGGGCCACGTTCTCCAGCGCGGTCATGGTCGGCACCAGATGAAAGGCCTGAAAGACCACGCCCACGCGCGCGCGCCGGAAGCGCGCCAACTCGTCCTCGCCCAGGGCCGTGAGGTCGCGCCCGGCCACGCGCACCGTGCCCGAGCTCGCGCGCTCCAGCCCGGCCGCGACCATCAGCGTGGTGGTCTTGCCCGAGCCGCTGGGGCCCACCAGGCTCAACGTCTCGCGCGGCGCCACGCCGAGGCTCACGCCGCGCAGCACGTTGACCGGCCCATTGGGGCCGGGTAACGTCACGTGCACGTCGTCCAGGAGCACGATGGGCTCGGGCCGCGCGGCACGAGCCGCGGGTTCGGAATCGGGCGCCAAGGAATCGGGGAATTCGCTCATGAGATCTCGTTTGCAAAAGGGAACGTCGGCCGCCAGGGTAGTCGGCCCGGCGTTTTTGTTCAACCGCCCGGTTGGGCCCGCCGTACTGGCCGCGTTGGCCGTGCTGGCTCTGCTCGCGGCGTGCGCAGCGCGGCCCGCGTTCGCCACCCCGGCCGACGCCCAGGCCGCCTCGCCGGTTGTTTCTCAAAGCGCCTCCCCGCCCGCCCAGGACGACGCCACCTACGTCGCCGCGAAAAAGGAGCAGCAGGCCATGCCGCAGCACAACAGCGTTTCCGATCCACAGGGGGCGTCCCCGTCCGCTCCGGCCGCCGGGCCGGTGCTCGTGCTGGCCTTCGGCGACAGCCTCACCGCGGGCTACGGCCTGCCGCCGGGCCGCAGTTGGGTGGACGTGGCCGCGCAACGCTTCGCCGCGGACGGCATCGCCGTGCGCATGGTCAACGCGGGCGTCTCCGGCGACACCACGGCCGGGGGCCTGGCGCGACTGGCCTGGGTGCTGGACGGCCTGGACCGCGCGCCGGACGTGGCCGTGCTCGAACTCGGGGCCAACGACATGCTCATGGGCCTGGACCCCGAGGGCGTGGAGGAAAACCTCGACGCCATGCTCGCGGTATTCGCCGAACGCGGCGTGCGCGTGCTGCTCGCGGGCATGCGCGCCATGCCCAACCTCGGCGTGGAATACGGCGCGGGCTTCGACGCCATCTACACGCGCCTGGCCGCAAAGCGCCACGTCGCCCTGTACCCCTTTTTCCTGGAAGGCGTGGCGGGCATCGCGACCCTGAACCAGCCCGACGGCATCCACCCCAACGCGGAAGGCGCGCGCCGCATCGCCGCGCGCATCCATCCGTTCCTCAAGAAACTGGTCCTGGAGGCCGCCGCCGCGCGGTAGGAATCGTTTGCGGGCCCCAACACGGAGAACGCCATGAAATGCCTGGCCGCGGTGCTCTGCCGCACCGCCATGACGGACAAGGAAACCGGCCTCGTCAGCTACGTGCAGACCTTCAACGAAACACGGTTGCCGTCGCTGCCGGCCGTGCTGCCGCCGTTCTGGCTGGGCGCGGCCCTGGAACAGCCCCGCAGCGCCGCCGCACGCCTGCGCATCGTGCACCGCGCGCCCGGCGGCGAATCCGCCGAACTGCTGCGCACCGACGAACTGGAACTGCCCGGCGGCGTCTCGCGCCTGAACTTCTCCTTCGGCGCCTTCGAAATGGCCCGGGCAGGCCGCCACGAATTCGTGCTCGAATCCTCCGACGGCGGCCCCTGGACCCCCATCGGCCTCGCCCCGCTCTACGTGCAGGCCGACCAAGCCCCGGCCGTGGACGCCGACCCCGCATCCGCAGAGGCCTAGCGGCCTGGCTGGGGCTCCGCCCCAGACCCCGCCGGGGCGCTGCCCCGGACCCTGCCGGGGGGGATCATCCCCCCCGGGCCCCCTGTTCGGGGTGGCGCGGAGAGGGGCGCGTTGGTCCGGGTTTACTCCGACGCACGAACAGTCCCTGGTCGGGGCGGGGCGGCCCGGGCGTGAGGCCGAAGACGGCCTCCCCCCCCGGACCGCCCCGCCCCGACCAGGAACGCTCGCACGCCGCCGCGTGCCGTTTCGCTGCGCTGCGCGGCACAGGGTCGAAGGGGAATTGTGGGATGGAGGGGCGGACGCGGAGGACGAGGGAAAGGTTGAGGGCTCAGGGACGCGCCGCCCTCGCGGCTGCGCCGCATGCAGGCTGGAGGGGGAGGAGGAGATGGCGGCGGCTTCCGGGGCTTGAGCTCGGACTCCGGTGGGGCCGCCCCAGACTCCGCTGGGACGTTGTTCCGGACCTTGCCAGGACGCTGTCCTGGTTTCACCGGGGGGCATCCCTCTCGGGCTCCCCGGCCGGGTGGGCCCGGAGGTGGGGGGCGAAGGTGTTCTTCGCCGCAGGCGCGAAAAGAAGTTTAGGAGAGTCCAGAGAACCCTTTTCAAAGGGTTCTCTGGCCGCCGGAGGCCGCTTCCGGCCGTCAGGCCAGGCGCGCGCCGTTGGGGACGGACCGTTCGGGGACGGCCAGGACCACTTCGCCGCCTTCGGCCACGAATCCCGTGACCAGGAATTCGGAGCGGAACGGGCCGATCTGGCGCGGCGGGAAGTTGACCACGCCCAGAATCTGGCGGCCGACCAGTTCCTCGGCCGAATACAGCGCGGTCACGCGCGCGCTCGATTTCTTCTCGCCCACCTCCGGGCCGAAATTCGCCCAGATCTTGTAGGCCGGGATGCGCGCCTCAGGAAACGCCTCCACGCGCGTGATCGTGCCCGCGCGCAGTTCCACGCGCTCGAAATCGTCCCAACTGATCTCGCTCATTGCTTCCTTCCTCGGTTTTCGGCGTGTCTTCCACCGTGCAAAGCCAGGCCGCCGGGCCTGGCGGAAAAATCGTGCCGCTTTGGTGGGCCTGCCGCAACTCCGCGAGAGCATGCGCCATGGCTGCGCGGCCATCAAGAGAGGCCTATCTTGGACGCCCGCACCCGGCCACCGCATCGTCGCTTCTTCCCCCTCTTTCCCGCCCTCCAGGGCGCATCCGCCGCCAAAGGCGGCGGCAGCCCGGCAAGCTCGCTCCGTTCTCCACCTTTCCCGCGCCTCTTGCGCCCGTACCCACCCCGGTCCGGCATCCACGCGCTCTCGATAGTCATCCCCACCCTCATCCAACCAGCAGTTTTTGGGGGAGAGGTGGGGTGGAGGGGGGGC
>JACCQO010000094.1 GCA_015709205.1 Desulfovibrionaceae bacterium
CGGCCCCCCCTCCACCCCTCTCCACCCCCAAAAACTGCTGGTTGGATGAGGAAGGTGGTGATCTTGGAGTGCGCGTGGATGCCGGTCGGGGTGGGTGCGGGCGCGGAACGTACGGGAAAGATGAAGGTGGTGCGGACGTGCCGGGCTGCCGCCGCTTGGCGGCGGATGCGCCCTGGGAAAAAAGGGAAAGAGGAAGAGGATACGGCGCTGCGGTCGTCAAGCGCGGAGGAGATAAAACGGGAAAGCCGTGGGTGCCCTAAAATACGACAGTCGAGCGCGGGCGGGGGAAAGCCGAAACCCACGCCGCAGCACCGACGACCGCGAAAAGGATGCAACGTCACGTTGCCTAGACTTGGACGTCGAGGAGGGTGCCGGAGGGCATGGAGGGCGTTGCGCCGGGGAGCAGGTCTTCGAGGGCCAGGGCGAGGCGTCGGGACGGTTCTCGGCAAGCCACTGGTTGGCGTTGTCCAACCCCTGGCGCAGCCCTTCGGGGCCGTAGCCGCCCTCCTCCAGACTCTGGCGCAGGATGTCGAGCACCGAAACCACGGCATCCTCGTCCAGGGAGGAATGCAGCGTCGAGCCCAGGGAGTTCTCGGCCACGGACAGGGCCTGCACGGCCGGGTTCTGCCCGCTGGAGGACGCGGCGTAGAATATCTCATTGAGACCATTGTCGAAATAGTCGTTGAGCGCCGCGTTGACGCCCGTATTGAAATGGGCCATGAGCTTGTCGGCCACGCCGAGCTGGCGGTCCACCAGCTTCAGGGCGTTGAGCAGTCCGTTGCCCAGATTCTCCTCGGTCACCGGACCGTCGCCCACGCTCTTGTACACCAGGGCCATGACCGCGGTGGCGGCCGTGTCCCCGAACTCCGCGCGCACGTAGTCCACGGCCACGGACCCGGACGCGCCCGTGGACACGTTCACGCCGCTCGTCGCGTTCCGCGTGGCGAACAGGGACGCCAGTCCCGAATCCGAATAGCCCTTCGTTCTCCGGGCCGCACAGCGGCCATTATCTCGCTCATCGGCGCGCCAGGAACGCAGCCCGGCAAATCTTTTCTTGGAATCCCGTTGGAATGTTCGTACCCTGACTCCGAATCTTGACCTGAAATCTCTGGAAAAATAGAAGGATATACCCATGCAGATCGATTTCCGAATTGCCCCCGCGGCCCAGTGGCGCACCGACGCCCTGCTTGTTCTGCGTTTCGAGGACGACCCCGCCACCCCGGCCTGGCTGGCCGAGGCCGCGCCCTGGGCCGCCTCCTCGCGCGCCCTGGCCGATTTCCGGGCCAAGCCGCGCACCACGGCCGTGGCCTATCCGCCGGACGCCGACGCGCCCGTGGCGCGCGTGGTGGCCGCCGGGCTGGGCAAACGCGCGGCCCTGGACCTGGAAACCCTGCGCCTGGCCGTGGCCCAGGCCGTGCGCGCGTGCCGCGACCTCAAGGTCGCGTCCGTGGGCCTGGCGCTGGAGCCGGTCCCGGCGCTGCCGGACGCGGGAGCCGCGGGAGACGCCGGAGCGGCCGATGCCGAGGCCGTGGCGCACACCCTGGAGGAGGCCGTGACCGCGGCCCTGCTCGGGCTCTACCGCTTCGAGACCTTCAAGAGCGCGCCCGAGAACGGCATGGACGCGCCGGGCGGCGGAGACGGGCCGGATGCGCCCGAGGCGCTCCAGGTGCTGTGCACCGCCGAGCCCGGGCCCGCCGCGCGCGCGGCCGTGGCGCGCGCCGAGGCCGCGGCCGCCGGGGTGTACCTGGCGCGCGACCTGGTCAATACCCCGGCCAACGTGGCCACGCCCTCGTTCCTGGCCGAGACGGCCGAGACCCTGGGCCGCGAGCACGGCTTCAAGGTCCGCGTCATCGAGGCCGACGAGGCAGAGGGCATGGGCATGGGCTGCTTCGCCGCCGTGTTCCAGGGCAGCCCGGAGCCCGCCAAGCTCATCGTCATCGACGCCGCGCCCAAGGGGGCCGAGCGCGAGCGGCCCTTGGTCTTCGTGGGCAAGGGCGTGACCTTCGACACCGGCGGCATCTCCATCAAGCCTTCGGCCAAGATGGACGAGATGAAGGGCGACATGGCCGGAGCCGCGGCGGTGCTCGGGTTCTTCGAGGCCCTGGGCCGGCTCGGCGCGCCGCGCCGCGTGGTCGGCATCCTGCCCTGCACCGAAAACATGCCCGGCGGGGCGGCCACGCGGCCCGGCGACGTGGTCACGTCCTACGCGGGCAAGACCGTGGAGATCGTCAACACCGACGCCGAGGGGCGGCTGCTGCTCTGCGACGCGCTGACCTTCGCCGCGGAGTTCGATCCCCTGGCCGTGGTCGACCTGGCCACGCTCACGGGCGCGTGCCTGGTGGCCCTGGGCACGGACGTGGCCGCCGTGTTCTCGGCCAACGACCTGCTGGCCGAATCCATCGCCGAGCTCGGCGCGCGCGTGGGCGACCTGTACTGGCGCATGCCCCTGTGGGACCGCTATTTCGAGTCCCTCAAGAGCGACGTGGCGGACATGAAGAACGTGGGCCCGCGCGAGGGCGGAGCCGTGAACGCGGCGCTGTTCCTCAAGCAGTTCGCGCCCGCGTCCGCGCCCTGGGCGCACCTGGACATCGCGGGCCCGGCCTTCGCCACCACGGCCACCGCGCTCACGGCCAAGGGCGGCACCGGCTTCGGCGTGCGCACCCTGCTGGCCCTGGTCACCGCCTGGGAGGGCGCGCGCTGAAAGGAATCCCGTCCCGCGGCCCCGGACGGGCCGCTGGGCGAGCAAATTTTGCATGCGTTTCTCCTCCATCTGTGTTATGGAGATCAGCAGTATTTCAAATCGGAACCGGATCTTGTTGCAATTTCAAACCTGCGGCGCACGAACATGCCGCCGCCAAACGCACGGGTAAAGGCCTTCGGGCCGACGTTACTGCGGCGCATCTGTGAGGTGAGGCAAGGACAGACCCCGCCAAGGGGTGGCGGGGCCGAGGCAGAGGACCCCAACACAGGGAGGAAGAGTTATGGCGGATGACGTCAACACCCGACAGCAGGACGTCGTTATCGACAAGGCGGAAACACGACTCTCGGACCTTTGGAAAAAGGAGGACTACTGGGCCATCTGGCTGGGATTTGCGCTGATCATCGCGGGCATGCTCATTTTCCTGCCCAACCCGCCGGAAAAAATGGCCGAAACCATCGCCCAGGCCAACGAGGTGCTCGCCGCCGAGGCGGCCCGCGCGCCGTTCAAGACCGTGGCCTACTACCAGGCCGTGGACGCCAAGCACAAGCTCAAGGGCGACAGCGGCGGATTCGGCAAGACCCTCAAGGGCTACCTCGGCAAGACCAAGGGCTGGTCCTCCAATCCCGTGGAAGCCTTCTACCTCAGCCCCGAGGCCGCCAAGGCCAAGTCTGAGAAGGGTGTGGCCAAATATGAGGAGGCCAAGGCCAAGCTCGGCGAGGCCCTGACCCGGGCCCAGGCCTCCGAGGACGAGGCCGCCGCCGCCCTGTTCAAGGACGAGGCGCTCAACGACAAGGCCAAGGGCGACATCAGCGCTTGGCGCAACGCCAAGCTCAAGGCCGACAAGGCCAAGAAGAAGGCCCACGTCAAGCCCCACAACGTCCTTCCCAAGCTCATCGTGCTCTGCATCGGCATCGGCCTGCTCTTTGCCATCGGCAAGGCCGTGATGGGCGAATCGCCCGCCAAGTTCTTCGTCGGGTTCCTGTTCGTCTTCGCCATGGCCACCCTGGCCTATCTCGCGGCCGGACAGTCGATCATGAAGACCTACGGCATCGGCTACGCAGCCTGGGCCATCGCGCTCGGCCTGCTCATCTCCAACACCGTGGGCACGCCCAAATGGGTCGTGCCCGGCGTGCAGACCGAGTACTACATCAAGACCGGCCTCGTGCTCCTGGGCGCGGAGGTGCTCTTCAACAAGATCGTGGCCATCGGCATCCCGGGCATCTTCGTGGCCTGGGTGGTCACGCCCATCGTGCTCGTGTGCACCTACATCTTCGGCCAGAAGGTGCTGAAGATGCCCTCCAAGACCCTGAACATCACCATCTCCGCGGACATGAGCGTCTGCGGCGTCTCCGCCGCCATCGCCACGGCCGCGGCCTGCCGGGCCAAGAAGGAGGAGCTGACGCTCTCCGTGGGCCTGTCCCTGGTGTTCACCTCGATCATGATGATCGTCATGCCCGCCTTCATCAAGGCCGTGGGCATGCCCCACATCCTGGGCGGTGCCTGGATGGGCGGCACCATCGACGCCACGGGCGCGGTGGCCGCGGCGGGCGCCTTCCTCTCGGACAAGGCCATGTACGTGGCCGCGACGATCAAGATGATCCAGAACGTGCTCATCGGCGTGACCGCCTTCGGCGTGGCCGTGTACTGGTGCACGCGCGTGGATTGCATCCCGGGCCAGCGCGTCTCCTGGATGGAGATCTGGCACCGCTTCCCCAAGTTCGTGCTCGGCTTCATCGCGGCCTCCATCGCCATGAGCCTGATCTACAAGGTCCAGGGCCCGGACGTGGGCTTCACCCTGGTGGACCACGGCGTGCTCAGCGGCCTGACCAAGAACCTGCGCGGCTGGTTCTTCTGCCTGGCCTTCACGAGCATCGGCCTGGCCACGGACTTCCGCGAATTCAAACACTACTTCAAGGGCGGCAAGCCCCTCATCCTCTACGTCTGCGGCCAGTCCTTCAACCTGGCGCTGACCCTGATCATGGCGTATATCATGTTCTACAAGGTGTTCCCGGAGATCACCGCGGCCATCTAACCGACATGGACGCAACGCTATGAACGACACGACCTCTTCGTCCCCGGTCCTGGTGCGCTGGCTCAAGCTGGGTTTCGGGCTCGGCGTCCTCCTGGCCTGGATCTACGTCATCGGTCCGGCGACCCTGCAGATCGACAGCGTGCGGATCATGGCCAACACCGTGGAAGAGCAGGGCATCGAATCCGGCGCGCTCTACTGGTCGGACGTCACGGCCGTGGGCACGGCGGAGGAGATGATCCGCGCGACCATCAAGTATCCGCCCAAAGGCCCGTAGGGTCCGCAGGCGGCCAGACCCGAAGCGCTCGGGCCGGAAAACCACGACGCACAGCGGGCGGCGCTTCGGCGCCGCCCGTCTTTTTTCCGCCCGCCGCCCGCTCTCTGCCTTGGCCTCGGACCATTCCGCACTGGACGGACCGGGCCGATATCCGTAGCCTGCGCCGCAAAGAGGTTCTTCCATGGCCCACAGCCGCACTTCCCGTCCCGTTCCCCATCCCCTGCACTGTGCCACCGTGCCCCGGCGCGCGCGCAGATACGCCCTCGGCGCACTTCTGGCCCTGGCCGCGCTTTCGGCCGCGTTCCCGCGTCCGGCGCAGGCCCACCCCCACGCCTTTGTGGACGCCGCCGTGCAGGTCGTGTTCGACGACAAGGGGCTGGCCGGATTCCGCCAATCCTGGGAGCTGGACCCCATGGTCACGGCCTCGGTGTTCGACCTCATCGGCAAGCGCGACGACGCTCCGCTCACGCCCGCCGAGATCAGCGCCCTGGAGAAGCAGAGCATGATCCACCTGAAGGAATACAACTACTTCAACGTGATCCGCATCGACGGCAAGCCGTTCGTCCCGGATTGGGCCACCCAGTTCAGCGCCAGCCTCAAGGACCGCAAGGTGACCTACTCCTTCCTGGTCCCCTGCCACGTGGCGGCCACGGCCAAGCCCAAGACCGTGCAACTGGCCATCTACGACGACACCTTCTACACCTACGTGGCCTACCGCACCGAGGGAAGCGGACCGAGCCTGGACCCCTCCAAGGACCCTCTGTTCGCCAATCCCGACGCCCCGGCGCGGCCCGAGGACTTCGCCCGCTTCAGCAAGGCCGTGGGCGCGACCGGCTACACGGGCGCCGTGCCCCTGGCCGGGCCGGTGGGCCGCTTCAAGATCGCGGCGGCCGTGAAGAAGGACCCGTCCATGGCCTATTTCTACGACCAGATCGTGCCCGAGGCCTTCCGGGTGACCTTTTCCGCCAAATGATCCGTTGGCCGCGCACAGGCCCCGGGGCCGTCGCGGGCCTGACCGCCGCCCGATCCGCGCCGGGGGCCCTGCCGCTCCCGCTCGCCCTGGTCGCGCTCCTGCTCGCCGCCGCCCTGCTCGCGTTCGCGCCCGCACCCGCCCGGGCCCAGGCCAACCCCTTCGTGAGCGCCCGCCCGGTCGGGGCCGCGCCGCCCCGGCACATGGCCGGGCTGCCCACCTTCCTGCGCCCGGCCCTGGCCGCCCTGGTCCAGGTCCAGGCCGAACTGCGCACGCGCATGGCCGACATGGCCCGCGACGTGCGCGAGCATCCGGCGGGCGCGAGCTTCTGGCTCTTCCTGCTCTGCGCCTTCGGCTACGGAGTGGTCCACGCCCTGGGGCCGGGCCACGGCAAGCTCTTCGCGGCCTCCTACTTCCTGCACCGCCCCGGCGGCCTGCGCCAGGCGCTGGCCTACGGCAACCTGGCCATGCTCACCCACGTGCTCTCGGCCACCACCCTGGTGGGCGCGGGCTATCTCCTGCTGCGCATCTCCTCGGCCCGGGCCGGCGCGGCCGCGACGCCGGCGGCCCCGGTGGACGTCCTGGGCCCGCGCCTGGAACTCGCCTCCTACGCCCTGCTCTTTCTCCTGGGCGCAGGCATGACCGCACTGACCCTGCGCGGCCTGCTGCGCAGGGGCCCGGTGGACGACGGGGCGGGGGACGGGGCCAGGCCCGACACCGCGACGTCCTCCCTGGCCCGGCGCGGGCTGGCGGCCACGGCCGTGGCCTCGGGCATCGTGCCCTGCCCGGGCGCAACGCTGGTGCTGACCTTTTCCCTGGCCCTGGGCATTCCCCTGGCCGGGTTCCTGGCCATGGGCTGCATCGCCCTGGGCATGGGAATCACGGTCTCGGCCGTGGCCCTGGCCGTGATCGCCTCGCGCGGCGCGGCCCTGGGGCTGGCGCGGACGTCCGGGCGGGCGCGCGGGGCGCTGCACGCCGGACTGGCCCTGGCGGGCTCCCTGGCCATGACCGCGCTGGGCGGGCTGCTGCTGCTCGGCGCGCTCTGACGGAGGCCCCTTCGGGGCGGGCCTCCGGCGGCCAGAGAACCCTTTGAAAAGGGTTCTCCGGACTCTCCCAAACTTTTTGGCGCGCCTGC
>JACCQO010000095.1 GCA_015709205.1 Desulfovibrionaceae bacterium
GACCCTTTTTTCGCCGAAAAAGGGTCCTCCCCTCCCCGCCTCCCCCCGGCTCTTCACTTCCAGGACGGATCGCGGTCGAGCAGGGCGGTGGCGTCGGGTTCGGGCAGGGGGCGCGCGAAGAGGTAGCCCTGGCCGTAGCGGCAGCCGAGTTCGCGGAGCATGTCGTATTGGCGTTGTTCCTCGATGCCTTCGGCGACGACCTGCTTGCCCAGGGAATGGGCCAGGGAGACGATGGTGCGCACGATTTCCAGGCTGTCGGCGTCGGTGGCCATGTTCCGCACGAAGGACTGGTCCACCTTGAGGAAGTCGAAGGGGAAGTGGGTCAGGTAGCTGAGGGACGAGTAGCCGGTGCCGAAGTCGTCGATGGACAGGGCCACGCCGAGTTTTTTGAGGCGCAGGAGCACGTCGCGCGCGGCGCGGGCGTTGTCCATGATCCCGCTTTCAGTGACCTCGATCTTGACGAGCGCGGGGGCGATGCCGGTTTCCTCGAGGATGGCGGCAACATCGTCCACGATGGAGGGCAGGATCATCTGGCGCACGGCGAGGTTCACGCTGATGGACAAGCCGCCGTCTTGCGCGTCCGGGGCGGCCGGGTGGGCGGCGTTCCAGCGGCGGGCCGTGGCGCAGGCGGTGCGCAGCATGTGTTCGCCCAGGGGCACGACGAGGCCGGTTTCCTCGGCCAGGGGGATGAACCGGCCGGGGGAGATCAGGCCCGCGCCGGGCCGCTGCCAGCGCGCCAGGGCCTCGAACCCGGCCACGCGGCCGGTGCGCATGCAGACGATGGGCTGGAAGTAGGGCAGGAATTCGCCCGCCTCCAGCCCTTTCTTCATGGCGATTTCCAGGTCCAGCCGTTCGCGCACGTGGCGGTGCATGCCGCCGTCGAAGAGCACGGTGGCGGCGCGGCCCTGGGCCTTGGCGCGGAACATGGCGGTGTCCGCGTCGCGGAGCACGGCGGCCGCATCCTGGCGGCCGCCGCCGCCGTAGACCAGGCCGACCGAGGCGGCGGTGGAGAGTTCGTAGCCGTCCAGGAACACGGGGCCGGAGGCCTGGCGGCGCAGGTCCTCGGCCAGGTCCAGGGCCGCGCCCGCGGAGGCCACCGGGTGCGCCAGCAGCGCGAATTCGTCGCCGCCCAGGCGCGCGAGGGTGTGGCCGGGCGCGAGGGTGGCGGCCATGCGCCGGGCCAGCTCCTGGATCAGCCGGTCGCCGGTGTCGTGGCCCAGGCTGTCGTTGATGTTCTTGAAGTGGTCCAGGTCCATGACGAGCACGGCGAACCCGTGCGGGTCGGGTTCGGGCGGAACGTCCTCGGGCGAGCCCGGGGCCTCCTCCGGGGCGGCGTGCTCGCGCAGAACCTGGCCCAGGCGGTCCAGGAGCAGGGCGCGGTTGGGCAGGCCGGTGAGCCCGTCGTGGAAGGCGTCGTGCAGGAGCTGCTCTTCGGCGCGTTTGCGTTCGGTGACGTCGGCGGCGTAGATGTGCACCTGGCCGCAGCCGGGCAGCGGGTTGTAGTTCCAGGAGAACACGCGGCCGCCCGGCGTGGATTCGATATCGCGGCGCACCTGGCCCGAGGACAGGCACGCGGCCACGATCTCGGCGTGGTCGGGCGGCAGGAAGTCGCGGCGCAGGTCCGCGCCCAGGTCCGCGAGCGCGCGGGCGGCGGCCGGGTTCATGTAGATCAGGTCGCCGTCGGCGTCGGCCGAGAGCACGGGGGTGGGGTTTTCGCGCGGGAAGGCGGCCAGGCGGACGATCTCGCGTCCCTGGTCCTTGACCTCCGTGAGGTCCACGATGAGGGCGAAGGCGCCGATGAGCTCGCGGTCCAGGTCGTGGAGCGGGGCCACGTCGTAGCGCACCGAGATCGCGCGGCCCGAGGGAAGGGTGGTGTCCACCTCCAGGTTGCGGATGGGCTCGCCGCTGCGCATGCACCGGCCGGTGATGGTCTCGTGGTGCTCGTCGCCGTAGAAGAATTTGCCCAGGGTCTGGCCCAGGTAGTCCCCGGGCTCGCCCGGCCGCTCGTAGAGCGCGAGGTAGGGGCGATTGAGGAAGGTGAGGCGCTCGTCGCGGTCCACCACCAGGCAGGGCACGGTCATGCCTTCGAGGATGCCGTTGAGGTAGCCGATCTTGGTCTTCATCTGGCCGACCATGTGGCGCAGGGTGTGGGCCAGCTCGCGCGCCTCGGCCCCGTGCACGCCCTCCACGGCGGCGTCGTAGTCTCCGGCCTCCACGCGGCGCGCGTATTCGCCCACGCGGCGCAGGTCCACGTCGATGCGGCGCATGGCGAAGAAGACCACGAGCAGCGCCGCGGCCGTGGCCCCGGCGCTGAGCAGGATGGCCGCGTAGCGCCAGGCGCGGTAGCTGGCCAGCCGCTGGCCGATGAGCGCGTCCAGTTCGTCGAGCCCGGCGGCGTAGAGCGCCTGGGCCGCGGTGCGCGCCTCGCGCAGGGCCGCGAGGTAACGGTCCGTGGATACGCCGGAGGTCGCGTAGCGGTCGATGATCCCGACGAGTGCGAGGGTGGAGGTGCGGCAGCGTTCCAGGACGGGCGGGATGCGTTGGTGGAGCGAGGCGCTGGTGCCGTAGTAGTGGGCGTCCTCGGTCAGGGCCATGTCGGCCTTGGCGAGCGTGTCGCGCAAGGACTGCTCCAGGACGCCGGCGGCCTTGAGCAACTGGTCGCGTTGCGGGCCGGACGGCGGCGGGGCCGCGCCGCCGCGCGGCATGGTCGCCAGGGCGTCGCGCTCCAGGCGCGCCAGCAGCAGCGAGGTGCGCGGCAGCGCGAGGATCACCGCGTCCGCCAGGTAGGCGCTGTCCAGGGCCGGGTCGAGGATCAGGCGGGCCTGCTCGCCCACGTGGCCCATGAGTCCGGCCACGGCAGTGAGCATGGCTTCGGTGTCGCCGGGGCGGCGCGTGGCGCGGAGTCGGTTCCAGGCCTCGCGCAGCCGTCCGGGCGTGAGGCCGGGGCCGTCGCGCCGGGCGTCGGCGGCCAGTTGCAGCTGCGCGGCGAGTTTTTGATGAATGGCGTCCAGCCGCGTGAAGGCCGCGTCCACCTGGTCCGGTGCGGGCTGGTCCGGTGCGGGCTGGTTCGGTGCGGCCTGATTTGGTGCAGCCTGATTTGGTGCGCCGACGGTGGGGGCGGCCGGTGCGGGAGTGGCGGGAGGGGCCGCCCCGGCCTGCGGCGTGGTCGCCTGGGGCCTGGCGCGCGAATGCTCGGAGACGAGATCGAGCAGCGGATAGGCCGCGCGCAGGTACGTGACGCCCGCACGCTCGGATTCGCCCACGCCGATGTCGTAGCGGAAGCTCATGTCCATGAAGAAGGCCAGGACCGCGATGGGCAGCAGAAAGGCCAGGGTGGCGATGTTCAGCCGCGCGCGCACCGAAAGGCCGCACGGGTCCTTGCCCGTTTCCCTGCCCGTCCCGTTGGTCCCGCTCATTCTTCTCCCGCCGTCTCCGGCACTGCCGTCCCCTGCAACGGCGTCAGACCATGCGTTCCGGCCGCACCAGCGCGTCGAATTCCTCGCCGCCGAGCACGCCCAGCTCCAGGCACGCCTCGCGCAGGGTCGTGCCCGTGGCGTGGGCGTGGTGCGCCACCTTGGCCGCCGCGTCGTAGCCGATCCTGGGCGACAGCGCCGTGACCAGCATCAGCGACCTGTCCACCAACTCGCCGATGCGCGCCCCGTTGACCGCCAGCCCGGCCAGTGCGTGCGCCGTGAACGAAGCGCACCCGTCCGTGAGGATGCGCACGGCCTTGAGGAAATCGAAGATCATCAACGGCTTGTACACGTTGAGTTCGAAATTGCCCTGCGAGCCCGCAAAGCTTATGGCCGCGTCGTAGCCGAAGACCTGCGCGCAGATCATGCTCAGCGCCTCGCACTGCGTGGGATTGACCTTGCCCGGCATGATCGACGAGCCCGGCTCGTTGGCGGGCAGCGAAAGTTCGCCCAGGCCGCAGCGCGGGCCGCTCGCCAGCCAACGCAGATCGTTGGCGATCTTCAGGAGCGAGGCCGCCAGCGTCTTCAGCGCGCCCGAGGCAAAGACCAGGGCGTCGTGCGCCGACAGCGCCGCGAACTTGTCCGGCGCGCTCACGAATGCGAGCCCGGTCTTCTGCGCCAGGATCGCGGCCACGCGCTCGCCGAACCCCTTGGGCGCGTTCAGCCCCGTGCCCACCGCCGTGCCGCCCGCCGCCAGGCGCAGCAGCCCGCCCACGGCCTGCTCCAACCGCTCCATGTCCTCGGCCAGCAGCGCAGCATAGCCGCCGAACTCCTGCCCCAGCGTCAGCGGCACCGCATCCATCAGGTGCGTGCGGCCGATCTTCACGATCCCGGCCCACTCCTCGGCGCGCCCGGCCAGCGCCGTGCGCATGGCCGACACCGCGGGCAACAGCTCGCCGGAAAGCTTCACCGCCGCGGCCACGTACCCGGCCGTGGGGAAAATGTCGTTGGTGGACTGGCTCTTGTTGACGTGGTCGTTGGGGTGCACCGGCGACTTGGCCCCGCGCGCGGCGCCCAACAGCTCGTTGGCCCGGTTGGCGATCACCTCGTTGGCGTTCATGTTCGACTGCGTGCCGCTGCCCGTCTGCCACACCCGCAACGGAAACTCCGCCGACAACTTGCCCACGGCCACCTCGCCCGCCGCGGCCATGATCGGCTCGGCCAGCTCCGGCGCCAGCACGCCCAGCTCCTGGTTGGCCTGGGCGCAGGCCATCTTCACCAACCCCAGCGCCCGGATCATGGGCTCCGGCAGGCGGTCGTCGCCTATGGCGAAATTGTCCAGGCACCGCTGCGTCTGCGCCCCCCAATAGCGCTCCGCCGGAACCTCCACCCCGCCCATGCTGTCCGTCTCGATACGCACGTCCTTGGTCATACCGCCTCCAGACTCCTGTCGCGTTCTGCGCGTTTTTCGCAACCGTGCGGCCGTAGCTTCCGCCACAACCGGCATCCGGCGGCGTGAACGATCCCCGGCGCCCGCCGCGGCCCGGCCACGCCCCCCCAAAAAAAAATCCGCCGCGCCCGGAAGTTACCACGGGGCGGCGTCCACCGCCATACCCGGCCTGCCCGCGCCGGACCCGGTTACGGCCCTGAACGCCCCCTCCGCTCCACGTGCGGCAAAAAGAACAACCCGCCCGACAACGGCAACTCCGCCAGCACCGCGTCCACTGGAAACGGCAGGTCCTCCACCAGCCGCGCATGCGCATAGCGCCCAGAAACCCGCCGCCCCATGGAACGCACCGCCGCTTGGTTCTCCGCGCCGATGGGATCGAACCCGAACGCCGCCGCGCGCACTGGATGCGCCAACACATCCGCCACCAGCGCCTGCGACAGGTCCAGCATGCGCGCCAGATGCACCTCGTTCTCCGGCAACGGCAACAGCCGCGCCGCACGCCGCGCCAGATCCGACCACTGCCGCCGCCCGGACAGCGACACAGATTCCTTGTAGACGCTTTTTTTCAGCAAGAACGAAATCTTGTGTTTCCCAAGCTCGCCCAGCAAGGCCAAATCCTGCGGCCGCCGCGACCGCGAAAACAACCGCATCGCCTGCCGCCGGTCCCACTCCACCTGCGCGTCCGCCTGCACCTCCAGATACACGTGCGACATCTTCCCGCGCAAGGGCGCCACCGCCAACTGGTTGGGAACGTAATAATTGTGCGCCGCCACGTCCGCCGCCAGATGCGCCAGGTATCCGTACGCGAACGCCGCCATGGCCCGGCCGTCCGTGGCGCGCGACAACACGCGGCCCACCTCCCACGCATGCGAATGCCCCGCCACTTGGCGCACACCCTTGCCGATGAAGATGTCCGCCGCCACCGAACCGTACAAAAACGCGTTCGGATGCGCCGCCAATGCCGTCGCCACCGGCGCGGCCAACAACGAAGGATTCGACAGGAACATATTCCCCAACGCCAAATGCACCCCGGGCCCCCAAGCCAGGGCGTCCGTGGGCCACGCCAGCACCAGCGCCAAGGAAAGCATCAGCAATGCCGCCATTCGTCATAAATAAGCCATAACCCCGCAACCGCAAGCCCCCCGCCGGGGCTCCGCTGGGGCGCTGCCCCAGACCCTGCCGGGGCGCTGCCCCAGACCCCGCCGGGGGGGATCATCCCCCCCGGGCCCCCTGTTCGGGGTGGCGCGGAGAGGGGGCGTTGGTCCGGGTTTACTCCGACGCACGAACAGTCCCGGGGCGGTGGGGGCGGGACAGGCGTGAGGCCGAAGACGGCCTCCCCCCTGACCCGCCCCCACCGCCCCGGAACGCTCGCACGCCGCCGCGTGCCGTTCCGCTGCGCTGCGCGGCACAGGATCGAAAGGGAAATTGCGGGATGGGAGGGAACGCGAAGGGCTTGGGACAGGTAACGGGGCGGGAGCGTGCCGCCCTTGCGGCTGCGCCGCATGCGGGCTGGGGGAGGGCTTTTCGAAAGGTCGGGAGCCGCCAGGGGGATCAAGTGCGCATCCATCGTCAAAGAACGCGGTCGGCGGCAATATTGCTGCACCATGTTGCGGTCGCCGTACTGCGGTGGCGCGTCGGCTTCCTCGCTGGCGCTCGACCACCGCATCGTCGTATCCTCTTTCCTGCACTCCCCCAGGGCGCATCCGCCGCAAAGCGGCGGCAGCCCGACGCGTCCGAGCCGCTTTCCACCTTTCCCGCCCCTTTCGCGCCCGCACCCACTCAGTCCGGCATCCACGCGCTCCCGACAGTCACCCCCACCCTCATCCAACCAGCAGTTTTTGGGGGTGGAGAGGGGTGGAGGGGGGCCCGGGG
>JACCQO010000096.1 GCA_015709205.1 Desulfovibrionaceae bacterium
TCTCCCCTCCCCCACCATCACCCCCCTAAACCTTTCGGTTGGATGGGGAAGTCCCGAGCGACGGGCTTGCGTGGATGCCGCGTTGCGGGGACCGGACGCGAAATGCGCGGAAACGGCGGGGCGGTGCGGACGCGCCGGACTGCCGTCGCTTTTGGCGACGGATACGCCTGGGGGATGACGGAACTCTCCACAAGACTGCGGATCTTTGCTATCGAAAAGGCCATGCGGGTCTTTCGGGCTTGGTGCGGGAAGGCCGAGAGGTGGATGCCCGGACGGGAAGGCGGCGTCGGGCCGCCGCACAACGTTGCGAGGTGACTATGAAAAGGTCGAAGGGCTCGGCGTGGGTGGCGTTCCTGCTGGCGGGCGTGCTCTGGAACGGCGTGGCCTGGGCCGCCGAAACCGTGCCGGGCGCGGGCGGCGGCGACGTCGTGGCGCTCTGGACCACGGTCGCGGCCCCGGAACCGCCCGAGGCCGTTCCCGTGGAAGTGAAAGCCGGGACCACGGCCCTGCTCATCCTGGACATGGAAGAACTGACGTGCAATGCACAGCGCAGGCCGCGCTGCCTGGACACGGTCGCGCCCATCGCGGAGCTGGCGCGCCGCGCGCGCGCCGCCGGCATGCCGGTGCTCTACAGCCAGACCTCCAAGCGCACGCCGTTCCTTTCCCCGGTGCGCCCGCACGAGGGCGAGGTCGTGGTCGCCGCGTCCGTGGACAAGTTTTTCGGCACCGACCTGGAGGCGCAACTGCGCGCGCGGAATGTGCGCACGGTCATCGTCACGGGCACGGCCGCGCACGGCGCGGTGTTGCACACGGCCACGGCCGCGGCCCAGCGCGGGCTGCAGGTCGTGCTGCCCGTGGACGGCCTCTCGGCCGCCTCGCTCTACACCGAGCAGGCCGCGGTCTGGTGCCTCAAGGACGGCCCGGCCACGCGCCACGTCCTGCGCCTGACGCGCACCGGGCTGATCTCCATCCACTGACCCGGCCCCGCGCGGCATGTGCGGGGGCCGGGAGGGGCGGGACTGGCCTGGACCGGGCGGAGCGGGCCGGACGGAACGAAAGACGGCGACGGACGGGCGCAGGCGCGGCCGTCTCGTCGAAACCGCGCGACGCGCTCCGGCCGCGCCGCGCAACCTGGAGCGGAGTGTGGAAGCAGCCTGGACCGAATTCGTCTTCCCGGACATCCCCGGCGTGCGCTGCGCCTTCGGCATGCGCCCGCCGGAGGCCGACGAAACCCTCGCCACGCCCGGAGGCACGCCCGGCGCGCCCGCGGACCGGGCCCTGGGCCAGGGCCCGAACGGCGTGCGCGGCAACATCTCCTACGACGTGGGCGACGACGCCGCGCGCGTGGCCGATGCCCGGCGCGCCATGCACCGGGGGCTGGGATTCGCGAGCTGGCTGGAGCTGGCCCAGGTGCACGGCACGCGCATGGCATTCGGCCACGGCCCGGCCGACGGCGGCCGGGGGCTGGACGCGCCCGGCTCGATCCGCGCCGACGGCCACGCCACCAGCCGCGCCGAGGGCGCTGGCCGCGCCCTGGTCATCAAGACCGCGGACTGCCAGCCAGTGCTCCTGGCGCACGCCGGCGGCGACTTCGTGGCCGCGCTGCACGTGGGCTGGCGCGGCAACGCCCTGAAGTTCATCGCATCCGGCGTGGCCGAGTTCTGCGCGCGCTACGGGCTTGCGGCCGAGGACCTTTCCGCCGTGCGCGGCCCGAGCCTGGGGCCGGAGTGGGCGGAATTCGTGAACTTCGAGCGCGAATGGGACCCGGAATTCGCGCCCTGGTTCGACGCCGCGCGCCGGACCATGAATCTGTGGCGGCTCACCCGCGACCAGTTGCTGGCCGCCGGGTTGCGCGCGGAAAACATCCATTCCATCGACCGCTGCACGCGCACGGACGCGGCCTTTTTCTCGTACCGGCGCGGCGACAGGGGCCGCCAGGCCAGCCTGGTGTGGCTGGAATGAAGGGAACGACGCCGTGCGCGCGACAGGGATGACGCCGCAGGCGGCGGCGGAGCGGTCCGCCCCGGCGGCGTGGGACCGCAACGCGGAGATGCAGGTGCTGCTCAAGGAGCTGGAGCTCGCGCGCACCCGCGTGGCCGGAATCATCGACGGCTGCGACAGGTCGCTGGCCGTGGCCGCGGCGCTGCTTTCCGGCGTCGTCGTGGTGGGAGCCAGGGCAAACCTGACCCTGGTCTTCTTCCTCGTGCCCCTGGTCCTTGTCGGCCTGTTCGCCATCCTGCTGACCATGAACCACATCGCCATGCTCCTGGGCGGCTACGCCAACCTCATCGAGGACCGCATCAACGCCCTGGCGGGCCGCCCGCTCGTGAACTGGATCGGCTGGGGCACGGCGCGGCACCTGCACCGGGGACGGACGACCGGCTTCATGTACCTGGCGCTGGGCCTGTTCCACGCCTGCGTCTCGCTCTACTGCCTGAGCAAGGTCCACGGCCTGTTGACCGGCCCCGGAGTGGCGCTGTTCGGCGTGCGGGCCCAGGGCGGCGGATACTTCTGGGCCTATTGCCTGCTGGTGGCCGCGCTGACCGTCGCCGCGCTGGGCGTGGCGCGCGGCGTGGCCGCCGCCCAGGGCCGCTTTTACGAGGAACTCCGCGCCCGGGAGGCGGCGGAACGGGCGCCGAGCGGGCAGGCGGACGGTCGCTGACCGGGATTGCGACGAAAAAGGGCCGCTGCGGAATCTTCCGCAGCGGCCCTTTTTCGTCGTTTCGCGAAGCCCCTAGCCCCGCAGCCGCCTGCGCAGGAGCACGGCGACGAAGCCGAGCGCGGCCAGGGCCAGCCATTCGGCCGCGGACCACGCGTCGGAGGGCCCGCGCCGCAGCACGCAGCCCGCACCGCCCGAGCCGCCGCCCGTCAGCACGAAGGGGTCGGTGATCTGCCCGGCGATGGGGTTGCCGTCGTACTTGCCGTTGTCCTGCACGACCATGTTCGCGTAGTACGTCGTCCCCATGACCACGGGGGCGGACTCCGCGAGCCACGTGCCGTCCGCGTCGGTCAGCCACCATGCGCCCTCGGCGTAGGTGGCGTTGGCGGAATAGGTGAAAGCGCGGGAGCTGCCGTCGTCGAATACCTTGTGGAGCGCGTAGCCGCCCGCGCTCCCCTCCAGGTTCGTGGTGACGAACCGGAACACGGCGGCGGACCCGGCCGGGGAGACCGAGGCGTTGAAGGCCATGGCGTCGGACCGCAACACGGTGCGCGCCGCCAGCCCGGAGGCGGCCACCGCCGGGCTTTGCACCGCCGGGATCGCGCTCGTGCCGTTCATGGCGACGACCACGCCCGGCGGCTGCACGCTCGCCAGGGTCACGGCGCTGTCCTCGGCAAAGGCGATCGTCGTGGGGGTGCTTATTCCCATGGCATTGTTGGCGAGGGTGCGCAGCGGGAACACGTTGCCGTCGGCCGAGGCGTTGAACACCAGCAGGGTGTTCGCGCCGTACTGCGACGTGTAGATGAGCCCGTCGCGCACGGCCAGGCCATAGGGCTGGTTCAGGCCGGTGTTGGCGCCGCTGATGGTGCGGGAGGGCGTCGCGGAGCCGCTGCTGCCGATGGGATACACCCAGATCAGGTCCGGCCCCATGTTGCCGACGTAGATTTCGTCGCCCTCGACGACGATGGCCCGGGGGGTATTGCCGGTTGCGGGCAGGGGGAAGAAGCGGTCGGGGGTCACGGTTCCGTTGGACGACTTGGGCAATTTCGAAACCGAGTAATGCAGGCCCGTGTATCCCGTGGCGACGAACAGATCGGCGCCGTGGATGTCCAGGCCGCGCACATAGGGCTCCACCTCGCCCGTGGCGTTGTGCAGGGTGATGGTCCGCCGCGGGGCCACGTTGCCGTCGTCGAGCACGTTGAACACCAGGATGTTCTTGGTGTTCTCGCTGATGACATACAGGTCCGTACCGTCGATGACCAGCTCCCGGGGGAGGTCCAGCCCCGTGGCGGCTCCCTGGATGCGCCGCTTGAACGTCGGCGTGCCGGTGGCCGTGGCGTTGAAGACGGTGATGGAGTCCTGGTCGTCGTTGGTGACGAAGACTTCCTGGTCGCGCACGGCCACGCCCCAACTGTTGGCGTAGGCGGCAATGCTCGCGTTGCGCACCGGGGCGGTCGGGGCCTGGGCGTCGGCGTCGAAGACCAGCAGCTTGTCGTCGCCTTTGGTGACCATGTAGATCTCCCCGGCAAGGACCGGGGCGGCATGGGCCACGAGGAGAAGCAGGAGGCAGGCGGTCGCCAGCCAGGCACCGCGCGCCGGGCGCAAGGCGGACGGAAGGCGAACGGTGGACGGGCAGCTGGGCCGACGAACCAAGGCCCGCCGTGTCGGCCGAAGGGAAAAACGGCGCGGCATCGACAACTCCTTTCCCCAAAAAATGGGGCTCCAAGGCGCCTTCCGGCCCATGGCTGCCCCCCCCCGGGCGTCCGCCCTCGACGGATCTGAACCTCTTTTGTTCAGCCTGTCGAGTATGTAATAATTTGTCAACCCCGCAGAAAAAAAGCACCTGTTCCCGGAAACGACCGCCCAAGGAGGACCACAACGCCCTCGCGGTTCGCTTCCGGACCGGGTCAGCCCCGCAGCCGCCAGCGAAGGACGAGGCACACGAGCGCGAAGATGCCCAAAAACATCCAGATGGCGCCGCCCCATGCGCCGAACGAGCCGGGGGGCGGCGAACAGACCGCGCCGACGGCCGACGCGGTTGCGCCGTGGCCGACGGCGCACCCGGCCTGGACCGCCGCGGGCGGCGTCGCCGCGGCGAACGTAGCGGGAGCCACAAGGGTCAGGACGAGCAGCGCCAGGCCGAAAAGCACCAGCAGCGCCACGAGCGGGGCGTGTCGGGAGACCCAGGAGCGGGAGCGAAGGCGGAAAGGCGCGGGGAGGTGCTGCGAAAACGGCATGACAATCTCAAGACGGCCGCACGGCCGCCGGTTGTCCCCCCGGAGAAAGGCCGAACCCTACATGGGCCCGGCGCGTCCGTCCAGTTTGCCGGGCCAGTTTGCAGGGCGCAAAGGGCCCGCGGAAAAGAGGCGCCCCCGCGCCTCAGGCGAACTTCAGGCGGCCCTTGCCCAGCAGGTCGTGCAGGTGGATCACGCCGACCACCGCGTCGGACTCGTCCACCACGGGCAGCACGGTGATGGCCTTGGCCTCCATGATGTCCAGGGCCTGGGCCGCGTAGTGCGAGACGCGCGCGGCCTTGGGGCCCGCGACCATGTAGTGGGCCACGTCGCGCGAGGAGTCGAACCCGCCCGCGCAGACCAGCCGCCGCACGTCGCCGTCCGTGACGATGCCCTCCAGGAGCCCCGCGCGCGTGACGATGACCGCGCCGAGCCCCCCGGCGTTGAGCACGCGCAGGGCATCGGCGAACGTGGCGTCGGCCTCCACGCAGGGCGCGCCCTCGTGCATCAGCTCGCCCACCCGGGCCTGGAGCCGCTGCCCGAGCATGCCGCCGGGATGGAAGCGCTTGAAATCCTTCTCGCCGAAATCCTTGATGCGGATCAGGCACACGGCCAGGGCGTCGCCCACGGCCAGCACGGCCGTGGTGGACGCCGTGGGCGCCAGGTCCATGGGGCAGGCCTCGCGCGGCACCGAGGTGTCGACGACCGCGTCGGCCAGCTCCGCGAGGGTCGAGTTCGCGCCGCCCGTGAGCGCCACCAGCCCCGCGCCCAGGCTGCGCAGCGCGGGCAGGATGGCGTTGAGTTCGTCGGTCTCGCCGGAATTGGAGATGGCCACGACCACGTCCTCGGGACGGATCATGCCCATGTCGCCGTGCGCGCCCTCCACGGGGTGCAGGAAGAACGCGGGCGTGCCGGTGGACGAGAGCGTGGCCGCGATCTTGCGGCCCACCAGCCCGGACTTGCCGATGCCCGTGAGCACCACGCGGCCCGTGCAGCGCGCCAGCAGGTCCAGCGCGGCGGTGAACCCGCCGTCCAGCCGGTCGCGCACCGCCACCAGTCCCTGGATCTCGATATCCAGCACCTCGCGCGCCAGGGCAAGCCAGGTGGATTTCCGCTCGTCGTTCATGGCTAGCCGCAGCCTCCGCAGGCCGGTCCCCCGTCCTCCAGGCACATCTTGGAGATCTCCGCGTCCGGGGGCACCGGGTAGTTGCCGTCAAAGCAGGCGTAACAGTAGTCGTCCGGCCGCGCCACCGTGGTGCGCAGCCCCTCGATGGACAGGTAGTGCAGCGAATCCAGCCCGATGAACCGGGCGATCTCCTCCACCGTGTTGTTGGCCGCGATGAGCTCGCCCTTGGAGGAAAAGTCGATGCCGTAGAAGCAGGGGAAGCGGATCGCCGGACAGCTCACGCGCATGTGGATCTCCCGCGCGCCCAGCTCGCGCAGCTTCTTCACGCGCGTGCGGATCGTGGTGCCGCGCACGATGGAGTCCTCCAGGATGATGATGCGCCTGTCCTTGATCATGTGCCGCACCGGATTGAGCTTCACGCGCACGCTGAAGTCGCGCATGTCCTGGGAGGGCTGGATGAAGGTGCGGCCCACGTAGTGGTTGCGGATCATGGCC
>JACCQO010000097.1 GCA_015709205.1 Desulfovibrionaceae bacterium
CGATCTAGACGGCGGCCAGCGGCGCGGCGGGCGCGAGAACGGGCGCGGGCGCGAGCGGCGCAAGGGTTTCGGCCTGGCGCGCGGCGCGGCCCAGGGCGGTGCGCAGCCTACGCCCGGCGGCCAGCGCCTCGGCCGGTCCGGCCGTGTCCGCCAGGTCCGCCGGATCCGGGGCCGCGCGCAGCGGGGCCAGCACGGCCAGACGCCGCCGCAACAGCGCGAGCCCGGCGCGGCGGCGGCGGACGTCCGCGGCGCGCGCGGCCAGCTCGGGCAGCTCGCGCTCGGCGCGCGCCAGGGCTTCGGTGCCTTCGCGCGCCGCGCCCAGGGCCAGCTCCAGGTCCGGCAGGGGCGCGAGGCGGTCCAGGTCGGCCTCGATGGCGGCCACGCGCTCCCCGGCCGCGCGCTGGTCCTGGCGCGCGCGCACGGCGCGCGCCTGCAGGAGCTGCTGCATGGCCAACAGGTGCGCGGCCTCGCTGGACGCGGCAAAGAACCCGGCCACCTCGCTGCCGGAATTGTCGAGCAGAAAGATCGGTTCGCGCTGGTCGCCGAGGTGCACATCCACGGCCTGGCCGGACTCCTCCATGGCCACGGGCGACAGACGCAGCCGAGCGAGCACGTCCTCGGGCGGGGTGCGGCCGAACTTGGCGTAGCGCTCGGGCTCCTCGGCCCCGGGCGCATAGACGTCGTAGAGGGCGTAGCGCGGCTTGCGCGTCCAGACCACGCGCCAGCCATCGTCCAGCTCGACCTCGACCACGGCCTGGGCGGCATCGTGGCGGATGAAATGGCGCGGGGCGGGGTTGGTGACCACGCAGCGCAGGGCCTCGACCACGGCGGACTTGCCGATGTTGTTGGGCCCGGTGAGCACGGTGACGCCCGGCGCGAACTCGATCTCCGTGTCCGCGTGGGCCATGAAGTTCTCGATGCGGATGCGCTTCAGCACGAACGGCCTCCGGACGGGACGCGCAGGCGCGCGGCGCGGCGCGGCGCACCGCAACGGCACGCGGTGGCCGTGACGCTCGCCGGGCGGCGGCCAGGCGCGGAGCAAGGGCATCCGGGACGGGACGGGACGCCGGAGCGCACGGCAGGCGCACAGCCGGGGCCGCCCACAGCCGGGCAAATTCCGCGCCGCGCCGCGCCGAGGGCCGTATGGCCCGCCACGCAGGCGCGGGGGACGCCGCGCACCACGCCATGCCCCCGGCGCCCGCCCACTCCCGCGCGCACGGAGCCCCCGGCGGCCCGGGCCGCATCGCGCTCCCGCGCCGCTGCGCCGCTGCGCGCGCACCGGCAACGTGGGAGGCCCGACAATGGGCCGGGTGAGCCGTCAGCGTTTGTCGGCCTATGGCGTGCTAAAAACCATCGTGTCATGATCTGTCATACAATGTCATGTTTATCGCATTCTTGCAACAGACTGAAATTATGCACGTTTCTTGTAACGCATCCCGAAACAGGACGAACGACCCGGCCCCGACTCAGGCCCGGGGGCCGGCGTTGCAGGCCAGGCGCGGACAAAAGTCCAGGGCCTCGGCCGTGAGCGCCGTGGCCGCGCCCCGGCCATCATAGAGGATCAAGGGCGGCTCGACCACCATGCCGGGCGCGCCGTTCTTGACGGCCTCCACGAGCAGCAACCGGGCCTCGCCGTCCAGGCGGCTGTGCACCAGGCGCAATCGCTTGGGCTCCAGGCGGCGCGAAGCAAGCGCGGCCAGGACCTCGGCAAGGCGCTCGGCCAGATGCACCAGGACCACGCGGCCCCGGTTGCGCACCAGAAAGGTCGCCGCGTCCAGAAAATCCTCCAGCCGCCCCAGGCCCTCGAACAAGGCCCGGGCCCGGTCCGCCGCGGGCAGCCGCCCTTGGTCCGGCCGCCGGTACGGCGGATTGGCCACGACCAGATCCGCGCTCTCGGGCGCAAGGCCAAGGGCGTGCGCGGAACCAGCAGCGAACGCGGGTCCAGCAGTAGACGTGGGACCAGCAGCGGGTGCGGGACCACCAACGGCCTTGGGACCTGCAACAGGTGCCGAGCCGACAGCCGGCGCGGAGCCGTCCGCCGGGGCATCCACAGGACCAGCCGCCGGACCGCCCGCGCTCGCCCCGGCAGCCCCGCCATTGCGGACCCGGCGCAGGTCAACCTCGGCAAAGCGGCACCTGTCGGCCAGGCCCAGGGTGCAGGCATTGGCGCGGGCCGCTTCGACCATGGCCGGATCCAGGTCCAGCCCGAGCAGACGCACCGGACGGGTTCCGGCACCGGAGCGGGGCGGCGCGGACCCCGCGACGACGCGTTCGCGCGCCGCCACGGGGAACGGGCCGCCATCCGGGCCGCCGGGCAGGTCGCCGTTCAGGCAGGCGTTTCGGCAGTCGTGCGGGTCGCCGCAGGGGCGACCCACAGGACCCGAGCCCCCGTCCGCGCTCCCGTCCCGGCCCCCCTTGGGGCCGCCATCCGGGTCACCGTTCGAACCGTTGCCCCGGCCGCAGGGCAGGCCGTTGTTCCTGGATACGCCGGGCCCATCGCGGTCCGCCCGGGCGCTCCAGGCGTCGATATCGATGCCGGTCGCCACGCCGTCGCCGTCCTTCCGGCCAAGGCCGACAATGCCGTCGCAAGGACGGCAAACAGAGCCCGACCGACCGGACGCGCAGGACGCGGCGGGCAAGGAAGACGGCCTAGCCGACGCCTCTCCGACGGACAGGGCGGGCGGGCCGGACGGGCCGGACGCGGCCTCCCCGGCGCAACCGCCGGAGACGGCGCGACCGGGCCCGAAACGGGTCTCGACCGCGTCCAGCAGCATGGCCAGGCCGACCACGCCGCAGCCGCAGCCGAGATCGACCAGCTCGGTCCAGCCGCCGGGGGCCTGGGATGCGAACCGGGCCAGAAGCAGGGCGTCCACGGAAAACCGAAAACGGCCCCCGGGCTGCTCCAGCCCCCGGGGAAACAGGGCGCGCGCCTGTGCGGCCCGCGCCGAATCCTGCCCGCTTCCGTCCATGGCCCTGCATACCATTCCTGGCCGATGGAGCAAATCCCTTCCTGGGGAGGCGACGTATTCCGTGAAAATCAAGTCGGTTAAAATCGTAACTTATCGACAAGTTCTTGTCTTTTGCCCTGCGGAGCGCCGTACCCTGCCCCCCCCACGGCGGCTCCGCGCCCGGCCGCGCTACCCGAACGCGTTGCCTGGGCGCACCGGCCAGTGCGGGCCGCCCGCTCCTGCCAAGGCCAAGACTGCCCCGCGCCCGCTCCACCTCAGCCCCGCGTCCCACTCCGCCGCGCGAGTGTGCCCGGCACCCAGGCTCGGGGCGCACCTGGGCGCGTCGGGCCGGGACGCACCAGGCGCGCCCACGTGCCAACAAAGCAGCGCACGCGGCGGGCCTGCACCACGGGGCACACGGCGAGCCGATGGACACGGAGAAACGCCGCACGCACCGAGGGCCGCCGCGCCGCGCGGGTGCTGCGCGGCATCCAGGGCCGGATCGTTGCCCGCTTCCGTCGCGTGGGACGCCGCCCGGCATCCCTTAGCGGGCCGAGCACGCTCCGATCGCTGTTGCTGTTGCCCCTTCCGGCCAATGGACATTGCCACTTCGCCACACTTGCCGCGCCCGCTCGATTGCGCGGGTGTTGCCCGACATTCAGGGTCGGCCCGCACACGGCGCGCCGGGCCGGGACGCACCAGGCGCGCCCCGCGCCAGCAAAACCGCGCACACGAAGGCCCCGCGCCACGAGGTGCGGCAAGCCGCTGGACACGGAGGAGCACCGTGCGCACCGGGGGTCGCGCCGCTGTGCGCTCTCACGAAGCACTCCTCCCTCAAGACCCCGCGCGCAAGAAATCGCGCGCGGGGCCCGAACGGGGCACGGCATGCCGGGCCCGAACCGGAAGCCGCGTAACGGCCGCGCTTGATACAGGAGGGTGATTCAACGGCCGAGGGCGGCCGGGGGCTCCCCGCCGCGCGACGGCACACGCGCGCTCCAGGGAAGGGCCTACGGGCTCCCGCCGTGGAGGGTCACGGCCAAGCGCCCGCACACGCCACACGAACGGCGCGGGCAGGTTGACGCGCGGAGGGAGGTGGCTTATCGATAAGTTATAATATGCGCACAACGCCTGTAGGACAAGGGTTATGACGAGTGACGACCTGACCAGCTACAGGGAGCTCGCCGGGCTGCTCGGGGTGACCGAGACGACCATCAAGAGCTACCGCAGCAAGTTCCCGCCCTTTCTCAAGCCCGTGAACCAGGGCAAGCCGCTGCGCTTTCCCGCCGTGGCGCGGGAGGTGTGCGCACGCATCCGCCAGTGCTTCGGCGACGGGCGGTCCATCGCTGAAACGCGCGCCGTGCTGATCGCGGAATTCCCCTTCCTCCTTCCCGATTCCGCATCAGTCGGCGCTGCTTCCGACGCGCCGGGGGCCGCGTTTGCCCCCGCGGCTCCCGGCGCATCCTCCGCTTCCGACACCGCCGCGCTCCAGGCCTGCATCGGACCGCTCGCCACGGCCCTCGACGGCATGGCGCGCGGGTTCGAGCGGTTCGCCCGGACCCAGGAGGCCATTGCCGAAAACCTGAACGGCCTGCGCGCGCAGTTGGCGGGCCGTGGGCCCGTCGCGGACGCGGACGACGATGCCGAAGGCGCGGCGGGCGACGCAGCCGCCGCGCCGGACCTCGGTCCCGAAATTCTCGCGACCCTGGAGGGGCTGCGCCGCGCCGTGGCCGAACTGGCCGCGCACGTCGAGGCCCCGGCGGGCCGCGCGGCGGAGCGGGGCCCGGGCGCGCCCCTTGAGGCGTCGGGGGCTCCGCTCGGGGATGCGCAGGAGTCAGCCGCACCGCGTATCGACATCGCGCCGCCCACGCAACGCCGGGTGCGCGTGACCAACGCCTTTGGCCAGACCACCGAATACCTGCTGCGGACCGACGAGGTTCCGGCCGCCGTCCCCTCCGAGGATGAACCCGCTTCCACCGCCGCATCGGCCTCCGCCGCGGACGCGACGGCAGCGGACGGAACGGATGGACAGAGCGGAACGGACGGAACGGGCGAACCGCCGCCCGCCGAGTACCGCGCCCTGCCGCTGGTGGTGCGCGAGGGGGACGAATACCTGGGCGTGGGCGGGCGGTCCCTGGGCACCCTGAGCCTGGACGATGTGGCCGCCCTGGCCGTGGGCGACGCGGTCGTGGGCCGGGGCGAGAACGGCGCGATCGCGTTGGGGTCGGACGGCGGGTCCGGACGGCCCGACGCCGCGCTGCTCTGGCGCGGCGGCGGCCAGGCCTGGAGCCTGGATTTTCCGCTCCGCGACGGCCGCGTCTGCTCCCTGCGCACGCGGCGCACCACCACGCCGCGCGGCAACCGCGTCGCGCTGCTCGAAACCCTGCGCATCGACGACCTGCCGCAGTCCCCGGCCGAAGTCATCCCCCTGATCCGCCGCCTGGCGGGCGAATAGCGCGCCGTTCTTCCACTCCCTCCGTGCCGGGGTCGATGCGGTGCGCCCTGGTCGCCGCTCCGGGGGCGGGGTGTCCTTTTCTTGGCTGGTCGATCGGAGCGGGGCGGCTGCGCCAGACCCGCTCCGATCGAATGCCGGCGAAAAGGGCACCCCGCCCCCGAAGCTGGTTCGCGGCAAGGCGGAGGGGGACGAGACCAAAGTCGTGCAGATTCCCCTCTGCCTCGAGGCGGATTCGCGGGAAGGCGGGTGCTGTCCGGGGCCGAGGTGGTGCTGACTACCCCGCCCCCGAAGCCGGTCCGCGGGAAAGCGGAGGCCGCCGGGGCCAGGTGGTGCTGGGTCTCCCTATCCCGGAGCTGGTCCGCGAGAAGGCGGAGGCTGGCCCGGGCCCAAGTGGTGCGGATTCCCCCTCCTCCGGACGGGTTCGCGGGGAAACGGGGCAGGACGAGATGCGCAGAGGCGCAGGGAAGCGGACGAACAGGGTGCGCCGAGGGGCGCGAGAAGGACGAGCGGTGCGACAGCTCCCGGCCGTGCCGGAAAGGCGGCGTACGGGGCCGATGCCTTGGAAGCGATACAGGGGGAGCCGACGAAGGAAACGGACTGGGGGCAATCGTAGCGGCGCGCCCACGTTCGTTCCGCCCTGCTCGCCGCCGTATCGCCGGAGCCGGGGGCGACCGGCACCGGACGCGGGGCGGAAGGGAAGAGGAACACGAGAAAGAAGAGGCCGCCCGCGCAAAACGGCCCGCCGTGCCCGGCAGGGCATGACCAGCCACGATCTCAGGGCGGAATCGAATGGCCTCGCGCGGCAAGGGAAGGCGGCGGCGGTTCCTGGGAAAAAAGCTGGGGGCAACACGGCTTGAAACACGCGAAGGGCAAAGCGACGCCGCTTTCGCTGCCACAGCCTCACAACTCCTGGGCAGCCTGCGTTCCTTCTACGCCAACGCGGCCCCCGCCCCCGGCCCGCAGCGCAAGCAGGGCCGCTCCCTGCCCGGCATCCACGCGGTCTCGAAAGCCACCCCCGCCCTCATCCAACCAGCAGTTTTTGGGGGAGAGGTGGGGTGGAGGGGG
>JACCQO010000098.1:0-499 GCA_015709205.1 Desulfovibrionaceae bacterium
CCAGACCCCCCTCCACCCCTCTCCCCCCCCCAAAAACTGCTGGTTGGATGAAGGTGGGGGGATTTTTGAGAGCGCGTGGATGCCGGACGGGGTGGGGGCGGGCGCGGAGTGCGCGGGAAAGGTGGTGGGTGGCGCGGCGCGCCGGGCTGCCGCCGCTTTGCGGCGGATGCGCCCTGGGGTGTTCGGGAAAGAGGGGGAGGAGGCGACGATGCGCTGGCCGTGCGCGGGTGAGGAAAAAATGGGAAGGCCATCGGTGTCCCCCAGTACGACGGTCGAGCGCGGGCGGGGGAAAGCCGTCACCGACGCCGCAGCACCGACGGCCGCGAAAGGGGTGCAGCAGCATTGCTGCCTTGCCGACGCTTGGCGGCGGATGCGCCCTGGGGGAAGGGGAAGCGATGCCGCGCGGCGTTGCGGCGAAGACCGGGGCGGCCTTCGCCCCCTTCCCTTGGCGGGCCCGGGCTGGTATGCAGCGGCCCTGGCCTTTGCGCGGCCTTGGCCT
>JACCQO010000098.1:599-6331 GCA_015709205.1 Desulfovibrionaceae bacterium
TTGCGCGGCCCTGGCCTTTGCGCGGCCCTGGCCTTTGCGCGGCCCTGGCCTTTGCGCGGCCCTGGCCTTTGCAAAAAAGGGCGCTGCGCGCCTGCGTTGATCGCGCTGCGGGCCGGACGCGCAACGGAACAAGCACCATGACGGAACTTTCGCCACAACCCGGCCAACGCCGCCGCCTGCTCGTGCTCGGGCTGGACGGGCTGCCCTTTTCCCTGGCCCGCGACCTTTGCCGCGCCGGGCTCCTGCCCAATCTCGCGCGCATCGCCCTGACGCCGAACGCCCGCGCCATCCGCGCGGAGCTGCCCGAGCTCTCGCCCGTGAACTGGACCTCCCTGGCCACGGCCGCCGGGCCCGGCGCGCACGGGGTCTACGGCTTCACGCGCATCGACCCGGCCTCCTACGCCATGGCCCTGACCGACGCCGACGCCGTGGCCGCGCCGACCATCTTCGACCGCCTCGGCGAGGCCGGGCTGGTCAGCAAGGTCGTGAACCTGCCGAACACCTACCCGGCGCGCCCGCTGCGCGGCATGCTCGTGGCCGGATTCGTGGCCCCGGAGCTCTCCCGCGCCGTGCATCCGCCCGTGCTCGCGCCCCTGCTGGCCCGCGCCGGGTACCGGCTGGAGGCCGACACCACGCGCGGCGCATCGGACCCGGACTACCTGCTCGCCGAGCTGCGCGCCACCCTGGCCTCGCGCCGCGCCGCCCTGGACCTGCTCTGGCCCGACCTGGCCTGGGACCTCTTCGTCTTCGTGCTCACCGAGACCGATCGCCTCTTTCATTTTCTTTTCCCGGTGGTCCTGACCGCTATGCGGCCGTCCCACGACGCCGCGCACCCGTTGCACGACGCGGTGCTCGGCCTGCTGGCCGAATGGGACGCGCTCGTCGGCGCGGTGTTGGACCGCTGGGACGCGCTGCCCGGGCCCAAGGAGTTCATCGCCCTCGCGGACCACGGGTTCGCGGCGCTCAGGACCGAGGTGGACCTCAACGCCTGGCTGCGCGCCGAGGGCTTTTTGCGCGTTCCGGCGCACGCGCCGGACGCCGGGCGCGAGCTGGACGCCACGGGGCTGGGGCCGGATTCCGCCGCCTTTGCCCTGGACCCCGGGCGCATCTATCTGCACACTGCGGACCGGTTCGCGCGCGGCGCGCCCTGGGGGGCGGAGTCGCCCCGGGCCCGCGAGACCCTGGCGCGCATCCGGCGCGGGCTTTGCGCCTTGACCTGGGAGGGCGAGCCGGTCATGGAAAGGGTCTGGACGGCGGACGAGCTCTACGCCGGGCCCCGGCGCGCGTTTGCCCCGGACCTGATCTGCGAGCCGCGCCCGGGCTTCGACCTCAAGGCCAAGTTCGACCGCGCCGCCGTGTTCGGCCGCTTCGGCCGCACGGGCACGCACACGGCGTCCGACGTTTTTTATTATCGCCACGGGCGGGAAGGCGGGGTCCCGGACGACCCGACGCCGCCGACCCCGGCCGGGGTCGGCGCGGCCGTGCTGGAGTGGTTCGGCCTGCGCGCGCCCTACGAGCCGGGCGCGCCCGGTGCGCCCGGCGCGGGGCCCCTGGGGCCGGTGGGCCCGGTGGATCCGGACGGGCCCGCCATTCTCGCGCCCTGACCGCCGCGCCCGCGACATACGGGAAAAAAATGATCGATTTCCAACGCGAACTGAACGAGGCCCAGTGGGAGGCCGTGCGCAGCCTGGACGCGCCCACCCTGGTCATCGCCGGGGCGGGCAGCGGCAAGACGCGCACCATCGTCTACCGTCTGGCCTACCTGGTGGAGCAGGGGGTCGATCCGGAGTCCATCCTGCTCCTGACCTTCACGCGCAAGGCCGCGCAGGAGATGCTCCAGCGCGCCGACGCCCTGTTGCTGTCTTCCGGCACGGGCGCGTCCGGCTTCGGCGTCGGCGCGCGCGTGGCCGGGGGCACGTTCCACTCCTTCGCCTTTTCCGTGCTGCGCCGCTTCTCCCCGCCCGGCCGCGAGGAGCGCCAGACGATCATGGACCGCTCCGACGCCGACGGCGTGCTCAAGGAGCTCAAGCAGCAGTTCGGCTTCGGCAAGGGCGACCGCTCCTACCCCAAGATCGCCACCATCGCGGGCGCGCTCTCCAAGGCGCGCAACAAGGAACAGGACGTGCGCCAGGTCCTGGAGCGCGAGGCCTTCCACCTCACGGCCTACGCCGAGGACTTTTCCAAGCTCGGCACGGCCTACGAGGAATACAAGCGTTCCCACGGCCTGCTGGACTACGACGACCTGCTCTTCGAGCTCGAACGCCTCTTCCTGCAGCGGCCCGAAATCCTGGACCTCTACGCCCGGCGCTTCGGCTTCATCATGGTCGACGAGTACCAGGACACCAACCTGGTCCAGGCCCGGCTGGTGCGCCTGCTCGCGGGCTTCGGCCCCGGGGCGGGGCAGGGGGCGGCCAACGGGACTGCCGACGGGGCAGCCGATGGGACGGGCAACGGCGACGGGAGCCCCGCCTCCGCGCCGCGCGGCAACGTCATGGCCGTGGGCGACGACGCCCAGTCCATCTACGCCTTTCGCGGGGCCAACGTGCAGAACATCCTGTCGTTCCCGCAGCTCTTTCCCGGCGCGCGGCTGATCAAGCTGGAGCGCAACTACCGCTCCACCCAGCCCATCCTGCGTTTGACCAACGCCGTGCTCGAAGACTCCACCGCGCACTACCGCAAGGAGCTCTATTCGGACCGCGAGTCCGACGAGCTGCCGTTGCTGGTGCGGCCCATCTCCGACCTGACCCAGGCGGCCATGGTCGCGGACCGCATCGAGGAGTTGCTGGAGGAGTACCCGGCCGAGGAGATCGCCGTGCTCTTCCGCGCGGGGTACCAGTCCTACCACCTGGAGGCCGTGCTCTCCAAGCGCGGGATGCGCTTTCGCAAGTACGGCGGCCTGCGCTACACCGAGGCCGCGCACGTCAAGGACGTGCTCGCGCACGTGCGCTGGATCCAGAACCCCTCGGACTTCCCGGCCTGGCAGCGCATCACCGCGCACTTCAAGGGCATGGGCGCCAAGACCGCCAAGCGGCTGCACGACGCCTACACGGGCGTGGGCCGCGAGGGCAAGAAGCGCGGCAAGAATCCCCTGGAGGCCGCCTTCGACCGCTGGCCCGAGCTCAAGACCCTGCTCGACGCCCTGGAGCGGCTGCACGAAACCCCGCCCGAGCCGCGGCCCCTGCTCGAACGCATCCTGGAGCTCTACCGCCCGGTCATGGAGCGCGCCTATCCGGACGACTACCCGCGCCGCCAGGCCGGGCTGGACGAACTGGTGCAGATCGCCGCGGGCTACAAGGACGTGGACCTTTTCCTGGCCGACCTCAGCCTGGAGAGCCCGGAGCCCGAGGCCGAGGGCGAGGACGACGGGGCCGTGACGCTCTCCACCATCCACTCGGCCAAGGGGCTGGAGTGGCGCGCCGTGCTGCTGCTGGACCTGGTGGAGGAGCGTTTCCCCTCGCGCCACGCCATGTCGCGCGAGGAGGATTTCGAGGAGGAGCGTCGGCTGATGTACGTGGCCTGCACGCGGGCCAAGGATTTTCTGGCCCTGTTCGTGCCCTCGGCCATCTACCGGCGCGGGCAGGAGGGCACGGAACCGGCCATGCCCAGTCCCTTCGTGCGCGACCTGCCGCCCTCGCTCTACGAGGAGCTGCGCGAGAGCTACACCGGCGCGTTGCGGCCCTCGGCCATGGGCTTTTCCTCCCGCCCGGCGCGCCTGGCCCAGATGGCGCGGTCCGAGTCGGCCGGGCGCTTCGGCGCGCTCGCGCCCCGCTCGGAGGCGGGCGGGGGCGATGGAGACGGAGCCGCGTCCGGGAACCTCGACGGGGGCCGCAACGGGGGCAGCGCGGAGCGGGGCGGGGTGACCGACCCGGCCAAGTGCGGCCACTGCCGCCACAAGACCTTCGGCCGGGGCAAGATCGTGGCCTTCTTGCCGCCGGACAAGTACCGCGTTAACTTTCCGGGCATGGGCCTGAAGGTGATCATCGCCGACTACCTGGAACTGGAGAACGACTGCTCCTGACGCGCGCGGCCGGACCCCGGACCGGCGGAACCGAACCCCGCAACGGAAACCCATGCCCGAACGCACACCGCCCCCCGCTCCCGACGCGCCCTACGCGCGTTTCCAGACCGGCCCCCTCGTCAGCGAGGACGGGTTCCTGGCGTTGCTGGACCGCCATTTTTCGCGCACGCATTCCTCCGTGGCCCTCGGGCGCGGCGACGACGCGGCGATCGTCGCCTGCCCGCCCGCCCTGGCCGTGTCCACGGACCTCTTTCTGGAACACGCGCACTTCCGCTGCTCCTATTTTTCGCCCGCCGACGTCGGGCACAAGGCGCTGGCCGTGAACCTCAGCGACATGGCCGCCATGGGTGCGCGGCCCCTGGGCTTCACCCTCGGCCTGCTGGTGCCCGACGACCCCGCGCACCCCGCGCATCCGGGCGCGCACCCGGAGTACTGGGACGAGCTCTTGGCGGCCATGGCCGCCCTGGCCGCGCGCTGGGACACCCCGCTGGTGGGCGGCGACCTGAGCCGCGCGCCGTACCTGGGCCTGTCCATCACCATCTGGGGCGAGCCGTCCGGGCAGGACGAGCCGTCCGGGCAGGACGAGCCTCCCGGACAGGGCGAGCCTCCCCGGCAGGACGAGGCGTCCGGGCAAGACGAAGCGTCCCCGCGGAATGACTTGGCGGGGCGGGCCGAGCCGTCCCGAAAGGGCGAACCTCCTTTGCCGAACGGTCCGGCGGAGCGGGGGGCGCGGCCCGCAGGGCCGGGCGCGACGGCCGAGGCCCCGGCGCGCGCTCCTCGGCGCGGGGCGTGCGCGGCCGGGGACGCGGTCTTCGTGGCCGGCGCGCTGGGGCTGGCGCGTTGCGGGCTCGCGGCGCTGGAACGGTTCGGCCTTGCCGGGCGCGGCCGCGCGCCCGAGGGCGTGGCCGCGCACCTGCGACCCGAGCCGCTGCTGGCCGAGGGCGCGGCCCTGGCGCGCGCCGGGGTAGGCTGCATGATGGACGTTTCCGACGGCCTGGCGCGCGACCTGCCGCGCTTGGTGGGCGGGGCGGGCGCGGGCCTGGGCGTGGACCTGGATCCCGGCGCGCTGCGCGACGCGGCGCTGGAGCGCTGCTGCCGCGCCCTGGACCTGGACCCCGTGGCCACGGCCGTGCTCGGCGGCGAGGACTACGCCCTGGCCGGAACCATCGACCCGGCGCGGTTGCCCGCCGTGCTCGCGGCCGCGCGCGGCGCGCGGCGCATCGGCACGGTCACCGCCGCCCCGGGCCTGACCCTCGCCGGAGCCCCGGTCCCCTGGCCCGGTTTCGACCACTTCTCCGCACCGTAACCCCACCCTCCTTCTCGGCAGCAATGCCGCCGCACCCCTTTCGGCAGCAATGCTGCTGCACCCCTTTCGCGGCCGTCGGTGCTGCGGCGTCGGTGACGGCTTTCCCCCGCCCGCGCTCGACCGTCGTACTGGGGGACACCGACGGCCTTCCCGTTTTTTCCACGCCCGCGTTCGTTCATCCTTTCGCCGAATCCTCCCCCTCTTTCCCCTTCTTCCCCCCCCAGGGCGCATCCGCCGCCGCAGGCGGCGGCAGCCCGGCGCGCCCGCTCCGCTCTCCATCTTTCCCGCTCGTCCCGCGCCAGCACCACTTCGTCCGGCATCCACGCGCGCTCCACAGTCACCCCCTTCCTCATCCAACCAGCAGTTTTTGGGGGTGGAGAGGGGTGGAGGGGGGTCCGGGGGGAGGCG
>JACCQO010000099.1 GCA_015709205.1 Desulfovibrionaceae bacterium
CCCCTTTTTTCGCCGAAAAAGGGGTTCCCCCTCCCCGCCTCCCCCCGGCTCTTCGTCTTCCCTGCTCCGCCCGCTACACGTCGAGCACCGGCGTGCCGGTGGCGAAGGGGAGGTAGTTGGGGGGCATGGTGTCCTTGAGTTGGACGCCGGAGGTCTTGATGCGCAGGGCCTCCTCCATGAGGTAGGCGAGTTTCTGTGCGGCGAGGTCCAGGCCCAGGCCGCCCCGGCGCACGTTGGAGATGCAGTTGCGCGCCTCGTCGGTGGTGCCGGTCCGTGCGCCGTAGGTCATGTAGAGGCCCATGGAGTTGGGGGAGCTGAGGCCCGGGCGTTCGCCGATGCACATGGCCACCACGGTGGCGCGCAGGGTTTCGGCGATGGCGTCGGCCACGGCCACGCGCGCGTTGGCGACCAGGCAGACGGGCGCGATGCGCAGCCCGGCGGCGCGCGCCAGGGGCGCGAAGCGCAGGAGGAAGGGCGCGGCGTTCTCGTGGATGGCCCGGGCCGAGAGGCCGTCGCCGACCACGAGGCAGAGGTCGAAGCCGGTGGGTTCGCCCGCGAGCAGGGTCTTGGAGGCCTCGGACAGGGTCCGGCCCTTGTCCGGGCGGGTCAGGAACTCGCCGCGGTCGGCCACGGCGCTGGCCAGGCGCAGGCAGCGGTGCCCGGCGGCTTCGAGGGGCGCGGCCACTCCGTCCATGTCCAGGGGCAGCCACACGGCGTCGCGGGCCTGGGCGTGGGCCAGTTTGAAGGCCAGCACCTCGGCCAGCGGCAGGCTGCCGCCGCAGCGGCCCAGGCCGATGCGCGCGTCGGTGAAGCGCGTCAGTGCGCGCCAGGGGTCCGGGGTGACGATGGGCTTTTTGCCGGATGTCGTTTTCGCGGCCACCGGTTACTCCTGGTCGTGCGCGGCCAGTTGGTCGGGGATGGCCAGCAGGCCGTGGTCCGGGGCCACGGGCAGCAGGTCGCCGGAGGCGTCCAGGATGCCGCGGGCCTTGAGCCAGGCCTCGAACTCCGGGGCCGGGGCCAGGCCCAGGAGCTTGCGCGCGTAGGCCGCGTCGTGGAACGAGGTGGACTGGTAGTTGAGCATGATGTCGTCCGCGCCGGGGATGCCCATGACGAAGTTGCACCCGGCGGCGGCGAGCAGGGTGAGCAGCGCGTCCATGTCGTCCTGGTCGGCCTCGGCGTGGTTGGTGTAGCAGATGTCCACGCCCATGGGCAGGCCGAGGAGCTTGCCGCAGCAGTGGTCCTCCAGCCCGGCGCGCGTGATCTGCTTGCCGTTGTAGAGGTATTCGGGCCCGATGAAGCCGACCACGGTGTTCACGAGCAGGGGCCGGAAGCGGCGGGCCACGGCGTAGGCGCGGGCCTCCAGGGTCTGCTGGTCCACGCCGTGGTGCGCGCCGGCGGACAAGGCGCTGCCCTGGCCGGTCTCGAAGTACATGACGTTGTCGCCCAGGGTGCCGCGATGCAGGGCCAGGGTGGCCTCGTGGGCCTCGGCGAGCAGGTCGAGGCTGATGCCGAAGCTGGCGTTGGCGCGCTCGGTGCCCGCGATGGACTGGAAGCAGAGGTCCACGGGCGCGCCGCGCCGGATGGCCTCCATGGCCGTGGTCACGTGGGTGAGCACGCAGCTCTGGGTGGGGATGGCGTGGCGCTGGATGATGTCGTCGAGCATCCGGAGCAGGCGGACGATGTTGTCCACGCTGTCCGTGGCCGGGTTGATGCCGATGACCGCGTCGCCGCAGCCGTAGCACAGGCCGTCCAGGGTGGAGGCGGCGATGCCCTTGAGGTCGTCGGTGGGGTGGTTGGGCTGCAGGCGCACGGAAAAACGGCCGGGCAGGCCGATGGTGTCGCGGAAGCGCGTGACCACGCGGCACTTGGAGGCCACGAGGATGAGGTCCTGCACGCGCATGAGCTTGGCGGCGGCGGCGGCCATCTCGGGCGTCAGGCCCGGGGCCAGGGCGGCCAGCGCGTCCGTGTCGGCCGCGTCGGTGAGCAGCCAGTCGCGCAGCTCGCCCACGGTGAGGGAGCGCACCGGGGCGAAGGCCCCGGCGTCGTGGGTGTCGATGATCAGCCGGGTGACCTCGTCGTCCTCGTAGGGGACCACGCACTCGTTCAGGAAGCGCGTCAGCGGCACCTCGGCCAGGGCCATCTGGGCGGCCACGCGTTCCTCCTCGCTGCGTGCGGCCACGCCCGCTAGCACGTCGCCCGAGCGCAGCGGCGAGGCCAGGGCCAGCAGCTCGCGCAGGGATTTTTGGCGTGCGCCGGGGGAGGTGTGCGAGGCCGCGCCGGTCGAACCCATCGCCATTCTCCTGAGGAAGCGCCGGGCGCGGTGGCCGCGCCCGGCGCGTTTTTTCGGTCCAGGGGGAGCCGGGCGGCGCGGGCCGCCCGATCCGTTCCGCAAATGGGCCGGGCGGCACGCCGCCCGGTCCGTCACTTTCCGTAATAGGCCTGCGGCAGGTACAGCGCAATGTCCGGGAAGGCCATGATCACGCCGAGGCCGATGACCATGAGCGCCACGAAGGGCACGATGGACTTGTAGATGTCCACCAGCTCGATCTCCTTGGGAGCCATGGCCTTCATCAGGAACAGGTTGTAGCCGAAGGGCGGGGTCATGTACGCGATCTGGCAGGTGACCGTGTAGAGCACGCCGTACCAGACCGGGTTGAAGCCCAGCTCGATGATCAGCGGGATGTACAGCGGGGCCACGATGACGAGCATGGCCGTGTCGTCCAGGAACATGCCCATGATGATGTAGGAGACCTGCATCATGACCAGCACGCCCCAGGGGGACAGCCCCCATTCGTCCAGGAAGAGGGTCTCGATGGCGTGCACCGCGCCCAGGCCGTCGAAGACCGCGCCGTAGCACAGGGCCGCGAGGATGATCCACATGAACATGCAGCTCACGGACAGGGTCTTGTGCAGGGCGTCGTCGAGGACCTTGCGGGTCAGGCGGCGCTTGGCGATGGCCGCGATGGTGGCCGCGGCCGCGCCCACGGCGGAGCTCTCCACCAGGCTGGTGACGCCGACCATGAACAGGCCGGTGACGGTGAAGATGATCACCAGGGGCACGATGCCCGCCTTGAGCAGGTTCAGCTTGTCGTGCATGGTGTAGGACTCGCGTTCCTCCTTGGGCAGGGCCGGGCCCAGGTCCTTCTGAAAGGCGCAGCGGACCACGATGTAGAGGATGAACAGCGCGGCCAGGAGCAACCCCGGGAACACGCCCGCCATCCAGAGCTGGCTCACGGGCTGGCGCGCGATCATGCCGTAGAGCACGAGCACGATGCTCGGCGGGACCATGATGCCCAGGGAGCTGCCGGCCTGGATGACGCCGGTGATCATGCGCTTGTTGTACCCCCGCTTGAGCATCTCGGGCAGCGCGATGCTCGTGCCGATGGCCATGCCCGCCACGGAGAGGCCGTTCATGGCCGAGATGGCGACCATGAGCACCACGGTGCCGATGGCCAGGCCGCCGTTGAGCGGCCCCATCCAGACGTGGAACATCTTGTAGAGGTCGTCGGCGATGCCGGACTCCGAGAGCATGTAGCCCATGAAGATGAACAGCGGCAGGGTGAGCAGGGGAAACCAGTTGAGCAGCACGATGCTGGCGTTGAAGGGCATTTCCGCGCCGCCGTCGCCCCAGAGAAAGAGCGAGGCGGCCGCGCCCACGAACCCCACCACGCCGAAGATGCGCTGGCCCGTGAGCAGCAGCACCATCAGGGTCAGGCACATGGTGAGGGCGATCATTTCATGGCTCATGGCAGTGCGTCTCCGAAGGTCTTGATCATGTCCACGCCGCGGGCCCGGGCGACGTCCTTGATGAGCCGCGAGATGCACTGCAGCAGCATGAGGAGGATGCCGACGACCATGACGATCTTGACGGGCGCCAGCGGGGGCGCCCAGGCCGAGTAGTTCTTCTGGTGGTACTCCAGGGAGTAGGCCGTGCTGGAGATGCCGCCGTAGAGCAGAAGAACGAGGTAGAAGAGCAGGAAGACCGCGGTGCAGCAGTCCACGATGGCGCGCGTCCTGGGGCTCCAGCGGCTGTAGAGCACGTCCATGCGCACGTGCCCGCGCAGGATCACCGAATAGCCGCCGCCCAGGATGTAGTAGGCGGCCATGGTGAACTGGGCCATCTCCACGGCCCAGATGACCGGGGAGTTGAGCACGGTGCGCGAGAACGAGGCGTAGAGCAGGATCGCCATCATGGCGAAGACCAGGTACATGGACGCCTTGCCCACGAGCCGGTTCGTTGCGTCCACGTAGCGCGTGAATTTCACCAGGGATTTGTTCACTAGGGTACCTCTCGAAAAAGCGTGCGCGCCGCACCGGGGCGCGCGTGTTTCCGGGCCGGGCGAAGGGGGCCGGAATCAGGTGCCGGCCCGGCCCGGCGTCGCCCGATGCGACGCCCGACCGGACCGGCGGCAATGGGTTCGGGCGAATTCGTCAGGCGTAGCGGTAGGGCTTGCCCGCCTTCTTCATGGTTTCGCTGTACTCCTTGAGGATCTTGACGACCTTTGCGCACCGGGGGCTCTTGGCGGCGATCTCGTCCCAGTACTTGAGGGCCTCGGCCTCGACCTGGTTCCACTCCTCCTCGGGGATGGAGGTCAGTTCCAGCTTGCCGCCCGTGGTGCGGTAGTAGGCCTCGCCCCACCAGTACCAGTAGAGGCGGTAGTAGTTGGAGCTGTCCATGGTGACCTTGAAGAGGGTCTTGAGCCGGTCGGGAACCTGGGCCCATTTGTCCTCGTTGGCGAAGTAGGAGCCGATCCAGGCGCCGTTGATGTTGTTGGTGAGGTAGTACTTGGTGACGTTGGCCCAGCCCACGGTGTAGTCCTCGGTGATGCCGGACCAGGCGATGCCGTCCAGCTCGCCGGTCTGCAGGGCGACCTCGACGTCTTCCCAGGGCAGGGTCACGGGCACCACGCCGAAGCGCTGCATGAACTTGCCGCCCGTGGGGAAGGTGAAGACGCGCTTGCCCTTGAGGTCGGCCAGGGAGCGGATGGGCTCCTTGGTGGCGAAGTTGCAGGGGTCCCACGCGCCCGCGCCGAGCCAGGTCACGCCCTTGATCTCGCTGTAGGCCTCTTCCCAGATTTCGTTGAGGCCGTACTTGTTGAACAGGGTGGGCACGTCCAGGGAGTAGCGGGAGGCGAAGGGGAAGTAGGCGGCGAACACGGCCACGTCCACGGGCGCGGCGATGGAGTCGTCGTCGGACTGCACGGCGTCGATGGTGCCGCGCTGCATGGCGCGGAAGAGTTCGGGCGTGGGCACGAGCTGGTCGGCGTTGTAAAGCTCGATGACCATGTCGTTGTCCGCGATCTTGTTGAAGGCCTCGATCTGGGGCTTGATGACGTGCTCGGCCAGGGCGGGGCCGGCGTAGGTCTGCAGCCGCCAGCGGATGGTGGTCTTCTTGGAGGCGTGCACGAAGGGCGCGTTGACGGCGGTGGCGGCCACGGCGGCGGCGGCGCCGACGCCGCCCTTCTTCAGGAATTCTCTGCGTTTCATTCGGGTCTCCCTTGGTGGAATGCTGGAACGGGTTCTTTATGTGGGGCGGGTTCGCTCCGCCCAGTGCGCATCCGTCGCACGGCGCGTGCCGGAAAAAAGGAATGCGCAAGACCGCCGGGACGGCTCAGGCATGCGCGCGGGCTTTTTCGCGCCGAACGGACGGCCCGCAGCAAGAACCGTTCCCGGCAAAAATCATGCTGGAATAGCAGGCAATTTTTCTTTTGAGGATGAATTTCAGCGGGAAAGAGGCCGGTTTACTTGTACCGTTTTATTTTTTTGTAAACGAAATGACACAATAATTACTAAATTTGTGAAAATAGCGCCCCGTGCAAAGCGCCGTGCGGGCTGGTCCGGGAAAAAAACGGGAGGGTCCGGGAAAACCGTGCGATTCGGGGCCCGGGGAGGCGGTCGCCCCGTCCGGCATCCACGCGCACTCCACAGTCACCCCCGCCCTCATCCAACCAGCAGTTTTTGGGGAAGGAGAGGGGGGAGGCGGGGGGAGGCGGG
>JACCQO010000016.1:0-53627 GCA_015709205.1 Desulfovibrionaceae bacterium
GCAGGCGCGCCAAAAAGTTTGGGAGAGTCCGGAGAACCCTTTTCAAAGGGTTCTCCGGCCGCCGGAGGCCGCCCCGAAGGGGCCCGGTCAGTAGAAAAGCCCGATCATCAGCGTGAGCACGAAGAGGAAGAGCACCGAGAGCGGCGCGCCCGCCTTGACGAAGTCCAGGCTGCGGTAGCGGCCAGGGCCCATGTACAGGGCGTTGACCTGGTGCGTGGGCAGCACGAAGGAGTTGGAGGCCGCCAGGGCCACCACCAGCGCGGCCAGTCGCGGGTCCGTGCCCATGTCCGTGGCCATGCCCACGGCCAGCGGCACCAGCAGCGCCACCGCGCCCACGTTGGAGACCACCAGGGTGAAGGCCGTGGCGATGAGTCCGAGCACGAAGTGGAAGACCAGCGGCGGCGGCGAGCCCATGATCTCCACCAGGTGGTAGGCCAGCCAGCCCGCGGCCCCGGTCTTTTCCATGGCCACGCCCAGGGGAATGAGCCCGGCGAGCAGGAAGACCGTGCGCCAGTCCACGCCGCGGTAGGCCTCGTCGATGGTCAGCACGCGCGTGAGCACCATGCCGAGGGCGCCGGTCATCAGGCACACGGAGAGCTGCAGGTCCGTGAGGATGGTCAGGGCCGTGGCCAGGGCGAAGCAGCCCAGGGCCAGCCCGGCCTTTTCCGGGTGCAGGATTTCGTGGTCCAGGGACTGGGCGAAGAGGATGTCGCGCCGGGGACGCATGGCGTGGAAGGCTTCCCACGTGCCGTGCATGAGCACGGAGTCGCCCGGCCGCAGGACCACGTCGGCGAAGCCGGTGTAGCGCGTGACCTCGTCGTGGGTCACGGCCAGCGGGGCCATGAGGTGGTTGTGGCGGAAGCGGATCTCGCCCAGGGTGCGCCCGACGAACACGGAGTGCGGCGGGATGAGCGCCTCGCGCACGCCGGAGACGTCGTCGGACAGCCGCGCGGCGAAGACTTCCAGGCCGGGCTTGATGGTGAACCCGTGGGCCCGGGCCAGGGCCGAGGCCTGTTCCGGCGTGGCATAGGCCGCGAGCACCGAGCCGGGCACGATGCGCATGGCCCGGTCCGGCGGCATGAGCACGTCGTGCCCGTTGTTCAGGGAAACGGCCACAGTGTGCACGTTGAACTCGTTGCACAGGTCCATGATGCGCAGGTCGCGCAGCAGGGCGGGCGGGGCGATCATTTCCACGGGATGGCCCAGGCCCGGGTAGTAGGCGATGGGGTCGCGCTCGGCCGGGCGCGCGGCCCGGCGCGCGGCGTCCTCGCCCCCGCCGGGCAAAAGGCGCGGCCCGGCCACGACGAAATAGACGATGCCCATGGCCAGGAAGGCCAGCCCTACGGGCGTGACGCTGAAGAGGTTGAAGGGCTCCAGGCCGTAGGGCGTGAGCAGGTCGTTGAGCATGATCAGCGGGCTGGAGCCCACCAGGGTGATGGTCCCGCCGAGGATGGCGGCGAAGCCCACGGGCATGAGCAACTGCGAAACCGGGATCTCCGCGTGGCGGCCCAGGCGGCGGATCGCGGGCAGGAACAGCGCGGCCGCGCCCACGTTCTGCATGAAGCTGGAGATCACGCCCACGGTGGCCGACAGGAGCACGATGATGCGCCGCCGGCTGGTGCCCGCCAGGGCCATGAGCGGCTTGACCAGCCGGTTGATGACCCCGGCGTGGTCCAGCCCGCGGCCCATGATGACCACGGCGATGATCGAGACCACCGCGTTGCTGGACAGCCCGGCGAAGGCCTCGCGGCCGTGCAGGATGCCGATGAGCGGCAGCAGGACCATGATCAGGATGGCGACCACGTCCACGCGGATCCAGTCCAGGAGGAAGAGCAGGACCGTGGCCCCCACGAGGCCGAGAACGATGGCGATTTCCAGCGTGAATTCGGGCGTGTACATCCGGAAGGCTCCTCGGGCGGGTTTGCGTGCCGGTGCGCGGGCCGCTATCGGGCTCCACGGGGGGGCCCGCTGGGGCGGGCCGGGCGCGGCGGAAGCGGCATGTTGCTGCGAATAATACCTGTTGTCTTCGGCCTTGCAACCATTTAATGGGACGCCCGGGCGGGGCATTGCGCCGGACCCGCCGCCGGACCCGCGCCGCGGCGCGCACTTTCCGGCGCGCACCGGCTGGACCTCGCCGGAACGCCGGTATACAAGAACAGGGCACGAAAAAGGTCCTTCGGTCGTCAGCGCGAACTTCCGGGAGCCGCGAACATGCTGAAGATTCTCGTCGCCACGGGCGACGCCGCCACCGCGCGGCTGCTGGGCCGCAGCCTGGCGGCCAAGGGCCGCGTGGACACCGTCACCCAGCGCGCGGCCCTGGACGAGGCCGTGGCCCGCAAGCCCTACGACTTCGCCTTCGTGGACCTGGACATCCTCTCCGGACCCGGCAATGGCGCGGTCTGCCGCGAAAGCCTCCAGGCCCTCTGGCGCACGGCCCCCAGCCTGCACGTGGTGGTCATGACCGGGGCCGAGCGCATCCGCCACGCCGTGGACGCGGTCAAGGCCGGGGCCAGCAACTACCTCACCTTTCCGCTCAATCCCGTGGAGGTGGAGTACGTGCTCGAAAGCGTGCAGGACATGGCGACCATGGAATCGGAACTGCGCTACCTGCGCGATTCCATGGGCCGCGTGGTCTCCACGCTGATCACCGAGTCCGCCTCCCCGGCCATGCGAGCCACCCTGGAGCGCATCCGCACCGTGGCCTCCACGCGCACCCTGGTCCTGCTCACCGGCGAATCCGGCACCGGCAAGTCCGTGTTCGCGCGCTACATCCACGACATGTCCGCGCGCTCCAACCGCCAGTTCATCAGTGTGCACTGCGGGGCCATCCCCGACACCCTGTTGGAGAGCGAGTTCTTCGGCCACGAAAAGGGCGCGTTCACCGGCGCGGTGCGCCGCAAGCTCGGCAAGTTCGAGCTGGCCGACGGCGGCACCCTGTTCCTGGACGAGATCGGCACCATCACCCCGGCCGCGCAGGTCAAGCTCCTGCAGGTCCTCCAGGAGCACACCTTCCAGCGCGTGGGCGGCGAGGCCACCCTGACCACCGACGCGCGGATCATCGCCTCCACCAACGGCGACCTCAAGGCCATGGTCCAGGACAGGACCTTCCGCCAGGACCTCTACTACCGCCTCAACGTCTTCCCCATTGAGATTCCCGCCCTGCGCGAGCGCAAGGAGGACATCCCCCTGCTGGTCGCGGCCTTTCTCGACAAGCTCGGCCGCAACTACGGCAAGGCCATCCACGGCGCGCACCCCACGGTGCTGGAGGCCTTCGAGCGCTACGACTGGCCCGGCAACGTCCGCGAGCTGGAGAACCTCGTCGAGCGCGCCTACATCCTGGAGACCTCGCACCTGCTCACGCCCGAATCGTTCCCCGCGGACATGTTCTCCGGCGCGTCGCCCGCCGCGACCATCCCCCTGGACACCTCCCTGTCCCTGGCCGAGTTCCGCGATCGCGCCAAGGAGAACGCCGAGCGCCACTACCTCAAGGAAATCCTCGCCGCCTGCAACGGCCGCATCAACCGCACCGCCGAACGCGCGGGCATCACCACCCGCCAGCTCCACAAGCTCCTCACCCGCTACGGCATCGACAAGCGCGAATACCGCTAGGCAGGCAGCAATGCTGCTGCACCCTTTTCGCCGCCGTCGCGTGCCGCGATGGGGCGGGGGCTTTCCCGCGTCGGCGCGTGACGGGCGGGGGCGTGACGCTGCACCCTTTACGCCGCCTGTACTGCGCTGGGGAGAGGCCTTCCCGCGTCGGCGCGCGAGAGGGGGCGTGGTTGGGCGGGAGCGGCCGGGCGTGCTTCGCCTTTTGCCGCCGGTCGGCGGGGCGCGGCCCCTGCGCCGCGCCGGGGGCTAGTGGGGGACGGTCTTGGAGAACAGGTTGATGACGACCACGCCCGCGACGATGAGCGCCATGCCCAGCACTGCGGGCAGGTCCAGCGCCTGGCGGAGGACGAAGTGGTTCACCAGGGCCACCAGGACGATGCCCGCGCCGCTCCAGATGGCGTAGACCACGCCGACCGGGATGGTGCGCACCACGATGGTCATCAGGTAGAAGGACAGGGCGTAGAGCAGCAGCATGGCGATGGTCGGCACGGGTCTGCTGAACTCCTTGGTGAGCGGGAGGAGCGACGTGGCGGTCACCTCCGAGGTGATCGCCGCGCCCAGCGCGGCATAGGTCGCTTGCAGGGGGGTCATGGCATTTTCCTTTCGATGGGCGCCAGGAGGCGCTCCCGCAACGCCGCGGTCCGCGCGGCGGTTTTCGGTTCGGTTCCAAGCAGGTCGGCAAGCCAGGCGCCGTCCGCGGCATGGCGCACCACCTCCAGGTCGGGGTCCGCGTCGGTGTCGGCGTGGCGCGCGAGCCGGGCCTCCAGCCAGCGGGCCCAGAGTGCGCGCAGGTCGGGATCCGTGAGCGCGGCCATGGACAGCGCCGCCCACGGGTTGCCGCGTGGCGGCCGCTCCAGCGTGGCCAGCACGTAGGCCCGGGTGAAGGCCCCGTAGACGCGCGGCCCCGCGGCCATGTGCCCGTCGATGAGTGCGTCCATGGCCGCCACGAGGTCGGCGCAAACGGCCTCCACCAGATTCTTTCTGGTCGGGAAATGGTGGAACAGGCCGCCCTTGGTCACTCCTGCGGCCCTGGCCACAGCCGCCAGGGAAATGTTGCCCAGTCCCCTTGCGGCGGCCATTTCGGCAGCGTGGTCCAGCAGCGCCCGGCGGATTTGTTCCGGGGCCTTCTTGCGGTGGTGCGCCCTGCTCATCCCTTAAAAATGCCGCACGGTATGTTTCCTGTCAAAGGGGTGCGGTGCCCTCTCTCCTCCTCCCCCCTCCCTTCTTTCCCGTGCTTCGGGCCGGTTGCGTATTTCTTTTCGCGATCACGCGGCCGTTCTCGGCCGCCGCGCGGGATCGGTACTGCGCGGACCCCTTTCCGAGGGCTTCCGGCGCATATCGGAATCACCGGTTCCTGTTTTTGTCGATCTTTTTCGTAAATTACTATATATTTCAAATTATTATAGTGTTGGCCCCGGATTTGCCTAGCGCGGTTTGAGTGCGGCCGCATCGGTGCGGCCGCGTTGGTGCGAGGTGTGTGGGCATGATCGCGAAGACCGACGCGCGGCGGGTGAGTGTGGAGGGGGTTCTGGCCCCCTGTGCCTGGGACGAGGACTGCAACGTCACCGCGTTGATGATCCATTCGGCCCAGGAAAAGGACTATTCCGTGCTGGAATCCGGGTGCGGCAGGACCTTGTTCAAGCACTGTCCCGCCGTGGTGTCCGTGACCGGTTACGCCTTTTGCGAGGCCGGAAGGACCATGCTGGACGTGGAGTCCTTCCGGATTCTTTCTCGCTGAACGTGTGGAGGCCAAGCGGAGCGCATATGGCTGGCAAGGTGGTTGTTCAAGGGGTCGCGGCGCGGGCGGGGATGATCGCCGCCGGCGCGCTGCTGGCCTGGGGGCTGCTGTTCGGCGCTGTGGCGCCGGGCGCGGCCCGGGCCGGAGACTTGTTGGAGGAGATCAGCGTGGAGGGCGAGGTGGGCTGCACCGAATCCTCCCCGTGCCTCAAGGCCGTGGACGGCGTGACGTACGTCCTGGCCGGGGCCGTGCTCTTCCCCGGGGAAAAGGCCATCGTCACGGGCATCCTGGGCAAGGACGCCAAGGGTCATCCCAAGATCGACGTGCTCGAGTACGTGATCCTGGACGACGAGCCCGATGACAAGGGGGATGGCGGAGGCCAGGACGACAAGGGATTGGGCGACAAGGCGTCCGGCGAGAATTCCGGGGCCAGCGTAGGCTAACTGTGGCGGCCCCCGCCCCGTGCGGCGGCCGCGTTCACCTTACTACAAAGGACAGGTACACAAGATGTTCAAGGACTTCGAGGATCAGGAACCGGTTCCTCCCGACGTGCAGGGCGCGACGCGCCCGGTAAAAAATCCTGTCGCCGCCGTGCTCGGCGGGCAGCCGGGCCCCGTGGGCCCGCAGTTCCGCCCCGCACCGGCCGAGACGCACGCAACGCGCTCCGCGCCCCGCGCGCAGGCGCAGCGCTCCACCGCCGCGTCCGAGCGGTTCCGCCGGACGCATTTTCCCGAGGCGACCCGCGCCGATTGGGCGGACTGGCACTGGCAACTGGCCAACCGCGTCACCCGCCCCGAGCGCCTGGCCGAGATCCTGAACCTCAGCGAGGACGAGCAGGCGGCCCTGAGTTGGGCCAAGGGCGCGCTGCCCTTCGCCGTCACCCCGCACTACCTGAGCCGCATCGATCCCGACGATGCGACCCATCCCCTGCGCAAGTGCATGGTCCCCTCGACCATGGAGCACATGCTCGGCGCGGGCGAGTCCGAGGACCCGCTGCACGAGGAGCACGACAGCCCGGTGCCGGGCCTGGTGCACCGCTATCCGGACCGTGTCCTCTTTTTGGCCACGCGCTTCTGCGCGGCCTACTGCCGCTACTGCACGCGTTCGCGCATGGTCGGCGGCGCGGCCGTGCCCTTTGAGCGCCCCCGCTGGGAGGCCGCCCTGGAGTACATCGAGCGCACCCCGCAGGTGCGCGACGTGCTCGTCTCCGGCGGCGACCCGCTGACCCTGGAGGACGGGCCCCTGGACTGGCTGCTTACGCGCCTGCGACGCATCCCCCACGTGGAGATGATCCGCCTGGGCACCAAGGTGCCCATGGTCCTGCCGCAACGCGTCACCCCGGCGCTGACCAGGATGCTCAAGCGCCACCACCCCCTGTTCATCAGCGTGCACTGCACCCACCCCCTGGAGCTGGGTCCCGAGAGCCGCCAGGCCTTCGTGCGCCTGGCCGACGCGGGCATCCCCCTGGGCAGCCAGACCGTGCTGCTCAAGGGCGTCAACGACGACCCCGCGACCCTCAAGGAGCTCTTCCACCAACTGCTCACCGTGCGCGTGCGGCCGTACTACCTCTACCAGTGTGACCCCATCCAGGGCTCGGCGCACTTCCGGACCACCGTGGAGCGCGGCATCGAGATCATGTCCGCCCTGCGCGGCCACACCTCGGGCTACGCCGTGCCCACCTACGTCATCGACGCGCCCGGCGGCGGCGGCAAGATTCCCATCTATCCCGAAACCATGCTCGGCCACGACGAGACCGGTTGGCGGCTGCGCAATTACGAGAACCGCGAGTTCCGCTATCCCGAGGTGCGCGAGGACGCATCCTGCGAACCGGCGGCCGCGGCCGCGGACGCGGGCAAGGGAGTGCTGCAATGATCGTCGGACTGACCTACGACCTGCGCCAGGACTACCTGGACCGCGGGTTCGGCCTGGACGAGACGGCCGAGTTCGACCGCCCGGACACCATCACGGCCATCGAGGCCGCGCTGGAGGGGCTGGGTTACGAGACGCGGCGCATCGGCAACGCCTACGACCTGATCAAGGCCCTGGCTTCGGGCGCGCGCTGGGACCTGGTCTTCAACATCGCCGAAGGGCTCTACGGCTACGGCCGCGAGTCCCTGGTGCCCGCGCTGCTGGACGCGCACCGCATCCCCTACGTGTTCTCGGATCCGCTGACCCTGGCCGTGACGCTGCACAAGGCCGTGGCCAAGCGCGTGGTGCGCGACGCGGGCGTGCCCACGCCGCGCTTCGTGGTCTTCGAGGACCTGGACACGGTGAGCGACGCGGCCCTGGCCGCGGCCGGGCTGACCTATCCGGTCTTCGCCAAGCCCGTGGCCGAGGGCACGGGCAAGGGCGTGGGCCCGAGCTCGCGCGTGGCGGACGGGGACGGCCTGCGCACGACCTGCGCCGCGCTCCTGGCCACGTACCGCCAGCCCGTGCTCGTGGAGGAATACCTGCCGGGCCGCGAGTTCACCGTGGGCATCGTGGGCACGGGCAGCGCCGCGCGCGTGCTCGCGACCATGGAGATCGTGCCCGGCGCGGGCGCGGAGTGCGTGGACTACACCTTCGTGAACAAGGACGAGTGCGATTCGCGCGTGGAGTACCGCCTGGGCCTGGACGAGGCGGGCCGCGGCGCGGCGCGCGTGGCCCTGGCCGCCTACCGCGCCCTGAACGTGGCCGACGCCGGGCGCGTGGACGTGCGCCTGGCGGCCGACGGCACGCCCAGCTTCATGGAGATCAACCCGCTGGCCGGGCTGCACCCCGAGCATTCGGACCTGCCCATTCTCTGCACCCTGGCGGACATCTCCTTCACGGACCTCATGGATGCGATCATGCGCTCGGCCATGGAGCGCGTGCGCAACGCCCGGGCCGTCCGGGCCGAGGCGCCCGCGGGCGTCGTGACGACGTGCGGCCCGGCAGCGTGTGGTTCCGACGAGGTGGAGAAGGCCCCATGCGCGTAATCGTGCTCCACAACCATGTGCCGCCCGAGGCGGCCGAAGCCGACCAGGACACCCTGGTCCAGGTCCAGGCCGTGGAGCGCGAGCTTGCGCGGCTGGGCCACGAGACCGCACGGCTGGCCGTGCGCGCCGGAACCGACACGGCCGCCGCGGCCGACGGCGTGTTCGGCCCGGCCGAGCGGGAGCGCATCGCCGAGGCCGACGCGGTCTTCAACCTGGTGGAATCCTACGGCGGTGCCGAGCACGCCCATCTGGCGGCCCGGGCCCTGGAGGACCTGGGCGCGCCCTTCACGGGCAGCGGCTCGGAACCCCTGCGCCGCTCCACGGGCAAGCTGCTGGCCAAGCAAACGCTGCAGGCCGCCGGGCTGGCCACGCCCGCCTGGGCCGATCCGGCGGACCCGGCCGCGGGCGACGACGTTCTGGGCGGGACCGGGAGTCCGACGGACGGCGGCCCGGGCGACTGGATCGTCAAGTCCGTGTGGGAGCACGCCTCCCTGGGACTGGACCAGGACGCGGTGCTGCGCGGCGCGGATGCGGCCGCTGCGGCCCGCGCCGCGCGCGGGCGCGCCGCGGCCCACGGCGGGAGCTGGTTCGCCGAGCGGTTCGTGCACGGCCGGGAGTTCAATCTGGCGGTGCTGGAAACCGTGATGGGCGGGCCCCTGGTGCTGCCCCCGGCGGAGATCGACTTCGCGGCCTTCGGCCCGGAGCGCGCGCGCATCGTGGGCCAGGCCGCCAAGTGGGACGAGGGTTCCTTCGAGTACGAGAACACGCCGCGGCGTTTCGACTTTCCGGAGGCGGACCGGCCTCTGTTGCGCGAGCTGGGGCGTTTGGCCCTGGCCTGCTGGCGCGCCTTCGACCTGCGCGGCTACGCGCGGGTGGATTTTCGCGTGGATGGCGACGGCAAACCCTGGATCATCGACGTGAACGCCAATCCGTGCCTGTCGCCGGACGCGGGGTTTGCCGCGGCCCTGGCGCGCACGGGCATGAGCCTGGGCGAGGCCGTGGCGGCCGTGCTCGAGGTGGCGGCCGACGGCGCGGGGGCCGGAGCCGACGCGGCCGCGGGCGCGTCTTGGCGGACCATCGGGCGGACCATCGGGACCGAGGGCCGCGCCCCGTCCGCGCGCGAGGGCCGTCGCGGCCAGGGTCGCCGGTCCGGGCAACGGGAGGCGCGCGAATGAGCAACGCCACCGGATCCGGCCCCCGGGCCGGGTGTGCGTGCGAAGGCCTGTCCGGCTGCGTGCCCGCGCCTTCCGTCGCGGCCCGTGCGGACGCCGCCGCCGTGGAAGCCTTTCGCGAGGAGCCCGTGGCCGCCGACGCGGCCGAGGTGCGCGCGATCACCACGTCCACGGGAGCCTTTGCCCCGGCCGAGGTGGACGTGGCCGTGGAACTGGTCGAGGAACGCCTCGCCAAGGGACCGGCCAGCGGCTATTTCTTCCTGTTCGCCGACGCGGCGCCCGCAACCGGGCGCGCGGCGGGCGCGGTTGACGGCTACGCGTGCTTCGGGCCCATCGCCTGCACCGTGTCCAGCTACGACCTCTACTGGATCGCCGTGCGCCAGGACCTGCGCGGTTCCGGGCTGGGCACCCGGCTGCTCGCGGCGGCCGAGGCGCGCATCCGGGCCATGGGCGGCACGCGCATCTACGTGGAGACCTCATCGCGGCCGGACTACGCGGCCACGCGCGGGTTCTACGTGGCGCGCGGCTACCGCGTTGAGGGCGTGTTCGAAGACTTCTACGCCCCGGGCGACCACAAGGTGGTCTACGTGCGCGTGCTCGGCCCGGGCGCGGCCATCCGTTCGTAGTGCCGACCGCGCGGCCGTTCGGCCGTTGCGGCGAAACCGGGCCAGCGGCCCGGACGCTTCTTCCTTCTCCCGGCTTCGGGCCGGGACGTTGCGGATACAACGCCTCCATGCGCCCCTGGAACAGAGGGGGCCCGTGGAGACGCATCGGCGAGGGTCGTAACCACGATGTGGCGATGCCGCCCGGGGCCTGCGCGCCGTTGGCCGCGGGAGAGCGGGCGGTCCTTCCTTCACCCGTACCAAGGAGGAGTGGCAATGGCAGAGGAAACCAGAAACAAGGCAGGAGCCGAGGTCGTCGTCGACAAGGGGAAGAGCTCGATCTCGGATCTCTGGAAAAAGGAGGACTACTGGGCCATCTGGCTTGGGTTCGTCATTCTGGCCATCGGCTCGTTGATCTACCTGCCGAACCCGCCGGAAAACATGCGCGAAAACTTCGACAAGGCCAACGCCGTGCTCGCGGCCGAGGCCGCGCGCGCACCGTTCAAGACCATCGAGTGGTACAAGGCCTCGGACGCCAAGGGCAAGATCAAGGGCACGGACATGCCCTACGCCAAGTCCATCGCCGCGTTCCTCGCCCATCCCAAGGGTTGGTCGGCCAACCCGGTGGACGCCTTCTACATGAGCAAGGAGGCGGCCGACGCCAAGAACGAGAAGGCCCTGCCCGCCTATGAGGAGGCCAAGGCCAAGGAGGCGGCGGCCCTGGCCAAGGCCAAGGAGTCGCAGGCGGCGGCCGAGGCCGCGGCCTTTGGCGACGAAACCCTCAACGCCCAGGCCAAGGGCGACATCGCGGCCTGGCGCGCGGCCCACAAGAAGGCCTCGGGCGCCAAGAAGAAGGCCGGGCACAAGCCCTACAGCCTGTTCCCCTCGGTCATCTTCCTGGGCCTGGCCATCGGCGTGTTCTTCGCCATCGGCATGGCCGTCATGGGCCATTCGCCGGTCAGGTTCTTCGTGGGCTTCCTCTTCGTCTTCGCCCTGGGCACCCTGGCCTACGCGGGCGAGACGCAGTCGATCATGAAGTACTACGGCATCGGCTACGCGGCCTGGGCCATCATCTTCGGCCTGCTCATCTCCAACACCGTGGGCACGCCCAAATGGGTCATGCCCGGCGTGCAGACCGAGTACTACATCAAGACCGGCCTCGTGCTCCTTGGCGCGGAGGTGCTCTTCAACAAGATCGTGGCCATCGGCATCCCGGGCATCTTCGTGGCCTGGGTGGTCACGCCCATCGTGCTCGTGTGCACCTACATCTTCGGCCAGAAGGTGCTGAAGATGCCCTCCAAGACCCTGAACATCACCATCTCCGCGGACATGAGCGTCTGCGGCGTCTCCGCCGCCATCGCCACGGCCGCGGCCTGCCGGGCCAAGAAGGAGGAGCTGACGCTCTCCGTGGGCCTGTCCCTGGTGTTCACCTCGATCATGATGATCGTCATGCCCGCCTTCATCAAGGCCGTGGGCATGCCCCACATCCTGGGCGGTGCCTGGATGGGCGGCACCATCGACGCCACGGGCGCGGTGGCCGCGGCGGGCGCCTTCCTCTCGGACAAGGCCATGTACGTGGCCGCGACGATCAAGATGATCCAGAACGTGCTCATCGGCGTGACCGCCTTCGGCGTGGCCGTGTACTGGTGCTACCGCGTGGATTGCGTGCCCGGCGAACACGTCAGCCTCTGGGAGATCTGGCACCGCTTCCCCAAGTTCGTGCTCGGCTTCCTGGCGGCCTCGGTGCTCTTCTCCCTGGTCTACGCCTCGGTGGGCTCCGACGTGGGCAACGCCATCGTGGACCATGGCGTGCTGCGCGGGTTCAGCCGCATGCTGCGCGGCTGGTTCTTCTGCCTGGCCTTCACGAGCATCGGCCTGGCCACGAACTTCCGCGAGCTGGCGCACTACTTCAAGGGCGGCAAGCCCCTCATCCTCTATGTTTGCGGCCAATCCTTCAACCTGGTCCTGACCCTGACCATGGCCTACATCATGTTCTACAAGGTCTTCCCCGAGATCACCGCCACCATCTGACCGGTCCCGCCGACCGGTTTGGCGTTGAACCGAAAAGGGGCCCGGCGCAAGCCGGGCCCCTGCTCTTTTCGTCCGGTCCGCCGGAGCGTCCGGTCCGTTTGCTCAGAGCACGAAGCGCCGCACCGCGCGCACGCGCGAGAGCGCCAGCACCAGCAGCACGGACGCGGGGTAGACCAGCAGGGGCACGGACAGCTCGGTCCAGGGCGAGTCGCGCAGCAGGTCGGCCAGCTCCAGCTCCTCGGCCAGGTCCAGCAGAAAGACGTGGCACAGGTACACGCCCATGGTCAGCCGCCCCAGCCAGGGCAGCGGTCCGCGCGCCAGCAACCCCGGGTTGGCCACGGCCAGGCGCAGTAGCCCGGCGGCCACCAGGGCCGAGCCCGCGTAGTATTCCGCCACCCACAGCCGCCCGGTCCAGAGGTAGAGCAGGCCGATCTCCGCGAGCATCAGCGCCCAGCCCGCGCCGATGAGCGCCAGGGGCCAGGCCAGCCCCGGGCGCGGGTTCTCCGGAAACGCGAAGCCCATGGCGAAGAGGAACGCGCCGTAGAAGGGCCCCACGCGCGTGCCCAGGGGCAGGTGCAGCCCCACGGGCAGCTCGGCGTAGCCCTGGCCCAGCAGGCCCGCGACGAACAGGGCGAAGGTCAGCGGCAGGAGCAGCCGGGAGAGCCCGAGCCGCACCAGCACGAAGACGATGACGGCCGCCAGGCACAGCGAGGGCAGGAACCAGAGCTGGTAGGACGTGCCCACGAAGAGCAGCACTTCCGGGGCCTGCAGCCAGGGCAGGAGGTTTTCGGCGATGGTCCGCAGGGGATGGTTCCACGCGCCCGGGGGGTAGCGGCGCGTGCACAGGGAAAAGGCGAAGTAGAACACGTTCCAGGCCACGAACACGGGCACGATGCGCGCCAGCAGGTTGCCCAGGGCGCGGCCGATGGACGCGCTGCGGCGATAGCTGCGGCCGAAGAAGAAGCCGGAGATGACGAAGAAGTAGGGCACCGCAAACAGGGCCAGGGATTCCAGGACCAGATTGGCCGCCGCGGTCAGGGCCGGGTGGTTCTCGAACTCCAGGGGCACGTAGAGTTCCGAATGCAGGTAGATGACCCCCAGGATGGCGAAGACGCGCAGCCCGTCCACGCTGGGGATGCGCCCGGCGGCCGCGGGCGCTCCCGCGCCGGGGATGGGCCCGGGCATGGACGGCGGAGGCGTCGGGACCCTGTGTGTGGGGGCGGTGCTGGGCATGCCCCGCCTGAGCAAAGGACGTGCCTGGCGGCATTATGGCGAAATCATTGAAGAGGAATTTCTTGCCCGGGGAAATCGGAACTTTTTGTTCCTGTCCTTGAGGGCCGGGGGGCACGAGGAGAACCCGGGATGCCGGAGACCGGCCCCGACCGGCCCCCGAACGCGACGGGCCGCGCCGGGGCCGGTGCGCGGGGGGTGGGGATTGCGGGCGCACTAGAACCGTTCGAATTCCCGGTCGTCCTCCTCGCCCAGGGCGATCCGCACGCCTTCGCCTTCCCGGAGGGCCTTGCCCGATCCGGTCCGGTCCTGCGGGCGCTGGGCCTTGGCCCGCCCGCCCGCCGGTCCCGGGCCTCCGGCCCGGGGCAGGGCCTTGGGGCGCGCCGCCCGTGCCTTCACGGTGCGCGGACCGGAACCGGACGTGCCGATGTCGAAGAAGGAGACGGTCTGCTGCAACTGCTCGGCCTGCCCGGCCAGCTCCTCGGAGGTGGAGGCCATCTCTTCGGAGGCCGAGGCGTTTTGCTGCACGACCTGGTCGAGCTGCTGGATGGCGCGGTTGATCTGCTCCGCGCCGGCGTTCTGCTCGTTGCTGGCCGCGGCGATTTCCTGCACGAGCTGGGCGTTTTTCTGGATGTCGGGCACGAGCTTTTCGAGCATGGCGCCCGCGCGTTCGGCCACGCCCACGGTGGAGGTGGACAGTTCGCTGATTTCGGCCGCGGCCGCGCCGGAGCGCTCGGCCAGCTTGCGCACCTCGGCCGCGACCACGGCGAAGCCCTTGCCGTGCTCGCCCGCGCGCGCGGCCTCGATGGCCGCGTTGAGCGCCAGCAGGTTGGTCTGGCGCGCGATCTCCTCGATGATGGAGATCTTTTCCGCGATGTTCTTCATGGCGTCCACGGCCCGGGCCACGGCTTGGCCGCCGTCCTGGGCGTCCTGGGCGGCCTTGAGGGCGATCCGCTCGGTCTGCGCGGCGTTGTCCGCGTTCTGGCGGATGTTCGCGCCCATCTCCTCCATGGACGAGGTGATCTCCTCCACGCTGGCGGCCTGCTCCGTGGCCCCTTGCGAGAGCCCCTCGGAGGCCGCCGAGAGTTCCTCGGAGCCCGAGGCCACGTTCTCGCCCGCGGCCTGGATCTCGCCCACGATGGCGCGCAGCTTGGCGACCATGTCGTTGAGCGCGCGCGCCAGGCTGCCGATCTCGTCCTTCTGGTCGATGTCCAGGGAGCGGGAGAAGTCGCCCCTGGACATGGCCTCGGCAAAGCGCACGCCCTTGAAGATGGGCCGGGTGATGGCCCGGGTGAGCAGCAGCCCCAGGGCCAGGGCCACGACCACGCCGATGCCCATGCCCGTCGCGGAAACGGTCATGCCGCCGGAGCTGGCTTCCTGGGCCGCGGCCACGGCCGCGGCGCTTTCGGACACGTTGCCTTGCACCAGCCGCCCCACGGAGTCCAGGGCCTCCTCCACGGACTGGCGGGCTTGGCCCATGAGCAGGTCGTTCATATCCCTGAACAGGTTCTTGGACCGCTGGGCCTCGTCGCGCATCCGGCTGAAGACGTCGAAGACCCGTTGCGCGGCCGGGAGCATCCTTTCGGCGTACAGCTCCCGGGCCCGCTGGTCCTGTCCGACGGCCAGGGCCCGCTTGATTTCGTGCACCGCGTGGTGGAAGGCGTCGTGAAAGGGCCGGACCTCGTCGAGCAGCGCCTTGAGCGTGGGATTGGTGGTCTTGAAGGCGGCCATCCACTTGCCGAAGGCGCAGGCCGTGGCGTCGTCGCCGCCCTCCAGGCGGGTGTGCTCCAGGAGCATCTCGGCCACGGCGGCCTCCAGTTTGTAGTGGTCGCCGCGGAACTGCTGCAGGCCGGCCATGAGGTCGTCGGGATTGAGGATGTCCGCTTCCGAGAGTCGCCGGGACATGGCCAGGACCTTGTCGTTGAGCTCGTTGGCCGTGGCGAGCTGCGGGCCGAAGGCCTGCCAGAGGGCGGCGTCGGCCTTGCCGCGCGGCAGGGGGGCGTAGACGGCGAGGGCCTTTTGCATCCCCTCGCGTGCGTTTTCCACGGTGGCGAACAGGTTTTCGCGGTCCTGCCTGGAGAGGTGCGGGCTGGCCATGGTGCGCATGGCCGTGGCCTGGCGGCGCAGGCCGATTTCCGCGTCCTGCAGGCTCTGGACGCTGGGCATGCGCACTGTGCCGAGATCCTTGACGTGGCCCGTCAGGACCTCGAGTTCGTAGATGCCCATCAGCCCGATGCCCAGGGCGATGAGGGCAGTGAGGATGAAGCCGCCGGTCAGTTTGATGCCGAGTTTGAGATTTTTCATGCCGTCACTCCTGGGAGCTGCCCCAACGGATTTCGTTGCGGCTTGCCACGCTCGTGGCGAAAATGGTTGCTGCGCCGTGGCGCGCGGCCTTGGCCAGAGGACCCGGAACAGAGCAGGAAACGGGAAAAAATTTGCATGTAACATCTTGTAGCTGAATGATAAATTTTCATACTGTTGCGAAGTGTTACCGTTGTGGTTTTTATCGGGTGAAAAAAATGACGTTTTTTTCTGCTACACGGGCATAAAAAAAGGGGCCGGTCCCAGGACCGGCCCCTTGCGTGGCGGAGACGGGTCTACAGGCCGCGTTCGGCCATGTAGTGGATCAGGTCGGCCACCCGGCAGGAATAGCCCCATTCGTTGTCGTACCAGGCGTAGATCTTGGCCATGTCGCCGGACTGCACGCAGGTGAAGTCCGCCTCCACGATGCCCGAGCGCGGGTCGCCGATGAAGTCCGAGGAAACCAGCGGGTCCTCGGAATAGCCCAGGATGCCCTTGAGCGGCCCCTCGGCCGCGGCCTTGAGCGTGGCGCGCAGCGCCTCGGTGGTGGTGGGCTTTTCCAGCAGGGCCACGAAGTCCACCAGCGAGACCGTGGGCGTGGGCACGCGCACGGAATAGCCCTCGAAGCGGCCCTTCATCTCAGGAATGACCAGGGCCACGGCCTTGGCCGCGCCCGTGGAGGTGGGGATCATGTTGCAGGCCGCGGCGCGCGCCCGGCGCAGGTCCTTGTGCGGCAGGTCCAGGATGCGCTGGTCGTTGGTGTAGGAGTGCACCGTGGTCATCACGCCCTTGGCGATGCCGTAGGCCTCGTGCACGACCTTGACCACCGGGGCCAGGCAGTTGGTGGTGCAGGAGGCGTTGGAGATGATGTGGTGCTTGGCCGGGTCGTAGTCCTGGTGGTTCACGCCCAGGACCAGGGTGATGTCCTCTTCCTTGGCCGGGGCGGAGATGATCACCTTCTTGGCGCCGGCCTCCATGTGCTGCGCGGCCTTGGGCCCGGTGCGGAAGATGCCCGTGGACTCCACGACCACGTCCACGCCGAGCTTGCCCCAGGGCAGGAGGCGCGGGTCGCGCTCGGCGAAGTTCTTGACCTCGAAGTCGTCGGCGATGCGCATCACGTCGCCGTCCACGGCCACGTCGGCGGCGAAGCGGCGGTAGTTGGTGTCGTGGCGCATGAGGTGCGCGTTGGTCTGGATGTCGAAGAGGTCGTTGACCGCGACGACCTCGATGCTGTCACGATAGGCCTCCCAGATCCGTTTGAGGACCTGGCGGCCGATGCGGCCGAAACCGTTGATGGCGACTCTGACTTTGCTCATTGCGTCCTCCGGGCGCGCGGTTGGCGCCGGTTGTTGTCCTGCGGTGCTTGCCCCGTTCGGTGGCGGTTCCTTCCGGCGCTAGTCCTCGAAGGTCCGGTAGGTGAAGTCCGAGGCCAGTTCGCTGGCGCGCTTGAGGGCGTGGTACATGCGCGCGTTCTCCAGGGCCAGGCCCGAGAGGTTGGCGATGCAGTTCACGAACTCGATCTCGTCCTCGGTGAATTCGCGCACCTGGCCCGAATAGACGCGCAGCACGCCCACCACCCGCTCGCCGCGCGCCGTGAGCGGGACCACGAGCATGGACACGAGCCCTTCCTCCTTGGCCTCGGCCGGGTACTGGAAACGGTCGTCGCAGGTCACGTCGGCCATCTTGATGACGCGGCCCTTGAGCACCTCCTGGTCCAGGCGGCTCTTGGCCACCTCCACCGGGCCCTTTTGGGCGTACCGCTCGCTCAGGCCGTAGTACGCGCTGGGTTCCAGCGTGGAGCCGCTCTTGTCCAGCAGGCGGATGAAGCAACCCTTGGCCTGCATGGCGCCGGTGACCTGTTCGACGATGCCCGCGAGCACGCGGGAGGGGTCCAGGCTCGAGTTGATGGCCTTGGCCACGCTGTAGATGGTTTTGTAGAGTCTCTGCTGTTCCATGTTCGGAGCCTTCCTTGTTGGGGTGAGCAGGGGGTCTGCCGGGGCGCCGCAAGCGGCATGGGCCGGGCGGCGGGGATCGCCGCCCGTGAGGAATTTCCGCCCCCCGGCCGGTCCGTTCCGCGCGCGCCATCGGGCCAGTGGCCATGGGGTTGCGCCCATCGGCGCGTCGCATCATCGAACCTGCGGCCAATCTATATCACGCATGTCGCGATGGCGTGAAGGGGGCGGGGGGCCTGCGCGAAAATAATCTGCGCCCGGGGGCGGGCTCTGCGCCGGGATGTTGCCCTGGGAGAAAAATTTATTGACAAACGATAAATATTAACCGAAAAACAGTGCGCGACGGGGATGGCCTCGTGGCGAAAAAATACGGCGCGCGGTGCGCCGGGAACAATGGAGGAACGACCATGCACGCACGGCACGGAGCGGACGGACCGGCGGCGGCCGGGAGCCCGCGCAGGGACGGAACGGACAAGGAACGGGACAACCTGGAGCGCATCCGCAACGCCAGCCGCAGGCTCAACCGGGTGTTTCTCACGACATTCTGGGCCGCGCCCGCGCTCGTGGCCCTGTTCTGGATCTGCATGGATCTGCTCCCGCCCGCGGAACTGGCGCGCATGCTGCCGACGGGGGTGCGGCTGCCCCTGCCCGTTTCCGCGCGCATCATGGGCTTCGTGGTCAGCATGATCCCCGTGGGCGTGACCATGTACGGGCTGCGCACCCTGGCCGCACTCTTCGCGCTCTACGCGCGCGGGGAGATCTTCGGGGCCGGATGCGTGCACCGTTATCGGCTGCTGGCGCGCACGCTGCTGTGGTGGTTCGCGGCGAGCCTGGTGTCCGGGTCGCTGATGTCCCTGGCCCTGACCCTGCACAACCCGCCGGGCCGGCGCATGATCTCGCTCGGCGTGGGCTCGCCGGATCTCACGGCCCTGCTCGTGGGCGCGGTGCTCTGGGTGCTGGCGCGGGTCATGGAGGAGGCGCGCGCCCTGCAGGAAGAACAGGACCTCACGGTCTAGGCGCGCGGGAGGAACCATGCCCATCCGCATCAATCTCGACGTGATGCTCGCCCGGCGCAAGATGCAGTCCAACGAGCTGGCCGCCCTGGTGGGCATCACGGCCCAGAACCTCTCGGTGCTCAAGACCGGTCGGGCCAAGGCCGTCCGCCTCTCCACCCTGGAGGCCATCTGCCGCCACCTGGACTGCCAGCCGGGCGATATCCTGGAGTACGAGCCCTGATGGAATACGGCCCGAAGCGCGCCGCCCGTCCGGCTCCGACGTTGAAAGGCACGGGCAAAAGGCTTAGGGTGGCGGCAGGCTGATCGAACGTTCAATGGCCGCAACCGCAGAAGCACCGGCACCGGAAAGGGGAAGAGCATGACGACCTACGAACCCTCCAAGACGCGCATCGCCTGGATCGGCACGGGCGTGATGGGCGCGCCCATGTGCGGGCACCTCATGGCCGCGGGCTGCGCGGCCACGGTCTACAACCGCACGCGCGGCAAGGCCGCCGACCTGCTGGACAAGGGCGCGAAATGGGCGGATTCGCCCCGCGCGGCCGCCGAGGGCGCGGACGTGGTTTTCACCATCGTCGGCTTTCCCAAGGACGTGCGCGAGGTCTATTTCGGCGAGAACGGCGTGCTCAAGGGATTGGGCAAGGACTGCACGGCCGTGGACATGACCACCACCAGCCCGAGCCTGTCCGTGGAGATCGCCGCGGCGGCGCGGGCCCAGGGGGCCTGGGCCGTGGATGCGCCGGTCTCCGGCGGCGACGTGGGCGCGCGGGGCGCGGCCCTGTCGATCATGGTCGGCGGCGACGACGGGCCCGTGGCGCGCGTCATGCCGCTGCTGACGTGCATGGGCCGCGACATCGTGCACCAGGGCGGCCCGGGCGCGGGCCAGCACGCCAAGATGTGCAACCAGATCGCCATCGCCGGGAACATGATCGGCGTGTGCGAGAGCATGCGCTACGCCGTGCGCTCCGGCCTGGACCCCGAAACCGTGCTCTCCTCCATCACCAAGGGCGCGGCGGGCTCCTGGTCGCTGCAGAACCTGGCTCCGCGCATGATCAAGGGCGACAAGGCCCCGGGCTTCATGATCGACCACTTCCTCAAGGACATGGGCATCGCCCTGGACGAGGCCCGGCGCATGGAGCTGGGCATGCCCGGCCTGTCCCTGGTGGAGGGCCTCTACCGCCACGCCTCCGAGGCGGGCTACGGCAGGAACGGCACCCAGGCGCTCTACGAGGCCCTGGACAAGCTGTAGGCCCGTCCCGGCGGAGTTCGTTCCCGGCCCGTCGCGCCCCGGCGCGCGGGCCGGTCCCATCGCCGTTTCCCGGCGTCCGGCGCAGGCCGGACGCCGCCATTATCCGCAACCTTTCCGGAGGAGCACATGAGCACGTTGCAGGGCACTCGCATCGGCTTCATCGGCACCGGCATCATGGGCGCGCCCATGTGCGGCCATCTCATGGACGCGGGCTGCGTCGCCACCATCCACAACCGCACCCGGTCCAAGGCCGAACCCCTGCTCGCGCGCGGCGCCGCCTGGGCGGACACGCCCCGAGCCGTGGCCCAGGGCGCGGACGTGGTCTTCACCATCCTGGGCTTTCCCAAGGACGTGCGCGAGGTCTATTTCGGCGCAGACGGCGTGCTCGCGGGCCTGGGCAAGGATTGCATCGCCGTGGACATGACCACCACCAGCCCGAGCCTGTCCGTGGAGATCGCCGCGGCCGCGCGCAAGCAGGGCTCCTGGGCCGTGGACGGACCGGTCTCGGGCGGCGACATCGGCGCGCAAAAGGGCACCCTGTCGATCATGGTCGGCGGCGACGACGAGCCCGTGGGCCGCGTGCGCCCGTTCCTGGAGACCATGGGCGCGCACATCGAGCACCTGGGCGTGGCCGGCGCGGGCCAGCACACCAAGATGTGCAACCAGATCGTCATCGCCGGATCCATGATCGGCATGTGCGAGAGCATGCTCTACGCCGCGCGCACCGGGCTGGACCGCGCCGCGATCCTGGCCGCCATCACCGCGGGCACGGCGCGCTGCCGCTCCCTGGAGGCCGTGGCCCCACGCATCCTCAAGGAGGACTTCACCCCCGGCTTCATGGTCGACCACTTCATCAAGGACATGGGCATCGCCCTGGACGAATCGCGGCGCATGGGCCTCGACCTGCCCGGCCTGGCCCTGGTGGAACGGCTCTACCGCGTGGCCTCCAAACTGGGCCACGGCCGCGACGGCACGCACTCCCTGTTCCTGGCGCTCCAGGAAATCCTGGTGGAACGGTAGGCCTCCGGCGGCCAGAGAACCCTTTGGAAAGGGTTCTCTGGACTCTCCTAAACTTTTTTACGCGCCTGCGGCGGAGGACGCCGCGCTCCACGCCTTCGGCGTCGGGCGCGGCGTTTTTTGGTGATGGGGCCGGGCGCGAAGCTTCAGCCCGCGTCGCGCAATACGTCGAGGATTTCCAGCCGCGAGGCCTGCCAGGCCGGATAGGCTCCGGCCGCCAGGCCGAAGAGCGCGGAGAGCGCGCAGACCCCGGCGAGCACCGGCGCGTCGAAGACCGGCGGCAGGGACGCGGCCCGGAAAAGCACCGGGGCCAGGGCCATGAAGGCCGCCACGCCCAGCGCCCCGCCCGCGCCCGAGACCAGGGCCGCCTCCACCAGGAAGAGCTGCACGATGTCCCGCCGCCGCGCGCCCGTGGCCCGGCGCAGGCCGATCTCCAGCCGCCGCGTGCGGACCATGAGCAGCATCAGCGACAGGATGCCCAGGGTGCCGATGGTGAAGGAGACCAGCGCGCCGGAAAGCCCCAGGGCCCAGACCAGCCGCAGCGTCTTGGCGCGCACCGCGCGCGCCTGGCTGGCCGGGAACACGGAAAAGTCGTCGGGCCGCACGGCCGGGCCGGAGTTTCTGGCGGAGCGTTTGCCCGAGCCCGGCGAGGCCTTGGCGCCCCATGCCCCGGCCCCCGTCCCGCCCGTCCCACTCGTCCCGTGGCGCGCGCGCAGCAGGGCCGTGGCGCTGCGCACGGCCTCGGCGGCCTGGGCGTCGGTCAGCTCGCCGCGCGCGCCCGCGCCCGCCAGGTGCGCGTAGATCCCATCCAGCCAGGTGCGCGGCACCAGGGTGCGCAGGAAGAGGTCCAGGGGCACGAAGACCTGCTCATCTTGATCCGCGCCCGAGAGGTCCGCGCCCTTTTCCTCCATGATCCCGACCACGGTCAGCGGCGTGCGGCCCACGGCCACGCTGCGCTCCAGGGCCGCCTCCGCCCGGCCGAAGAGCGTGGCGGCCACGGAGCGGCCGAGCACGCAGACCTTGCGGCCGCGCCCGGCCTCCAGGGGCGTGAAGAAGCGTCCGGTCTCCGGCGCGAAGGCGCGCACCTGTGGATAGTCCGGCGTGGTGCCCACCAGGCGGCAGGTGGTCTGCGTGCGGCCGTTGCGGATCGGGAGGGGTTCGGTGGCGTAGGGCGCGCAGGCCTCGACCCCGGGCAGGGCGCGCTCCAGGGCGCGGGCGTCCGCCGTGGTCAGGGTGTGCGCGGCGTTGCCGAGCACCGTGCCCGAGCGCAGGAAGGTGGCCTTGCCCGCCATGACCACCAGGAGGTTGGGCCCCAGGCGGCGGGTCTGCTGCTCGGCCTTGAGCGCCATGGCCTGGCTCAGGTGCAGGGTTCCGGCCAGCGACAGCGCGCCGAGCACGGCCCCGGCCAGGCCGGGCAGGAGCCGTTTCCAGTGCAGGGCCAGGGAGGCCAGGGTCACGCGTGCGTTCATGCCTTGAGCGAGGCCAGCGGGTCCAGCCGCGCGGCGCGGCGCGCCGGACCCAGTCCGAAGAGCAGTCCCACGGCCAGGGCCGCGCCCAACCCCGTGGCGAACACCCGCCAGGAAACGGCGGTTTCCATGATGTCCAGGGCCGCGAACGCGGCGCAGGCCCCCACGCCCAGCGCCAGCCCGGGCAGCGCGCCCGCCAGGGTCAGGAGCAGGGCCTCCAGCAGGAGCTGGGCCAGGATGGACGAGCTCCGCCAGCCCAGGGCGCGTTTGAGTCCAATTTCCGGCCGCCGGTCGAGCACGGCCAGGGAGAGCAGGTTGGCGAGCACGAACCCGGCCACGCCCAGGGACGTGGCCGCCGTGAGGCTTAAAAAGCCGGTCATGCCCGAGGTCAGCGCCGACCAGTAGTCCAGGGCCTCGGCCGCGCCGAGCACGGTGAAGTCGTCCGGCCTGCCCGGGCCCAGGCCGTGCATCTCGCGCACGAAGGCGCGCAGCGCGGCCTTGTTCGCGTCCATGCGCTCGGGGCTGCCGTGGAAGGTCACGCGCAGCACGCGGTAGTTGTGCGGGTCCAGGCCGAAGCGGCGGATGGCCGTGGTGATGGGCACGATGATGCGGTCGTTGACGTCGCCGTGCGCCCCGGCCACGTCGCGCCGCTCCAGCACGCCGACGACCAGGAACGGCGTGTTGCGCAGCACGATGGTCCGGCCCACGGGATCGGCCCGGCCGAAGAGCGCGCGCGCCGGGGTGGCGCCGAGCAGGCACACGCGCGCCGACGTGGCCACGTCCGGTTCGGTCAGGTCGCGGCCCTGGACGATGGTCCAGTCCCAGGCGCGGCAGTAGGACGCGGGCGAGCCGCTGACGAAGAGCGCGTTGTGCGTCGCGCCCTCGGCGCGCACGGTCACGCGCGTGATGGTCACGGACGGGGCCACCTGGTCCACGCCGGGCAGCCCGGTGGCCAGCCGGTCGGCCTCGGCGAAGGTGAAGGTGCGCGTGCGCTGGCCCGCCGGGCGGTTCTTGAGGTCCCCGCCGATGAGCACCACGCCCGAGGGGCCGTAGAGCGCGGCGTGCTCCAGGGCCTTTTGCCGCGCCCCGTCCATGGCCGCGCCGATGACCGTGAGCGCGGCGATGCCCAGGGCCATGGCCAGGCTGATGCACGCCGCGTGCGCGCGGTGCGCCCACAGGGCCCGGGCCCCGGCGCGCGCCAGCACCGGCAGTTGCCTAGCGCCGAACATCGCTCTCCACGCGTCCGTCGCGCAGCACGATGGTGCGCCGGGCGAAGGCCGCGGTGTCCCGGTCGTGCGTGGCCAGGATCACGGTGCGCCCGGCGGCGTTGATGGTCGCGAGCATCTCCATGATCCGCCGCCCGGTGGTCGCGTCGAGCTGGCCCGTGGGCTCGTCGGCCAGGATCAGGGCCGGGTCGTTGAACAGGGCGCGGGCCAGGGCCACGCGCTGCTGCTGCCCGCCGGAAAGCCGCCCGGGCCTGAAGGTCGCGCGCTCCTCCAGCCCCATGTCGCGCAGCAGGGAGCGCGCCCGCTCGCGCAGCGCGCGCGCGGATTCCGGCCGGTAGATGGAGGCCAGGAGCACGTTCTCCAGGGCCGTGGCGTAGGGCAGCAGGTGGAAGCTCTGGAACACGAAGCCCATGAGCCGGTTGCGCGCCGCGCTCTTGGCGTCGTCGTCCAGGCGCGCGGTGTCGTCGCCGCGCAGCAGGTAGGTTCCGGCCGTGGGCCGGTCCAGCAGGCCGAGCACGTGCAGCAGCGTGGACTTGCCCGAGCCCGACGTGCCCTGCAGGGCCACGAATTCGCCCTCGGCCACGTCCAGGCTCACGTCCTCCAGCGCCGCGACCTCGCGGTCGCCCTGGCGGAAGCGCTTGCCCAGGGCGCGCAGGCGGATCAGGGGGGCTGGCGCGGTTCCCCGCGCGACTGCGCCGGTCACGCCGGTCACGCCGGTCGCGCCGGACGCGAGGCCCGCCCCGGGCCCGGGGGCGGAAGCGGCCTCCGTCGCGGGAGAGAAAACGTCCTGGGCCACGGCGTCACTTCCCGTCCGCCAGGACCAGCTTAACGGCCACCACGTCGTCCTCGGCCAGGCCTTCGAGCACCTCGCAGCGCTCGCGGCCCATGACCCCGAGCTTCGGGGTCGCGGCGAGCACCGCGCCGTTCGTCCCGCCCCCGTCCGTCCCCTTTCCGCCGGTTTTCCCAACCACGAAGACCACCTGCTTGCCGCCCACCCACTTGAGCGCGGCGTTGGGCACCGAGAGCGCATTTTCGCGCACCCGGGCCGTGATCCGGCAGCGCGCGCTCATCTCCGGGCGCAGGAGTTCGGCCGTGGCGCGGTCCAGCCGCACGGTGGCCAGGTAGTAGACCAGGTCGTCGCGCAGTTCGGGCTCGGGCGCGATGCGCTCCACCGCGCCGGAAAAGGTCCGGTCCGGGTAGCCGTCCACGGCGAAGTCCACCGGGCTGCCCGGGTGCACGCGGGTCACGTCGTTCTCGTCCACGAAGATCTGCAGTTCCAGCCGCGCCGGGTCCACGATGGTGATCAGGTTGGCGACCTGCAGTCCGGCGACCACGGTCTCGCCCTCCTGCGCGGCCACGCGGCTGACCACGCCGTCGATGGGGCTGGTGATCTGGGTGTAGGTCTGGCGCACGGCGGCGGTCTGCAGGGCCGAGGCGGCCGTGGCCACGTCCTCGCGGGCCTTTTCCAGGGCGCGGGCCTGCTCGGCGCGCAGCCGGGTCAACCGCGCGGCGCGCACGCGCTCGTCGTTGGCGGCCACGTCGGCGTCGGCCAGGGCCGAATCCAGGGCGTCGCGCGAGGTCAGCCGCTGGGCCTCCAGCTGGCGCACACGGTCCAGGTTCAGGGCCGCGTAGCGCGCCGTGGCCCGGGCCGCGGTCAGCTCGGCCGCGGCCTCGTCGATCTCCAGGGGGTAGACGGACTCCACGCGGCCCAGCTCGGCTCGGGCGTGGCGCAGTTCGGCCTCGGCCTCGGCGCGCTCGGCGGCCAGCTCGCGGTCGTCGATCTCCGCGATGAGGTCGCCCTCGCGCACGGCTTGGCCCACGCGCACGCGCATGCGCTTGATGCGGCCCGTGGCCTGGCAGCCGACCTTGACGATGGCTCCGACCTCGGGCTTGATCGTGCCCGTGGCCGAAAGCTCCTCGCGCACGGTGGCGCGCTCCACGCGCGCGGTCTGCAGCACGCGGGGCTCGGCCGCGTCCGACCCGTGCGCGCGCAGCAGCCAGATGGCGGCGGCGGCCAGGCCGAGGAACGCGAGCAGCAGGGCCAGACGCGAAAGGCGGGGCATGCGCATGGGCGGGTCCTTCAGTTTTTCGCCGTGCGGCGCGCGGCGGCGCTTGCGCCGGACCGGTCCGCCGGGTCCGGCGGGGCCTTTGCGGTCCGGTCGGCGTTGCGGTCGGCCGTTTTCTCGACGTTGCGAGCGGCGGCCGGTTCGTCCGCCCCGTCGGCGATCCGGTCGGCGCTTTCCGGGTTCGCCAGGGGCTCGACCACTTCGAGCGCCTGGCGGGCCAGGCGGTTGTCGTCGCCCGCGCGCGCGACGCGCGCGGCGCGGCGGAAGTGCGCGGCGGCCGAGGGCCAGTCCGCGCGGTCCCAGGCCGCGAAGCCCAGGAGCAGGTCCGGTTCGCCCAGGTCCGGGTTCTCGCGGCCGCAGGTTTCCAGAACCTCGCGCGCGGCCTCCGCGCGGCCGAAGTCCAGGAGCAGGCGGCCCCGCAGCAGGCAGGCGGGCCGGTCCGCTGCGGCTTTGGTCCCCGTGGCGGCGCTGCGGCCGGTCCCGGCGGTGCGCGCCAGCGCGGCGGCGCGCAGGGCATCGTCCCCGCGCCGGGCCCGGGCGTAGGTCCGGGCGATGTCGGCGAAGACGTCCGTGCCGTTTTCGTCCGCGTTTTTCCCGTTCGCAGTCTTTTCGTCCGGGCTTTTTTGGGCCGGGCTTTTTTGGGCCTCGCCGTTCCCGTTCCTTCCCGCGCCGTTCCTGTCTGTGTCGTGCCCTTGCGGGGCGTCCGGGCCCGTTGCGCCGGGGCGCGCGTTTCCGCGTTCCCGGGCCCCGTACTCCCGCTCCAGGGCCTGCGCGGCCAAGGCAGGCACGTTGGCCGCCTGGTACAGGGAGGCCAACGTGCGTTGGTCCTCGGCCGCACCCCGCCTCTCCGGGTGGTCCGGCGGGCTCGGCGGGGCCAGGGCCAGGGCCGTCTCCAGGGCGCAGGCCGCGCCCGGCCAGTCCTCGCTCCCCAGCCGGGTCTGGGCCAGCAGGCGCCAGTCCTCGGCCTCGCCCGGGTCGTTTTTCAGGGCGGCCAGGAGCAGCCCCTCGGCCTCGCGCCAGCGTTCCAGGGCCAGGCAGGCGTAGATGTCCAGCCGGTCCAGGTCGCGGCGCGCCGCGCGCACGGCGGCGGCGTCCGCTTCCGAAGCCTCGGGCAGGGCCTCTTTGGCGCGCGTCAGCACGGTGCGGCAGCGTGCGTAGTCCCCGGCGCGGTACAGGGACGCGGCCGCGTTGCGCAGCAGGTCGGCGCGCGCGCCGCGTTCGGCCTTCGCCTCCCCCGCGCCCTTCGCCGCCAGCTCGGCCGCCCGCAGAAAGACCTCGGCCGCGCGCGAAAACTCCTCGGCCGCGGCCAGGGAGGCGGCCAGGTTGCGGGCCATGTCCAGGTTTTCCGGCTCCAGGGCCAGCCCTTGTTCGTAGGCGCGCGCGGCCTCGGCCGGGCGGCCGTCCAGGTGCAGGGCGTTGCCCAGCAGGAGCAGGGCCGTGGCCCGCGCCGGGCCCTCGGCCTTGGCCAGCGGGGCCAGGGTCGTTTGCGCGGCGCGGTAGTCCTGGGCGTCCATCTGCTGCGAGGCCTGGCGCAGCACGCGCAGGGCCGACGGCGGCAGGCCGCCCTTGGCCTGGGCCGGGTCAGGCGCGAGCGCCAGCCCCAGCGTCAGCCAGAGCGTCACGGGCAGCGCAAGGAGCGCGGAGCGGCAACGGTGGCGCGGAAGGGGCGGCCGGGCGGCCCGGCGTTCGGTCGCGTTCATGAGAGTTGGAAGCGGATGGGCAGGACCATCCAGGTCGGCACGGGCTCGCCGCCCAGGCTGGCCGGGCGGAAGACCCACTGTTGCACGGCGGAGAGCACCGCGTGGTCGAACACGCCGCTGGGCTCGGCCTCGACCACCCGGGGCTGCTGCACGCGGCCGCGCGCGTCCACCAGGAAGCGCACCGTGACCGTGCCGGTGATGCCCCTGCGCTTGGCCGCGTGCGGGTACACGGGCTCCACGCGGCGCAGCAGGGTGGGCGGCTGGTCCACGTCGCCCAGCTCGAAGACGTCGCCCGGGCCGGGCGCGGCCAGCGGGACCAGGGCCACGTCCGTGGCCACGCTGGGGCTGAAGGAGGGCAGGTCCAGCTTGAGGCGCGGCGGCGCGGGCCGGGGCGCGCGCAGGGCGGGCGCGCGCAGGACCAGGGTGCGCGGCTGCTTGGGCGGGTGCGGCTTTTCCTCGGGTTCGCGTTCGGGCCTGGTGCGCGGCGGCGGGGCCAGGTTCAGGGGCAGGGCGGCCAGGGTCGGCGCGAGCGGCTCGTCGCGCGCCGAAAGATGGGCCACGGCCAGGCAGAGCAGCGCGTTGATGGCCACGGCCGCGCAGACGGCCGCGAGCAGCCGCCGGGTGCGGCGCGCGCGCGCGCTCATGGCCGCCTCGCCGCCACGCTGACGTTGCGCACCCCGGCCAACCGGCAGCCGTCCAGCACGCGGATGACCAGGCCGGTGTTGGAGTCCTCGTCCGCGGCGATGACCACGGAGCCGTCCGGAAATTCGGCCAGGAACCGCTCCATGTAGGCGCGCACCGAGCGCACGTCGATGACCCGGCCCTCCACGTGCACCGTGCCCTTGGCGGTCACGGCCACGATGACGTTGGCCTTGTCCAGGGTCTGGGCCGTGTGCGCCTGGGGGCGGCGCACGTCCACCCCGGCCTCGCGCACGAAGCTGGTGGTCACGATGAAGAAGATCAGCAGGATGAAGACCATGTCGATGAGCGGGGTCATGTCCAGCCCCGAGGCGCGCGTGCGCCGCGCCCGGCCGGTGCGCAGGGAGTTCATGCGCCCTCCGTGGCGGCGGCGCGCCGGACCGTGGCCCTGCCGTTTGTTTCGCCGCCGGGCTCGACGTGCGTCTTGACGTCGGGCCCGGCGCCAGGCTCGGCGCAGGTCGCCGCGTCCGGTCCGCCCTCGCGCGCCAGCACGGCGCGTTCGGCGCGGGTGCGGAGCATGGCCGCGCGGCGGCGCAGGTGCGCGCCGATGACCAGCCCCGGCAGCGCGGCCACGAGCCCGAACTGGGTGGTGATCAGCGCCTGGGAGATGCCCGCCGAGAGCGCGCGGGCGTTGCCCGTGCCGAACTGGCGGATGACGTCGAAGGTGGCGATCATGCCCGTGACCGTGCCCAGGAGCCCGAGCAGTGGGCAGGCCGCGGCCAGGGTCAGGATGGTGCCCACGTGGCGCTCCACCCCGTCGGCCTGGCGCGCGAGCAGGCGGCGCATGGTCTCGGGCGCGCAGTTGCCCCCGGCGGCCAGGAGCCGCGCCAGGGTCGGCCCCAGGGTCCGGGACATGCGCCGCATCTCAAGGGATTTCTTGACGATCAGCGTCCACATCCAGGCCGAGGCCGCGAGCAGCGGAACCATCACCGGCCCGCCGTCGGCCAGGTGTTCCAGGGTGTGGTGCAGCGCCTGCAGCATGGTTCGCTCCGTTCGTTCCCTTCCGGCGATCCTGTTCCGGTGGTCTTGTTTCGGCGGCCCCGTTCCGGCGGGCTTGCCCGTCGGTTCCTTGCCGTGGCCCTTGTCCGTTCGTTCTTGAAAAAGAGTTCCGCCGCTTTGTCCGCGCCGCGCGCCGCGCGGCGACGCGGCGCGGGTTCGGGCCGGGTGCGAGCCGGGCTTGCGTCCGGATCGGATCAGACGGCCCGCGCGGCCCGGCTCCGCCGTGGGGCCGGGCTTTCCGCCGCGTCTGCCATCTCCGAGTCCCCCGCGCCCTGCAGGACCACGGCCAGGGCCGCGCCCTTTTCCTCCATGTCCGCCAGCAGCGTATCCACGCGGCGCTCCAGGAAGTGGTGCAGCACGAGCAGCGGCACGGCCACGGACAGGCCGAGCTGCGTGGTCACCAGGGCCTCGGAGATGCCGCCCGAGAGCATGCGCGGGTCGCCCGCGCCGAACACGGTGATGGCGTGGAAGGTGGTGATCATGCCCGTGACCGTGCCGAGCAGCCCGAGCAGCGGGGCCACGGCCGCGAGCACGGAGAGGGTCGGCAGGAACCGCTCCAGCCGGGGCAGTTCGCCGAGCAGGGCCTCCTGCAGCGCGCTTTCGGCCACGGCGGCGCGGCCGCGCATGGCCGCCAGGGCCCGCGCGGCCACGCGGCAGGCGGGCATGCGCGGCCGCTCTGCGCACAGCTCGCGGCAGGCCTCCAGCTCGCCCCCGCGCGCCAGGCTCCGGGCGCGCTCCATCACGGAACCGGAATCGGCGGAGAGCCGGAACAGGGCGATGGTGCGCTCGGCCGCCAGGAGCAGCCCGGCCAACCCGACCAGCAGGATGGGCCAGACGAGCACGCCGCCCGAGGCCAGCCATTCGGAAACGTCCTTGGACTGCGCCAGCCGCGCGAAGGCCGCGCCGTGGGACACGTCGATGGGCAGGCGAAGGGGCGCGGCACCGGTCGAACCGGCCGCACCGGTCGAACCGGCCGCACCGGTCGAACCGGTCGCACCGGCGTCCGTGGCGGCGAAGGCGGTCTCCAGGCCGCTGCGCAGCGCGCGCGGCGGCGCGACCGAGGCCGCCGCGGGCACGGACCCGCCCGCGGGCAGCAGGAAGCCCACTGCCCCGTCGGCCGCGCGCCAGTAGCCGGTGAAGGCTCCGGCCTGGAGCAGGTCCGCGTCCACGGTGCGGCCGTCGGGCGCGATCATCGGCCCGCGCGTGCGCAGCACGCGGCCGGACAGGGCCATTTCCTCGAAACAGGCGTCGGCCAGGGCCGCGACCGAGTCCGGGCCCGGGAAGGTCCGGCCGTCGAGCAGTTCGCCGAGCAGCGCGGAGAGCCGCGCCGCGCGCTCCGGGCCGCCCCCGGCCACGGCGCGCGCGCGGAGCAGGCCGTCGAGCCCCTTGGCCGAGGCGCGCACCGCGCCCTCCACGGTCTTGAGCTCCTCGCCCTGTTCGGCCAGCTCGGCGTTGAGGGCGTCCTCGCGCGCCAGAAGTTTCTGCAGCTCGTCCTGCAAGGCGGCCAAGCGCTGTTCGCCGCTCTTGGTCGTGGCCTTGAGCCGGGCCAGTTCGTCGCGCAGCCCGGCGCGTTCGGCGCGCACGGCCGCGTCCAGCCGCGCGGCCTCGGCGCGGCGTGCGGCGGCGGTCTCCAGGGCCTGGGCGGCGGCCGCGTTCCAGTCCGCGCCGCGCGCCGGAAGCGCGGCGGCGCAGATGAGCAGGCCCGCGACGCAGAGCCCGCGCAGAGCCGCCCAGCCGGACGAGGTGGACCGAACGGGCCGGCCGGGTCGGGCGGCGTGGGTGAAGAGGCGAGGGATCATTGCGCCGCCCCCTTTGCCGTGGCGGTCGTCGCGGCGCTTGCCGCGCCGTTTCCGTGCGCACCGGAAGCGGCCGTGGTCGGGCCGGAGGGGGGCGGCCCGGCCGCGGCCTGCGGGCCGGTCGGCCCGGAATCGGTTGGCCCGGACTCGGTCACTCTGGACTCGGTCGGGCGGGACTCGGTCAGTCCGGATATGGCCGGTCCGGATTCGATGGGCCCGGACTGGGGCGGGGCAGGCGCGTCCTCCGGCCCGGGGCCGGGCCCGGGCAGGGGAAATTCCAGGAAGTCGGCGGCGCGGCGGCGTTCGGCCATGTCGATGGCCTGGCGCAGGGTGCGCGCCAGGTCCGTCCCGGCGTCGCCGTCCAGCCGCCGCCAGGCCCGCGCGGCCGGATCCCAGCGCCCGGCCGCGCCGACCCCGGCGTCCGGGTCCGCGGCCAGATAGAAATAGCCCAACCGGCCCAGCCGGTAGGTGGCCACGCGCACCGTGGGGCCGGTGGCGGCATTCGCGGCGGCCGCGCCGCGCGCCTCTCCCGCAGAGGCCGCGCCGTCCGTTGGGATTGCGCCGTCCGTTGCGACTGCGCCGCCCTTGGCAGTGGCGGAGTTCAGGGGCAGTTCCACGGTTCCGGCCTCCACGCCGCGGCCGTAGTCGGCCTCCACCTGCAGGGCCTCCAGTACCCGGCGCAGCTTTTCGCCCAGCCCCAACCGGCAGTCGTCCAGCGACTCGCGCAGGAAGGCCAGCCGCGCGCGCCGCTCCTGGGCCAGGAAGGGCAGATCGGCGGCCACGAAGGCCTCCAGCCGCGCCAGGACGGCCTCCAGCAGGGGCTCCAGCTCCTGGCCCAGGCGCGCGGCCTCGGCCTTGCGGCGCTCCAGCTCGGCCACGCGGCGTCGGCGTTCGGCCACGTAGCCCTCGTGCCTGCGCACCTGGAATTCCAGCCAGGCCTCGCGCGCCTTGAGCTCGCGCGCCTCGGCCTCCAGGCCGGGCTTTTCCTCGGCCCAGCGGTCGGCGCGCTCCTGGGCCTTGGCCACCTCGGCCACGGCCGCGCGCGTGGCGCGGTCCACCTCGGCGGCGTCCGGCGCGCCCGCCGCTTGCGCCCGGGCCGGGCCCGCGCAGGCCGGCGCGAGCAGCAACGCCAGGGCCAGGAACAGCGGCAGATATCGCGCACGGTGCCGCGCTGTCGGGTGGTTCGGGCGGGCCCCGGGGGCCGCGTGCGTCGGTCGGGTCGTCGGCATGGCGTCTTCTCGTCTCCTCGTCTTCAGGTCCCTTAGTCCCGGGCCCGGCCCACGCAGCGCAGGGCGACCACGAAGAAGATCAGCCCGAGCGCGGCGAGCAGCACGTAGGAAAGGCCGTTGGGCGTCTCGCCGAAGGCCGCGGCGCGGATGGCGTGGGCCGCGTGCGTGAGCGGCAGGAAGTGCAGGGGCACGCGCGCCCATTCCGGCAGCCGCTCCACCGGAAAGAACGTGCCGCCGAGAAAGGCCATGGGCGTGATCACGAAGCTGGTCATCATGGCCTGGTCCGCGTGCGACTTGACGAGCATGGCCACGGCCACGGCCAGGGAGGCGAAGACAAAGGCGTTGAGCAGCGCGGCCAGCCAGAACAGGGGGCTGAGGAAGCGCAGGTGCACGCCGAAGGCCAACCCCATGACCAGGATCACGAGCATGGACAGACAGGCCCGGGTGATCCCGGCGAGCACCTCCCCGGCCACGTAGTCCGCGCCGGTGATCGGCGCGATCTGGAACTCCTCGAAGATGCGCCAGTAGAAGCGGGCGATGTTGATCTCGCTGGCGATGGCCCAGGCCTGGGTCATGGACGTCATGGCGATGAGCCCGGGCACCAGGAATTCGGCGTAGGGCCTGCCCTGCACGGTGACGTCGCCCATGGCCGAGCCGAAGGCCACCATGTAGAGCAGCGGCGAGACGGCCATGGAGCCGAGCAGGCGCGGGAGCCGTTTCTTGAGCACCAGGAGCTCGCGGTAGTACACGGCCCGGCTTCCGGACGTAAGCGGCATGTGCTTCTCCCTTCGTGTCCGTTCGATTCAATTCGCCCGGGGGGCGATCTTCTTTCCGGTCATGTGCAGGAAACAGTCCTCGAGGTTCACGCGGCGCAGGGTGAAGGACCCGTCGTGCCGGGCCGCGTGCGCCGCGGCCTCCTCGCGCGTGCGAAAGTGCAGGGTGTCGATGTGCCCGTTGCGCACGCTGTCCAGCGACCATTCGCCCAGGGCGTTCATCAGCGCGGCCGGGGTGTCCTGGGCCACGATGGCCCCCTCGTCCAGGAAGACCACGCGGTCGGCCAGGAACTCGGCCTCCTCGATGTAGTGGGTGGTCAGGAACACGGTGGTGCCGTCGAGCTGGACCTGCTTGATCAGCGCCCAGGTGCGGCGGCGGATCTCCGCGTCCAGGCCCACGGTGGGCTCGTCCAGAAAAAGCACGCGCGGCGAGTGGATCAGCGCGCGGGCGATCATCAGCCGCCGCTTGAGCCCGCCGGAGAGCCCGCGCACGGCCATCTTCGCGCGGTCGGCCAGCTCGATGTACTCCAGGAGCTCGTCGATGCGCCGCCCGCGCGCCGGGGATTCCAGGCCGAAGAGCCGGGCGTGCACGTCAAGATTTTCGCGCACCGACAGCTCGTGGTCCAGGTTCATGGCCTGGGAGACCACGCCGCAGGCGCGCTTGGCCTCCACGGGCTCGACCGTGATGTCGTGGCCCGCCACGAACGCCGCGCCCGAGGTCATGCGCGTCAGGCCCGTGAGGATGCGGATGGTCGTGGTCTTGCCCGCGCCGTTGGGGCCCAGGTAGGCGAAGAGTTCGCCCGGCTCGACGCGCAGGTTGATCCCGCCCAGTGCGGTCTTGTTTTTGTAGCGCTTGGTCAGCGCCTCGATGCGGATCATGTGCTGTGCTCCTGGGTGCGGCGTCCCGGCCTGCGGGCCGGCGGTCCGGCCGGGTCGGGCGCGGCGCGGGACGGTGCGATCGCGCGCCCTGTGCTCGTGCGTCCTGCGGCTGTGCGTCCTTCAAGAATGTTTGCTCGGGCGCGCCGTGTTCGGGCGGCCTGCGCGCGGGCGTCGGCGCGCCGACATGCCCGTCGGGCGCGTTCCGCGATACCGGCAAGGCGGGGTCGGACCCCACCCGGTGGCTGCGCCGTGACCCGGGCCGCCCGGCCCGCTTTTCGTTTTCCTCGACTCGCCTGCCGCGTCCCGGGCCCGCTTCCCTGCGTCTTCTTCCGGCAAGAGCGGCAATCGTCCGGCGCGCCGGGGCGATCGCGCAAGCCGGGCCTCCCGGCGCGCAAAATATCACCCGTGCGTGTCATTGTTTTTGATTTAGTATTCAATTTCGGATTGATTAGCAAATCTTTTTATACTATTGCTTCGTCTGCTTTTGCTGGAAAAGCGCGCAATAAGGTATGCTGAAATGAAAACGATATGCATAGTGGACATAAGAATGAGTAGAATAGCACGATATAGGTATATTTGTGCTACGATATGCATATCAATTTGTGCGATGTTGCCCGCAACGCCTGCCGCGCGCGCCGTCGACGTCGTTGTGGTGCCGGATGCGCTGGGTCGCGAGGTGCGGGTGCGCCGGCCAGCGCGCAGCGTGGTGGCGTTGAACAAGAATGCGGCCGAGATCATGCGCGTGCTCGGCGTGCAGGACCGCATCGTGGGCATCTCGCGCTGGCTGGACAAGACGCGCGCCTTTTGGCCGGAACTGGCCAACGCCGCCTACGTGGGCACGTTCAACGATCCGGACCTGGAGGCCGTGGCCGCGCTGAGGCCCGACCTGGTGCTGGCCTACGGGCACACGCCCGGGCCCGAGCTGGAGGCCAAGCTCACGCCCTTCGGCATCGACGTGCTGCGTCTGGACCTGCACAAGTATGCGGATTTTCATCGTGACGTGACCACGCTGGGCCGCGTGTTCGGCCGCGAGGCGGCCGCGCGGGAATTTCTGGACTGGGAGGCCGAGCGCGTGCGCGCGGTGGAGCGTTGCACCGCGGCGGATGCGCACCGGCCCACGGTGTACATGGAAAGCTACGGCGCATTCTTCGCCCTGGGGCCGGGCTCCAGCGGGCACGAGCGCTGTACCCTGGCCAACGGAGCCAACCTGGGTGCGGAGCTTTCGGCCATGCGCGTGCTCGTGAGTCCGGAATGGGTCATGGCCCGCGATCCCGAGGTGGTGGTCAAGTCCGGCTCGTTCCCGGACACCTACGCCACGGGCTCCCCGGTTCCGCTGGAGGAGGCCCGCCGGGAGCTGTTGCGCCGCCCGGGGCTGCGCGAGACGCGCGCCGCCGGGACCGGGCGCGTCTACGTGCTCAACGCGGACATCTACACCGGCCCGCGCACCGTGGTGGCCCTGGCCTATCTGGCCCGCTGGCTGCATCCGGCCACCTGCGCGGACATCGACCCGCGCGCTCTGCACGCCGAGTACATGGCCCGCTTCCAGCACATGCCCCTGCGCGACGGCTCGGCCACGCCGCCCGATGTGGCCGGCGACGCCGGGACCGGCCCGAAGCCGGAGGTCGCGCCATGACTGCCGCTCCGCCCACGGCGCCCGACTGCAGGTCCGGCTGTACGCCCGACTGTACGTCCGGCTGCGCGCCGGGCATGAACCCCGGCTGCGTGTCCGGACAGGCCCTCGGCCTCGATCCGTCCGCCTCGCCCACCGCGGTCTACGGCGCGCTGCTGGCGCGCAAGACCGGCATGCTCGCGCTGCTCGCCGTGCTGCTCGTCGCCGTGGTCCTGGCCGGGCTGTGCGCCGGGGCGTCCGGACTGTCGCCCGCGCAGGTGCTCGGCGGCCTGGCGCGCCAGAACGATTTCGCCGCCACCGTTGTCTGGCAGCTGCGCCTGCCGCGCGTGCTCATGGCCGCGCTGGTGGGTGCGGGGCTGGCCGCGGGCGGCGTGGCCTCCCAGGCCATCCTGCGCAACCCGCTGGCCTCGCCCTTCACCCTGGGCGTGGCTTCGGGCGCGGCCTTCGGCGCGGCCCTGGTCATCGTCTCCGGGTCCATGAGCCGCTGGCTGCCCGCGGCCAGCGCCTTCTGCTTCGCGCTGGCGGCCTCGTTCCTGGTGCTGGGCATCGCGCGCATCAAGCGCGGGGCCGCCGGGGGCTCGTCGGTGCTCATCCTCGGCGGCGTGGCGATCATGTTCCTCTTCTCCTCGCTGACTTCCTTCATCCAGTACCTGGGCACCGAGCACGAGGTGCAGGCCATCGTGTTCTGGGCCTTCGGCAGCCTGTCCAAGGCCTGCTGGCCCGAGGTGGCCGTGGCCTGCCTGATGATCCTGCCGCCGCTGCCCCTGCTGCTGCGCGTCTCGTGGGATCTGAACCTGCTGGCCGCGGGCGACGACGCGGCGCGCTCCATGGGCGTGGACGTGGCCCGACTGCGCGCCGGGGGACTGGTGCTCGGCGCGCTGGCCACGGCCGGGGCCATCTGTTTCACCGGCGTGGTCGGGTTCATCGGCCTGGTGGCCCCGCACCTGGCGCGCATGCTCGTGGGCGGCGATCACCGCGTGCTGCTGCCCGCGGCCTGCTGTCTGGGCGCGGCCCTGGTGGCCGCCGCGGACCTGGTCGGCCGCACCCTGTGGCAGCCGCAGATCATCCCCATCGGGATCATGACCTCGTTTCTGGGGGTGCCCTTTTTCCTGCACCTCTTGCTGCGCAGGGGCCGGGAGGACTGGTGATGCTCGAAGTCCGCGACCTGCGCTTCGCCTACAACGGGGCCGACGTGTTTTCCGGGGTGGATTTCGCCGTGGCCCCGGGCGCGGTGCTCGGCGTGCTCGGGCCCAACGGCGCGGGCAAGTCCACGCTGCTCAGGTGCGTGCTGCACCTGCTCAGGCCCCGCGCGGGCGAGGTCCTGGTGGACGGGCGGGCCAGCGCGGCCATGGGCCCGCGCGAGCGCGCCGCGCTCCTGGCCTACGTGCCCCAGGCCAGGCCCCTGAAGCTTCCCCTGACCGTGTTCGAGGCCGTGCTCATGGGCCGCAGGCCGCACATGGCCTGGCGACCCTCGGCCCACGACCTGGAGCGCGCCGACGCGGCCATCCGCGCCCTGGGGCTGGCCGCGCTGGCGGGCCGCGACTTCGATGCGCTTTCCGGCGGCCAGGGCCAGAAGGTGCTCCTGGCCCGCGCCTTTGCCCAGGAGGCGCGCTACCTGCTCCTGGACGAGCCCACCAGCAGCCTGGACCTGCGCCATCAGGAAGAGGTGCTCGGCCTGGTGGCGGAAACCGCGCGCGAGCGGGCGGTGGGCGCGCTGGTGGCCATCCACGACCTCAACGCGGCCCTGCGCTTCTGCGATGCGGTGCTCGTGCTGCACCAGGGCGGCGTGGCCGCCTGCGGCGCGCCGGACGACGTGCTTTCGGCGCGCACCGTGCGCGAGGTCTACGGCGTGGACGTGGTCGAGGTGGACTGCGCGGGCAGGCGCGCCTTTCTGCCCGCCGGGCCGCCCGCGCCGCGCGCGGCCGAAACCGATGCAATGCGAGGAGGCGGCACGCCCTGCGGAAACGTCGCTCTCCGCGGGGACGGCGCAGACGTTCCCGCCCCCTCCCGCGACGCCTGCGGGGGCGCTCCCCGCGACCCCGGTGCGCGCGCGGAGCGCGACCGTTCGTACACCAACCCTTGAGCGATGATTTGGAGACGAGCCATGACGTGTGCATTCATGCCCCCGGCCCAAAAGTTTTCCGTGACCACGGCCAAGACCTGCGCGCGCGCGGTCGTCCTGGCCCTGATCCTTGCCGCGTGCCTGTGCGTCGCGCCCGCCCTGGCGGCCGACCAGACGGACGGCCAGACGGACGGGCAGGTCGCGGAAGGGACCGGTCCCGACGCCAGTCGGGCCGCCCGCTCCGCCAACGCCACGGCCATGCGCGAGATGGTCGTCACGGCCACGCGCACCGAACGCGAGATGCAGTACGTGCCCAGCGCCGTCTCCGTGGTCACGCGCGAGGATATCGAGCGCTCGCCCTATCAGGACGCCATCAGCGTGCTCAAGGACACCGCCGGGGTCATGGTCTACAACGGCCGCGGCCCGCTCTCCACGAGCACCTACAACAAGGTCATCATCCGCGGCATGGGCGCGGACTCGGGCCGCGTGCTCGTGCTCATCGACGGCGTGCCCTACGCCGACGCCCAGTCCCAGCAGTTCGAATGGTCCCTGCTGAACAAGGACGATATCGAGCGCATCGAGGTGCTGCGCGGCCCGGCCTCGGCCCTCTACGGCAGCCACGCCATGGGCGGCGTGGTCAACGTCATCACCCGCAAGCCCGTGAAGGAAGGCTCCACCACCACCCTGGAGACGGGCTTCGGCACCTTCGACACCTGGTCCGAGGGGCTGCGCCACTCGGCGCGCAAGGGCAAGCTGGGCTACACCCTGTCCGGCAAGATGACCGGCACCCAGGGCTACGCCACGCGGCCCGAGGACGAGCGCAGCGAAAACAACGGCGAGGATGTCCGCGCGCGGCGCGAGATGGCGCGCGGGGCCGTGACCTACGACTTCGACGAGACCAGCAGGCTGACCGTGGACACCTCCTACGGTAACTTCAGGAACCAGGGCATGTACAAGTTCGACCCGGACTTCCTGCTTTTCACCAACACCGACTACCGCGGCCGCGCCACCTACGAGAAGGACTTCGGCACGGTCAAGACCACCTTCACCGGCCACGCGGGCTACACCGACGGCAAGTACGAGAACCCCGACAGCACGACCAATCCGACGCGGGTGGAATACACCAAGACCGGCGACCAGTGGCAGATGGGCGGCGAGGGCCAGGCCTCCTTCGCCCTGGGCGACAGCCACTTCATCACCACGGGGCTCTCCTTCACGCGCAACGGGATGGACACCAAGTACTCCTACCGCAGCGGCGCGCGCGAACGCACGCGCGGCGGCCTGCAGGACGTCTATTCCGTGTTCCTGCAGGACGAGATGACTTTCTTCAACGACCGCCTCGTGATCGTGCCCGGCCTGCGCTACGACTACTGGCGCACGCACGAGGGCTTCGACAAGGACACGGACCTGAGCCCGACCAAGAACGAATACGACGCCGCCAGCCACTCCAGCGTGTCCCCGCGCGTGGGCGTGCGCTACAACGTGTCCGAGGGCCTCGCCCTGCGCGCCGCCGTGGGCCAGGCCTTCCGCGTGGCCAACCTGAACAAGCTCTACGGCGAGTTTATCTCCGGCTCGACCGTCTATCAGGCCAACCCCAACCTCGATCCCGAGAAGTCCACCACCTACGAGATCGGCATGGACGTGAGCAACGACCAGGGCATGTCCGTGGGGCTGACCGCCTACAAGACCTCGGCCCACGACTACATCGCCACCGTGGACAACGGCGTGGACGCCGGCGGCAACACCCTGAAGACCTACCGCAACGAGGACCGCGTGGACATCCACGGGGCCGAGATCGAGGCCGCCTGGCAGTTCAGCGAGCGCTGGCGCTTCTTCGGCGGCTACACCATGACCGACGCCGAGATCCTTTCCGGCACCTACAAGGGCAAGCGGCCCACCGGCATCCCCAATTCCAAGGTCTCCTACGGCTTCGACTACGCCAACCCGGCCCTGTTCAACCTGCGCATCGTGGGCCGCACAATGGGCTCCATCGAATACAACAGCGCCAACACCCAGACCTACGGCGACTATACGGACTTCGACGCGCAGGTCTCCCGGGCCTTCGCCATCGGCGAAACCCAGCTGGAGGCCTCGCTCGACGTGACCAACATCCTCAACGAGGAGATCAGGGAGACCAAGTCCAGCGAAGCGCCGGGCCGCTCCTTCTTCGTGACCCTGCGCTATACCTTCTAGCCCGTACGCCCTGAGCGGCGGGACGCGGATCGTTCCTTGGGGGACGGGCCGCGCCCCGCCGGAGGCCCGGCTCCGGGACAACCGGCGACCGGCGAACGACAGACCCGCGGAGAGACGCAATGCGCATCGCAGCCATCGTGTGGAACAGCCACGCCGGGGCCCTGGCACGGGCCGCGGCCCAAGTGGAAGAGGTCGAGCTCGCGCTCTATTCCTCCAAGACCCTGGAAACCGAGCCCGAGCGCTGCGCCGAGGCCCTGGAAAAACTGCGCGCGGCCGACGCGGTCTTCCTCTACCGCTCCACGGAATCGTTCTGGGAGACCATGGAGGAGGACATCCGCGCCCTGGGCGAGCGCACGCCCGTGGTCTGCCTGAGCTACGACCCCACCTACTGGACCCTGTCCTCGGTCTCCCCGGGGATCCTGGAGGTCGCCAACCGCTACATGACCTACGGCGGCGCGGACAACGTGGCCAACCTGCTGCGCTATCTGGCGGCCAATTTCACGCCCGGCGACTCCCCCGCGCGCACGGCCGAACGCGTTGCCGCCTGCGCCGCGCCCGCGCCCGTGCCCTGGGACGGGCTCTACCACCCCGACGCGCCCCTGCCGCACTTCGACGCCGTGGAGGACTATCTGCGCTGGTACGAGATCTACGCCGAGGGCCGGGGCCTGGAAAACGCGCCCGTGGTCGGCCTGCTCATGGGCCGCTACTTCTGGGTCAACGGCGTCACCGACGTGGAGGACGCGCTGGTCCACGAATTCGAAACGCGCGGCTTCCGCGTGCTCTGCGCCTTCTCCAACTCCATCAAGGACGACGCCCTGGGCAACAAGGGCGCCCTGGCCTGGACCGAGGAAGCCTTCCTGGGGCCGGACGGCAAGAGCCGGGTGGAACTGCTCGTCAAGCTGCAGCCCTTCTTCCTGGGCAGCCGCCGGGGCCAGGAGGCCAACGCCGAGTGCGCGGCGGCCGACGGCGCGGCCCTGTTCAAGCGGCTGAACGTGCCCGTGCTCCAGCCCGTGTTCTCCTCGGCCAAGACGGTGGAGGAGTGGGAGGCCGACCCGCAGGGGCTCGGCGCGGAAGTGGCCTGGGGCGTGGCCATGCCCGAGTTCGAGGGCGTCATCGAGCCCTTCTACCTCGGCGGGGGCAAGCGGTTCGAGGACGACGGCTCCGGCGCGTCCATCGAGCGCCGCGTGCCGCACGCCGAGCGCTGCGCCAAGCTGGTGCGCCGCGCCGCGCGCTGGGTGAGGCTGCGCCGCGTGCCCGTGGCCGAGCGCAGGATCGCCTTCGTGCTGCACAACAATCCCTGCGCCTCGGTGGAGGCCTCGGTGGGCGGCGCGGCCAAGCTGGATTCCCTGGAGTCCACGGCGCGCATCCTGCAAGCCATGCGCGACGCGGGCTATCGCGTGGACCCGCCTGCCAGCGGCGAGGAACTGATCGGCACGATCATGGAGCGCAAGGCCGTCTCCGAGTTCCGCTGGACCACGGTGGACGAGATCGCGAGAAAGGGCGGCGCGCTGGCGCGCCTCGACGCCGCGCACTACCGCAAATGGTTCGACACCTTTCCCCGGGCCGTGCGCGAGCGCATCTGCGCGGCCTGGGGCAATCCCCCGGGCGAGGAAGTCAACGGCGTGCCCGCGGCCATGGTCCACGAGGGCGAGATGCTCGTCACCGGCGTGTCCTACGGCAACGCCGTGGTCTGCGTGCAGCCCAAGCGCGGCTGCGCGGGCCCACGCTGCGACGGCCGGGTCTGCAAGATCCTCCACGACCCGGACATCCCGCCGCCGCACCAGTACCTGGCCACCTACCGCTGGCTCATGGACGACTTCGGCGCGCACGCCATCGTGCACGTGGGCACGCACGGCAACCTGGAATTCCTCCCGGGCAAGAGCGTGGGTCTGTCCGAATCCTGTCTGCCGGACATCGCCATCCACGACTGCCCGCACCTGTACATCTACAATTCCGACAACCCGCCCGAGGGCACCATCGCCAAGCGCCGCTCCTACGCCACCCTGGTGGACCACATGCAGACCGCCATGGTCCGCGGCGGGCTCTACGAGGAGCTGGAGGAGCTGGACCGGCTGCTCGGCGACTACGAGCGCGCGCGCCACGCCGATCCCGCGCGCGCGCACCAGCTCGAACACCTCATTCGGGAAGGCGTGGCCGCCGCGAACCTGGAATCGCAGGTCAAGCCGCGCGAAGGCGAGGAATTCTCCGCCTTTGCCGCGCGCGTGCACGAGGCCCTGGGGCTGATCCGCAACACGCGCATCTGCGACGGCATGCACGTCTTCGGCTCCCTGCCCGAGGGCGAGCGGCGCACGGAGTTCGTCTACAACATCGTGCGCTACGACGCGGGCGACGAACGCTCCCTGCGGCGCACCCTGTGCCGCGCCCTGGGGCTGGACCTGGGCGCGCTGCTGGCCGAGCCCGGGGCCGTGGACGCGCGCTATCTGCGCAGCCACGCCGACCTCCTGGAAGAGATCGAGCGGCTCGGCGCGGCCTACGTGGGCGCGGTGCTGGCGGCGGACGAGAACGGCGGCGCGGCGGGCCTGCCCGCGCGCGTGGCCGCCCTGGGCGAAGGGCGCGACGCGGCCATCGCGCGCGCCCTGGAGACGGACGAAAATCTCGCGGGTGAACTCGCGCCCTTCACCCCGCGCATCCTGGACATCGATCGGCGCATGAAGGATTCGCGCGAGATCGACGCCCTGCTCGGCGCGGCGGCCGGGGGCCACGTGCCCGCCGGGCCCTCGGGCGTCATCAGCCGGGGCCGCGAGGACATCCTGCCCACGGGCCGCAATTTCTATTCCCTGGACCCCCGGCGCATCCCGACCAAGGCCGGGTACCGCGTGGGCGACCGGCTGGCCGCCGCGCTGGTGGAAAAGCACCTGGCCGAGGAGGGCCGTTATCCCGAGAACGTGGCCCTGTTCTGGATGTGCAACGACATGATGTGGGCCGACGGCGAGGGCATGGGCCAGATCCTTTCGCTCCTCGGCGTGCGCCCGCGCTGGCTCTCCAACGGCTGGGTGCGCGGCTTCGACGTCATCCCGCTGGAAGAGCTCGGCCGCCCGCGCATCGACGTGACCATCCGCGTCTCCGGGCTGCTGCGCGACAGCTTCCCCGAGGCCATGGACTTCGTGGACGAGGCCGTGCGCGCCGTGGCCGCGCTGGACGAGCCCCTGGACCGGAACTTCGTGCGCAGGCACGCCCTGGAGAAGGTGGGCGACGAAACCGAGCCCGACGCGGCCGCCGAGGCCTGGCGGCGCGCCACGCTGCGCCTCTTCTCGGCCAAGCCCGGCACCTACCAGGCCGGGGTCAACCTCGCGGTCTACGCCTCGGCCTGGAAGGACGAGAAGGACCTCTCGGACATCTTCATCTATTGGAACAGCTTCGCCTACGGCAAGGGCGTGTTCGGCGAAAAGAGCCCGCGCGAGCTGGAATCGAGCCTGAAGACCGTGGACGTGACCTACAACAAGGTCGTCTCCGACGAGCACGACCTCTTCGGCTGCTGCGCCTACTACGGCTCGCACGGCGGCATGACCGCCGCGGCCCGCGCGGTCAAGGGCGCGCCCGTGCGCACCTACTACGGCGACACGCGCGAGCCCGAGCGCGTGCAGGTCCGCGACCTGGCCGACGAGGTCCGCCGCGTGGTGCGCACCAAGCTGCTCAACCCCAAGTGGATCGAGGGCATGAAGCGCCACGGCTACAAGGGCGCGGGCGACATCTCCAAGCGCGTGGGCCGCGTCTACGGCTGGGAGGCCACCACCGAGGAGGTGGACGACTGGATCTTCGACGACATCGCCAAGACCTTCGTGCTCGACGAGGAGAACCGCGAGTTCTTCCGCGAGCACAACCCCTGGGCCCTGGAGGAGATCGGCCGCCGTCTGCTGGAGGCCGAGAGCCGGGGGCTCTGGCAGGCCGATCCCGAGGTCCTCGACGGGCTGCGCGAGGCCTATCTGGAGATGGAGGGGTGGCTGGAGGAGGACATGGGCGAGGTTCAGGGCGAGTTCCAGGGCGGGGCCGTGGACGTGCTGCGGCCCGAGGACGTGGAACAGTGGAAGGCCATGATGGACGAGATGGCGCGCGAGCGCGCCGGGCGCTGACCCGGCCCCCGGCGGGACGCGCCGTTACGCAAGAATCGCAAGGAGCTGGAAGTGCGGCATTACACCTATCCCTTCACGGCCATCGTGGGCCAAGAGAAGATGAAGACGGCCCTGGTCCTCAACCTCGTGGACCCGACCATCGGCGGGGTGCTCATCCGCGGGGAAAAGGGCACGGCCAAGTCCACGGCCGTGCGCGGCCTGGCCCTGCTGCTGCCGGAGATGGCCGCCGTGGCCGGGTGCCGGTTCGCCTGCGACCCGGCGGCGGGCGACTGCCTCTGCCCGGACTGCGCCGCGCGCGTGGCCGCGGGCGAGGCCCTGGAGACCGAGCGCCGCCGCGTGCGCGTGGTGGACCTGCCCGTGGGCTCCACCGAGGACCGCGTGCTCGGCACCCTGGACCTGGAATGGGCCATCAAGAAGGGCGAGCGCCGCTTCGAGCCCGGCATCCTGGCCGAGGCCAACCGCTCCATCCTCTATGTGGACGAGGTCAACCTGCTCGACGACCACATCGTGGACGTGCTCCTGGACGCGGCGGCCATGGGCGTGAACACCGTGGAGCGCGAGAGCGTGTCCTTTTCGCACCCGGCGCGCTTCGTGCTCGTGGGCACCATGAACCCGGAGGAGGGCGAGCTGCGGCCCCAGCTCCTGGACCGTTTCGGCCTGTGCGTGGAGGTGCGCGGGATCATGGACCTGGAGGCGCGCGTGGAGCTGGTGCGCCGCCGCGCGGCCTTCGAGGCCGACCCGGCCGGGTTCTGCGCCGCGCGCGAGGCCGAGGAAAGGCGTCTGGGCGAGCGCATCGTGGCCGCGCGCGAGCGCGTGCCGTCCGTGGAGGTCTGCGACGACGTGCTGCGCAACGTGGCCGAGATCGCCATCGGCATGAACGTGGACGGCCACCGCGCCGACCTGGTCATGGTCCGCGCGGCGCGGGCGCTCGCGGCCCTGGAGGGCCGGGAGGCGGCCACGCGCGAGGACGTGAAACGCGCCGCGGAAATGGCCCTGCCGCACCGGATGCGCAAGAAGCCCTTCCAGAAGATCGGCCTGGACGCGGACCGCGTGGACGCCATCCTCGGCGCGGCCTCCTGATCCGGTCCCGTGAGGACAGGCATGACCGTTTTTTCTTCAGGCTCGCCCAGCCCGGCCAATCCGGCCGGTCCGGCCGGTCCGGCGGCGTCGAAAGCCTCGGCGCGTCGCCTGGTCTATCCCTTCACGGCCCTGGTGGGCCAGGAGCGCATGCGCACCGCCCTGGTGCTCAACGCCGTGTGCCCGGCCATCGGCGGGGTGCTCGTGCGCGGGCAGAAGGGCACGGCCAAGTCCACGGCCGTGCGCGGCCTGGCCGCGCTGCTGCCCGAGATCGAGGTGGTCGGGGGCTGCGCCTTCGGCTGCGACCCGGACGGCGTGCTCTGCGACGCCTGCCGCGCGCGCGCGGACGCGGGCGAACGGCTGCCCCGCGCCCGGCGCGTCACGCGCGTGGTGGACATGCCCCTCGGGGCCACCGAGGACCGCGTGGCCGGCACCCTGGACCTGGAGCACGCCGTGCGCCTGGGCCGCCGCGTGCTGCAGCCCGGCCTGTTGGCCCTGGCGCACCGCGCCATCCTCTACGTGGACGAGGTCAACCTCCTGCACGACCACATCGTGGACCTGGTCCTGGACGCGGCGGCCACGGGCATCAACGTGGTCGAGCGCGAGGGCGTGTCCGCCGCGCACCCGGCGGCCTTCATCCTCGTGGGCACCATGAACCCCGAGGAGGGCGAGCTGCGGCCCCAGCTTCTGGACCGCTTCGGCCTGTGCGTGGAGGTGGCCGCGCCCACGGACGTGGACACGCGCATGGAGGTGGTCCGCCTGCGCGACGCCTTCGAGCGCGACCCCGTTGCCTTCGCCCGGCACTGGGAGCCGGAGCAGGAGCGTCTGCGCGCGGCCATCGTCCAGGCCCGGCGTATCCTGCCCCTGGTGCGCATGCCCGAGGACCTGCAACGCAAGGGCTGCGAGCTGTGTTTGGAGGCCAACGTGGCCGGGCACCGCGCGGACGTGACCCTGCGCCGCGCGGCCCGCGCCCTGGCCGCCCTGGCCGACCGCCAGGAGGTCCGGCTGGAGGACGTGCTCCTGGCCGCCGAGCTGGTGCTCGCCAGCCGCGCCCGACCCGCGCCCCCGCCGCCGCCCGAGCAGGACGAGCCCGAGCCGGACGAGGAGCACGAGCACGAGGAACAGCAGGAACAGGACGAATCCGAGGAAGAGCAGCCCCAAGAGGAGCATCCCGAAGACGAGCGCCCTCGGGAAGAGCAGCGCGGCCAGGGGGCCGAGCCCGAGGAGCGCGAGGCCGAGGAGCGCGACGAGCCCCAGGAGAACGAGGGCGAGGAACAGGCCCCGCCGCGCGCGGCGCGCGAAACGGTCTTCGACGTGGGCGAGCCCTTCCGCGTGCGCGACGTGCCCCTGGCGCGCGACCGCGTGCCGCGCACCGGCCCGGGCAAGCGTACGCGCTCGCGCACGCCGCTCAAGGCCGGGCGCTACGTGCGCAGCCGCCGCGACCCCAAGCCGTCCGACCTGGCCCTGGACGCCACCCTGCGCGCGGCCGCCCCGCACCAGCGCGCCCGCGCGGGCACCCATCCGGGGCTCGCCCTGGCCGTGGAAACCGGCGATTTGATGCGCAAGGTGCGCGAAAAGCGCGTGGGCAGCTGCATCGTGCTGGCCGTGGACGCCAGCGGGTCCATGGGCGCGGCGCGGCGCATGGTCGAGGCCAAGGGCGCGGTGCTCTCGCTCCTGCTCGACGCCTATCAGAAGCGCGACACCGTGGCCTTCGTGGCCTTCCGCGGCCAGGAGGCCGAACTGCTCCTGCCGCCCACCGGCAGCGTGGAGCTGGCCTACCGCCATCTCGAAGAGCTGCCCACGGGCGGACGCACGCCGCTGTCCGACGGGCTGTCCATGGCCTATCAAGTGCTCGACGCGCGGCTGCGCAAGGACCCGGCCACCTTCCCGGTGCTCGTGCTCGTGTCCGACGGCCGGGCCAACGTCGCCAGCTTCGGCGGCAAGCCCCTGGCCGAGGCCATGGAGGTGGCCGACGCCGTGCGCGAGGACGGACGCATCCGCGCCGTGGTCGTGGACGTGGAGAAGCCGGGGCTGGTCAGCTTCGGCCTGGCCGGGGAGCTGGCCGCGCGCATGGGCGCGCGCTGCTACAAGGTGGAGGAGCTGCGCGCGGACACCCTGGTGCGCGTGCTGCGCGAGGAAATCCTGCCGGAGTAGGAAGAGGCCCCTGGCGGGGCTGCCTCCGGCGGCCAGAGAACCCTTTGAAAAGGGTTCTCTGGACTCTCCCAAACTTTTTGGTCCGCCTTCGGCGAAGACGCGTTGGCGGAGACCAGGCTGTTTCGAAAAGACGATGCCGTTGTTTGGCGCATCGCCGGGTTCGCTCGTCGGGCTTGACCGCCGAATTCAATCCAGGTTGCGTCCATCCCGCGCGCGGGATACTCGGTGCGAAAGGCGCGGACAATGGGAAGGCCCGGGCGCGCGGACGTCTTTTCCGCCTTTCGGCGCGGGGCTGTTCCCGCCGCTTCCGGTCGGCGGCGCAACGGACATCGGGCGGCCCGCGTGACCGGCCCGTCCCGGTGAACGGAAGCTGACGAACGGACGCTGTGGACCGGCAGCGGCCCGGCTTGGGTGCGATTCGGTTCAGGCGCGACACACGGTTGCAAGGAGTTGGACATGGATACGGAACGGGCGGCCCGCGAGGGCACGACCATGGAGCCCATGGTCATCGAGCGCGGCTCCATGGCGATCATCGAATCCGAGGTGCCGGAGCCCCGGCCCTACGCGGACCACGAGTGGCTGGTGGTGCGGCGCATGATCCACACCACGGCGGACTTCGAGATGCTCGACCTGGTGCGCTTCCATCCGCGCGCCACGGCCGCCGGGCGCGCGGCGCTGGCGCGCGGCTGCGCCATCTTCACGGATACGGAAATGGCCCGCGCGGGCATTCCGCTGCGGCGCATGGAGCCGCTCGGCTGCACCGTGTCCTGCCTGATGAGCGACCCGGACGTGGCCGCCGCGGCCAAGGCCGCGGGCACCACGCGCGCGGTGGAGGCCATCGACCGCGCCGTGGCGCGCGGCGGGGCGTCCATCTTCGTCATCGGCAACGCGCCCACGGCGTTGCTGCGGCTCCTGGAGCACATGGACAAGGGCGCGGCGCGGCCGGACCTGGTGGTGGGCATGCCCGTGGGCTTCGTCAATGCGGCGGAGTCCAAGGCCCTGCTCATGGCCCGCCAGCCCGCCGCCGCGCCGGATTCCGTGCCCTGGGTGGTCATCGAGGGCCGCAAGGGCGGCTCGGCCCTGGCCGCCACGGTCATCAACGCCCTGGCCGACACGGTCCTCGCCGAACGCTGAGCGCGGCGGGCTGGCCCGTTCCCGTTCGCGTGAATTCTTTCCCGCCGGGCGACGGCGAACGCGCGGTCGCTCCCGCGCATGCGCCCGCTGCCGGAGCTGGCGCGGCGGGGTGCTTCGCGGGGGCGCACCGCACCCGTGCCGGGTGGCGTGCGCACGCCGCGCCGGAATGGGCCGGGGCCACGACGCACCGCAAGTGCGCGACGCAGGCGGAAACGGCGCGGCCGCCCGCCTCAGCGCGCACGGCGCGCGGCGAGCAGGGCGGCGAGGCCGGACGGCGGGCAGTTGCAGGCGATGAGGCGGAAATCGGATTTTTGCACGCGGCCCGGGGCGTCGGCCCCGGCCGCTTTTTTTGCGGCCGCGTCCTTGGCGGATTCCAAAACCAGGGCGCAGGCGTGCAGGGGGCGGAAGCGGAAGAGGTGTTCCAGCGGAAGGCCGGTGACGCGGCAGAAGAGCGCGCGCAGGATGCCCGCGTGGGCCACGGCGGCGCACGGCGCGTTCGCGGTGGCCAGGACGCGCAACGCGGCTTCGGCGCGCGCGGCCACGTCGGCGAAGGATTCGCCGCCCGGCGGCCGGAAGCGGGCCATGTCGGCCCCGCGCGCCGCGAACCCTTCGGGATCGCTCGCGCGCACCTCGGCGAAGGTCCGGCCTTCCCAGGCCCCGAGATGAATTTCGGCCAGGTCCGGCAGCAGGGTCGTTTCCAGCCCACAGGCCTCGGCGGCGGCCCGCGCCGTGTCCCGCGCACGTGTCAGGGGGCTGGCGAACAGCGCACGTACCCCGCACCCGGCCAAGGCCGCGCCCAACTCTCGCGCCTGGGCCCGCCCGGCGTCGGAAAGCGGCAGGTCCGTGCTCCCGATATAGCGTCCCTCGCCGCCCAAGGCTTGCGCGTGGCGCAGCAGCAGAATCATGGGGCCTCCTGGTCGGCGGCGTTCGCCGTCCCCGGCGTGCCCGGGTTGCCCGGGCCGCTGATTTCGCCGTTTCCGGCGTCCGGCTCCGGGGAATCCCCTAGCAGCAGATCCGGCAGACGCGCGCCGGATTCCTCCAGGAAGCGGCGGCGCACTTCGGCGGCGCGCGCCAGGCGGCCCGCGACGGCCGCGCGCGCGTCCGGGGCGTCGCCGAACCGTTCCAGCTTGGCCGTGTAACGCTCCTCCATGTCCACCACCTCGACGCCGCGCACGTACTTGTCCGCCAGAAACACGATTTCTCGCTCGGTGAGCGGCGCGTCCGCGGCCAGCTCCAGGTCCGCGTGGTCGGCCACGATGGCCGCTGCTTCGGCGAACCCGTGGCGTGCGAGGAGGTCGGCACCGGCCCGTGCGTGGCGCGGCAGGGCCTTGGCCACGTCGTGGGCCAGGGCAGCGCCGAAGACCAGGGCCGTGTCCAAGGGGCAGGCCGCATGCGGGTGGCGGGCCGCGTCCGGGGAAAGGGCCATGCCCTGAGAAAGGACCATGGCCGGGGAAAGGGCTATGGCCGGGGGCTGCGGCCGCGCGGTGCTTTTGGCCCGGGAGGGCGGCGGGACGGAGCCCTCGGATGCCGTCGCGCCGGATGCGGGTGTTGCGGCGGCTCCGGTTGCTGCTGCGCCGAATGCGGGTGTTGCGGGCCCGGCAGGGGGCATTGCGCCGTGAGCCCCGGTGCGCTTGCCCGAAGCGGGGCCGGGGGCCGCCTCGGTTTCGGGTGCGCCCTCCGCGAATGCGCCGCGCCGCGCGCGCGCCGCGTTCAGGGCCAGGGCCATGCGGAGCGCGGCCTCGGCCACGGCGCGGCAGTGGGCGCGCACGTTTTCCGGCGTGGACGCGATGCCCCACAGGGCGCGGCATTCTGCCTCGGTGGGGCCGGGCGAGGCCAGATGCGCGCGCGCGGCGGCGTAGTCCTCGGGCCGGTCCATGTCCATGGCCACGCCCGTATCGGCCACGTCCACCTCGCCCACGGATTCCGGGTGCGCCTCTTCCCAGGCTGCGAGCACGGCGCGCAGGCCGCCCGCGCCGTCGTGAGCCAGCACGGCGTCGAAAAGCGCGGCGTCGATCACGGGCGGGTGCCCGCGCTCGCCGAGAAAGCGCGGATAGGTCAGGACGCGGGCGGCCGGGGCGGCGTGCGGCTCGTACTCGGTCCGCTCGCCAGGGCGTGCGCCTTCCCTTGCCGCTTCGCTTCGCGGCGCGGCCGCGTTTTTGGTCGGATGAAGCGCGGCCGTATTGTGAGCCGGATGAGGCGCGGCGGCCGCGTTGGCGGCCCCTTGGCAAGCGACGGTAGCGTCCGGTTTCGTAGCGGCTGCCGGTCCCGGCGTGGTTGCCGATTCCGGAGCCGGGAGGAGCAAGCCGTGATCCGCCCCCGATCCGCAGGGGGTGGGGCCTGCGGGCGGCGTGGCGGCGCTCGTTGCGCGGGGCTGCGGAGCCGGGATCGCCCGTTGCGCCGCGAAATGGTCGGCCAGGAGCAGGGCGATGGTCGCGGGGCGCACCAGGGGGATGTCCACGGGCAGGACCAGCGCGGTGCGCGGCGGGTCCTGTGCCTCGGGAGCGAGCGCCGCCGCCTCTCGTCCCTTCGGGGGCCGCTCGGGTGCGCCCGCTTCTTGCGCCGCCTTGTCGGCGGGCGCGGCCAGGGCCGCGAAGGCGGCGCGCACCGAGGAGAACATGCCCTGGGTCGGGTCCGGGTTGCGCACCACGCGCGCGCCCTGGGCGCGCGCCGCGGCCGCCGTCTCGTCGCCGTGGTGCCCGACGACCACGAGCACGTCCGCCACCCCGGCCGCGCGCAGGCAGCGCACGCAGCGCGCCAGGGCCGTGGGCGCGACCGTTTCGGCCGTCTGCTTTTCAGCCGTGGCCCGTTCTGCCCGGCTCTCTTTGAAAGGTGTCTTGGCGGCCGTTTCCGGGGGGGTGCCCCGCTCGATTCCGAAATCATCGGATTCCGGCCCCAGCGGCAGCAGCGGCTTGAACGCGCCCATGCGCGAGGAGAATCCGGCCGCCAGGACCACGCCCACGGTGCGTGCCAGGTCTTCGGAAGCGACGGGGGGCGCGGCGGCGGAGGGGGCCCGGAGCGGAGGAAGGAGAGAACCGGACATTACGCCGCTTTCCTTGCGGGGCGGGTGGAGGCGGCCACTGCCGGGGCGGCCGTGGCGTCCGCCCCGGCAGTGGCGGTCGTCGGGCGGGCCTCGGCTCGGATGGTTGCGCGCGTCAATACGTCCGGCAGGCCCGACGTGCCCGGCGATTGCATCGCACAACGGCGGTCAGGCGCGCGCCGCTTTTTCGGCGCGGCCGGGGCGTGCGCGCGGGGCATCGGACCCGGCCTGCGGGGCGGGATCGGCGCATGCGCTGCGGTTGGGCCGCCGTCGGCCGTTTCGTGCGTCTTTTCCGGCGTGGCCGGGGCGGCGACGCCGGGAGGCCTTGCCCCATGGGCGCGGAGCGCCGGAGGGGGGCCGGGAGGGGCGGCCGATCCGTTCGACGCGCCCAGCGGGCCGGGTTCCTCCTTTCGCCCCCGTGCGGCTCGGTCGCCCGCGCGCGACGCCCGCGAGCCTCCCGGTGTGGACGGAGCGCCCGGCGCGCAGGATGCGCGGCGGGGGACGCGGCGGGGCGAACGGGCCGCACCGGTCATCGCAGGGCTCCGGCGCGAGCGGCGATGAGTTCGGCGACGATGCTCACGGCGATCTCCTCCGGCGTCTGCGCGCCGATGGTCAGGCCGATGGGGCAGCGACAGCGGGCGATGTCCGCCTCCGTGTAGCCCTCGGCGCGCAGGGCGTCGTAGATGGCGTCGCGCTTCTTGCGGCTGCCGATCATGCCCACGTAGCGCGCCGGGGTGCGCAGGGCCTGGGCCAGCACGGTCTTGTCGTGCAGGTGGCCGCGCGTGAGGATGGCCAGGTAGGCGTCGTCGCCCGCGGGCCCGGCGGGTGCGCCGGGCGCGCCGTCGCCCAGCTCGGCCAGGGCCGTGTCCAGGCTTTGCAGCACCTGGACGCGCGTGGCGTGGGGAAAGCGTTCGCGGTTGGCGAATTCCGCGCGGTCGTCGAGCACGACCACGCTGAATCCGACCCCGGCGGCCACGGCGGCCGTGGCCTGGGACACGTGCCCCGCGCCGAAGAGGTAGAGCACGGGCGCGGCCGGAAAGGGGGAGGCCAGCAGCAGGGGCGCGCCGCCCGTCTCCTCGAGCGCGGGCGCGCCGCCCGAGGCGGCCCTGGGCAGAGCACGCGCCAGGGCGGCGCAAAGCGCCGCGCCCGGCCGGAAGGGGCCGGATCCGACCTGTCCGTCGGCGTCGTCGTGTGCCGGGAACCATTGGATGGCCGCATGGTCCGCGATCGAGCCGATGCCCTCGTCAGGGGCAGTGCCGTCGGCAAGGGCGGTGCCTTCGTCGGGGCCAGGGGCCACGTTCGGGGCGGAACCCACGTTTGGGCCGGCGAGCAGGGCCAGGCCGTGGCGCGCGGCGCGCGGCGCGGCCGCGTTGGCGTCGCTCTCCAGCACGGTGAGCAGCGCGGCCCCGCGCCCGGCGGAGAGCACCGCGTCCAGCGCGACCCAGGCGTGCGCGGCGTCCGAGGCCACGCCGGGCCCGGAACTCGTTGTAGCGCCGGGCCCGGCCGCGCTGTCGGGTCCGGAGGCCTCGCCGGTCCCGGGGACTTTGCCAGGCCCGGGGGGTTGGCCGGGGCCAGGGGGGCAGCCCGCGTCGAGGCGTTCCAGGAACAGCCGCAGCCGCCCGCCGCAGATCATGGATGTGGACGCGGCCTGTTCGCCGGTGAGGTCCATGTCCAGGAATCGGGTTGCGCCGGGCGCGGCGGCGAAGAGGCTCAGGGCCGCGCGCACGGCCGCGGCTTCGACCACGCCGCCGCCCACAGTGCCGTGGATGGAGCCGTCGCGCAGCACGGCCATGCGCGCCCCGGCGTCGCGCGGGGTGGAGCCGGAGTGGGCGCAGATGGTGGCCAGGACGAGGTCGTGGCCGCGTGCGAGCAGGTCGGCCACGGTATGCGCGAAGTGGATCATGACGGGTCCTCGGTGTTCGTTGCGGGTTCCGGGAGTGACTCTGGCGGCGTTTTCTCCAGGGCTTCGCGGCGCAGGCGGCGCTTGGCCAGCCCGGGTTCGGCCGGACCGTGGTGACCCAGCAGCCGGACGAGCGGTGCCACGCCCGCGTCCCGAGTCGTCGCGCCCGCGATCGCCCCGGGGCCGGGGGCGCGGCGCGCCCCGTCCGCGTCCAGCGCCGCTTCAACGGCCGCTTCCATGGCCGCGCGCAGGGTGTCGCGGTCCGCGCCCGGCGCGGGGCAGACGTCCACGCGCAGCCGCCATGCGCCGTCCCGCGCCTGCGGCGCGTCCGTCCGGGCCGCCGAGTGCACCGGATGCACCGGATTCAACGCTTGCGCCGGGTCGTCCGGCCGCGCGGGGACCAGGACGGCGGAAAAGTCGGCCAGCCCGGGCAGGGCGTAGAGACGTTCCTGGAGCGCGGCCATGTCCGGCCAGTCCTGGTCCGGCGCATCGGCTCCCGGTGCATCGGCTCCGGACGCATCGGCTCCGGGCGCGCCTGGGCTGGGCGCATCGGCCCTGGTCGCATCGGGCTTGGCCGCATCGGGCTTGGTCGCATCGGGCTTGGTCGCATCGGGCTTGGTCGCATCGGGCTTGGTCGCATCGGGC
>JACCQO010000016.1:53727-68729 GCA_015709205.1 Desulfovibrionaceae bacterium
TTGGTCGCGTCGGCCTCCAGAGTGCCACTGCCCGGCCCGGTCTTGTCAAGAGGGGCGCGGCCCGCGCCCGGCCCGCCCGGCGTTCCCGCCGCGTCCGGCCCGTCCGTTTCGTCGGACCCGTTCGCCCTGGCTGCCCCGCCCGGCGTTTTCGGTCCGCTCGGTCCGCTTGGCCCGCCCAGAGTGCCCAGGCGGCCGGGCACGCGGTCCAGGCGGCGCAGGGGCAGGCCGCAGGCGCACGCGCCGGGCAGGATGCGGCCCGCGTCGCCCGTGCGGTAGCGCACCAGGGGCATGCCCCGGCGGCCCAGGGTGGTCACGGTGATCTCGCCCCATTCTCCGTCCGGGAGCGGCGCGCCCGTGGCCGGGGCCGCGATCTCCACGAAGATGTCCGCCTCGCGCAGGTGCATGCCGCTCGTCTCGGCGCAGTCCACGGCCCCGCCCAGGCCGGTCTCGACCATGCCCCAGTGCCGGAACACGCGGCAACCGAAGGCGCGGCGCAGGTTCTCGGCCACGGCCAGCGGGATCACGTCCCAGCACAGCAGCGCGGCGCGCAGCACGTCGCGCGGCAGGCCGCGCGCGGCCCAGGTCGCGGCCAGCGCGTTGCAGTGCGCGGGCGAGCCCACCACGCAGCGCGCGCCCTCGGCCAGAATGCGCTCCACGGCGCGCGCCGGGGTGTGGTCCGCGCCGGAATTCCCGGGCGGCCCCGCCACGCCGGGCGCTCCGGATGATCCAGAGGACCCGGACGCATCGGATGGCCCGGGCCCCTCGGACGTGGCCTCCAAGGGGCCGAGCAGCAGGGGGCGCTTGCCGCTGCGGGCCAGGGCGCGCGCCAGGAGCACGCCCACGCTGTCCGGCCGTTCGCCGGGCAGCAGGATGGCCACAGGGTCGCCCGGCGCGGCCAGCGCGGCCATGCCGTGGGCGAAGAACTCCTCGATGCGCACGAGGTCGTCCACGGTGTAGAACACGCGCTTGTGCGGGCCCGTGGTGCCGGAGGTATGCAGCGTGACCACGCGCGCCACCTCGTCCTGGGACACGGCCAGGAAGCGCTCCGGCGCACGGGTCAGGTCGGCGGCCGTGGTGCGCGGCAACCGCGCCAGGTCCGCCGGTCCGCGGATCGTCCCGGGCGCGACGGCCGCCAGGGTCTCGCGGTAGAAGGGGCTGTTTTCCCGGGCGTGCGCCACGGTCTCGCGCAGCCGGGCGAACTGCCAGGCGCGCACCTCGTCCATGTTCGGCAGCGCGCTCGGCGGCGCGTTCGCCATCGCCCCCGGTCCGGCCTCCGCTCCGGCCTCCGCTCCGGCCCCCGGCCCCGCGCCCAATTCCGCGCCGGGCGCGCGGCCCATGCGCGCGTGCAGCCAGACGTCCAGGCCGTAGGGTTCGCCGGTCACGGCCGTTCCCGGTACAGCGGCGCGCCGTCGGCCGCGGTGAGGTTGTAGGCGCAGAAGGGCACGAGCCGCCCGTCGGGCAGGGCCACGTGGATGCAGCAACCCTTGAGCCGCTCCAGGTCCAGGGTCCAGGCGTCCTGAAAGGCCATGGCCGAGACCGAGAGGATGTGCGTGCGCGCGCGCGCCAGAAAACGGTCCAAATCGTCGCCGCGCACGGCCTCGGCCGCGTCCGGGCGAGCGAACGGTGCCCGCGTCGCCGGGGCGGCTCCGGGAGCGGCCGGGGTCTGCGGAGGCGTCGCGGCCTGCCGATCGGCTGCCGCGCCCTCGGGCGCGGCCCACTGGCGACGCACGAAGGCCTTGGCCTGGTCCGCGCCCAGCCGCGCCAGGGGCGGTGCGCCGGGCGCAGCCTTTTCTTCGGGCGAGCAGCCGCAGCCCGCGCGGCTCGCCGAAAGGCGCTGCAGTCCGCCGTCCTCGCGCACCAGATAGTTGGCGTGGAACGAGCAGCGCGCGTGCTCGCAGCCCGGCGGCAGAAAGTCCGTGGCCCGCACCAGCCCGCCGGTCTGGGCTTCCAGCCCGCGCATGAGCTCCGGCAGGGTGATGCGCGCCGCGTCCTCCGGGCCGCGCCCCCCGGGGCGCATGGCCCCGGGGTGGCGGCCGAAATAGCTCACGGGCTGGAAATGCACGCCGCGCACGCCCGGGGACAGGGACGCGGCCAGGCGCAGCAGGCCGCCGAGCTGGCGGTCGTTGATCCCGGGGACCACCGTGGGCACCAGGACCACGCCCACGCCCGCCGCCGCGAACCGCTCCACGGCCAGGAGCTTCTGCTCCAGCAGGCCGTCGCGGCCGCGCAGGGCGCGGAACGCGGCGTCGGTCACGCCGTCGAACTGCAGGAAGACCGAGCCCAGCCCGGCCTCGGCCAACCGGGGCGCGAAATCCGGCTCGCGCGCCGCGCGCAGCCCGTTGGTGTTCAGCTGCACCAGGCCGAAGCCCATGGACGCGGCCGTGCGCACGGCCGTTTCCAGTTCCGGGTGCAGGGACGGTTCACCGCCGGAAAATTGGATGTTGCACGGGCCCGAGGCCGCGCGCACGGCCTCCAGGGTGGCGGCGATCTGCGGCATGGACAGGTCCGGCGGCGCATCGCGCCCGGAAGACGCGAAGCACACCGGGCAGCCCAGGTCGCAGCGCCAGGTGATCTCCACCAGCGCGGTGCAGGTGTGCTGGCCGTGCTCCGGGCACAGGCCGCAGTCGAACGGACAGCCGCGCTCCGCGCCGGTGCGCGGCGCGTCCGGCCACGAGGGTGTCTTGGGCCGCGTCCAGCCGTCCAGCCCGGGTTCGCCGCGCCAGACCACGCTTTCGAACGCGCCGTGGTCCGGGCACGTCTTGGTCAGGAACACGTCAGCGCCGCGCCGTTCCAGGCGCGCGGGGATGCGCGCCAGGCACACGGGGCAGACGCTCCCGGTCTCACGCACCGGCGTTTCCCCGGCCCTGGGACGGGTCCAGGCCGTTGTCGGCCAGGATCTCCAGGGTGCGCGCGTAGGTGCGGGCCACGAGGCCGCCGCAGCGCTCCGGGTGCGGCCTGCCGCATTCGCCGCCGTTGATCTGGGCGCAGGAGATGCCGCCGAACTCGGCCTCGGCCGTCTCCCGGAACCAGTCCGTGAGCTCGGAGAGCAGCAGGGGCAACCGGTCGTCGGGTTCCTCGTCCGGCGCGCCCTTGGCCGCGTAGAGCCCGAGCAGGCAGCACGCGCCCGTGAGCACGCCGCAGTGGCCGGAACAGTCGCCCAGGCCGTTGCACAGCCCGGCCATGGCGCGCACCAGGTCCGGGTTTTCGCGGTCCATGTCCTCCAGGGCCAGAAGCACGAGGATCTGGCTGCAGCAGAAGCCCGCGCCCGCAAGGCGCATCATCCGCAGCCCGGTGTCGTCAAGCATGGTCTTTCTCCGTTTTTCGCGCCAGCAGCAGACAATAGCCCAGGGTGGTGCGCGGGGCGGAACAGGCGCACGATGCGCCGTCGGCCCCGGGCGGGGCCTGTTCGGAACAGGATCCGGGGGCCCCGGAACAGGGGCCGGACCAGGGCGCGGTCCCGGCTCCGGTCCAGGCCAGCCGCGCAGCCAGTTCTCGCAACAGGGGGGTGTGGTCCTCGAAAAGGGTGGTCGTGAAGCCCGCCGCGCGCACCCGCTCCAGCAGGGTTTCGGCCGCCACGGCCCCGTGCGCGCAGGAGGGCGCGGCGGGCCGGGGAGGCGTGGCGGACCTGAAGGGCGTGGCGGAAAGGTCGGGCCGGTGCGGTTCGGCCGTCTCGGGCGTCCCGGCCGTCTCACCCGCCGCCTCCGGCGCGGTGTGGGCGCGGGGCTCGTCCGGCGCGCGCACGTAGAGGTCCGCCAGGGCCAGGACGCCGCCCGGGCGCAGGGCGCGGGCGAATTCCGCCAGGGCCGCGTCGGGGTCGGGCAGCACGGAGAGCACGCACTCGCAGAAGACCATGTCCAGTGCGCCGTGGCGCACGGGCAGGGCCTGGGCGTCGGCGCGCAGCAGGGGCGGCCCGGAGGGGCGTGGGGCGTGGAGCGGACGCGGCCCGTCGGCGGTAGGGGCGGTCCCGGCGGGGCCGGGGCCGAAATCGGCCGGGAGCGGATCGGGGTCCAGGCCCAGGGCGCGCGCGCCGTGGCGGGCGCGCAGGCGGCGCACCGTGGCCCCGGTGCCGCAGCCCGCGTCGAGCACGCGCCAGCCCGGCGCGAGCCCGGCCAGGGCGGCGGCGCGGTCCGTGAGCGCAAAATCGCCGGGCCGCAGGGTCTGCCCGGCGGCCGCGCGCAGGGCCGGATGCGCCCACAAGGGCGCGCCCGGGGCCTGGGCCGGAATTGGGGCCTGGGCCGGGGGTGACGCGGGAGCGGCGGCCCGCGCGCGGGACGCGCGGTCATCGCGGGGCGGCGGCGGCGCGCCGTGCGCCGGAACCGGTTCCACGGGAGCGGCGGCCGCCCCGTGCGCGGCGGCGGCCCGCGCCGGTCCTCCCACCTACTTGTCCTCCAGCAGCTTTTCCACCTCGGCCATCTTGCCCAGGGCCAGGGGTTCGGGCACGAGCACCGCGCCGCACTGCGGACAGGCGGGCAGCTCCACGGAAAAGTGGCTGCCCATGTATTCCAGCTCCACGGGCGCCAGCACCAGGTCGCAGTCGCAGCAGGCGCAACGCCAGCCCGCGGCGTCGGCCTCGGGAACGCGGATCGTGCTCATTCGTTTCCCCTCTGGTCGCTGGCGCGCGCGCCGATGCCGTAGGTCCTGGGGCCGTCTCCGGCCGTGCTCGCGCCCCGTCCCTCGCGGCCGTCCAGCCCCAGGATGCGCATCCGGTGGCTCCAGGCGTTGTGCACCAGAAAGCCGTCGCCCTCGGGCTCGTAGTCCACCCAGTAGGTCACGCTCACGGGCCGGTACGCGGCCAGCCGCCGTCCGGACGTCGCGTCCGCGCGCACCAAGGCCGCGCCGCTTTCCCGCGCGTGCAGCAGGGTCTTCTGCACGTCGCTGATCAGGATGCGGCGTTCCTCCATGCGTTGGGCCGCCTCCTCGGTGCAGCGCACGCGCACGGCCTCGTGCGGCGCGGGGGGAGCGCCCGGCTCGCGCCACAACTCGCGCAGCAGCCGGTCCTTGAGCCGCGCACGGTTCTCGCGGCGCTCGGAGTGCCCGGGCGCGGGGCGCGCGGCCGGGTCGGCGTGGCGCGGATAGAGCAGGTCGAAGACGTGCAGGGCGCGCTTGCCCGCGCGTGCGAGCATGTCGCGGCACATGGCGCAGTAGGTCACGAAATCCTGGTCCGCGGCGGCCGCGCGGCGCGCCGCGGCCTTGGCCGCCAGCGGCGGGTTGGCCTCGGCGAGCAGTCCGCCGAAGCCGCAGCACTCGGTGTGCTTGCCCGTGAGCCTCGGCTCCACCGTGGCCACGCCCAGCCCGGCCAGCAGTCCGCGCACGGCCGTGCGCGCGGGCTCGTCGTGGCGCGCGGCGCAGGGGTCGTGCACGGCCAGGGGCGCTCCGGCCCCGGCGATCCCGGAGGATTTGGCGGTCCCGGCGCCCTCGGCTATCGATTCCGTCGCCTCGCCGGTCTTCGCCGCGCCCAGAAGACCCCACACGGGCAGGATTTCCGCCTCGGGCAGGGCCTGGCGCAGGGTGGCCGCGCAGGTGGGACAGGCCGTGGCGATGGGCGGCGCGTCCAGCGCGCGCCAGTCCGTGCGCAGGGCCTCCAGGGACTCGGCGAAAAGGTCCTCGCGCCCGGCCCACCGCGCGGGCGCGCCGCAGCAGCGCAGCAGCAGGCCCACGCCGGGCCGCGCCGCGCGCAGGGCCGCGTAGGCCGCCTCGGCCCCCCCGGGGTCCGAGGCCGTGAGCTGGCAGCCCGGGAAGAAGAGCAGTTCGGTGCGCCCGCCGTCCGGCGCGGGCCGGGCCAGGGCGCAGGACGGGCCGTTGGCGAAGGCCATGTCGCGCAGGGCGAATTCGTGGGCCGAGGGCGGCATCTTGCCGCGCTGCACCATGTCCCGGCGGGCCATGAGGCAGAGCCCGGCCATGTCGAAATTCGTGGGGCACAGCTCCGTGCACAGGCCGCAGAGCATGCAGGAGTTGATCATCTCGTTGGCGTGGCGCGTGCCCATGACGATGGAGGCGTTGTTGTAGATGCGCCGGGCGTAGACCTTGGGGTAGGCCCCGTAATGGGCCAGGTAGGCGCAGTTCTTGACGCTTTCCAGGCACTGGCAGTTCAGGCAGCGCGCGGCCTCCCGCGCGGCGGTCTCCTCCGTGTGCCCGCCCTCGGGCTCGGGCGCGGGGGCGGCGCGTTCGATGCCGGCCGGATTGGTGTAGAGCCGCGTGGGGACCGGGCCCTCGTGCTCGCGCCCGGCCGTGAGCGAGGCCTTTTGCGCGAACCGCTCCACGGACGCGGCCGCGCGGCGGCCGAGCGCGGCCAGGGCCACGGGCGAGGCCGGAACGCCGGAGCCCGTATCGCCGGAGAATACGCCCGGGGCGAGCGTGCCCAGGCTCACGGGGTCGGCCGGGCCCAGGCCGTGCAGGGCGGCGGGAACGGCCTCGGGGTCCGCGAACACGGCGTCGAAGGTATCGGGGGCGGCGTCGGGGCCCGCGTCCCCGGGCGCACTCCGGTCCGAGAGCCAGCGCGCGGCCCCGGCCGCGTCGTCGGCGGCCACGCCGGGCGCTGCTCCGTCCTCGAAGCGCACGCCGAGCTTGGCCATGGTTTCCAGCTCGTGGGCCAGGGCCGCGGCGAGCTCGCCGTCCGCGTCCGTCGGCGCGGCGAGCCGTCCGGCCGGGCGGGGCCCGTACAGGGTCACGGAAAAACCCTTGCGCGCCAGGTCCCAGGCCGCGCAGAGTCCGGCGAAGCCGCCACCGAGCACGGCCGCGTTGCCCTTGCGCCGGGGCAGGGGGGCCATGCGCGGGCTCTTGGTGGCCGCGCGCGCGCAGAACCGCTCCAGGGCGGCCACGTCGATGCCGCCGCCGAACTCTCCGCGCAGGCAGGCCGTGCGGCACGGGCCGTCGCAGATGCGCGCGAGCACGGAGGGCAGGGGCATGGTCCGCACGAGCACGGCCCAGGCGTCGTTCACCCGGCCCTCGGCCACGTGGCCGCACACGGCGCGCGCGTCCACGTGCAGGGGGCAGGCCGCGGTGCAGCGCGGCATCTCCTCCTGGATGCAGCGCGCCTCCCATTGCCGCAGTTCCTTCTGGTCCATGGCCATGGCGATTCCCGAAAAAGAGACGGGGCGGCGGTCGGCCGATGCCGGACCGCCGCCCCGGGTTGTGGTTTGGCTATCCTACACTCAGCCCTTGAGGCCCGCCAGCACCTTTTCGGGCAGGGCGGGCAGCTCGCGGATGCGCACGCCGCAGGCCTTGGCGATGCCGTTGATGACCGCCGCGTGCGGCGCGGTCAGGGGCATCTCGCCCACGCCGGAGGCGCCGAACGGGCCGTCGGGGCGCGGGGTCTCCACGTAGATGATCTCCATGTCGTCGGGGATCTGCTTGATGTACGGGAAGCCCGCGCCGACCATGGTCGAGTGCTTCTTGATGTCCTCGTAGTCCTCGGTCAGGGCCAGGCCGATGCCCTGGGCCACGCCGCCGTAGATCTGGCCGTCCACCACAAGGAAGTTGTTGACCACGCCGATGTCGGCGACGATGGTCATGGCCTCCACCGTGGTCTTGCCCGTGGCGACCTCGACGGCCACCTCGGCCATGAACACGCCGTACATGTAGCAGCAGAAGGGGTTGCCCTGGCCGTTGGCGTCGCAGTCGTTGGCCGGGGCGGTCCACTTGCCCTCGTAGCGCAGGGCCAGCTTGTCCGCGACCATCTCGTCATAGGTGCGCAGGGTGCCGTCGGGCTTCTTCATGGCGCTCACGAGCGCCTCGCAGGCCACGCGGGTGGCCTGGCCGGTGACCACCTGGGAGCGGCTGCCGCCCGCCGGGCCCGCGTTGGGGGCCAGGCTCGTGTCGTTCATCACCAGGCGGATCTGCTCCGGGGACAGGTTCAGCGGGCGCAGGGCCTCGTGGGCCGTGCCCAGGGTGCCCATGTCCGCGCCCTGGCCGTGGTCTTCCCAGCAGGAGTACACGGTCACGGTGCCGTCCGGGTTCAGCGCCACGTCCACCTGCGAGGAGTCCGGGCCGTCCAGGCCCGAGCCGTACACGCCGATGGACACGCCCACGCCGCGCTTGACCGCGTCCGTGGACTCGGCCGCGGCCTTCTTCATGGCCGCCTCGTACTTGGGCCTCAGCTTGTCGATCATCTCGGGCAGGGAGTAGACCTCGGGATCCTGGCCCGTGGGCGTGGTCGCGCCCTTGCGGTAGACGTTTCTGTAGCGCAGCTCCAGCGGGTCCATGCCCAGCTTTTCGGCCAGCTCGTCCATGAGCACCTCGGAGGGGAACTCGCTTTCCGGCGCGCCGTAGCCGCGGAAGGCCGCGCCCCAGGCGTGGTTGGTGCACACGGTGCGGCCCTCGCCGCGGATGGCCGGGATGTCGTAGCCCGCGCCGATGTACTGCGCGCCGCGCAGGGTCAGCAGGTCGCCGAACTCGGAATAGGGGCCGTGGTCCACGGTCCAGTCGCTCTCCATGGCCAGGAGCTTGCCGCTCTTGTCCGCGGCGTAGCGCAGCCAGGTGATGAAGGGCGAGCGCTTGCCGGTGTAGGTCTGCTGCTGGTACCAGGAGTAGTTCAGGAAGACCGGGCGGCCGGTGGCCAGGGCCGCCGCGCCCACCAGGGCCTCCATGGTCGGGCTGAACTTGTAGCCGAAGGTGCCGCCCGTGGGGTTCTGGACCAGGGCCATGTTGTCCGGCTCAACGCCCAGGCCCGGCGCGATCATGTACAGGTGCAGGTGCAGGCCGATGGACTTGGAGTGGATGAAGAGCTTGCCGTTCTCGTCCTGGTAGGCGAAGCCGACGTCGGGCTCGATGGGCATGTGCGGCTGGCGCGTGGTGTAGTAGTCGCCCTCCACGACCACGTCGGCCTTGTCGAAGATCGGCTTGGTGTCCTCGCCCTTGGCGATCTTCTGGATGTAGTAGACGTTGGGCGTGCCCGGATGGATCTCGATGGCGTCCTCGGCCATGGCCGCGGGCGCGCTCATGTATTCGGGCAGCGGCTCGATCTCGACCTTGACCTTGGCCGCGGCGGCCTTGGCCGTGGCCTCGGAATCCGCGCACACGATGGCGATGGCGTCGCCGAACTGGAAGATCTTCTCGTCGCACAGGATCGGGCGGTCCCAGCCGTCACCCTTGTTGGTCGGGAAGGTGATCAGGCCGGTGATGCGGTTCTTGCCCTTGATGTCCTTGTGCGTGACGACCTTGAAGACGCCGGGCATCTTCTCGGCCTCGGAGGTGTCGATGGACAGGATGTTGGCGTGGGAGACCTCGGCCTGCACCAGGGCGCACTGCAGGGTGCCCAGGGGGAGCTTCTGGCCCAGGTCCGCGCCGAAGTCCCAGGTGCCGGTGACCTTGGCGATGGCCGAGGGGCGCGGGTAGCGCGTGCCCCAGATGCGGCCGTCCTTGGGAATCTCGAACATCAGGTCGTCCACGGACTTCTCGCCGCGCAGCACCTCGGCCGCGGCCATGACGGCGTCCACAAGCGGCTTGTAGCCGGTGCAGCGGCAGGCGTTGCGGTTCTTCTGGAACCAGTCGCGCACCTCTTCCCGCGTGGGGCTGGGGTTCTGCTTGAGCAGGGCGTAGGTGGAGACGATGAAACCCGGCGAACAGAAGCCGCACTGGGCCGCGCCGTAGGCGATCCAGGCCACCTGGATGGGATGCAGGTTGCCGGGAGTGCCGATGCCCTCGAGCGTGAGGATCTCGGCGCCGTTCTTCACTTTTTCCAGCTTGCGGGCGCAGGAGCGCACGAGCTTGCCGTCCATGTAGACGGTGCACGCGCCGCACTGGCCCTGGTCGCAGCCGACCTTCACGCTGGTCAGGCCGAGGTTCTCGCGCAGAACCTTGACCAGCGAGGTCGTCGGCTCGGCGACGACCATCCGCTCCACGCCGTTCACCAGGAGAGTCCGTTTGATCATAAAGCCTCCTCGTTGAGTCCGTTGTCGTCTGTGGAGGGCCCCCTTGCGCACCCGGGGGCCGACGCTACTTGCCGAAGGGGCAGACGGGGTGGCGGCACACGTCGCAACCGGCGCAGAACCCGCCGTGTCCCAGGGAAACGATGTCGTCGCGCGTGACGCGCTCGCCGGCCAGAAGGCGCGGGATCACCAGGTCGAAGATCGATGCGCGGTAGTACATGACACAGCCCGGCAGCCCGGCGATGGGCACCCGGCCCAGGTAGGCCAGCAGGAACATGGCCCCCGGGAAGGTCGGCGCGCCGTAGGTGACCACCTCGGCCCCTGTGGCGCGGATGGCCGCGGGGGTCTGGTCGTCCGGGTCCACGGACATGCCGCCCGTGACCACGACCATGTCCACGCCCTCGTCGATGAAGGTCATGATCGCCGCGCGCGTCATCTCCGGGTCGTCGCTCACCAGCCGCTGGCCCGCGATCTCCGAGCCCAGGTGCCCGAACTTGTCGCGCAGCACCGGGCCGAAGCGGTCCTGGATGCGGCCGTGGTAGATTTCGCTGCCCGTGGTCACCACGCCCACGCGGAAGCGCTGCAGCGGCTTGACCTGGATCACGGGGTAGGCCTCGGCGCAGATGGCCTCCACGGCCCGCAGCGTGGCTTCGCCGATGACCAGCGGCACCACGCGCGTGCCCGCCACGGCGCGCGGCGAGGCGATGTGCGTGGCGTTGTGCATGGTCGCCAGGACCACGTCCTGCAGCGAATTGATGCGCTTGAGGGCCTCGGCGTCGACGCAGAGCAGCCCGGGGTCGGCGAGCAGGTTCACGCGGCCCTCGCTGGGGGCCGAAAGCGTCAGCCCCGGGCCGGCCGCCGCGCGCGCGATGCGCTCGGCCGCCTCGTCCTCGTGCACCTGGTCCGCCCCCAGGCTCATGGCGAAAAGATGCGCCTTGCCCATCTGCAGCAGGGCGGGGATGTCCTCCTCCCGGACCACGTGGCCTTTTCGGAAGGCGGCGCCCTTGCTTTCGCCCGGCACGATCCGGGTCATGTCGTGGCACAGGACCATGCCCACGGCCTCTTCAACGGGTACTGTCTTGATCATGCGGTTAGACTCCGGGACAGAAATGCGGACCGGGCGGACGCTTGCGGGCGTGTCGGGCGGTGTGGATTTAACACAACCATTCCAGCATGTTGATGGAAATAATTCCATCACAACATGCCAGATCAATAGTGCTGGGTCAAGAGAAAGCACGGTTCATCTGGTTACGCGTGATATCGATTCACAAGGCCTTGCGTCCCTAGAGGCGACCCGCAAAAAAAAAACGGAAATTCGCCGCCCCCCGCAACGCGGAAAGGGGAAGCGCGGTTCCGCAACCGCGCGCGCCGCCCCCGGCAGAGCAAGCCAATTCAACGAGTTGAACATGGCACCCTTGTTGCTTTTACCCTTATGGGCGGACGCGCAGGGTGCGCGTCGCCGCCGGGCCGGGCGGCACGCCTTCGGACACGTTCGGGACCGGACGGCGGTTGAACCGGATAGCGATTGAAAAGGAGGAGGCCATGAACGCAAGCCCGATCAAGAAGATTCTCTGCGCAATCGATTTCTCCGAATTCTCGCCCGCCGTGGCCGCGTACGGACGCCTGTTCGCACACGCCCTGGGCGCGGAGATCCTGGCCGTCTACGTGGCGCCGGGCATGGAGCGCTACGTGGACATGGGCGTGCCCGAAGGGACCATGGAGGAGTTTGCGGCCTCCGTGCACCGCAACGCCGTGGAGGCCATGAACGAATTCGTCGGCAAGCACTTTGCCGACGTCAAGGTCACGGCCCGGGTGGTCGCTGGCTACCCGCCCGAAACCCTGGTCGCCGAGGCCGAGGACAACGGCTGCGGCCTCATCGTCATGGGCACCCACGGCCGGGGCGGCGTGGGCCGCATGTTCTTCGGCTCCGTGGCCGAAAAGGTCGTCAAGACCGCGCCCATGCCCGTGACCACCATCCGCGCGTCGGAAAGCTAGCCGGAGCCCGCACGGCCGGACGGCCCCGCCGCCCGGCCGCGCGCCGCACGACGCCGGACCCGGCGCGCCCCTCGGCGCGCGCCTCCCCCGCGTGCCCGAGACCCGCCATGCACCACCTCCTGGACCCCGCCGTGCTGCTCACCGGCTTGGCCGTGTTCCTGGCCCGCGTCACCGACGTGACCCTCGGCACCATCCGCACCATCAGCCTCGTGCACGGCCGCATGGCCGTAGCCTTCGCCCTTGGCCTCGTGGAAATCACCATCTGGGTCGTGGTCATGTCCGCCGTGGTCGCGCGGCTGCCCGCCGAGCCCGTGCTCGCCGTGTTCTACGCCCTGGGTTTCGCCAGCGGCAACGTCCTCGGCATCGCCCTGGAACGCCGCCTGGCGCTCGGCTCCGTCATCCTGCGCGTCATCAGCCGGACCCGCCCGGCGGACATGGCCGCCGCCATCCGCGGCCAGGGCCACGGCGTGACCACCTTCCAGGGCGCGGGGCTCGAAGGCCCGGTCACCGAACTCTACATCGTCTGCAGGCGCCGCTGCCTGCCCGCCATCCTGCGCACCGTCCGGGCCCTGGAGCCCGACGCCTTCTGCGTCGCCGAGCCCACCGCGGATGCGGCCGCGGGCCTCTCCGCGCCGCGCCGCGCCGCGCCCGCCGAGCCCACGGGCTGGCGCGCCGTGCTCAAGCGCAAGTAGCTCCCTCTTCCAGGGCCGATTCGCTTCTGGGGGTTGGCAGCCCGCCATGGACAGGCTATATCTGACGGCATCTGCAACCGTCCGTAACAACACGTCCCTGGGCCCGGAGGCCGTCATGAAACACGTCGTCGTCGCAGTGCCGGGAACGGAGCTGAGCGGGGCGCTTATCGACGCCCTGGGGCCCGGCTGCGCCGTGCGTTGCGCAGACACCAGGCCCGTCCTGCAGCGCATTCTCGACGAGGCCGACCACGACCTGCTCTTCGTGGACCGCCACCTGCTCGGCCTGCGCGGCCACGGCCGGGACGAATGCCGCCACGTCATGGGCTCCCTGCGCGCCGCCGCGGGGCACGGCGCGGTCGTGGTCTGCGGCCCGCACGAGGACCTGCGCCTGCTCGCCGAACTCGTGCGCGCCGGCGCGGACACCAGCCTGACCTACCCCGTGCACCCCGACGGCCTGCACGCCGTGCTCGAAGACCTCCAGACCTCGCGCCGCCTGGCCTCGGAGCTGGATTACTTCCGCAGCCACGTGGCCGGGGTCGACGGCGGCCGCTTCGTGCGCCTCAGGAGCGAGGCCATGCGCGAGGTCTACCGCAAGGTCAAATCCGTGGCCGACACCAAGACCCCCGTGCTCCTGCTCGGCGAGACCGGCACCGGCAAGGGCGTGGTCGCCCGGCTCATCCACGCCCTGTCCAACCGCGCAGGCGGCCCCTTCATCAGCGTCCACTGCGGCTCCATTCCCGACAATCTCTTCGAGAGCGAGATCTTCGGCCACGAGAAGGGCGCCTTCACCGGCGCGGACCGCCAGCACATCGGCAAGCTCGAACTCGGCTGCCACGGCACCGTGCTCCTGGACGAGATCGGCACCATGAGCCCGGCCCTGCAGGTCAAGCTGCTCCAGGTGCTCCAGGAACGCATCTTCCAGCGCGTGGGCGGCGACCACGACATCCCCCTGGATGCGCGCATCATCTCCGCCACCAACGCCGACCTCGCGGCCCTCGCCGCCGCGGGCAGCTTCCGCAAGGACCTCTTCTTCCGGCTCAACGTCTTCCCCATCTGCGTCCCGCCCCTGCGCGAACGCACCGAGGACATCCCCACCCTCGCCGAACACTTTCTCGACACACTCAATGCCCTGCACGGCCGGGCCATCAAGGAAATCCACCCCGCCGTGATCGAGGCCTTCCTGCACTACGAGTGGCCCGGCAACCTGCGCGAACTGGAAAACCTCATGGAACGCGCCTACCTCCTGGAAGCCACCTCCACCCTCACGCCCTTCGGGTTTCCGCCCGAGATCCTGCACGGCGGCGCGGCCCCGACCTGCGTGCCCGTGGACACCACCCGGCCGCTCCACGAGGTCAAGGAACAGGCCCTCGCGGTACTCGAACGCGCCTACCTCGCCCGGCTCATGACCCGCTACCACGGCCGCATCGACCGCACCGCCGCGCACGCCGGACTCTCCACCCGCCACCTGCGCACCCTGCTGGCCCGCCACGGCCTGGACAAACGCGAATTCAAGACCCCCCGGTCCTGACGTCCTGGCGGCCCTGACGGCGGGACGCCGAGGAAGGCGGGGCTCCGCCCCGCACCCCGGTGGGACGCTGTCCCACACCCTGCTGGGGCTCCGCCCCAGACCCCGCCGGGGGGGATCATCCCCCCCGGGCCCCCCGGTCGGGGTGACGCGGAGGTGGGTGCTCGTGGTCCGGGTTTACTCCGACGCACGAACAGTCCCGGGGCGGTGGGGGCAGGCCAGGCGTGAGGCCGAAGACGGCCTCCCCCCTGACCCGCCCCCACCGCCCCGGAACGCTCGCACGCCGCCGCGTGCCGCTTCGCAGCGCTGCGCGGCGCAGGGTCGAAGGGGAATGGCGGGATAGGGGGGCGCGTGCGGAAGAAACGGGGCAGGCCGAGGGGGCGGAGGCGCGCCGCCCTCGCGGCTGCGCCTCATGCGGGCTGGGGGCGGGTCGTTTGTAACCTCCTGCGCATTCGATAAAAAATCCTCTCCGGTTCCGCGCTCTTTTCGCCCCAGGCGTATCCACCCCGCCGGGGGCAGCCGTGTCGCTGTCATGGCGTTCCCCGGCCGTGTCCCGGCCACCGCATCGGCGAATCCTCACCGCTTAATCCTTACCCCCACAGGGGGAATCCGCCGCCAAAGGTGGCGGCTGCCCGACGCGGGCAGCAATGCTGCCACCCCCAAGTCGCGGTTGGGGATTCCACGGCGGCGTGACAATTTTTCCTCACTCACGCTCCATCATCGCATCGTCGTATCCTCTTCCTCTTTCCCTCCCTCCAGGGCGCATCCGCCGCAAAGCGGCGGCAGCCCGGCAAGCTCGCTCCGTTCTCCACCTTTCCCGCGCTTCCTGCGCTCGCTCCCCCGGTCCGGCATCCACGCGCGCGCAACAGTCACCCCCTTCCTCATCCAACCAGCAGTTTTTGGGGGAGAGGTGGGGTGGAGGGG
>JACCQO010000100.1 GCA_015709205.1 Desulfovibrionaceae bacterium
CCCTCTTCCTCCCCCGCCCCTCCCCCGGCTTTCGTCCCCCGTCCCGCTCGTCCCGTCCCTCCCCCGGCTTCTTCTCTTTTCTTTGCATTTGGCGGAGGTTGGGCTATTGTGCGCATCTATGCGGATCGCCTTTATATCGCACCTGGGGTTGAATCTTTTCCGCTTTCGCGGGCCGGTGATCCGGCTGGCGGTGGCCGAGGGGCACGAGGTGCATGTGCTGGTGCCGGACGCGGCGCACGACGCGGGGTTGCGCGAGATGGGCGCCGAGGTGCATCACTACCCGTTGGCGCGCGGGTCCATGAATCCGCTGCGCCTGCCGGTTTCGGTGCGCGCGCTGCGGCGTCTGCTGGACGCGGTGCGGCCGCAGTTGGCGCACAGCTTCACGCACCAGCCGAACATCCTCACGCGGCTGGCGGTGCGCCGGTTGGCGGTGCGCCCGGCGGTGCTCAACTCCGTCACGGGGTTGGGCTCGTGTTTTCTGGGGCTGGGACTCAAGGGCGCGGCGGTGCGCGCGCTTTTTGCGCAGCTCTACCGGCGCACGGCGGCGTGGTGCGACGTGCTGGTGTTCCAGAACGCGGACGACCGCGCGTACTTCGAGCGGCGCGGGCTGGTGGGGCCGGGCGGCGCGCAGACGGTCCGGGGCAGCGGGGTGGACGTGTTCCGTTTCCGGCCGGACGCGCTCACCGCCGGGGAGCGCGCGGCGGCGCGGGCGGAGCTGGGGTTCGGCCCGGGCGAGGTGGTCTTCACGCTCACGGCGCGGCTCATTGCCGACAAGGGCGTGTTCGAGTTCCTGGAGGCGGCGCGCGTGGTGCGCGAGGCCCTGCCCGAGGCGCGATTCCTGCTGGTGGGCGAGCCGGACCCGGGCAATCCCGCGAGCCTGACGCCGGAGCGCATGCGCGCGGCCGCGCGCGAGTCGGGCGCGGTGTTCGCGGGCTGGCGCGAGGACATGGAGCGCGTCTGGGCGCTTTCGGACGTGGCGGTGCTGCCGTCGTACCGCGAGGGGCTGCCGGTGAGCCTGCAGGAGGCCCTGGCGGCCGGGTTGCCGGTGGTGACCACGGACGTGCCGGGCTGCCGGGAGATCGCGGGGGGCGAGTACTGCGCGCTGGTGCCCGCGCGCGAGTCCAGGCCGTTGGCCGCGGCCATGCTTGCCTTTGGCCGCGACGCGGCGCTGCGCGAGCGCGTGGGACTTTTGGCGCGGGCGCGGGCCGAGGCGGATTTCGACGCGCGGGTGGCCGCGGTGCGCCATGTGGAGATGTACGAGGCCGTGGTGCGGAGGAAGGCATGAGCGGGCAGGGGAGGCGGCCGCGCGCGCCGTTGTCCAAGCGGATTTTCGACGTGGCCGTGGTCCTGGCGTTTTCCCCGCTGTGGAGCGTGGCGCTGCTGGCCACGGCGGTGCTGGTGCGCGTGAAGCTGGGGGCGCCGGTCCTTTTTCGGCAGGTGCGGCCCGGACTGGGCGGGCGGCCGTTCACCCTGATGAAGTTCCGTACCATGACCGATAAGCGCAGTGCGGACGGCGAGTTGCTGCCCGACGGCGAGCGGCTGACGGCCTTTGGCCGGTTCCTGCGCTCCACGAGCCTGGACGAGCTGCCCGAGCTGGGCAGCGTGCTGGTGGGCGACATGAGCCTGGTGGGCCCCAGGCCGCTGCTCATGGAGTACCTGGAGCGCTACGACGCGACCCAGGCGCGGCGGCACGAAACGTTGCCGGGCATCACGGGCTGGGCCCAGATCAACGGCCGCAACACCCTGTCCTGGCCGGATGTCTTTCGGCACGACGTGTGGTACGTGGACAACCGCAGTTTGTGGCTGGACGTGAAGATACTCTGGCGCACGGTGGCCAAGGTGTTCGCCCGCGAGGGCGTGAGCGCCGAGGGGCACGCCACGCGCGAGAAATTCAGGGGCGAACGCTGATGGTTGGCGAGCGGACGGCTGGCGGAGCTTTCGGGGACGGCGTGGTGCTGCACATCGTGGGCGCGGGCGGGCACGGCCGCGTGGTGCTGGACGCGGCGCGGTCCATGGGCGTATTCGCGGACGCGTTGTTCGTGGACCGGGACCCGGCCCTGGCCGGGACCATGGTCATGGGCGCGCTCGTGCTGGGGGACGCGCTGCCCGCGCCGGGGCCGGGAGTGGCGCTGTTCTGCGCCATCGGCCTGGACAACGCGCGGCGGCTGGCCCTGGTGCAGGAATGGTGCGCGGCCGGGTACGCGGTGCCCGCGCTGGTGCACGCCGCGGCATGGGTTTCGCCGTACGCGGAGCTGGGGCCGGGCGTGGCGGTCATGGCCCAGGCCGCGGTGCAGGCGGGCGCGCGCGTGGGCGCGGCGGCCATCGTGAACACGGGCGCGTGCGTGGACCACGACTGCGACATCGGCCCGGGCGCGCACCTGGCGCCCGGGGTGCATCTTTCCGGCAACGTGACCATCGGCGCGCGCACGCTGATGGGCACGGGCTCGTGCGCCATCCAGGGCCGCGCCGTGGGGCGCGACTGCGTGGTGGGCGCGGGCGCTGCGGTCGTGCGCGACATCCCGGCGTCCAGGCAGGCCTGCGGCGTTCCGGCAAAATCCGTGAAGATATTGAAATGAAAGAACGCATCTTTTTGTCCCCCCCGCACATGGGGCCCGAGGAACCGGCCTTTGTGGCCGAGGCCTTCGCCAGCAACTACATCGCGCCCGTGGGGCCGGGGCTCACGGCCTTCGAACAGGAGATGGCGCAGTACCTGACGCGCTCGGGCCGCGACGGCGAGGCGCACTGCGTGGCCGTGTCCTCGGGCACGGCGGCGCTGCACCTGGCCCTGCGGCTGGCGGGCGTGGCCGCCGGCGACCGCGTGGCCTGCTCGGATTTGACCTTCATCGGCTCGTGCACGCCCATCGCCTTTCAGGGTGCGACTCCGGTGTTCATCGATGCCGAGCGCGGCTCGTGGAACATGGACCCGGCCCTGGCCGTGGAGTGGCTGGACAGGGCCGCGGCCGGGGGCCGCGCGCCGCGCGCCCTGGTGCTCGTGCACCTCTACGGCCAGACAGCGGATTGGGACCCCATCGCCGACGCCTGCGCCCGGCACGGCGTGGAGCTGGTGGAGGACGCGGCCGAGGCCCTGGGCGCGACCTATCGCGGCCGCCGCGCCGGACTCCTGGGCCGCTTCGGCATCCTGTCCTTCAACGGCAACAAGATCATCACCACGGGCGGCGGCGGCATGCTCGTGTGCCGCGATGCGGACGATGCGGACCGGGCGCGCTTTCTGGCCACCCAGGCGCGCGAGAGCGCCCCGCACTATGAGCACACGACCATCGGCTACAACTACCGCCTGTCCAACGTGGCCGCGGCCATCGGGCGCGGGCAGCTCATGAAGCTCGATGAGCGCGTGCAGCGCAGGCGGCGCATCTTCGACGGCTACGTGCAGCGGCTGGGCGACGGGGGGGCCGTGCGTTTCATGCCCGAGGCGGACTGGGGGCGGTCCAACCGCTGGCTGACGTGCTGCCTGTTCCACGCGGACGAGCCGGACGCGGCGCGCGGCCAGGCGACGCGCGAGCGCGTGCGCCTGGCGCTGGAGGCCGAGAACATCGAGGCCAGGCCGGTGTGGAAGCCCATGAGCCTGCAGCCCGTGTACGCGGGCGTGGAGACCGTGGCCGGGACTGCGGGCGGGACCGGGAATGGAACCGTGGGCGCGGACCTGTTCGCGCGCGGGCTGTGTCTGCCCTCGGGCACGCAGATGACGGACGAGGACCTGGACCGCATTTGCGATGTGGTGCGCCGGGAGATCGAGGGGTAATTCACGGCCGCGGTTCACAACCGGTCTTGAATTGGGTATAGGGGGAAACCTTTCGGCTTGCCGCCGCGCAGAAACAACGGCAACGGATTATGAGCGCACAATTCAAATCATTGAATTTCTATCTCCTCCTCGCTCTTGACCTCGGTCTCGTGGTCGGGGCGCATTGGTTGGCCTACGTCACGCGCTTCGAGGGCATGGCCGCGCCGCCGGAGCAGATCCACTACTTCGTCACCTACCTGCCGTACTTCGCGGCGTTGAAGATCGGCTGCTTCTTCTACTTCGACATGTACCGGGGCATGTGGCGCTACACGAGCCTGCCGGACATCATCAACATCTTCAAGGCCGTGACCGTGGCCTCGCTGCTGATGGTCGCGCTGCTGCTGCTCTCGCACCGCTTCGGCGGCTTCTCGCGTTCCGTGGTCGTGCTGGATTGGTTCTACACCCTGGCCGCGGCCAGCGCGCTGCGCGTGGGCATCCGGCTGCTCTACGGCGCGGGCTGGGTGCGCATCCCCTTCACGGGCGGCGGCGCCGTGCGGGCCGCGGCGCACCGCTGCGTGCTGATCGGCGCGGGCGACGCGGCCGAGCACCTGGCGCGCGACCTGCGCGAGAACGCGAGCCGCGGGCTGGAGATCGTCGCGGTCTTCGACGACGACAAGGCCAAGCACGGCCGCACGCTGCACGGGCTGCCCATCGTGGGGGCCATCGCCACGCTGCCCTATTGGATGCGCAGCGAGGAGGTCAAGATCCACGCCGCGCTGATCGCCATTCCGTCGCTGGACGGCGAGGGCATGCGCCGGATCATCTCCGTGTGCGAGAGCGCGGGACTGCCGACCAAGACCATTCCGCGCCTGTCGGAGATCGCCGACGGCTCGGTCTCGCTCAAGACCCTGCGCGACGTGGACTACAAGGACCTGCTCGGCCGCGACCAGGTGCAGCTGGACATGGACCGCATCGCCGACTCGCTCACGGGCAAGGTGGTCCTGGTCACGGGCGCGGGCGGCTCCATCGGCTCGGAGCTGTGCCGCCAGATCCTGCGCTTTGCGCCCCGCAAGCTCCTGCTGCTCGACGCCAGCGAGTTCAATCTCTACTCCATCCAGATGGAGCTGGAGCACGAGCGGCGTTTCGCCGCCTACGAAGTGCTGCTCGGCAACCTCCAGGACAGCGCGTGGCTGGCGCGCGAGCTGGACGCGCACAAGCCGCAGGTGATCTTCCACGCCGCGGCGTACAAGCACGTGCCCATGCTCGAGGTCAACCCCTGGCAGGCCATCTGGAACAACGTGCTGGCCACGGCCAATCTGGTCTCCATGGCCGTGGAGCGCGGCGTGGAGCGCGTGCTGGTGGTCTCCACGGACAAGGCCGTGCGCCCGACCAACGTGATGGGCGCGACCAAGCGGCTGACCGAGAAGATCATGCAGGCCCACTGCGGCGGGCCCACGCGGCTCATGGCCGTGCGCTTCGGCAACGTGGTCGGCTCGGCCGGGTCGGTCATTCCGCTCTTCCGGCGGCAGATCGAGCACGGCGGGCCCGTGACCGTGACGCACCCCGAGGTGACGCGCTTCTTCATGACCGTTGAGGAGGCCTGCCAGCTCATCCTTCAGGCCGGTTCCATGGGCGGCCGCGGCGAGATCTTCCTGCTCAAGATGGGCCGCCCGGTACGCATCGCGGACATGGCGCGCGACCTGATCCGGCTTTCCGGCCGCAACCCCGAAAAGGACGTCGAGATCAAGTTTATCGGCCTGCGGCCCGGCGAAAAGCTCTACGAGGAACTGATCACCGAGGGCGAGGACGTGGTGCCCACGGAGCACGACAAGATCATGGTCCTGGAGGGCGCGACGTGCAGCCTGCCGGACGTGGACGCCCTGATCGCCGACCTGAAGTCGGCCGCAGACGCCATGGACGCCGCCGCGATCCGCACCCACCTGCGCAGCGCCGTGCCCGAGTACACGCCCGAGTAGCGCACGACCCCCGTCGGGCCGTGGAGGCCTCCGGCGGCTGCTCGCCGCAGGGCGCCTCCGGCGGCCAGAGAACCCTTTGAAAAGGGTTCTCTGGACTCTCCTAAACTT
>JACCQO010000101.1 GCA_015709205.1 Desulfovibrionaceae bacterium
AGGGACCTCTTTACAAAGAGGTCCCTCCCCTCCCCGCCTCCCCCCGGCTCTTCGCCCCTCGACAAGCCCGGGGGCGTGGCTTAGGTTGGGGACTTTGAGGCCTGTTACCTGGAAGGAAAGATGTCGAAAGTGAAGTCCTTGTCGGCCGACCGGTTGCGGGCGGCGTTGCCGCCGTCGCGCATTCCCTATGCGGATTCCACGCGCATTCCGGAGCGCCGCGTCGCTCCGCCGCAGCCGCGCGCGTTGCAGGCCTTGGAGCTGGCCGTGGCCATCCGCGATTCGGGCTACAACGTCTATGTTTCGGGCGAGCCGAACCTGGGGCGCATGTACATGGTGCGCAATTTTCTCGCGCCGCGCGCGGCCAAGGCGGCCACGCCGCCGGACGTGCTCTACGTCTACAACTTCAAGGATCCGGACCGGCCGATGGTCCTGCGCCTGCCCGCGGGCGAGGGGCGGCGGCTGCGGCGGGACCTGGCCGCGGCGGTGGCCGCGTTGCGCGAGGAGATCCCGGTGCGCTTCGAGAACGAGGCGTTCCTGAAAAAGCGCCAGGAGCTCATGGAAGGGTTCGACACGGCGCGGGAGAAGGTCTTCCAGGCCATGGAGGAGGAGGCCTCGGGCCAGGGGTTCAACCTGGACATGGACGACCAGGGGGCCATGACCCTGTACCCGCTGGTGGAGGGCAAGCTGCTTTCCGAGGACGAGTTCGAGCGGCTGCCCGCGGACCTGCGCAAGCGGTTGAAGCTGCGCGGGGACAAGCTGATGCAGGTCATGGCCGGGCTGATCCGCCAGATCAACAAGGAAGAAAAGGGGTTGCGCGCCCGGCAGCGCGATCTGGACCGCGAGGTGGTCGGCGAGGTGCTGGCCGAGCATTTCGACCCGCTCTCGCGCAGGTTCGCCAAGCGATGTCGCAGCAAGGAGCTGAGTTGCTATTTCCGGCGCATGCGCGAGTGCGTGCTGGAGAACATCGAGCAGTTTTCGGCGCGCGAGGGCGGCCACGGCGGCGAGGCGGCCCAGGCCGCGCAGGCGGCGGCGCTGCTGCAGGGGGCCGCGCCGGACGATTTCTTCGTGCGCTTCGAGGTCAACCTGTTCGTGGACAATTCGCGGGTCAAGGGCGCGCCCATCGTGGTGGAGGACCATCCCACGGTCTCCAACCTGCTGGGTTGCATCGAGCGCGAGGCCGAGATGGGCGCGCTGTTCACGGACCTGACCCTGATCAAGTCCGGGGCGCTGCACCGCGCCAACGGCGGCTACCTGCTCATGCACATCGAGGACATCCTCAGCATCCCGGCGGCGTGGGAGGGGCTGATGCGCGCGCTGCGGGCCGGGCAGGCGCGCATCGAGGAGGCCGGCGAGGGCCAGGACCAGACGCGCACCAAGGGCATCGAGCCCGAGCCGGTGCCGCTGGACGTGAAGGTCATCCTCATCGGCACGGACGACGTGTACGAGACGCTGCTCACGCACGAGGACCGTTTTCCCAAGCTGTTCAAGATCAAGGCGCACCTGCGCGCCACGGTGGAGCGCAACGCGGCGTCGGTGCGCGCCTATCTGGGCACGCTGCGCAGCGTCATCGACGACCTGGGGCTCTTGCCGTTCGACCGCGGGGCCCTGGCGCGCGTGGTGGACTACGCCTCGCGCCTGGCCGAGGACCAGCGCAAGCTGTCGCTGATGGTCCCGCTGGTGCGCGAACTGATGATCGAGGCCTCGGCCATGGCCGGGCTCAAGCGGCGCAGGGTGGTGGACGCCGAGGTGCTGGACGCGGCGCTTTCCGCGCGCATCTACCGGTCGAACCTCTATGAGGAGGAATTCATGGAGGAGTACGATCGGCGGATCATCAAGGTGCAGACCACGGGCACGGCCGTGGGCCGCGTCAACGGGCTGTCCGTGACGTGGTTCGGGGACTACGAGTTCGGGCTGCCGCACCAGATCGCGTGCACCGTGGGCGTGGGCCACGGCGGGGTCATCGACCTGGAGCGCGAGGCCGAACTGGGCGGGCCGATCCACACCAAGGCGATGATGATCCTGAAGAGCTACCTGCTCAGCCAGTTTGCGCAGGACAAGCCCCTGGTGTTCACGGGTTCGCTGTGTTTCGAGCAGAGCTACGCGCACATCGAGGGCGATTCGGCTTCGGGCGCGGAACTGGCCGCGCTGCTCTCGGCCCTGGCGGGCGCGCCCATCGACCTGTCGCTGGCCTTCACGGGCGCGGTGAGCCAGTCGGGCGGGATCATGGCCGTGGGCGGGGTCACGCCGAAGATCGAGGGCTTCTTTCAGGTCTGTCGCCGCCACGGGCTCACGGGCCGCCAGGGCGTGCTCGTTCCGGCGGACACCGTGGACCAGCTCATGCTCGGCGACGAGGTGGTCGAGGCCGTGGCCGCGCGGCGCTTCCACATCTATCCGGTGAAGACCATCGAGGAGGCCCTGGAGATGCTCACGGGGCGGCGCGCCGGGCGGCGCACGGCCTCGGGCGGGTTCACGCGCGGCACGCTGTACCACGCGGTGGACGCGCGGCTGGCGGAGCTGGCCGAGCTGGCCGAGCCGAGCGACAAGTAGGGCCGGATCCGTCGCGCAAAGGCCGAAGCCGGGTGCGGCTTGCACGATAGGGGCGTGCGGGGGGGGGGGCCGCAAGCACGGTCGTGCACAAGCGCGCAAGCTCCGTGGCGCGCGGCCTCGGCCGCACGCGAAGAGACGCACTCTGGACTGGGTGAATTATTTCACGAAGTTGGCGAAGCGGAGCGAAAACCCGGAAAAAACAACGAAAGGCGCGTTGACGATTAGGCGCGCGATGTGCTAGAGGAGCGCCTTGTGAATCCGAGCACGAAGTCGCCGCAAAAGCCCGAAGGCGCAGGGCGCAAGCGTTCGGGTTCCTTTTTGCGGAAATTTTTTGATATCAGCGACCGCAGCTATTGGGACATGCTCTCCAACGCCGGCACCGTCGGCCTGCACATGGTGAGCTGCACGGTCATCGGGCTGGCCATGGGCTGGTACCTGGACAAATGGCTGGACACCAGGCCCTGGCTGACGATGACGTTTCTGCTTTTCGGCATTGCCGCGGGCTTTCGCAACGTGTATCGGGAAACCCGGCGGCTGCAACGAACGCATTTCGACGAGTCGGTCTACTCGGAGGACTCCGGGAAGGCTCCAGGGGAAAGGGGCTCGGAACGGAAGAACGACAAGTAGGCGGCCCGTTCAGGACAAGCGATGTTGGGTGAATTGAACCACCGGCTCGAGAAGGGCCTCTACAAGCGGGGCTTCACCTCGTCCGAGGTGCGGCGGCTGGTCATGGCGCAGCTCTACGTCTGCGCCGTGAGCGTGCTGTTCGCGCTGGGGGCGGGCTGGGCCTTCGCCTGGCCGTGGCACTTCGCCGCCGGGGCGCTGCTCTCCACGTTCAACTTCTATCACCTCGCACGCTTCGTCCAGCGTATTGTCTACGTTACCGATCGTCCGGTGGCCAAGGGGCTGGTCCGCTACTACGGCCGTCTCGCGGTGACCGGCGCGGTACTGTACTTTTTGATCGCCTGGGCGCACGTGTCCGTCGCCGCACTGGTGGCGGGCCTGTCCACGGTGGTGGCAATCTTGCTGGTCTGGGGGCTGACCCGGATCAAGGGGCAAAAAGTGAAGGAGGCTTAAATGGCTGGAGGGTTACCGCATCCGGTTCTGCTTTCCACCGCCCTGGGCGTGGAAAAACTGCACATCGGCGGCAGCGAGGTGGAGATCAAGCACGTCTTCTACACTTGGCTGGCCATGGCGATCCTTTTCACGGTGGCGTTCCTCACCCGGAAGAAGCTGACCATGGTGCCCGGCAAGCTCCAGAACGTCATGGAGGCCATCGTCGGGGGACTCGAGGAATTCGTGGTCACGAACATGGGCGAGAAGGGCCGCAAGGTCTATCCGCTGCTGTGCGTGCTGTTCCTGTTCATCCTGACCCAGAACCTGCTGGGCCTGGTCCCCGGCTGCGACGCCCCCACGGCCAACGTGAACACCAACGCCGCCATGGCGCTGTTCGTGTTCCTCTACTACAACACCTGGGGCCTCGTGAAATGGGGCCCGGGCTACATCAAGCACTTCATGGGCCCCATGCTGCCCCTGGTGCCCCTGATGCTGCCCCTGGAACTCATCAGCCACTGCGCCCGGCCGCTCTCGCTCACGCTGCGACTGTTCGGCAACATCCGCGGCGAGGAAATCGTGCTGGTGCTCTTCTTCTCCATGGCGCCGCTCATCGGCACCATTCCGATCTACGGCCTGTTCCTGCTCGCCAAATCCCTCCAGGCGTTCATCTTCTTCATGCTGACGATGATCTACCTGAAGGGCTCCATGGAACACGCCCACTAAAATTGGGGAAATGGTCGAACGACCTCAACAAATAATCATTCAAGGAGACGCACAATGCGCAAGTTTCTGATGACCGCCCTGAACACCGTCGCCCTGCTGTCCATCGCCAGCGTGGCCTTCGCCGCCGGTTCCTACAGCCCCGAAGCCTGGGGCGCCATCGGCCTGACCTCCGTGGCCGCCGGCCTGGGCCTGGGCCTCGCCGCCGCCGGCTGCGGCATCGGCCAGGGCCTCGGCCTGAAAGCCGCCTGCGAAGGCACCGCCCGCAACCCCGAGGCCGGTGGTAAGATCATGGTTTCCCTGATCCTGGGCCTGGCCTTCATCGAGTCCCTGACCATTTACGCCCTGGTTGTCAGCCTGATCCTGCTGGTCGCCAACCCGTTCGTGGGCTAATTGGCATGCATCCGAGAGGGGGGGTTGCCAAGGGCAGCCTCCCCTTTTTGTCTATGGGCTATGTTAAAAATTTCACATGATTAGCGTACATTAACGGCACATCCTCATCAAACCATGCCAGTGAAAAGCGAACATATTCCACGGGCTACGATCAAGCGCCTGGCCGTTTACGTCCAGGTGCTCGAGAACCTTATTCGCGAAGGAACCGACGTCATCTCCTCGGAGTTGCTGGCCAAGGCCTGCGCCGTCAACCCCTCGCAAATCCGCAAAGACCTCGCCTACTTCGGCGAGTTCGGCGTCCGTGGGCTCGGCTACTACGTCAAGGAACTGAACACCTCCATCAAAAGCGCCCTCGGCGTGGACCGCGTCTGGCGCTGCGCCCTGGTCGGCGTGGGCAATCTGGGCAAGGCCCTGCTCAACCACCACGAGTTCAAGCTACGCGGCTTCCACATCGTCGGCGCCTTCGACTGCGACCCCTTCAAGATCGGCGAGGAAGTCTCCGGCCTCGAAGTCGTGTGCACGCGCCGCCTGAAGGAAAAAGTCGCGGAACTGGGCATCGAGGTGGGCATCATCACCACTCCGCCCGAACGCGCCCAGCGCGCCACCGGACACCTCGTGGAGGCAGGCATCAAGGGCATCCTCACCTTCGCCCCCACACGCATCGCCGTGCCCGACCACGTCTTCGTGGAATACGTGGACTTCTTCCACCACCTTTACGCCTTGGCCTTCAACCTGACGCTCATCGAAGACGAACAATAGCCTTCGACCCGACCCCATAAGCTTTCCATCCGCGCGCCCGTCGCGTCCCGCCTGCCCCGATCGGCAGAGGGCGGGACAGGCGGGGCGGCGGCGCCGCGCGTGCGGGGCGGCGAAGAGCCGGGGGGAGGCGGGGAGGGGAGGGACCTTTTTCGGCGAAAAAAGGT
>JACCQO010000102.1 GCA_015709205.1 Desulfovibrionaceae bacterium
AGAGCGGAGCGAGCTTGCCGGGCTGCCGCCGCTTTGCGGCGGATGCGCCCTGGGGGAAAAAGGAAGAAGATTCGACGATACAGTGGTCGAGCGCGGGCGGGGGAAAGCGGAAGAGAGCACCGCAGCACCGACGACCGCGAAAGGGGTGCAGCAGCATTGCTGCCGAAAGGGGTGCAGCAGCATTGCTGCCGAAAGAGTGCAGTGTCGCGCTGATGCAGTTGACCGCGGGGACGGAGGGTCGTATTTCTGGCAGCGCGCCGGGCCGCGACCCGACGCGTTTTCACTCATCCCCAACCTGGAAGTACCCATGAGCAGTCACACCGCCGACACATCGTTCCCTTCCATTTCGACCACGACCAGCGCGCCGGGCGCAACCGACGCCCCGTCCCGCGCGGGCGAACGCGCGCGCACGCTCTACGGCGCGCGGACCCATCCGTGCTCGGGCGCGGTGCTGGCGGCCTTGAACCAGGAACTGGACGGCGGATTGAGCGAGGAGCAGGCCGCATCCCTGGCCGCCGGATTCGGGCACGCCATGGGCGGCAGCGGCTGCTTGTGCGGAGCCATATCCGGCGCGGTGCTCGGGCTGGGCCTGTTCCTGGCCCCGCAGGGCGGAACCGCCGTGCGCAAGGCCTCGGCCCGGCTGCACGAGACGTTCCGCGCGGTCAACGGCTCCACCTGCTGCCGGGTGCTCTGCAAGCGCGCGCCGGACAAGGATGCGCGGCGGGCCCGGTGCGCGGTCCTGAGCGCCGGGGCGGCCGAGGCCGCGGCGCGCATCATTCTGGAGACCCGCCCCGACCTGACGCACGGAGCCGACGCGGCCACCGGCGGCAGCGTGCCGCCCGCACCCTAGGCGGCCCACGCCGTCTGCCGCCCGAAAAGACCGGGCCACGCCCAGGCGATCGCGAAAGGGACGGCACTGCCGCCCCCATGGTCGAACGGAGTCCTGCAGAGGGCGGCGGCGAAGGCCGGAAGAGTTGACCGGAGGAGCGGGCGGCCTTATCTCTGGAAGCGCGCCCGGCCACACTGCGGACCTGATGCGCCGTTTCCTCCGGCCCTCCGACCATGGACCCGCCCATGCACAGCCACGATGCCCGCACGCCTCCCTTTCCGGCCGCGCCCGAAGCAACGGCGGCTGCCGCCGCGCCCGAAACCGCGCCGGCGCCGACCGACACGGCAATGACCGGCACGGCAACGGGCGACGCCCCGGCCCGCGCCGGGGAGCGGGCCCGTGCACTGTTCGACGCCCGCACGCACCTGTGCTCCGGCGCGGTGCTCGCGGCCCTGAACAGCGAGCTGGGCGGCGGGCTGGACGAAACCCAGGCCGCATCCCTGGCCGCCGGGTTCGGCCACGCCATGGGCGGCAGCGGCTGCCTGTGCGGGGCCGTGTCCGGCGCGGTGCTCGGGCTGGGGCTGTTCCTGGCCCCCCAGGGCGACGGCGCCGTGCGCCGGGCTTCGGCCCGCCTGCACGAGACGTTCCGCGCGGCCAACGGCTCCACCTGCTGCCGGGTGCTCTGCAAACGCGCCCCGTCCAGGCGCGCGCGGTTGGCCCAGTGCGCGGCCCTGAGCGCCGGGGCGGCCGAGGCCGCGGCGCGCATCATCCTGGAGCGCCGCCCGGAACTGAGCCCAGTGGGGTCGCGCCGCCGGCCGAGGGCGGCCCAGGCCCCGGGCCGCGTGCGCCGTCTGCTGCGCCGCCTGCTGCGCCGCGCCGACCGCACCGGGACCTCGACACCCTAAGCGCTTCCGGCAGGCCGCGCCGGACCGCCGGTCCCGGCCGCCGCTCCGCCGTCGCAACACCCCGGCGGCGCTGACAATTGACATTGGCTTGCAATCCAGCGATCTCGGCGCTAACCAGCATCCTTTTTTCCGCGCAACAACCCCCACAGGTGGTCTGCAATGCTCCACAAGGGTCCCCACTTCTCCATCGCCCCGGAATACCTCATCCCCCGCGTGCTCGGCCTGGAGATGGCCGAGTACGACCTCTGGCCCAAGGCCGTGCGCGAGCTGGCCCTGGACCTGGCCGGCGAGCTCTTTTTGGTGCGCTACAATCCCTTCATCCCCACGGACCTCATCCGCGAGTCCGTGCGTTCGCGCTTCAACCGCACCCGCGCGTCCCTGGCCGAGGAGTACGTAGCCCCCCTGTCGCGCGCCATCCGCCGCTTCTGGGCCGACTACGACGCGGACCGCGCCTTCCGCCACGAGATCATCCGCCGCATGCGGCTCTTCATGCCCGAGGAGAACATCGACACGCGCCCCAACTCGCGCGTGGAGTGCGCCACCGACGCCACGGACCTGCGCATGGAACTGCCCCTGCTCATGGCCATGCCCTCCACCGTGGACCACGTCCGCTCCATCGTGCGCCTGGCCGGGGAGATGGGCTTCTCCCTGGTGCCGCGCGGCGGCGGCTCGGGCCTCACCGGCGGCGCGGTGCCCGCCTCGCGGCGCTCCGTGGTCCTCTCCCTGTCCAAGCTCAAGGCCATCGTCTCCATCGACCCCGAGGAGATGGTCCTGTGCGTGCAGGCCGGCGTGATCACCCTGGACGCCATCCACGCGGCCGCGGCCAAGGGGCTGCTCTTCACCGTGGACCCGGCCTCCAAGTCCGCCTCCTCCATCGGCGGCAACGTGTCCGAGAACTCCGGCGGCCCCTTTGCCTTCGAATACGGCACGACCATCGACAACATCCTCTCCTACCGCATGGTCACGCCCTCGGGCGCGCTCATCGAGGTGCGCCGCGTCAACCACCCGGGCCACAAGATCCTGGAGGACGAGACCGCGATCTTCGAGATCCGCGACGAAAACGGCGCGCTGCTGCGCACCGTGGAACTGCCCGGCGGCCAGATCCGCGGGCCCGGCCTGGGCAAGGACGTGACCAACAAGTACCTGGGCGGCCTGCCCGGCGTGCAGAAGGAGGGCGTGGACGGCATCATCGTGGACGCCTGCTTCGCCTGCTACAGGATCCCGGCGCACTCGCGCGTGCTCTGCCTGGAATTCTTCGGCCGCTCCCTGAGGCCCGCCATGATGGTGATCAAGGACATCGTGGCCCTGCGCAACACCATCCGCGAGCAGGGCGACCTGGTGAAGATTTCCGCCCTGGAGGAATTCGGCATCAAGTATGTGCAGGCCATCGACTACACGCGCAAGTCCACCACCTACGAGGGCGACCCCATCAGCGTGCTCATCGTGCAGCTCGATTCCGACGACGAGGCCGCCCTGGACCAGGCCGTGGCCTCCATCGTGGCCATCGCCACGCCCTACGACCAGGTGGACGTGTTCGTGGCCGAGGACGCCAGGCAGGGCGAGGTCTTCTGGGAGGACCGCCACAAGCTCTCGGCCATCTCCAAGCGCACCTCGGGCTTCAAGATCAACGAGGACATCGTCATCCCCATCGACGTGATCCCGCAGTTCGCCGAGTTCCTGGAGCGGCTCAACCTGGAATACACGGCCAAGGCCTACCGCTACGCCCTGCAGGAGATCGGACGGCTGCCGGGCATGGGCGTGCACGACAAGTTCATCAACATGGAGTTCAACTTCACCTCCCAGGTGCTCATGGGCGAGGTCTCGGCGCAGGAGATCAGCGACGAGGAGCTCCTGGTGCAGGTGATGTACTTCTTCCGCGACCTGAAGAACCGCTACCCGCACATCGCCGACGACGTGGACGCCATCCACGACCGTCTCAAGGCCACGCGCGTGGTCATCGCCAACCACATGCACGCGGGCGACGGCAACAGCCACGTGAACATCCCGGTCAACTCCAACGACCCGGTCATGCTGGAGAACGCCGAGGAGGCCGCGCACAAGGTCATGGCCCACGTCAAGACGCTCGGCGGCGTGGTCACGGGCGAACACGGCATCGGCATCACCAAGATCGCCTTCCTGGACGCGGACAAGCGCGAGGCCCTGGCCGCCTACAAGGCCGAGGTGGACCCGCAGAACATCCTCAACCCCGACAAGCTCACCCGGCCCGACCTGCCGGTCAAGCCCTACACCTTCTCCTTCAACCGGCTCATCGAGGACATCCGCGCCACCGGCCTGCCGGAAAAGGACAAGCTCATCAACCTGCTCACCCACGTGCAGATCTGTACGCGCTGCGGCAAGTGCAAGCAGGTCTGCCCCATGTACCAGCCCGCGCGCGGCATGCTCTTCCACCCGCGCAACAAGAACATCTCCCTCGGCGCGCTCATCGAGGCCATCTACTACACCAAGGTGCAGCGCGGCGAACCCGACGACTCGCTCCTGGCGCAGCTGCGCAACCTGGTGGAGCACTGCACGGGCTGCGGCAAGTGCACGGCCGTGTGCCCGGTGAAGATCGACTCCCCGGCCGCGGCCCTGGACATGCGCGCCATGCTCGAATCCGAGGGCGCGGGCGGCCATCCGGTCAAGAGCCGCATCCTCGAGGCCCTGGCCAAGAACCCCGCGCACCTGGTGCCCCTGGCGGCCAAGGCCGCGTCCGTGGGCCAGGCCGTGGCCAACCGCGCCGTGGGCCTGGTCCCCGCGCCCTGGCGCGGCCGCATGAAGAGCCCGCTCTTCTCGGCCAAGGGCCCGTCCACCCGCTTCCGCAACCTGGCCGAGACCCTCAAGCTGGGCGCGGGCTCGCTCTTCGTGCCCGAAAACCACTCCGGCAACGAGGCCGTGTTCTACTTCCCGGGCTGCGGCGCAGGCCTGTTCTACAGCACCATCGGCCTGGCCGCGGTCCAGCTCCTGCTGGACGCGGGCACGCCCGTGGTCCTGCCGCCCGAGCACCTGTGCTGCGGCTACCCCCTGCTGGTCTCCGGCTGCGAGGAGGCCTTCGCCGCCAACCGCACGCGCAACGTGGACGCCCTGGAGTCCATCTTCGCCCGGACCCGCGCCGTGGGCTTCAACGTGCGCACCGTGCTGACCTCCTGCGGCTCCTGCCGCGACGGGCTGGCCCGCTACGAACTGGTCAAGACCATGGCCGAAAAGCCCGTGCAGATGGACGTGACCCAGTTCCTCATGGAACGCACCCCCAGCCCCGAAGCCCCCCTGCCCGGCCGCATCCTCTACCACGCCTCGTGCCACGCCGAATGGGCGGGCCTCAAGGCCGACAAGGCCCCCAAGACCTACGCCGCGGCCCTGGCCGCGCTCACCGGCGCGGACGTGACCCTCTCCCCGGGCTGCTGCGGCGAATCCGGCCTCGGCGCGCTGACCTCGCCGGACATCTACAACGCCATCCGCGGCCAGAAACAGCTCCAACTGGAACAGGACCTCAGGGACCTGGACGAGGACGCCCCGGTGCTCGTGGGCTGCCCGTCCTGCAAGGTGGGCATCAAACGCTCCCTGATGCAGATGGACAAGGACCGCGAAGTGCTGCACACCCTCGAATTCCTGGCCCGCGCCAAACGCGGCGACGACTGGGCCAAGACCGCCGCGCGCCTGCGCGGCAAGTAGCGATAAGAAGCGGGGAGGGGGGAGGAGCGGGGAAGGACCCTTTTTCGGCGAAAAAAGGGTCCTTCCCCGCTC
>JACCQO010000017.1 GCA_015709205.1 Desulfovibrionaceae bacterium
CGGCCGCACCGGTCGCACCGGCCGCACCGGCCGCACCGGCCGCACCGGTCGCACCGGCCGCACCGGCCGCACCGGCCAGGCCGGATGCGGCCAGGCCCGGGGCCACGGCGCAGGCCGCGCCCACGAAAAAGGCCATGACCCACACGGCCATGACCACCCGGTAGCGCGCCGCGGGCAGGGCCGCGGGCGCGGTGGGCAGCCCGGCGCGCGCGTAGTCCGCGCGGTGGCGCTCGGCCAGCAGCCAGAAATGCGGCCCCTGCCACAGGTAGTACAGGGCCGTGGCGGCCAGGATGCGCGCGTCCGGCGCGCCGCCCGTGGCCAGCCAGCCCGTGAGCGGCGGCAGGGCCCCGGCCACGGCGCCCACGAGCACGGCCAGGTGCGTGCGCCGCTTGAGCGGGGTGTAGAGCCCGTTGTACACGGCGAGCACCACGAGCCCCACGGCCACCGGCGGCCATGCGCCCGCGAGCCTTGCGGCCCCTGTGACTCCGGCCCCGATGACTCCGGCCCCGGCGATCCCGGCCCCGACACTTCCGGCCGTTCCCAAAAGAATAAGGCCGCCCAGGGCCCAGGCAACCCCCAGGGCCGCACCGCGCGCCGGGGAAAGCCGCCCCGCGGCCACAGGGCGATCCGCCGTGCGCGTCATGCGCCGGTCCGTGGCGCGCTCCTGAACCTGGTTCAGGGCCGAGCACCCGGCGCAGAGCGCGAAGGCCCCGGCCGCGGCCAGCGTTCCGGACGCCCAGAGTCCGTCGCCCCCCCCGCCCGCGCCGGGCGCGCGCAGGGCCGCGCCGAAGAGCGCGGCCGCGGCCACCAGCGCGCCCACGCGCGGCCGCGCCAGGAGCAGCGCGTCGCGCCTGCCGATCACTGGCCGCCCTCCTTGCCCCCCCCCTGGCCGCCCCCGGCCAGGGACTCGACGTAGTCCACCAGATCGTTCAGCGCGCCGTCGTCCAGGGATTCCACGTCGTAGGCGGGCATCATGTTCTCGAACCCGTCCACCACTTCCTTGCCCGGGTCGCGGATGGACTCGCGCAGGTAGGCCTCGTCCGCGACCACGGTCCTGGGCTCGCCCTCGCCGTTCGCGCGCACGAGCCGCTCGGCCCCGAACACCCCCTTGAAGGACGGGCCCGCGATGACCGAGCCGTCCGTGGAGTGGCAGGACAGGCAGCCCTGCTCCTCGGCCACGGCGCGGCCCGGCGGCGGCGCGGCCACCCCGCCCTTGAGCAGGTAGTGGACCATGGCCGCCACGTCCTCCTTGGACAGGGAGTCGGCGTAGCCGGGCATGACGTCGTCGAAACCCTCGACCACCTCGTCGGACGGGGCCAGGATGGAATGCGTCACGTAGGTCTCGTCCGCGATCTCCCGCTTCTTCGAGCCGTCGGGCAGGAGCACCGCGACCTCGCGCCCGGCCAGCCCCTTGAAGGTCGGCCCCACGCCCTCGCTGCCGTCCAGGCTGTGGCAGGAGAGGCAGCCGTTGTCCTCCAGGAGCTGCCCGCCCTTGGCGTCGTCACCGCCCTTGGCCGCGCCGCCGGAGAGCCACTGGGCGTACTCCTCCGCGCTCACCACGCGCAGCACGCTGATCATGTTCGCGTGCTTCAGGCCGCAGTATTCGGCGCAGAGGATGTCGAAGACCCCCGTGGAATCGGACTCGAACCATACGTAGGTCTGCATGCCCGGCACCGTGTCCATCTTGATGCGCATGGCCGGGACGTAGAAGCTGTGGATCACGTCCTTGGAGGTCATGTGCAGCTTCACGGGCCGGTCCACGGGCACGACCAGCTCGGCGGAGCGCTTGCCGTCCGGATAGATGAAGGACCAGGACCACATCCGCGCCTCCACGCCGATCTGCAGTGCGCCCTCGGGCGCGTTGCGCAGCGCGGTGTAGCTGGTCCAGCCGAACCAGAACAACCCCATGACGATGCAGGTGGGGATGATGGTCCAGGCCAGCTCGGCCCACACGTTGCCGTCGATGTCCGCGGGGTGCGGATGGCGCGTGTGGTGGTAGCGCCAGACGAACACGCCCATGAGCGCGGACACCAGCAGAAGGATGAACACGCAGAACCCCAGAATGACCAGGAAGGCCTGGTCCACCTGCTTGGCGGCTTCGAATACCTGCGGATACATGGCTCACCTGTAGGCCGTGTCGAAAAAGGTGAATCCGATGAAGATGGCCAGGATCACGAAGACGAGCAGCACCATGCCCTTGAAGGTCCAATTCTCGTCCTTGAGGTGCATGAAGAACAGGGTGACCAGCAGGGCCTTGCACGTGGCCACGGCCATGGCCGCGACCACGTTGAGAAAGCCCAGGGGCACCTGCGCCACCCAGACGGTGACCGCGGTCAGGACCATCAGCGCGCCCCAGACGCCGATCAGCAGCCGGTAGCTCGGGGGATGGTGGCCTTCCTCGTGCGCGTGCATGTGCGTTCCTCCCTTCGTCTAGGCGATCAGATAGAACAGCGGAAAGAGATAGATCCAGATCAGGTCCACCAGGTGCCAGTACAGGCCGCCGTTCTCCAGGAACACGAAGTCCGTGGAGTTGACCGCGCCCGCGCGCATGCGCGCGAGGATGAACCCGAGCAGGCCCATGCCCACGATGACGTGGACGGCGTGCAGGCCGGTCATGGCGAAGTACAGGGAGTAGAAGACGATCTCCCCGGGCGCGTGGGTGGCGGCCAGCTCGGCCGAACCCGGATAGATGCCGTGGTGGAACTTGGCCGTCCATTCGAAGTACTTGATGACCAGGAACACGCCCGCAAAGGCGATGGTCAGCACGACCAGCAGCCGGGCGCGCGCGTCCTCGGCGCGGCGCAGCGCGGCCACGGCCATGGCCACGAAGAGCGAGGAGGTGATCAGCACCACGGTGTTCACCGTGCCCATGGCCGTGTCCAGGGCCTTGGAGGCGTGGTGGAACTCCTCCGGGTAGCGGTGGTGGTAGGCCGCGTAGATCACGAAGAGCCCGCCGAAGAGCAGGATTTCCGTGAACAGGAAAATCCACATGCCCATCTTGGAGCCGGTGTAGTCCCTGTGGATCGTCACGCGACCACCTCCTCGCGTTCGATGCCCTTGAAGTCGTAGGGCCCGCGCGTCACCTCGGGCTCGACCGGTCCGAAGTTCTCGGTGGGCGGCGGCGAGGGCAGGGTCCATTCCAGGGTGGCCGCGCCCCAGGGGTTGGGCCCGCAGGGGGCGCCGTGGCGCAGGCCGCGCCACAGGTTCCAGGCCATCAGGGCGAGCCCCGCGGCCGTGATCCACGAGCCCACGGTGCTGACCACGTGCAGGTCCGTGTACTGCGGCAGGTAGTCGTAGTAGCGGCGCGGCATGCCCTCCAGGCCCAGGAGATACATGGGGAAGTAGAGCATGTTGAGCCCGATCACGAGGATCACGGCCGCGACGTTGGCGATCTTCAGGTTGTAGAGGCGGCCGTAGACCTTGGGGAACCAGAAGTGCATGGCCGCGAACAGGCCGAAGCCAGTGCCGCCGAAGATCACGTAGTGGAAGTGGCCGACCACGAAGTAGGTGTCGTGCACGTGCACGTCGGTGCCCGCGCCGCCGAGCACCAGGCCGGTGACCCCGCCCATGGAGAAGAGGAAGATGAAGCCCAGGGAGTAGATCAGCGGCGGGTCCAGGTAGATGGAGCCCTTGTAGAGCGTGGAGACCCAGTTGAAGACCTTCACGGCCGAGGGGATGGCCACGATGAAGGTCAGCAGGGAGAAGACCATCACGGCCACGTCGCTCATGCCGCTGACGAACATGTGGTGCGCCCAGACCAGGGACCCGGCGAAGGCGATGGCCAGGCTGGAGATGGCGATGGTCTTGTAGCCGAAGATGTTCTTGCGCGCGAAGACCGGGATCACGTCGGAGATCACGCCCATGGCGGGCACGATCATGATGTAGACCGCCGGGTGCGAGTAGATCCAGAAGAGGTGCTGGTAGAGGATCGGGTCGCCGCCGCGCGCCGGGTCGAAGAGCCCCAGGCCGAGCACGCGCTCGGCGAAGATGAGCAGCACGGTGATGCCCAGCACGGGCGTGGCCAGCACCTGGATCCAGGCCGTGGCGTAGAGCCCCCAGGTGAACAGCGGCATGCGCGTCCAGCCCATGGACGGCGCGCGCAGGCGGTGGATGGTGACGATGAAGTTCAGCCCCGTGAGGATGGAGGAGAACCCGAGGATGAAGACCGCGAGCACCGCCACGTTCACGTTGGTCGAGGTGGTGGCGGAAAAGGGCACGTAGAAGGTCCAGCCCGTGTCCGGCGCGCCGCCGCCCGTGAACAGCGAGACCACGGCGATGGCCGCGCCGAGGATGTAGAGATACCAGGAGAAGAGGTTGAGCCTGGGAAAGGCCACGTCCTCGGCCCCGATCTGCAACGGCATGACGATGTTGCCGAAGGCCGCCGGGATGGAGGGGATGACGACCATGAAGATCATGATCACCCCGTGCAGCGTGAACACGGCGTTGTAGGTCTGCTGGGCCATGATCGTGCGCCCGGGCGCGATGAGCTCCAGGCGGATGAGCAGGCCGAGCAGCACGCCCACGGCGAAGAAGGCCAGGATGCACCAGAGGTACAGCAGGCCGATGCGCTTGTGGTCCGTGGTCAGCAGCCAGGAGCCCAGGGTGCTGCGCCCGGGCGGCGTGGTCCAGAAGCCCCCGTCGGGGGTCCCCGTCATGGGGGTCTCTGCCATGGGGGTCTCTGCCATGGGGGTCTCTGCCATGGGAATCTCTGCCATGGGGATCTATCTCCGTTTCTTGCGGCCGGTAAGCAGGAGGAAGGCCAGAAAGACGACCAGGAAGCCGAGGATGCCGAACCCGGCCACGCGCATGAAGTCGAAGACGTAGCGGCGGCCCTGGGGGTCGTAGTTGAAGCAGAAGGAGAGCACGCGCTTGACGGACAGGCCCACCTTGCCCTGGGCCGCCTCGGTGGCGGCCATGGTGATGTCGAAGGGCAAAAAGTCCGTGCCGTAGAGGTAGCGCACGATCTTGCCGCCCGGGGCCAGGGCCACGATCACGGCCGGGTGCACGAAGCCGTTCTCCACCCGGGCGTAGCCGAAGCCGATGGAATCCATGACCCGGGCGATCTCCTCCTTGGAGCCGGTCAGGTAGATCCAGTCCTCGGCCGGAAAACCGCCGTTCAGGGCCTTGACGTAGTTGGCCTTGGTCCGCGCGGCCAACTCCGGCGTGTCCGTCTCGTCGAAGCTCAGGCACACGACCTTGATCTCCTTGCCGGGCACGAGTCGCACCTGCGGCAGGATCTTGGAGAAGCTGTGCTGCACCAGATTGCAGACCGACGGGCACGTGTAATAGACGGGCAGCAGGATGACCGGCGCGTCCAGCAGGTCGCGCAGGTGCACGGTGCGGCCCTCGGAATCCGTGAACACGCCGTCGGCGATGTCCTGGCCGAGCTTCTCCTCCACGTCCAGGCGCGGGACGGCCTGGCCCTTGGCCAGGGCCGCGGCCACCTCCTGCGAGGCCTTTTCCAGCATGGCCTTGTGGTCGTGGCCGGTCATGTTTCCGGACATGTTCCCGGCCATGGCCGCGTGGTCGGTGTGCCCGTCCGCGATCATGCTCTCGTGATCGGACGCTCCGGGCGCCGCCGTATGGTCGGCGTGCTCGGCGTGGTCGGCCGACATGTCTCCGGACACAGCGGCATGGTCGTGCTCCACAGCCGTGGCCGCCCGGGACCAGCCGCCCGCCGCCAGAAAAAACAGAATCACGATCGGCAACGCCGCCCGTGCGAGCTTCGGTATCGATTTGTGCATGTCGCTCCTCACGATCCAGCGGGTTCGCGCGCCCCTCTGGTGCGCGCCACAACGGCATCTTTCTAGCACCATTACAAATGACTTGAAACTCCTGGCATTATTTTTCGCAAAAGGCGGAATCTTCGTCGCCGCGGGTCGCGCGCGGCCGCGCGCGACCCGCGCGAACGGGACGTTCCCCCAAGCCACGAAGCGGCCAAGGGACAGGAGGCGAGGAGGCGAAAAGGACCGGGATCAGTCCACGGCCATGAGCAGCGCGCCCACGGCGTTGCCGATCTCGTGGTGTTCGGGGAAGACGATGGTCGTGCCCAGCCGTTTGGCCACGGGCGGCAGCAGGAGCGCGCCCGCCGCGCCCAACCCCACCAGGGGGATGCGCAGGCCGAAGCGCACGTCCAGAAAGGAGAAGTCGCGGCGCGCGTCCAGCAGGCCGCCCATGTCGTGGCCCGCCTCGCGGCGCAGCACGTGGCGCAGCACCGCGGTCTCGATGCGCTCGGCCACGGCGTCGAGCACCCGGGCGCACAGCGCGTCCGCGTCGCGCAGTCCGGCCAGCCGCGCCAGGCCCACAGCCCCGGCCAGGGCGGCGCGGCCGTCGCCCAGGTCCAGCCCGCGCGCCACGTGCAGGGCGTCCGTGGGCGTGAAGCCGGTCAGCGCCACGCGCTGGCGCACGGCGAGCCGGGCCAGTTCCGCGTCCAGGGCCAGGGACGAGACGCGCAGGTCGGCCATGAGCCGCTGGGGCGTGGCCGGACCGTCCGCGAGCAGCCGCGCGACCACGGCGCGGCCCAGTTCGCGCGCCGACGGCCCCAGGCCGATGGCGTCGGCCGCCGGGTCCAGGCAGACCAGCCGCGTGGCCCCGTCCACGCCCATCCACGACGCGGGGTCGGCGAAACCCGGCAGGTCCGCGGCCATGGCCAGGGGCAGCACGCGCGCCGGGCCCACGCCCAGCGTGCCGGACGCGGACCCGCCCAGGGGCCGCACCCAGCTGTCGCCGCCCACGCCCGCCGTGTGCATGGAGACCGAGGACACGTGCGTGGGCCAGTCGCCGATGCGGCTGCCGCCCTGGACGATGCAGGGGCGGCCGTCCGTGACCAGGGTCACGTCCGTGGTCGTGCCGCCCACGTCGATGACCAGCACGTCGCCGCCGTCGGCCGCGCGCGCGCCGAAGCGGGCCGTGGCCGCCGGGCCGCTGGCGAAGGTGTGCGCCGCGCCGCCCACGGCCTGTTCCAGGCCCATGGGCGCCCCGTCGCCGCGCACCACGTGCACCGGGCAGGACACGCCCAGCTGCGCCAGCGCGCCGGTCACGGCGTCCAGAAATTCGCGCATCACGGGCATGAGCCGGGCGTTGAGCACGGCCGTGGCCGAACGCTCCTCCATGCCCGGCAGTTCGCTGACCTGATGGGAGCAGAACACGGGCGCGCCGGGGTCCATGAGGGCGATGGCCCTGGCCGCCACGAGTTCGTGCGCGGGGTTGGCGAAGGACATGGACGCGCAGGCCACGTAGGCGTCCACGTTGCCGCGAAAGCCCTCCACGGCCACGGCCAGGGCCTCCAGGTCCAGCGGCTCGGCCTCGGCCCCGGCGTAGGTGTGGCCGCCCCTGACGTGGCTCACGGACTCCACGGGCAGGGTGAAGGAGCGTCCCTGGCCGATGAGAATCAGCGCCACGCGCGCGCCCCGGCCCTCGACCACCGCGTTGGTGGCCAGGGTGGTGGAAACGGCCACGCGCGTGACGCGGGCGGCGTCCACGCCCTGGAGCACGGCCCCCACGGCCGCGCCGATGCCCAGGGCCAGGTCGTGGTGCGTGGTCGGGCGCTTGGCCCCGGCCAGGACCTCGCCGGTGGCCAGGTCCATGAGCGCCGCGTCGGTGTAGGTGCCGCCCGTGTCGATGCCGATGCCGTAGGCCATGGTCGTATCCCGCCTCGTCGTTTCCTGTCTTGGGGGTTCGCGGCCGCGCTAGGCGCGCGCGGGCGGGTCGCCCAGGGTCTCGGGCACGGGAAAGAGCTCGGTGTCGAAGGGCCCGAGGGTGCCCATGTCCCCGACCAGCGTGAAGAATTGCACGCGCTCGTAGCGCACCAGCCGGTCCTCGCGCACCTCGAAGGTCGCGTAGTATTCCCGCAGGTCCAACCGCTTGCGGTCCTCGGTCAGATCGACCACGCTCGCGCCGTCGAACTCGCACCAGGCGTGCGCCAGCCAGCGCCCGTGGTTGCGGATCCAGCCGTGCACGACCACGGCGTCCACGTTCTCGCTGGCCACCTCGAGCACCGCGGCGTACGCCGCGTCGCCCGCCTTTTTCCGTTCCGCTCCCAGTGCCATCGCGCCTCCCGTTGTGCTTCGCCGCCGCGCGGCGGGGTCCAGATGTACCATCGCCTTCCGGGGTGTCAAGCCGCGACGCCCGCGCCGCGGCCGAAACGCCCCGCAAAACCCCGCCAAAACATGCTCCAAATTCCCTCTGGACAGACCTTGTTCCGATTTGATACATGCTCCCATCGCTTTTTAGGGGAGCCGCAGGCCTCGAACGCGAAATCTCTCTATGGACAGGGGGGAGACCGTATGGACTATCTCAAGGAAGTCATTGTGCCGTCCGTGGTCGGCATGGGCGTGGAGGCCGTAATCCTCAGCATCGTCATCACCATGCTGAACAGTTCGCTGTAACGCCGACCAGCCATTGGTCCCCGAGCGGAACCGCCTGCGGTTCCGCTTTTTTTTGCCCTGGCGGCAACGCGGGCCGACGCCCGGGCGTCGCCGCCATCAGGCGCCGCCGCGCACCAGGGCATGGGCGCGCGTGAGCTCCGCCAGCCGGTCGAGAGGGCCGGGAAGCGGTGCCGCGACCGAGGCGGCGCGGTGCAGCAAATGAATGTCCAGCCGCGGCAACCCGGGCCCCAGCGGCCGCACGACCACGCCGCGGCCAAAGGCCTCGGCCGAGGAGCGCGGCACCAGGGCCAGCCCGGCCCCGGCCGCGACCAGAGCCAGGGCCGTGCGCTTGGTGCGCACCTCCTGGGCCACGGCGGGGCGCGCACCGGCCTTGGCCAGGGCCGCGAAGACCGCGTCGTGCAGCACGGGCCCCTGGCCGCGCGGGTAGCCCACCAGCGGCTCGCCGTCCAGCTCGGCCAGATCCACGCGCCCGCGCGCGGCCAGCCGGTGACCCGACGGCAGGGCCAGCACGTAGTCCTCGCGCAGCAGCAGCACGGCCCGTAGCGGCGCGCCGTCCGGCCCCTCGGGCAGCGCGCGGGAACCGGAGGCGGCGCCGGGCGCGCCGAAAGCGACCGCGCAATCGCCGGACACGGCGGCCGCACGGGTCGGCGCGCTCCCCGCGTCCGGGGCTTCCTGCGCCGTCGCCGTCATCCCAGCCGTCATCCCGGTCCCGGCCGCCAACCCCGCGCCGGCCAACCGAGCGTAGCCCGCGTCCAGCCGCCCGGTGCGCAGCGCCTCAAGCTGCTCCAGGGTGCCCATCTCCATCAGCTCCAAGCGCACGCCCGGCAACAGTTCGGCAAAGGCGCGCAGCACGCGCGGCAGCGGTCCGTCCATGGCCGGGGTCACGAACCCCACGCGCAACCCCCCTTCCTCGCCGCGCGCCACGCGGCGCACGCGCTCGGCGGCGCTGCGCGCGCCGCGCAGGAGTTCGCGCGCCTCCTCCAGCAGCGCGGCCCCGGCCGGGGTCAGCTCCACCCTCCGGCTGGTGCGCGCCAGCAGGGCGGCCCCCAGCTCCTCCTCCAGGGCGCGGATGCGCCGCGACAGCGGCGGCTGGCTCAGGTGCAGCCGCGCCGCCGCGCGCCCGAAGTGCAGTTCCTCGGCCACGGCCACGAAACATTCCAGCATACGCAGGTCCATGATTGATACCTACCAAGCATCGATAAGGATGGAAAGATATATTGGACGCATGGAACGGCCGGGCCTAGGGGAAGAGAAACGGGAGCGGCGCAGCCGCAAGCGATACGGCCGAGGGCCGGACAAAGCGTCAAGGGCGGGAAGGCGGGCGAGAGCCGGGCAAGGGCCGGACCAGGCCCGATGCCCCCGCCGGAACGGCGCGACGCGCCGGAATCCGAGCCGCATTACGGGACGCGGGCCCGCTTCCAACCACAAGGAGAAGACCATGGACGACAAGGAACGCTACGATCGGGGAATGGAACTGCTCGCGCGGGTGGACGGCGAGTCCGGGGAAAAGGTGCTGCGGGCGCTGGACGAGCTGTGCCCGGACCTGGGGCGCTACGTGGTGGAATTCGCCTTCGGCGAGGTCTACCAGCGGCCCGGCCTGGACCTGCGCACGCGCGAACTGATCACCGTGGCCGCGCTGACCACCCTGCGCGCCACGCCACAGCTCACGGTGCACGTCAACGGCGCGCTGAACGTGGGCTGCACGCGCCGGGAGGTACTGGAGACCATCCTGCACATGGCCGTGTACGCCGGGTTCCCGGCGGCCATCACGGGCATGTTCACGGCGCGCGAGGTCTTTGCCGAGCGCGACGCCCAAGGTCGGGGATAGCGGATCAGCACCGCTCCGCCAACGCCGGGGCCCGAAAAAGCGCCGCCCGCGTGGGACGTGGGCGGCGCTTTTCGCGGCGCGGCGGGCGGCCGCGACCGGCGGGTGGGGAGATTGGGGGCTTTTCCCGCACGGGCGGCCGAACGGCCGGGATGCTCGGGGGGCGGCCGCTGGACGGCGCTTTTCCCGAATGCGGGCGGCCGGGCGGTGCAACTGCGGGCGCGGAGGCAGATGCGGATGCGCTTTTCCCGCGCGCGGACGGCCGCCGGACCTTGCCCGACCCGGTTTCAGGCCAGCCAGACGCGCTCGATGGCCGCGCGCTCGTCCAGCAGATATTCGAGGTAGCCGAGTTCCAGGCGAACCATGTCCTCGTCCGCGCGGCGCAGCCATTCCGCCAGCCAGCCGAAGCGCGTGGCCGCCACGGCGCAGACCAGCCAACCGGCCTCTTCCGCGTCCAGTCCGCCCGCGTTGCGCAGCCCGGCGGCCAGGGCCGGGCACAGCCCTTGCGCCAGGGCCTGGGGCCCTTCCGCGCCCACGCAGCCGAGGCAGTTGGCCGCGTCGTAGAGCGCGGTCTTGGGCCCGGCGAACTCCCAGTCGATGACGGCGTGCACGCGCGCGCCGCGCCAAATCACGTTCAGGGGGTGCACGTCGCCGTGGCACACGGCGTGCGGCAGGCGCGCTTCGGCCCGGAAAAAGGGGTGCAGCCGCTCCAGCGCCGCGCCCAGCCGGTCGGCCAGCTCCGGCCGCCGCAACGCGGCGGTGCGCGCCAGGGCCGGGGCGTAGTCCGCCAGCCGGAAGACCGGGGCAACGCCCGGTTCATCGGTCGTGCCGCCCCCCGGGCCCGGGTTGTCCCCAGGGGCCACGCCGCTCTCGGAGTCCGGGCCGTCCGCCAACTCCCCGCCGCGCTCGGGCGCGGCCGCGCGGCGCAGGGCGGCCAGGAAGCGGGCCAGCTCCTCGCCGCGTCCGGCCTCCAGCACGTAGCCCGGCCGGGCCAGCGCGTCGCCGTGCACGAACGGCCAGACCTGCCACGCGCTTCCGGCCGCGTGGGCCACTAAACCGCCGCCCTCGGGCTCCCGGCAGGGCACGGCCTGGGCCAGCCCGCGCGCGGCCAGCCGCGCCACCAGCGCCGCCACGGCCGCACGCCGCGCTTCCTGGTCCGGCCGCAGCCGCTCCACCAGCCACTCCGCACCCGCGCCGTCGCGCACCACCCAGCGCCCGGCGCAGCGCTCCGGGCTGCCCGGCGGCGTCAGCTCCGGTTGTTCCACGGCGTCCTGCAATCCCCACACCACAAGGGCTTCGATCAGATCGGCATGCATGGATTCGTTCTAGCGGATGGGGAAAGGAAACGGAACCGGAATGGTCGGGGCCGGATCGGCCGCCAGGGGAAGGACGCGCCATCGGGCGCACATCCGGGCATGCGCCGCGGCGCGGCGCCCGGCAGGCCGGAGCCACCTGCCCCCGGGCCGTGCCCGCGCTCAGGGCATGTTCAGGGTCTCGCGGGCCAGGGCCTCTACCTGCAGGGGGTTGAAGGGCTTGGTCAGGTACACGTCCGCACCCGCGGCCTCGGCGCGCTCGCGGTCCGCCTCCTGGCCCATGGCCGTGAGGATCACGACGCGCACCCCGGCCAGGGCCGGATCGGAGCGCAGCTCGCGGCACACGGCCACGCCGTCCTTGCACGGCATCATCACGTCCAGAAACACGAGTTGCGGCCGCACCTCGCGCGCCACGCGCAACGCCTCTTCGCCGTCCTCGGCGAAGTGCAGTTCCGCGCCCTCGTCCTCCAGCGGCTCGAGGATGCGCTCGATGAGCAGCCGCACGTGCGGCTCGTCGTCCACGATGAGAATGGCGGCCATGATCGCTCCGATGCCCGCGCCCAGGCATGACACTATAACTCACTACACCCGGTCCGACCATATCTGTCAAGGGCTTGCCTTGACAGCCCGGAGCCCGGCATTACTTCTCCCGAATCCCCGCGGGGATGCTCCTGCAACATCAAGACCTGTGGAGGAACACGCCATGGCGAAAAAGCAATCCGCCCCCGAAACCTTCGAGTTCAAGGCGGAAATCCGCAAACTCCTGCACATCATTACCCATTCCCTGTACACCAACCGCGAGATCTTCATCCGCGAGTTGGTCTCCAACGCATCCGACGCCCTGGACAAGCTGCGCTTCGCCCAGAGCCGCGGCGACACCGTGGCCGACGCGGACCTGATCCTGGAGATCCGCCTGGCCGTGGACAAGGACGCCGGCACCCTGACCATCGCCGACACCGGCGTGGGCATGACCCGCGACGAACTGGTGGCCAACATCGGCACCATCGCGCATTCCGGCAGCGAGGAATTCTTGCGCTCCCTGGCCGAGGCCAACGGCGCGGCGGGCCCGGGCCCGGCTCCGGATACGGACGACGACGACGAGAGCGCGGGCGCGGCCCAATCCCCGTCCGATGCCTCGGCGATCATCGGCCGCTTCGGCGTGGGCTTCTATTCCGTGTTCATGGTCGCGGACAAGGTCGTGGTGCGCACGTGCGCGGCCGCGCCGGGCTCCGAGCCCCTGGTCTGGACCTCCGACGGCCTGGGCAGCTACGCCATCGAGCCCGGCGACCCGGACGCCCCGCGCGGCACCGAGGTGGTCGTGCACCTGCGCGAGGACGCCAAGGAATTCCTGGAGCCCGGCCGCGTGCGCGACACGCTCAAGCGCCATTCCAGCTTCATCTCCTTCCCGGTGCTGCTGGACGGCGAGCGCGTGAACACCATCCCGGCCCTGTGGCGCGAGCCGAAATTCTCCATCAAGCAGGAACAGTACGACGAGTTCTACACCTTCCTGACCTACGATTCGCAGAAGCCGCTGAGCACGCTGCACCTGTCCGTGGACGCGCCGGTGCAGTTCTCGGCCCTGGCCTTCGTGCCGCGCACGGGCCGCGACATCTTCGGCGCGCGCGACAAGTACGGGCTGGACCTCTACGTGCGCCGCGTGCTCATCCAGCGCGAGAACAAGGATTTGATCCCGGAATACCTCGGGTTCCTCAAGGGCGTGGTGGACACCGAGGACCTGCCCCTGAACATCTCGCGCGAGACGCTCCAGGAGAACGCGGTGCTGCGCAAGATCGCGTCCACCCTGACCAAGCAGGCGCTCGCGCACCTGGCGCGCATGGCCGACGAAAAGCCCGAGGACTACGAGGCCTTCTGGCGCGCGCACGGCACGCTCTTCAAGCTCGGGCACACGGACTGGGCCAACCGCGACAAGGTCGCCGCGCTGCTGCGCTTCAACTCCTCGCACCACGACGACGCCAAGGGGCTGACCGCGCTGGCCGACTACAAGGCGCGCATGAAGGAGGGTCAGAAGGGCATCTACTACATCTCCGGCGCGAGCCGCGAGGCCGTCAAGCTCAGCCCGCACCTGGAGATCTTCCGCAAGAAGGGCGTGGAGGTGCTCTACCTCCTGGAGCCCATCGACGAGTTCGTCATGGACGCCCTGGGCGCGTTCGAGGAAACGCCGTTCATCGCCGTGGAAAACGCGGACCTGGACGCCCTGGACGGCTTCGACGACGCGCCGGACGCGGCCGCGGACAAGCCCGAGGAGCTGGCGGCCGACGATGCGGCCGCGCTGGACGGCTTTTTCGCGCGCATCAAGGAAATCCTCAACGCCGAGGGCGCGACCGGCGCGACCGGCGCGGCCGGTGCGACCGGTGCGGCCGGTGCGGACGCCGACGACGGCGGGCCCGCCACGGCCCCGGCCGGGCGCGAGCGCATCACCGAGGTGCGCGCGTCCAAGCGGCTCTCGGGCTCGCCCTGCTGCCTGACGAGCCCGGACGGCGGCGTGACCTCGTCCATGGAAAAGATGCTGCGCGTGATCTCCAAGGACACCTCGCTGCCGACCAAGGCCATGGAGATCAACTGCGACCATCCGCTGATCCGCAACCTGCTGCGCGTCTACAAGGCCGACCCGCAGGACGCGTACCTCGCGCAGGCCGTTGAGCAGCTCTACGACTCGGCCATGCTCATGGAGGGCTACCTCACGGACCCGCACCGCATGGTCGAGCGCATCGGCGCGCTGCTCCAGGGCTCCAGCGGCTGGTACACGGAGATCAAGAAGCTGTAGGCGACGGGCACGATCCGTTTCGACGGGCGCGGCCCGCTGCGAGCGGGCACGGCCCGCGGCGAACGGGACCCCACCGCTTCGAAGCGCGGCCTATCCGCTTCTCAAGGGCGCTCCCGGCCCGACGAAGCCTCCTCCCAACGCCGTCCATGGCCCCGCCCGGTTCGCCGGGCGGGGCTTTTTTTCGGAAATTTCGGAGGCGTCGGGCGTGGAGCACCCGGCCGGATCCCCCCCCCGGCGAGACCTACGCCATGCCCGGCGCATCGCGCGCCGCGCCGGTTCCCTGTCTCCCCTCCCCCCTCCACACCTGGCCCCAGGCACCGGCCGTTTGACTTCCGCGCCGGTTGAGGGCATGCGGCATGAATCGAAATCCCGCCCGAACCGGCCCGCGCGGGCCGCAACGGTCCGGGCAACCCGGCGTCCGCGCACAAACGCCGGGGCGCGACGCGCAAAGGCGCCCCATGCCCCAGCCCAGAACGGCCATCGTCCTCGCCAGCTACATGACCGGCGAAGCGTACCTGCGGTACTGGCAGCGGCTCCTGCGCCTGTTCGGCGACGAATTCCCGGAGGCGGACCTCTTCGTGGGCGTCAATCCCTGCCCGCTGGCCGAGCCCTGGCTCGCCGCGCTCGACGCGTCCGGGCTCGCGGTGCGCAGCGCGGTCACGCCCGCGGGCAAGGTCGTGGCCTCGGACGCCAGCGCGTACCAGACGGCCCTGCGCCTGCTGCGCGACTCCGGCGGCCGCTACGACCTGGTCTGGTTCGCGCACACCAAGGGCGCGACCAGCAACGCCGTGGACGCCCTGTCGGCCAACGTCATCGAGCTGTTCCTGAACAAGGAGGGCGTGATCCGGCTGTTCGCCGAGGAGCCCCGGTGCGGCCTGTTCGCGGCCGCCGGAGTGGTGCTGCCCAAGCCCAGGACCCTGGTGGACCGCTACCGGAGCTTCCGCTATCCGCCGCTGGCGCTCTCCCCCATCTTCACCTGCTACGCGGTGCGCGGGGCCCCGCTGCACGCCTTCCTGGACGGCTGCGACGTTTCGTTCTTCGACGCCCGGATACCCGGGACGCACTTCTTCGAGTTCGACTTTCCGCAGGCCGTGTTCCGCCAGGGCTACGCGCCGGTCGTCAGGAAGGTCGTGCAGTGCGAGGTCGGCGATCTCGCGAAGGTCGTCTCCACCGAAAAGACGTACGCCGCCGTGCTGGGCGAGTGGCTGCGGCGCTGCAAGCTGGCCTGAAGCGGCCAGCGCGGCCCAGGCGCCACGCGCCACGGCGCGGGAGGAAGACGCGCGCTGGAGGCGGCGCGGGCCGGACGCGGTGGGCCAAGACGCAGTGGGCCGGGCAGGTCGGGACGCAGCGGGCCGGGTGTAGGCCGGAACGTAGCGGGCCAAGACGCAGTGGACTTGGCGACAGCGGGCCGGAGGGCAGCGGACCGGGAATCCCCTCCCCCTGGAGGCGAAGGGCCAGGGGCCGGGAGATATTGCCCCCCGGCCAGCTTTTGTTTAGGTAGTGCCATCGCGCCCGCGTTCGTGCGGGCCAAGTGCGGAGGGGTGGCCGAGCGGCCGAAGGCGGTGGTCTTGAAAACCACTGTGGGGCAACCCACCGGGGGTTCGAATCCCTCCCCCTCCGCCACCTTTCAATCCCATCGATTCCGACAATAAGGAAGCCCCGTGAAAACAGGGCGCTTTATTTGCCTTGTGCCCCTCGTCGTCCGTTCGTGTCCATTGACATCCGGAGGCCCTGGGGGCAGGTCGGGGGATCATCTGGTCGTGCGGCCGGATGGCCGAGGAAGACAAACACCGCCCCCCTCCAAATGGCGTTCATGTGCCGCAGCTCTATCTAACAGAAAAAATTGACCACTGAAGTCGCAAGGAGTGTGCCATGGCCCAGGCAATCGCGAATGGAATCACCATCGAGTACGATACGTTTGGCGACAGCCATTCCCCTGCGCTCTTACTGATAATGGGTGGGGGCAGCCAAATGATATATTGGGAGACGGAGTTTTGTGGGCTTTTGACGGGCAAGGGATTCCATGTGATCCGATTCGACAACCGGGACGTCGGCTTGTCAACCAAATTCGAACAGGCCGGGGTGCCCGACATTCTTGCGGCAATGGCGGGCAAGCCGACAGAGCCGCCCTACTCCCTTGAGGATATGGCGGATGACGCCGTCGGCCTGCTTGATGCCTTGGGCATTGAGAAGGCGCATGTCTGCGGGGCATCCGTGGGAGGGATGATAGCCCAGGTCGTTTCCTACCGTCACCCTGACCGCGTCCTGAGCCTGACCTCCATCATGTCGAGCACAGGAAACCCCGATCTTCCGAAAATAAAGGATGAAATATTGGCCGAGGTGTATAAGCCCATTCCGGACGAGCGTGAAGCGTGTATTGCGCACCAGGTGGACATGTGGCGAAAGCTGTGGAGCCCCGGCTTTGCCTTTGAGGAAGAACGGCTGAAGCATCTCGTGGGTGAAAGCTTCGACCGCTCCTACTATCCGCAGGGCATGGCCCGCCAAGGCCTGGCTGTTGTTGTCCATGGCTATCCAAAATCCTCTATCGCGTCGATCAAGGCTCCCACGCTCGTAATCCATGGCGACAAGGACCCGTTCATGCCCGTGGAAGGAGGCAGGGAGACTGCCCGGCTCATACCCGGCGCAAAACTCCTGGTCATTGAAGGAATGGGACACGATCTGCCCACAGAGACATGGCCGACAATAACGAACGCGATGGCCGAACACATGTCGGCGGCCCGAGCGTAAGAAAATCGCCGCCTGTCGCCGCGGCCATCAGAATCGATGCGAGCCGGGGATACGCCTCCTTGTGCCTCCCGGCGTCCGGCAGCAGACAGTGGAAGCCCGGAAAGCGGCAAAGGGATGCCAAGGGAATGCCATGAAGCGGCGGGAACCGTCCTGCGCCCGCCCCGCCCCCATAACCGCCGAGGTGCCGTCATGCGTCGCGCACAAGCCGCCTTCGCGCTGTCCATCTTCGCCGTCCTGCTCTGCGCCGCGCCGCACGCCCTGGCGGCCGACGGCACGCTGGAGCAGTGCCGCGACGGGTGCGCGCTGACCAGCGAGCACTACCGCGCCTGCGTGCAGTGTTGCGAGGATACCTTCCAGAAGCTGCGCGAGAAATGCGACGCCACGTGCACGAAGAACAGCATCTGCGACGACGCCTGCCGCGAGCAGTGCCTGACGCAGTGCAAGGACAAGGCCGAGGACGGCGCCGCCGCGCCGTTCGACTGCCCCGGCTGGCAGGCCCCGAAAATTTGAGCGCGCGGAGCGCAGCCCGGCCCGCGAACACCCGACCGTACTCGTGCGGCCGGGTGTTTTTTCTTTCTTGCGGGACCGCCAGCGCCGGGGCCTGCCGGACCGTTGCGCCCGGATGGGCACCGCCGATTCCGCGCGAACCGCGCCCCGCGTCGGGACAGCGCGCCGCGTCAGGACCGGAAGATGAAATACACCGCGCCGAGCAGGCAGAGGGCGGCCCAGAGGTAGTCCCACTTCAGGGGCTGGTGCATGTAGAGCAGGCAGAAGGGCGCGAAGACCGCCAGCGCCACGACCTCCTGCAGGATCTTGAGCTGCGGCAGGGTCAGGGCCGTGTAGCCCAGCCGGTTGGCCGGGACCTGGATCAGGTACTCGAAGAGCGCGATGCACCAGCTCAGCAGCGCGGCCACGTACCACGGCCGGTCGTGCAGGTTCTTCAGGTGCGCGTACCAGGCAAAGGTCATGAACACGTTGGATGCCGCGAGCAGCAGGGCCGTGAACAGGGCGACGCGCATGGGGGAACCTCGGAGGGAAAGGGGGATGCGCACGCCCCGCGCGCCCGGCGCGCGGAGCGGCACGAAGGCCTTCTATCCCCGCCCCGCGCGCCGCGCAAGAGGGGGTTCCTAGCCGCCCCGTCCCTGCCCCGCCGAGAGCTGCCGCCCCGGTCTGCCCGCCTTGCGGATGCCGCCGTGCGGATCCCGCCGCGCCCCGCGTCGCCGTGGCTCCCCCTGGGCCTCCGCGATGCGCGCCGGGCCCCCAATGGAAACCGCCCCCGGCCGGACGGCGCGGGGGCGGTGGAGGGTCCCGCAGACGGTGATGGGACCCGGGGGAGGTACTTCCGGCCGCTAGTCGAGATACTCCACGTCCACGGTGGAAAAACGCAGGCCGGGCGCGAGCCACCAGTCCGGGTTGATCCAGGACTCGGGGCGCGCCGGATCGCCCCGGCCGGACCCCGGGAGCCCGGCCCCTGCCGCCACGGTCGCGGAGGCAAGGGGAACAGGCAGGCCGGAGTCGGGCAGGCCGTCCGGACCAGACGCGCCCGGGCCGAACAGACCCGGAGCATACGCGTGGGGGCCAGGCGCCTCCGCACCCGACGCATCCGAACCGGACGCGCCGCGCAGCCGCCGGTCCTCGCCCCGCCGCGCCCGGCGGACGCCGCGCAGACCTCGCAGGTCCCGCAGACCTCGCAGGTCCCGCAGACCTCGCAGGTCCCGCAGACCTCGTAGGCCGCACAGGCCGTGCCAGGTCGCGGCCACGCGCGCGGCCAGGGTGGGCCGCGCCAGCGCGGCGCAGGGCGCGGTCCGCGCAGTATCGTCCATGGGCGCGGCCGCCGCCGGAGGCGGAACGGCCCCTGGCCCCTCGCCCACTTCGCCCACCGACGACCAGCGCCCGCCCCCCAGCAAGGCGGGATCGCCCAGCACCGCCTCGCCATCGCCGAAACGCGCGGTGAGCACGTACTGGACCACGGGAGAGACGCCGTGGCGGCGCAGCACCGAGACCCGCGCCGGGGGCAGCCGGTGGTGGTGGCCAAAAGCCATGAGCAGCCGATCCGCCAGCCGCCAGCACTGGGACCAGTTCGAATCGCCCCCCGCCCCCGCGGAACGGAGACCGCCGGAATCCGCCGTGCGGTTGCGCAGGCGGAATTCGTGGCCCGCGGCCCCGCCGCGCACCAGAAGATCCAGATGACCCACGAGGAACATCCCCGCGGGCAGGGCGCGCATGCCCTCCAGGGTCGGGGTGCCGGTGCGGTCGAAGGCCGCGCCCGCGCGCAGGTCCCGCTCCTCGGGCCCCAGCGCGGCAAAGGCCGCCTCGCCCGGCGCGGGATAGTACTTGAGGGCGAAGGTCCCCACGCAGGCCGGGCCGTCCTCCAGGTCCACGGTCCCGGCGTCCGCCAGCTCCATGGAATAGGCCCCGGCGCAGCCCTCCAGCCACAGGAACCAGCCGCAGGGCTCCACGAGCCGCTCGCTGATGCCCCGGAAGCCCATGGCCCGGCGCGCCTCGTTCAGGGGAAAAAGCATCCGGAACACCGCGTCCAGCGCCGTCTGCACCGTGAGCCAGGGATCGAGATTGGACAGCACGCCCATCACCGGTCCCTCCCGGCGTCGGCGCGCGACGCGGCCCGCACGTCCCTCCCGGAGGCCTCGGCGGCCTTTTCCCGCGCCCGGTCCTCGCGCTCGAAGCGGTCCTCGAAAATGCGGCGCACGGCCTCGTCCATGTCCACCGCGTCCAGGTCGATGCCCAGCCGCCGGGCATCCTCCTCGAACAGTTCCCGGGGGTAGTGGCGGCTGATGCCCATGCACTGCTCCGGGGCGCCGAAGAACTCCGCGAAGCGGGCGGCCTCCTCCACGCACTCGCGCGCGGAGTGCACGCATTGGGCCACGTCGCGCGCCAGGGACCGGAAGAGGTTGCGCCGGGACACGCCCTGCCCGCCGGATGCGATCGCCTTGGTCATGTCGCCCTCCCATCGCGTTGCCGGTGCGCGCCGGTCCGGGGGTGCGCCCCGGACCGGCGCGGGCCGGTCAGTCGTCGTTGCGTCCAAAGGGGTAGCCCCTGAAGAAGACCTGCTGGCAGGTCATCAGGATCAGCAACATCACGGTCCAGCACAGGGAGGTGTCGCCCTCCTGGCCGATGCCCGGCACCGTGCCGAGCAGGACCGGACCCAGCTCGTAGTACAGCCAGGCCAGGGCCAGGCCGCCGAGCACGGCCACGGCCGTGCGGAACAGGGCGCGCGCCGCCACGCCGGAGAAGCGCGGGCCGTTGCCGAAGTACAGGGCCAGGATCACGGCCGCCGCGTGCATGAACATGGCCATCTCGGCCACGTGGTTCCAGCGCCAGGCCGGGTTCTCGATGGTCGCGCCGCCGATGAAGGCCTCGGTGTCCCAGTACCAGTCCATGATCGCGTTGCCGGCGTGCATCAGGACCACGCCCGCCGCCACGACGGCCGCGGCCATGACCGCGCCGCGCAGCCACGTGGAGCCGATCAGCGACCAGGGGCGGCCCTCCCAGAGCAGGTCCGTCCAGTAGAAGAGCACCAGGGCCGGGACCATCCAGCCGAAGTGGAAGACGCTGGACATGGTCATGGCCGTCTCCTTCCACCAGGGCTCCGCGGCCATGAAGACCTGGGCCGGGTAGAACTGGTAGGCGATGTGCGGATAGAAGAACACGGCGAAGGCCAGCGCGGCCAGGAGCAGCCCGGTGGAGAACAGGCCCAGCCCGCGCCCCAGGCGCTTGTCGTCCGTCCAGGGCGCGCCGCCCAGGGCCGTGAGCCAGCCCATGGTGCAGAAGATGACGCAGGTGTTGAGCATGATCTGGGCGAAGCAGCCGTTCTCCTGGGCCGTGAGCGCGAACTGGCCCAGGCCGCCGCTGGCCGCGAGCATGGGCCCGCTGAGGAAGACCGGGCCGAAGCGGCCGAGGAGGTTGTCGTAGAACACGAACATGACCAGCGCGCCCAGGCCCAGGGAAACGACCGAGAGGACCAGGCCGCGCTTCACGGGATGGGCCTGTTCCAGAAAGGCGGGGGACAGGGGCCAATAGCCGAAGACGTCCTTGCCCCAGTGGATGGACATGAGCATGGCGATGACCAGGGCCACGCCCACGTTGGGCGTGTAGAGCCGGACCAGGCCCGTGGGCGAGAAGAACACGTACCAGCAGGCCTGGGCCGCCACGAGGACGATGGCGAGGTTGAGCACGCCGGCCAGGGCGAAGGTCCCGGACCGGGACCCGGCCCGCGCGTCCCCCCGGGACGCGGCCGGTGCGCCGCCTCCGAAAGCAGCGATGTCGGACATAACGGTCTCCTTGTGGAGTAGATGGGCGGCGCGGCCCCGGGGAGCCTTGCCGGGCCACGGCCGCGCCGCCCGTGAGGGATCAGAACTCGATCACGTCGCCGTTGCGGAGATAGACGTTCTCCGGGGCACCCTTGCCGGTGGTCGGGAGGGTCTTGTACTCCCGGTACCGCTCGGTGCCGCAGACGATGGGCACTCCCTGTGCCCTAGCCTTGCTCGCCCATATCCAGCCGGTGCAGTGGTTGCAGCCGACCTTCCGGAGTCCGAATCCCTTCACTCCCTGGATGATGTCGTCGAACTTTGGGTCCCAGTTCTCGAAGGCCGCTATGTGCAGGCCCCCGTACACGCCGTAGGGCTTGAAGCCGTCGATGTTGCGGCGCGCCCAGTTGAGCATGGTCAGCACGCCCTGGTGGCAACAGCCGGTCACGGCCACAACGCCCTTGTCCTTGACGTTGAAGAAGAGGTTCTGCTCGCCGCGCACGCGCAGCAGGATGGGGATGTCGAACATCTTCACGGCCACGCCCGGATAGGGGTTGTAGAGGTCGTTGGGGCCCAGCTCCACGCGCTCGCCCGTGTGCGGAATGTCGTTCTCGACCTTGGCCAGGTCGTTCTTGTACTTGCCCTCCATCAGGAGCTTGCCTTCGGGGTAGAAGGTGTTCGGGAAGACCAGGGGAATGTCCTGATGGTGCTTGAGCACGCTCTTGAGGGCCCAATAGTGGTCCTCGTGCTCGTGGCTGAGCACGAGCATGTCGATCTCGCGGTTGTCGAGCATCTTGTCCACGCCGCTCTTGGCGAAGACGTAGTCCATCCAGTCCTGCCTCCAGCCCGGATCCAGGAGGATCTTCTTGCGCGTGCCGTCGAGCAGCTCGACCTCGATGAGCGCCGAGTAGCCGCCGATGTTCTCCTGGGTCCAGGGGATCTCGTAGTGGCTGACCATGGCCCCGCCCGCGTCCTTGATGTCCTTGAGCATGGTCGGGCTGTCGAACCAGCTCGTCTCGGACACGCAGGTGACCTTGAGGGACTTGCACTGGCCGATGTCGGCCTTCTTGGCGGCCTTGGCCATGCCCACCAGGCCCCCGCCGCCCATGGTCAGACCACCGGCCAGACCGGCCGCGGCCATGCCCTTGATGAACTTTCTCCGCTTCATGTCTTCCTCCAATGGTTCCGGTTGATTCGGTCCGGGCCGCGCCCGGCGCTGCAGGCCCTTGAGCAAGGGCCGTGCCGGGGAGCGGAGCGGCGGCGGCCGGTGCCCAACCGCTTTGTTTCCGAGTCGTTACGGGATTGTTGCCGGACCGTGGCGCGGCCGCGCCGGGGCGGCGCACCGGACGGATGTGTCGTGGCGAAAAGGCGGGCCGGGGGGCGGAAGGACGTGGAAGGCGCGGGACCGGCAACGGGGTGCGCGGGCCGGGCGGCCCGGGGCAACCCACCGGGCGCGGGCCCTGGGGCGCGGGCACACGCGCCGCGCACGGGAGGGGTGACGGATATGTCACCCCGAAAACGACCGATGTGTCACCCGGTTCGGCCGGTCCGGGGCCCGGAAAGGCGGCCCGCGCCACGCGCGGAGGCGGCAGAGAAGCGGAAGGGAAACGGAAGGAAAGACGGCCGGAAAGCGGCGCTGCCGAAAGGCGGTACGGAACCGGGCTTGTGCCTCGGGGCCAAAATCGGGACCGGAATTTCGAGGCTCGAACCTAGGAATCGGGGGTCAGTTCCCCCCACCGCCCGCGCCGTCCCCGGCGGGCCGGCTCTCGTTCGCGGGCTCGGTTGCGGATTCGCTCGCGGAATCGCCCACGAGATCGTCCCCAAGCCCGGCCAGGCAGGACCAGGCCGGGTCCGCGCGCAGCCGGGCGAGCTTGCGCTGGAGCTGGCGCACGGACACGCCGAGCACCTCGGCGGCCCGGGTCCGGTCGCCGCCCGTGCGCGTGAGCACGTAGGCCACGTGGGCGTCCTCGTTCGCGCGCAGGGTGCACAGGGTGCGGACAAAGGGATCGGACGCGGCCGGGGCGATGCCCAGGTCGGCCACGTCCACGGCCGGGCCGTCGGCCAGGAGCGCCGCGTGCTCCACGATTTGGGCCAGTTCGCGCACGTTGCCCGGGTATTCGCGCGCGCACAGGGCCTCCACGGCCTCGGGCGTGAAGCCGTCCAGTTCCTTGCCGTAGCGCGCCCCCGCGCGGCGCAGGAAGTGCCCGGCCAGCAGGGGGATGTCCTCGCGCCGCTCGCGCAGGGGCGGCAGAAAGACCACGGCGGACTTGATGCGGTAGAGCAGGTCCAGGCGGAAGGCGCCCTTGGCGCAGGCCGCGTCCAGGTCGCGGTTGGTGGCCGAGACGATGCGCACGTCCACCTGCGCGGGCCGCGCGCCGCCCACGCGGGTCACGGCCTTGTCCTCCAGGGCGCGCAGCAGCTTGGGCTGCAGGTGCATGGGCAGTTCGCCGACCTCGTCCAGGAACAGGGTGCCGCCGTGGGCCTGCTCGAAGTACCCGGCGTGGTCGCGCGAAGCGCCGGTGAACGCGCCCTTGACGTGGCCGAAGAACTGGCTCTCGAAGAGCGATTCCGGGATGGAGGCCACGTTGACCGTGACCAGCGGGCCCGAGGGGGTCGGCCCGGCCGCGTGCAGGGCCCGGGCCAGCAGCTCCTTGCCCGTGCCCGATTCGCCGGTCACGAGCACGGGGTTGCCGCCGCGGGCCATGACCTCGGCGTAGGCCAGGACCTCGCGCATGCGCGGCGAGCGCGTCAGGATCGGGGCGAAGGCCTCGCCGACATCCTCGCCGCCGCGCTCGCGCCTGCAGCCCACGAGCCCGGCGCGCATGCCCTTGCGCTCGTAGGCCCGCTCGATGGTCAGCAGCAGCCGCTCGTTGTCCACGGGCTTGACCAGGTAGTCGTAGGCCCCAAGGCGCACGGCGGCCACCGAGCTCTTGACGTCGTCCAGGGCGCTGACGACGATGAATTCCGTGCACGGCACCCGGGCCCGGGTGGCGCGCAGCACCTCCAGGCCGCCGACCCCGGGCATGAGCAGGTCGAGCAGGACCACGTCGTAGTCGTTTTCCGAGATCAGGCGCACGGCCTCGGCCCCGTTGTCGCAGGAGGCCACGTTGCGCAGCCCGCGGCGGCGCAGGAGCCGCTGCAGGGAGCTGAGGGCCTGGGGTTCGTCGTCCACGAGCAGCAGCTTCATACTATCACCTTGGCCATGCGGTTGAGAAAGTCCAGCATCTGGGCCGGCGCCCAGGCTTCGGGCAACACGCCGTCCACGCACAGGGGCAGGGGCCGCACGAGGGGCGCGCCGTCGTCCCCGGGCAGCCCGAGCACGCCCACCAGGGTCAGGGGCCGCGCGCGGGAGAACTCGGCCAGCCGCTCCCCGTCGCGCTCCCCGCGCAGGAGCACGGCAAAGATTTCGGGATGCTCGTCCAGGGTCTCGGCCAGCCCGTCCACGGACGGCACGGACTTCACGGACCAGCCGTGCTCGGCCAGGTCCGTGCGCAGGCGGCGCTCCAGGGCCGCGTCGCCGCCCACGCAGGCCAGGGTGGGCAGCAGCGAGGGCCGCGCCTGCCGGGCCACGGGCAGGAGCACGGTGAAGCGCGTGCCCAGGCCGGGCCGCGACTGCACGCAGAAGAGCCCGGCGTGCTCCTCCACGAGCAGGTAGGAGACCGAAAGCCCCAGGCCCGTGCCGCCGCTGTCGCGGCGCGTGGTGTAGAAGGGCTTGAAGACGTGCTCCAGGACCGCGGGCTCCATGCCGCAGCCGTTGTCCTCCACCTCCAGGGCCACGCAGTCCAGGCGGCGCACGCGGCGCGTGCGCACCGCGAGCCGCCCCTCGCCCCGGGCCACGGCGTGGGTGGCGTTGACCAGCAGGTTGGCGACGACCTGCTCCAGCTCCAGGGGCTGGCCCTGGATGGCGGGCAGCCCCTCGGCCAGATCCAGGACGTGGCTTTCGCAGCGCGAGCGCACCTGCGCGCCGACGATGACCATGGCCTTGCGCACGACCTCATTGAGGTCCACGGCCACGGGCGCGGCCTGGCCGTTGCCCCGGGCGAACTCCTTGAGGCTGGAGACCACGCGGGTGATGCGCGCCGCGCCCGCGGTGATGTCGTCGATGATGCCCTCCATGTCCCGGCAGTACTCCCCGATGTCCAGGCCGCTGCGGCTCCAGCCCGGGTTGGCCTCGGCGTACTCCTCGACCATGGGCCGGAAGACCTCCCAGGTCTCTTCGAGAAGAGGGATGTTGTAGCTGATGAAGGAATTGGGATTGTTGATCTCGTGGGCCACCCCCGCGACCACCTCGCCCAGGGAGGCCAGCTTGTCGGCCTGGATGACCTGGCGGCGGCGGAATTCGGCCTCGTCGCGCAGCCGCTGGTCCGCGGTCACGTCCTGCCAGGTGGCGGTCACGCGCGCGTCGGCGTCGCCGGGCTCGCCGGTGAGCCGCCGCGTGTCGCTGAACCAGCGGTAGGAGCCGTCGGCCACGCGGAAGCGGTAGCGCCGCTGCACCGTGCGCCCGGCCACGGGCGCGCCGAAGGCCGCGAGGACCTCCTCCGCGTCGTCCGGATGCACGCGCTCGCGCCAGAAGTCGCGCGACCAGAGGAACCCGGAGACCGGATAGCCCGTGACCGCGCGCACGGCGCTGCCCACGTAGGTGATGCGCAGGGGGTCGTCGCCCGCGCAGGTGAAGGGAACGATGGGCAAGGACTCCAGAAGCATGGCCAACTGGTCGTTGGACCGGCGCAGGGCCTCCAGGGCGTCGCGGCGGTCGCGCGAGAGCCGCTGGTTGGCGATGCCGTAGGACAGGTTGTCGGCCAGCCGCGTGAGCAGGGCGACCTCCTCCTCGTCGAAGGCCTTGGCCGCGGACGCATGGACGGCCTTGGCGGCATGGGCCGCCTTGGGCGCATGAATGCGCAGCATGCCGAAGGGCTCGCCGTCCTCGCGCAGGGGCAGGGCGATAGTCGCGCCCGCGTCCCGGCGGCGGGGTTCGCCGTACCAAGGCCGGTACTCCCCGGTGCGCGGCGCCTCGACGTCCACGCCGGCCCGGCCCGTGCGCCAGGCCTGGCCCGTGGCCCCGCGGTCCAGGCGCATGTCGCACCAGGCCAGGTCGGCGGGTCGGGCCGGGCCCTCGGCGCTCCAGCCCGAACTCCATTCCAGCCGGTTCTCCCCGGGCACGGCGTAGCCCACCCAGCAGAGCTCGTAGCCGCCCGTCTCCACGATCACGCGGCAGACGTCGCGCAGCAGTTCGCCCTCGCTCTGGGCCCGGGCCAGGCACTGGTTGCACTGGCCCAGGGTGGCCAGGGCGCGGTTCACGCGCAGGAGCACGCGCTGGGCCCGGCGGCGCTGCAGGATGTGATGGCTCTGGCCCAGGAGAACCACCACCAGGAAGGCCACCAGGGCCGCCAGGCTCCAGATGTAGCGCTTGTTGACCTGGTAGAAGGACTTGGGCGCGTTGACCACCTGGCTGCCGGGCGGCAGGTCGCGCTGGCGGATGCCGAAGCGCCGCAGTTGCGGGTAGTCGAAGACGAAGCGGTCCGCGCCCTCCACGACCACGGGGATGTCCGCCGGGCGCGCGCCCTCGAGGATGCGCAGGGCCATGCGCGCGGCGGTCTCGCCCTGGACGCGGCCCGAGGCCAGCTTGCCGCCCACGATGCCGTGGCCGAGCTGGAACTCCCACTGGCCGTAGACGGGCACCGGACAGACCCCGGTGAGCAGGTCCGCGGTCTCCTCGTGGGAGTAGATGCGGCCCTCGCCGTCGCGGTTGTAGTTGAGCAGCAGGACCATGGAGCCGCTTTCGAACAGGGCGGCCCGGCGCAGGACCTCGCGCATGGGCATGTCGTCGAGGAAGGAGAAGCGCAGCCGCCCGGCAAAGGCGGGCAGCGCATCCTCCAGGGTCCGCCGGGTGGACGCGCCCGTGGGGGTGCGGTCCACGAGCACGTAGACCCGCTGCAGGTTCGGGTGCAGCCTCAAGGCCGTCTCCAGGGTGGCGCGGATGTCCACGATCTCGGGCAGGCCGGTGAACAGGGGGCGGCCCTCGATGTCCACGGGGGTGTAGGAGTTCACGCCGCAGAAGACCACCGGGCAGCCCGGAAAAAGCTCGGGCTGGTAGCGCAGCAGGAAGCGGTAGGCGTTGTCGTCGGTGCAGATGATGCAGTCGAAGCGCACGGCCGCGTACTTCTCCGCAAAGAGCCTGCGCAACTGCAGCCACCACTGTTCGGTGAAGAACCGCTTGGAGTCCATGTACTCGGTGAACACGTTCATGCGCAGGCCCGAAGCGCCGAGCACGGAGTCGATGCCCCGGGCGATGTTGTCGCACCAGGTGAAGCCGCGGTGGTAGGAATGGAGGATGAGGATCTGCCGACTCGGGGCCGAGGCGTCGGCCGCGCGGGCGGGTTCGGCGCGTTGCGCCGCATGGCCGGGAAGCGGCGCGCCGGGCGCGTCCTGGCCGACCGGCGTTTCCCGGGCCGCGGGCACGGCCGGGGCTCCGGAAACGGCCAGGACGGCGAGGACGGCGAGGACGGCGAGAAAAGCCGGGGCGACGCGGGCCCATGCCCCGGAGCGGCGGGCGGAATGGCCCGCCCCGGGAGACGGCGCGGCCGGTTCAGGCGGCAAGGGGTGCTGCTGCATCCGATTTCCGTTGCACATTCCATTCCAGCCCGGGGCACTGCGTCCGGACCGCACAAGGCCCCCCTACCCCAGGGCCACGTCCAGAACCATCATGATCGTGAAGCCGAAGATCACGCCCATGGTCGCCAAGTCGCCGTTGCCCGAGGACTGCGACTCGGGCACGACCTCCTCCACGACCACGAAGATCATGGCCCCGGCGGCAAAGGCCAGGGCGTAGGGCAGGATCGGCTGGGCCACGAGCACGGCCGCCGCGCCGACCACGCCCGCCACGGGCTCCACCAGCCCCGAGGCCTGGCCGTAGAGGAACGCGCGCATGCGCGAAAATCCCTCGCGCCGCAGCGGCACGGCCACGGCCGTGCCCTCGGGAAAGTTCTGGATGCCGATGCCCAGGGCCAGGGCCACGGCCCCGGCCAGAGTGGCCGACGGCAGCCCCGCGGCCACCGCGCCGAAGGCCACGCCCACGGCGAGCCCCTCGGGGATGTTGTGCAGAGTGATGGCCGCCACCAGCAGCGTGGAGCGCCGCCAGCTCGTGGACACGCCCTCGGCCTCGGACATGGGCGCGTTGAGGTGCAGGTGCGGCAGGAACATGTCCACCAGGCGCAGGAAGACCGCGCCGGATACGAAGCCCACGGCCGCCGGGACCCAGGAGAGCGACCCCATGTGCGCGGACATCTCGATGGCCGGGGCCAGCAGGGACCAGTAGCTCGCCGCGGTCATGACCCCGGCCGCGAAGCCGAGCATCACATCGAGCATGCGCCGCGACATGTTCTTGGTCAGGAAGACCACGCCCGCCCCCAGGGCGGTGACGAACCAGGTGAACAGTGTGGCCGCCAGGGCCTGCAGGACCGGATGCCAGGTTGCGAAAGCGCCCATGTTCCCCCTCCGTGCGCGCGCGGCGCGGTGCTTGTTCGGGTGCGGCCGTGCCGGCGGGCGCGCCGGTTGCGCGCCACGCCCCAGTCACGCACACTAGCCCAACGCAGCGCCCACGGCAACGCCGCCGCACCTGCGCCCGCCTCTGCCGGGCCTGTGGACACCCGGGCCTTTTGTCCGTATCATTCCGCGAATACGCGCCGCCGTAGCCCGGCCGCGTCCGCAGCCAGGGGGCATCTTCGTGACCAGCCTTTCCATCCGCACCAAACTCATCCTCGCCCTGAGCGCCATTCTGGTCCCCTCGATCCTGGGCATCAGCTTTCTCAACTATCAGGTGTCCCGCGACGCCGTCCGCGACGAACTGCGGACCTCCTCCCTGCCGCTCACCGGCGAGACCGTGTATTCCGAGGTGCACGGCGACCTGATGCGCCCCATCTTCGTCTCCTCGCTCATGGCCAACGACACCTTTCTCAAGGACTGGGCCCTGGCCGGCGAGGAACAGCTCCCCCTGATCGTCAAGTACCTGCGCGAGATCAAGGCAAAGTACGGCTTCTTCGCCGCCTTCTACGTCTCCGCCCGCACCGGCAAGTACTACTACTACGACGGCGTGCTCAAGACCCTCAGCCGCGAGGACGCGCACGACGTCTGGTTCTACCGCTTCGTGGAGTCCGGGCTGGAATACGACCTGGACGTGGACACCAACGAGGCCTCCAACAACCAGTTGACGATCTTCATCAATTTCCGCGTCAACGACTACAGCGGCAAGCTGTTGGGCGTGACCGGCGTGGGCCTGAACATGGACCGCGTGGCCCAGCTCGTGGCCAACTACAAGCAGAAGTACGACCGCGAAATCTTCATGACCGCGGTCAACGGCACCATGCAGGTGCATTCGAACCAGGCCCTCATCGAACAGGTGAACCTCCAGGACCTGCCCGGCATCGGCCCCCTGAGCAACGACATCCTCTACTCGAACAAGGCCGCGGCCAACTACGAATACGACGCCGGGGACGGCCATCACCTGCTCGCGGTCCGCTTCATCCCGGAATTCGACTGGTTCCTGTTCGTGGACCAGAACGACCGCGCCTTCCTGTGGGCCGCGCGCGCCAACTTCGTACGCACCGTGACCATCGGGCTGGCCGCCTCGCTGGTGGTCATCTTCATCTGCGTGCTCGCGGTCAACCACTTCCAGACCCGCCTGGAGCGGCTGGCGCGCACCGACGAGCTCACCGGCGCGGCCAACCGCCGCGCCTTCGAGGAGCAGTTCGCCGGCGCCCAGTACCGCAACCAGCGCTACGGCACGCCCTTCACGGCCCTGCTCCTGGACCTGGACGGGTTCAAGGCCGTCAACGACCGGTTGGGCCATCAGGCGGGCGACCGGCTGCTGGTGCGCGTGGCCAACCTGCTGGCCTCCACCATCCGGCCCACGGACCACCTCGCGCGCTGGGGCGGCGACGAGTTCATCGTGCTGCTCGAGGGCGACATGCAGGAGGCGCGCGCCGTGGCCGAACGCATCCGCCGCGCCGTGGCCGAACAGGCCGCGATCCCGAACAAGCCCGAGACGGCGGGCAAGGCCGGGGCGGAGGGCAAGGCCGCTGCCGACGTCCCTGCCGTGCCCGCGGTCACGGTCTCCTGCGGCATGGCCGAGTACGTGCCCGGCGAAGACCTCGACGGACTGACCCTGCGCGCGGACATGGCCCTGTACGCGGCCAAGAACCGCGGCCGCGACGTGATCTTCTGCCACGGCGACCCCGTGGCCTGATCCGGGCCTCTGCGCGCACCGCCGTCCGCCCCGGCGCGGCTTCCCCGACGCCGCCCCATGGGCGCGCCCTCCGTGCCCCCGGAACGGCCGCCATGGCCCCGCCTTCCACCGCCTCGCTCCTTTGGCGCGCCTCCCCCGGCGCCGCCCTTCCCCTCCTCCGACGCCGCGGTTGCGCGCCCACGCCCGGCCAGGCAGTTTTTCCTCCGGGACCATCCGTCTGCGTTTATTTATTGAGATTATTACAAAAATAAATTCCCCCCACCCCTTTACAGCGGCCCGCACCGGCATTAAACAACGATTGAAACATTGCATCAAACATTGTTTGATACGGCGGCGGCCGTCGCCGACCCCGGGAGCAGCCATGGCCAGGGACAACAGGGACACCCGACAGCGGATCATCGACGCGGCGGAGCAGGTCTTTCTGGAAAAGGGCTTCGAGCACGCCACGGTGCGCGAGATATGCAAGCGCGCCGGAGCCAACGTGGCCGCGGTCAACTACCATTTCCAGGACAAGCAGGGCCTCTACGACCACGTGCTGGGCATGTGGCTCGACCAGTGCTACGAGCGCTTCCCCATCGACATGGGCGCCGAGCCGGGCATGGACGACGAGACCCTGCTCTTCCACTACGTGCGCGGCAGCGTGGCCAGGCTCCTCCTGGACGAGCCCGGGTGCGAGGAGACCGCCCTGCGCCAGGGGCGGCTGATCCTGGCCGAACTCACCGGCGACCGGCCCAACACCAAGCTGCTCGACATGGGGCACTACCAGGAAAACAGCTACCTGGTGCCCATCGTGGCCCGACTGCTGGGCGTGGAACAGGACCGCATCGAGGCCCTGGGCTGCGCCGAGGCCGCCAAGGGCCAGTGCCTGCACTATTTCGTGGGCCGCATGGCCGCGGTGGAGGACGTGCCCGTGCCCAAGTCCCTGGAGGACGTGGACGTGGTGGCCCGCTTCATCACCGACTTTTCCCTCGGCGGCATCCGGCGCATCAAGGAGCGCCTCCTATGAATCTTCGAATGCAGACTATTCCCCCCGCCGCGCGCCGCGCGCGCGTCCTGTCGACCGGGCTGCTGCTCGCGCTGCTGTGCCTCGCCGCCCTGGCCGCGGGGTGCAACGGCTCGGACGCCACGGCCAACGCCACAGCCAACTCCGCCGACCGGTCCGCGACGAACGGAGCGGCCGAAGCGCGCGCCTACAAGGTCAGCGTGGAGACCGTGGTCCCGCGCGCCATCCGCGACGTGCTCACCCTGCCCGGCGCCACCGAGGCCGACGCCGACGTGACCCTTTCCGCCGAACGCGAGGGCCGCGTGGAGTGGATCGGGCCCAGGGAGGGCGACCGGGTGGCCAAGGGCGAAACCATCGCCAAGGTGGACATGGCCGCGCTGGAGGCCGCGCTCTCCAAGGCGCGCGCCTCCTACGAGCTGTCCAAGAAGCAGGCCGAGCGCCGCGCCGACCTGGAGGACAAGCGCGTGGTCTCGCGCGAGGAGTTCGACCAGGCCGTCACGGACCTGCGCCTGGCCGAGGGCAACCTGCGCGAGGCCGAGGTGGACTACCGCCAGGGTTCGGTGCGCTCGCCCATCGCCGGGGTGGTCAACACCCTGCACGTGGACCCGGGCGAGTTCGTCAACGTGGGCTCGCCCGTGGCCGAGGTCGTCAACCTGGAGGTCGTGCGCGTCAACGTGGACGTGCCCGAGCTGGACATCCGCTTCATCCGCGAGAACGACCCCGTGCACGTGACCGTGGACGCCTACGCGGGCCGCGAGTGGACCGGCCGCGTGGCCTACGTGTCCATGAAGGCCGACGAGGCCACCAAGACCTTCCGTGTGCGCGTGGCCGTGGCCAACAAGGACCACGCCGTGCGCCCGGGCATGCTCGCGCGGGCCTCGTTCCTGCGCCGCTCCCTGGAGGACGCGCTGACCGTGCCGCTCTTCTCCATCCTGGACAAGGGCGGCGAGCGCATCGTCTTCGTGGTCCAGGACGGCCACGCCGCGGCCCGGACCATCGTCCCCGGCGTCATCGACGGCGACCGGGCCCAGATCCTCCGGGGCGTGGCCGCGGGCGACGCCGTGGTCGTATCCGGGCAGACCGAGATCGAGGACGGCTCGCCGGTGACCGTGCAATGATCGTCAACCGCGCCGCGCTGCAGCGGCCCTCCACAGTCCTGGTGCTCCTCGTCTTCCTGGTCCTGGCCGGGGCCGTGAGCTACGCCGAGCTGCCGCGCGAGAACGACCCGGACATCACCATCCCCTACATCTTCGTGAGCACCACCTACGAGGGCGTGGCCCCGGAGGACATGGAGACGCTGATCACCATCCCCATCGAGCGCAAGATCAAGGGGATTTCCGGGATCAAGAAGATCAGCTCGCTCTCGGACGACGGCGTGTCCATGATCACCGTGGAGTTCGAGGCCGGGGAGGACATCGACGACGCCCTGCAGAAGGTCCGCGACAAGGTGGACCAGGCCAAGCCCGACCTGCCCTCGGACCTGCCCGACGACCCCGAGGTCATGGAGCTCAACCTCTCGGAGATGCCGATCCTCAACGTGGTCCTCTCCGGCCCGTTCTCGCTCAAGCGCCTCAAGGTCTTCGCCGAGCGGTTCGAGGACCGCATCGAGTCCGTGCCCGGCGTGCTCGACGCCGTGATCGTCGGAGGCCTGGAACGCGAGATCCACGTGGAGTTCGACATCGACCGCGTGGCCTTCTACGGCATGCCCTTCTCCAGCCTGCTCTCGGCCGTGGAGAACAGCAACGTCAACGTGCCCGGCGGGTCCATGGACATCGGCGACGCCAAGTACCTGGTGCGCGTGCCCGAGGACTTCAAGCACCCGGACGAGATCAATTCCATCGTGGCCTTCGTGCGCGACGGCAAGCCCGTGTACCTGCGCGACGTGGCCGCCATCAGCGACTCCTACAAGGATCCGGACTCCAAGAGCCGCATCGACGGCCAGACCTCGGTGACCATCCAGGTCAAGAAGCGCTCGGGCGAGAACATCATCCGGATCAACGACGCCATCCGCGCCATCGTGGCCGACATGGAGGCCACGGAACTGCCGCCGACCCTGCGCGTGGACCTGACCAGCGACGCCTCCAAGGACATCCGCGTAATGATCGCGGACCTGGAGAACAACATCCTCACCGGCCTGGTGCTCGTGCTCGCCGTGGTCTTCCTGTTCATCGGCGGGCGCAGCGCGGTGTTCGTGGCCCTGTCCATCCCCCTGTCCATGCTCATCACCTTCGCCGTGCTCCAGGCCCTGGGCATCACCCTGAACATGGTCGTGCTCTTCTCCCTGATCCTGGCGCTGGGCATGCTCGTGGACAACGGCATCGTGGTCGTGGAGAACATCTACCGCCACATGCAGGAGGGCCGCCCGCGCGCCGAGGCCGCGCGCGTGGCCGTGGACGAGGTGGCCTGGCCCGTGATCACCTCCACCCTGACCACGGTGGGCGCGTTCTTCCCCCTGGTCTTCTGGCCCGGAATCATGGGCGAGTTCATGGCCTTCCTGCCCAAGACCGTGATCATCTCCCTGTTCGGCTCCCTGTTCGTGGCCCTGGTCATCAACCCCGTGCTCTCGGCGCGCTGGCAGACCATCCCGCGCTCCACGGACGACAACGCCAAACCCGGCCCCATCGAGCGGTCCATGCGCCTGACGCGCGCGGGCTACCTGCGGTTGCTGGAATGGTCCCTGGGCCATCGCGGGCTGGTGCTCGTCGCCTCCTTCTCCCTGCTGGTGGCCTCGCTGGGCGCGTTCGGCGCCTTCGGCCGGGGCGTGGAGTTTCTGCCCACCACCGAGCCGCGCCGCGCCTACGTGCGCGTCAAGGCCCCGGTGGGCACCAACCTGGAGGCCTCGGACGCCATCGTGCGCCAGGTGGAGGCGGTCGTCTCCCGGTACCCCGACATCGAGCACCACATCGCCAACACGGGCGAATCCGGGGTCAACGACGAGGTGGGCACCAACTACAGCCAGGTCATCCTGGAGTTCAAGGACATCCACGACCGCTCCCGGCCCTCGTCGGAGATCGTGGCCGAGCTGCGCGAACGGCTGGCCGGAATCAAGGGCGCGGAGATCCGCGTCAAGGACGAGGAGATGGGCCCGCCCACGGGCGAGGCCATCAACCTGGAGATATCCGGCGCGGACATGGCCGTGCTCGGCGAGCTGGTGGAGAAGGTCCGCCGCCTGCTGCGCGACGTGCCCGGGCTGGTGGACGTGAAGGACAACTTCGTCAAGGCCAAGCCCGAGATCACCGTGCGCGTGGACAAGGAAAAGGCCGCGCTGCTCGGCCTGGACACCAACACCGTGGCCCAGACCGTGAAGAGCGCCATCAACGGGGCCAAGGTCGGCACCTACCGCGAGGGCAAGGACGAGTACGACATCATCGCCCGGCTGCCGGACAAGGACCGCACCAGCGTGGAGTCCGTGCGGCGGCTCACGGTCTCCGGGCCGGACGGGCGGCCCGTGCCCCTGACCAGCGTGGCTTCCGTCACCGTGGGCCGGGGCCTGGGCGGCATCAACCGCATCGACCAGAAGCGCGTGGTGACCATCTCCGGCGACGCCCAGGGCAGGCTCCCGGGCGAGATCATCAAGGACATCCAGACGCGGCTGCGCAGCTTCGCCTGGCCGCGCGGCTACCACCATTCCTTCACGGGCAAGAACGAGGAGCAGGACAAGGCCATGGCCTTCCTGTCCAAGGCCTTCACTGCCTGCATCTTCATCATCTTCCTGGTGCTGGTCACGCAGTTCAACGCCTTCTCCACGCCCTTCATCATCCTCACCTCGGTGCTGCTCTCGTTCATCGGCGTGTTCGCCGGGCTCCTGGCCACGGACATGCCCTTCGGCGTGATCATGACCGGCGTGGGCGTGGTCAGCCTGGCGGGCGTGGTGGTCAACAACGCCATCGTGCTCATCGACTACTTCGAGCAGCTCGTGCGCGAGGGGCTGGCCCCACGTGCGGCCCTGATCCAGGCCGGGCTGACGCGCTTTAGGCCCGTGCTGCTCACGGCCGTGACCACGATCCTCGGGCTGGTGCCCATGGCCACGGGCGTGAGCTTCGACTTCCTGAACCTGCGCTGGGACATCGGCGGCGAGTCCTCGCAGTGGTGGGGCTCCATGGCCGTGGCCGTGATCTTCGGCCTGGCCGTGGCCACGGTGCTGACCCTGGTGGTGGTGCCGGTGCTCTGCTCGGTGCGCGAATCCGTGGCCGCGCGCCGGTCCGCGCGCAAGGCGGCGCGCAAGGCCGCGCGGGCGGCCAAGGCCGCTACGGCGGACCAGGGCGAATAGGCTGCCAAGGGCGAATAGGCTGCCAAGGACGGATAGGCTGCCAAGGACGCAACGGTTGCCTAAAGCGAAGAGGCGGACCAGGGCGGGAACACAGAGGACGCGGAATTGCCCCGCCTCCGCGGCGTCCCGCCCCCTCCCCGTTCATCTCCCCGGCTCCGCACGTTTCTTTCGGGCGGGTTCCAGGCCGCCCCGCGCCACGCGGGGCGGCGGAATCGGACCGCGCCCCTTCCCTCCCGGCCGCGCATGCGATAAGGATGGGCGGCGACGGCGGCGCGGCGCGCGCCGCCCCATCCGGTCCGGCGTGCCCGGGGCTTCCCCCCGGCGCGCCACGCCCTGAAGGAGGGGACGTGAAACGCATCGACACCGGCCTGCCGGGGCTCTTCCTCGTCGAGCCCCGCGTCTTCCGCGACCAGCGCGGCTTTTTTCTGGAATCCTACCGCCGCTCCTTCCTGGCCGAGGCCTGCGGACGGGACGTGGAGTTCGTGCAGGACAACCACGCCCTGTCCACCACCGCGGGCGTGCTGCGCGGCCTGCACTTCCAGCGCCCGCCCGCGGCCCAGGCCAAGCTCGTGCGCGTGACGCGCGGCGCGGTGCTGGACGTGGCCGTGGACCTGCGCACCGGCTCGCCCACCTACGGCCGCAGCTACGCCACGGAACTCTCGGCGGACAACTTCCTGCAGCTCTTCATCCCGCGCGGCTTCGCCCACGGCTACCTCACGCTCACGGACAACGTGGAGTTCGAGTACAAGGTCGATGCCTACTACGCGCCCGAACACGACGCCGGGCTGGCCTGGAACGACCCGGACCTGGGCATCGACTGGCCCGTGGACGGGCCCGTGCTCTCGGACAAGGACCGCGCCCTGCCGCCCTTCGCCGGGTTCGTCTCGCCCTTCGTCTTCAACGAATGATCCCGCGGGCCGCGCCCGGCCCCGAGGAGAACGCATGGTCGCATCCCCCACCACGGCCCCCGGCGCCCCCGGCCAACCCGGCGCGCCCCGCCACGCCCTGATCCTGGCCGGGGGCTCGGGCACCCGGCTCTGGCCCCTGTCGCGCGCCCTGCTGCCCAAGCAGCTGCTCGCGCTCGGCGGCCGGGACACCCTGCTGCAACGCACCGCGCGCCGCGCCCTGGAGGTCTTTGCCCCCTCGGCCGTGCACGTGGTCACCAACGAGGAGCACGTCTTCGAGGTGCGCAAGCAGTTGCGCGACCTGGACGACGGGCTGGAGGCCGGGGTCCTGGCCGAACCCCTGGGCCGCAACACCCTGCCCGCCATCCTCCTGGGCCTGGCCGACGTGGTCCGCGCCGATCCGGACGCCGTGGTCGCGGTCTTTCCCTCGGACCACCTCATTCACGGCAACGGGGAGTGGGCAAAGGCCCTGGAACGCGGCTTCGCCCTGGCCGAACAGGGCTGGTTCGTGACCTTCGGCATCGTGCCCACGCACCCGGAGACGGGCTACGGCTACATCGAGCGCGGCCCGGCCCTGCATCCCGACGCGGCCCCGGTTCCGGGCGAGGCCTCCGGCGACACCCCGCAGACCCCCGGCACCCCCCCGGCCGAAGAACCGCGCGTGCGCGGCGTGGAGATGGGCGCGTTCCAGGTGGCGCGCTTCACGGAAAAGCCGGACCCGGCCCGGGCCCGGACCTTCGTGGAGTCCGGCGGGCACTTCTGGAACAGCGGCATGTTCGTGTTCCGCGCCCGGGACTTCGTGGACGCGGTGCGCGAACTGGAGCCCGCGCTGGCGGCCTGGTGGGACGCGCGCGACGAAACGCCCATGACCGCCGGCTACGCGGCCCTGCCCGACCTCTCCGTGGACTACGGCGTCATGGAGCGCGTCAAGCGCATCGCCGTGGTCGCGGCCGGGTTCGGCTGGGACGACCTGGGCAGTTGGGAGGCGGTCTACCGGCTCGGGGAAAAGGACGAGCGCGGCACCACCACGCGCGGCGACGTCCTCAACCTGGACTGCAAGGGGAGCCTCCTGCTCTCCGAGGGCGGCAAGCTCGCGGCCGTGGGCCTCGAAGACTGCATCGTGGTCCAGACGCGCGACGCCACCCTGGTCTGCCCGCTCTCGCAGGTCCAACGCGTCAAGGATGTGGTCGGCGAGCTCAGGGCCGAGGGCAGCCCGCTGGTGCAGACGCACCTGACGGTCAAGCGGCCCTGGGGCAGCTACACCGTGCTGGAGGAGGGGGAGCGCTTCAAGGTCAAGCGCATCGAGGTCGCGCCCGGGGCCGCGCTCAGCCTGCAGATGCACCACCACCGCGCCGAGCACTGGGTGGTCATCGCGGGCGCGGCCGAGATCCAGGTGGGCGAGCGGGCCATGACCCTGACGGCGAACGAGTCCGTGGACATTCCCACGGCCACGCGCCACCGGCTGGCCAACCCCGGGGAGGAGGTCCTGGAGATCATCGAGATCCAGAGCGGCCCCTACCTGGAGGAGGACGACATCGTCCGTTTCGAGGACGAGTACGGCAGAAATCTGGACTGACGCCCGCGAGGCCTTGTGTTTTCAGGGTCGTGATTTTTTTCACCTTGACACTATTCGAACCTATTCTATAAGAATGCAGGGCGGCTTTTCGAGGCACTTCCAAGCATCTTCAACCAGCGAGGCGGCAGGGATATGGAGGAAAAAAACACAATGAATCCGGGCGTAAAAAGCTGCACGTGCGGCGCGCTTGTCGCCCCCTTCGTTGTCGGCCTTATCGGAGCCCTGATCGTGGGCTGGTGGCTCTTCCCGCCACTGCTCTACAGCAAGAAACTCCAGCCGGTCCGGTTCAGCCACGTGGTCCACGTGGAGGACGGCGGCATGGCGTGCTCCGACTGTCACTTCAACCGCGAGGACGGTTCCTTCAGCGGCATTCCGAACACCGGGAAGTGTGCGGAGTGCCATGCCGAGCCCATGGGCGAGGATCCCGAGGAACTGCGCTTCGTGGAGGAGTACGTGGCCACCGGCAAGCAGGTCGAGTGGGTCCGCTACCAGGTCCAGCCCGACAACGTCTTCTTCAGCCACGCGGCGCACAGCGTCGAGGCGTGTGGCAGTTGCCACCCCGAGTTCGAGGAGAACCCCCGCGAGCTGTGCAACAAGTGTCACCCGGACGTGGGCGGTTCCGACAGCGCTCCCGCGGCGCAGGTCAACCGCATCACCGGCTACACCTCCATGACCATGAAGATGTGGCAGTGCGAACGGTGCCATGCCAACGAGAACCACTTCGAGCTCACCGAAGAGGACGAGGCCAAGCACATCAAGCCGGTCACCCGGGCCAACAACGGCTGCCAAGTGTGCCACAAGTAAAGAGGTGAACAATGGGTATCGATAGAAGATCCTTCATCTCGTTTCTCGCGGGCGGAGCCGTTGGCACCCTTGTCACGCCGATCCCGTGGAAACTGACCGACGACATTTCCATCTGGACCCAGAACTGGTCCTGGATTCCGAAGAACCCCGAGGGCGCGAGCGAGTACGTGCCCACGGTCTCCAAGCTCTGTCCCTCCGGCTGCCCGGTGCGCGTGCGCACCGTGGGCGGCAAGCCCGTGGGCGTGCGCGGCAACGCCGAGCACCCCTACAGCCGCGGCGGCGTGACCCCGCTGGCCGCCGCCGAGGCCGAGCTGCTCTACAGCCCGGCGCGCGTGCGCCGTCCCCTGCGCCGCACCCCGGACCAGGCCTACGTGGCCATCTCCTGGGACGAGGCCCTGGCCATCCTCGAAGAGAAGCTCGGGGCCATCAAGGGCTACCGCGGCAAGCTGGCCATGGTCAGCGGCGACCCCGACGGCACGATCAACGAGGTCTTCTCGGCCTTCCTGGCCAAGGCGGGCTCCGCGGACTTCTACCTCATGCCCGGCGAGGCCCAGGTGGCCGCCAAGGCCTGGAACGACGTCATGGGCGGCCAGGGCGCCGTGGGCTACGACATCGGGAACAGCGACATGGTCCTGGCCGTGGGCGCGGACGTGCTGGAGAGCTGGGGCCAGGTGGTGCGCAACCGCAAGGCCTTTGCCGACAAGCGCCCGCACGGCGAGAAGCCCAAGGCCAAGTACGTCTACGCCGGACCGGTGCAGAACAACACCGCCGCGGGCGCGGACGCCTGGGTGCCCATCAATCCGGGCACCGAGGCCGCCTTCCTCCTCGGCCTGACCTACCAGGTGCTCAAGGAAGGCTTCCGCGTGGACGCGGCGCCGGACTTCGACGAATTCAAGACCTTCGTCATGAGCAACTTCGCGCCGCAGAACGTGCAGCGCGTCACCGGCGTGGCCGCCACCACCCTGGTGGCCGTGGCCAAGGACCTGCTCCGGGCCTCGGCTCCGCTCATCGTCACGGGCTCCGAGTTCGGCCAGGGCGGCGGCGGCGCGGCCATGGTCGCCGGGCTGGCCCTGAACCTGATGCTCGGCGGGCTGAACCGCAAGGGCGGCCTGCAGGCCCTGCCGGACATGCCCCAGGTGGTTTCCGGGGCCAAGGACGCCAAGGGACTGCGCAGCGCGGACCTGGTGGCCTACCTGGCCGACGTGGACAAGGGCCGCACGCCCCTGCCCGAGGCCATGCTCTTCTACGAGGCCAACGCGGCCTACGGGCTGCCCGAGGCGTCCAAGGCCGCCGCGACGCTGGCCAAGGTGCCCTTCAAGGCCAGCTTCTCCGTGTTCTTCGACGAGACCGCGGCCATGAGCGACCTGGTGCTGCCCGTGCCCCTGGGCATGGAGCGCTGGGACGACATCTGCACCCCCTACGGCTCCGGCGAGGTCAACTACCAGTTGGCGCGCCAGGTCATCGAGCCGGTCTTCGAGGCCGTGAACGCGGGCGACGTGTTCCTGGCCCTGGCGGCCAAGCTGGGCATGAGCCTGGGCTACTCCTCGTTCAGGCAGGTGCTCGAGGCCAAGGCCTCGGCCATCGGCGCGGACCTCGACGCACTGCAGGAGGGCAAGCCCTTCACCGCCCCGGCCAAGGTCACCCAGTACGCGCTGCGCATGAACCCCGGCGTGCTGGCCAAGGCCATCAAGGACGCGGACAAGGGCGGCGACATCGCGCTGGCGCCGGTCTTCTACCTGCGCACCGGCACCGGCTCCACGGCGGTTCCGCCCTTCAACCTGAAGACCATCCGCGACACCGAACTGCTCGGCAAGGAGTCCTTCGTGCAGCTCAACGCGGCCACGGCCGGCAAGCTCGGCCTGCGCGAGGGCGACCGCGTGTCCCTGTCCAACGAGGCCGGGACCTGCGCGGCCCGGGTGCACATCAACGAGGGCGTGATGACCGACGCCGTCGCCGCGCTCCTGGGCTTCGGGCACACGGCCTTCGACGCCTACTCCCAGGGCAAGGGCGACAACGTCGCCAAGGTGATGAAAACGCGCTTTGAGCCAGGCACCGGCATTCCCGTTTGGGCGGGCGCCAAGGTCAAAATCGCCAAAATATAACGGGGATGAGTCATGTCAGGACACTACGGACAATTTGACATCCGGTGGGGTATGGTCATCGACCTGGACAAGTGCACGGGCTGCGGCGCGTGCATGGTCGCCTGCCAGGCCGAGAACAACGTCGCCATTCAGACCGACGCGTCCAACAAGCGGCTCGTGACCAACTGGATGCTCGTCTTCGAGCTCTCCAACGGCAAGAGCTTCCCGGACCACGAGGTCGCGTACCTGCCCCGGCCGTGCATGCACTGCGGCAACCCGTCCTGCGTGGCGGTGTGCCCGGCCACGGTCACCACCAAGGACGAGGAAGGCGGCATCGTCTCCCAGATCTACCCGCGCTGCTTCGGCTGCCGGTACTGTATGGCCTCGTGCCCGTACCACGCGCGCTACTTCAACTGGTACGATCCCGTCTGGCCCGAAGGCATGGAAAAGACCCTGTCGCCCGACGTCTCCGTGCGCCCGCGCGGCGTGGTCGAGAAGTGCCACTTCTGCCACCACCGCTGGATGCAGGCCAAGGACAAGGCCCGCGTGGCCGGCGAGGACCCCAAGGCCCTGCCCCAGGAGGCCTATCAGACCGCCTGCACCCAGGCCTGCCCCAACGGCGCCATCACCTTCGGGGACCTGAACAACCCCGAGCACACGGTCCACGAACTCGCCCACAGCGAATACGCCTTCCGGCTGCTGGAGCGCCTGGGCACCGAGCCGCAGGTCTACTACATGAGCAGACGCGAATGGGTCCGCCGCGCCGGCGACAACTACCTTGCTGACGAAAAAACCGGGAGCGTGAAGAATGAGCACCATTCCTAGCAAGCCCTTCGACCAGGCCCTGTTCCCCGACGGCGGCCCCCGGTGCGGACTGCTCAAGTTCGTGCTCTGGCTCGGCTTCCTCGGGCTGATCTTCGCCTGGGGCGGCTACGCCATGGGCCGCATCTTCTTCTACGGCATCGGCGAGACGGCCCTGGACAACTACTTCGGATTCGGGCTGTGGATCACCTTCGACCTGGCGGTCATCGCCCTGGGCGCGGGCGCGTTCTTCACGGGCCTCCTGCGCTACATCCTGAACATCGATCCGCTCAAGAACATCATCAACCTGACGGTCATCGTCGGCTTCATCTGCTACTCCGGGGCCATGCTCGTGCTCGGCCTGGACGTGGGCCAGCCGCTGCGCTCGTGGTTCGGCTTCTGGCACGCCAACGTCCACTCCATGCTGGTCGAGGTGATGTTCTGCATCACCTGCTACCTCATGGTCCTGGCCATCGAGTTCATCCCCCTGGTGCTGGAGAACCGGCAGCTGGACAAGATCAGGCTGATCCACAGGATCTCGCACAACTTCCACGTGTTCATGCCGCTGTTCGCGGGCATCGGCGCGTTCCTGTCCACCTTCCACCAGGGCTCGCTGGGCGGCATGTACGGCGTGCTCTTCGGCCGCCCCTTCGCCTTCCGCGAGGGCTTCTTCATCTGGCCGTGGACCTTCTTCCTCTTCGTGCTCTCGGCCGTGGGCTCGGGCCCGGTCTTCACCGTGCTCATCTGCGGGATCATCGAGAAGGTCTCGGGCCGCAAGCTGGTGGACTTCAAGATCAAGGCCCTGATGGGCAAGATCGCGGGCACCATGCTGACCATCTACATCGTCTTCAAGATCATCGACACCTGGGCCTGGGCCAACGGCTACCTGCCCAGCGTGGGGTTGACCTTCGACCAGATGTACAACGACGTCTACGGCACCTGGCTGCTCTGGGCCGAGATCGGCGTGTGCGGCGTGCTGCCGGCGATCATGCTCATGACGCCCTCGCTGCGCAACAATCCGACCCTGCTCTACACCGCGGCCATCCTGGACTGCACGGGCGTGACCATCAACCGCTTCGTCTTCACGGTCCAGGCCCTGGCCATCCCGGTGATGCCCTTCGACCAGTGGTACAGCTACACCCCGAACTGGGCCGAGTGGGCCCCCACCTTCCTGGTGCTGGCCTACGGCGCGCTGGTCATCTCCCTGTCCTACCGCTACCTGCCGGTCTTCCCGCAGGAGAAGAAGCTCAACGCCTAGGCGCTGGGCGAGGACGGGCGAACGCCTCCAGGGGCGGCGCGGCCGATGGCCGCGCCGCCTTTTTTTTGCGGGCCGCCGCGCGATCTCGCCGAAGGTCCCGGAGCACCGTGCAACGTACCGCCGACGGTCCGCCCGCGCGCGCCGGGTCGCGTCTCGGGCAGTCCCGCCGAGCGGCTCCAACCCACCGGAAAAGGGAAAAATCGTCCCCGATTCCTCTTCGAAAAAAAGCCCAAAAAAGACGTGCAAACGGTTGCACTCGCATTTGAGTTCGCGTACAACAACTCAAATCGTGCAGGAGAGGTGCGCCCGTGGTGCGCCCAGCGGACGGCAATCCCGCCGCGCCTGCGCAGGATTGCGCGAGAGGCAGAGGTTCCCCCCTTACACTCCAAATCCAAAAAGGATAAGGAAATGAAAAAATTCTTTACAGTTCTGGCTGCCGCCGCACTGATTACAGTGTTCGTCGGCACCTCCTTCGCCGCCGTGAGCAGCTTCACCGGCGAATGGCATTTCCGCGCTCTCGGTTCCAACGGCACCGCCACGCTGCAGAACTCCACGGTGATGTTCGGTAACGCGACGATCTCTTCGATCAACGCCACCGCGGGCAACTTCACCGCCGGTAACATCTTCTACGCCGACGCTCTCGGCACCAGCATCGCCCAGAACATGACCAGCGAATACAGCGGCCAGCCCGCCAAGGGCGTTGTCGCCCCCGCTGGCTTCTACTTCATGTACCAGAACGGCACCAACGGCGCCACCGCCGCCAACACCCTTGGCAAGGCCGCCCAGTACGACATCACCATGGTCGCCAACGGTACCACCAGCGCCAAGACCGAAGAGTTCATCGGTTACGGCCACGGCTCCTTCATCGCTACCGGTGCCGTCATCGACGACGGTGATCTCGGCATCGCCGCTGACGGCGGCGCCAGCCTCGTCACCATGGTCAAGGCCCCCGGCGTTTCGTCCGCCCAGCGCAGCAACGCCGTGTCCTCCAGCCCGTGGTTCATCGTCGGCTACGCCCAGAACGGCACGTTCATGCCCGGCGCCGATGCCCGCACCGGCTACTTCTACGGCAACTACACCGTCAGCAGCGCCTACGGTGTGGGCCTGAACCTGTACAGCGGCCTGACCGCTTCCTACTACGGCACCAACTCCAGCCTCATCGGCACCTGGGCCGTCAACGCCACCGCTGGCCCGGTTCCCGGCATCCTGGTGTCCAACGGCACCAACGTTGAGACCGACGGCTACATGCTGGCCAACGGCACCGTGGACTCCACCGGCCAGATCATGACCTCCGCCGTGCGCTACGGCAGCACCGCCGTTACCTCCGGTGTGCCCGCGCTCCTGAACGCCACGGCCTTCTCCGTCTCCCTGAAGGGCGCCGCCACCACCAGCACCATGTCCGGCACCTGGGGCACCCTGGTTGTCTTCCCGAACGCCACCAAGGCCATCATCGGCAAGGTCACCTTCTCCGGTGAAAGCATCACCGGCGGCGCCCTGACCGAGGCCGTTGGCCTGCGCGCGGGCGTCACCGCCGCCGCCGCCATGAACGCCTTGACGGCTGCCCAGACCGCCAACATGAGCATGAACCTGCAGGAGAAGGACGGCGACCCGAACGGCGTCGGCTTCGATTGCACCAAGCTGAGCTTCACCGACAACTCCAACGTCTTCCAGGCCGCCTCCAAGACCATCACGGTCTACGGCCGCCTGCTGAGCACCAGCAGCAACCGCATCTTCGCCGGTTACGCTCTGGACTCCGCCGGCAACAACGGTGTGGCCCTGTTCATCGGCACCCCGTCCTCCTCCGACGACGACGACGACGACTTCCTCGGTTGCGTGTTCAACCCGGCCGCGTCCTTCGGTCTCGAGTGGCTGCTGCTGCTGCTGGCCCCGGCTCTGGCCGTCCTGCGCAGCCGTTTCCGCAAGTAAGGTCTGACCACCTCGCGTAATCCGCCTTCTAGGCCGGCCCTTCGGGGCCGGCCTTTTTTTGTGCCGCGCGGGCGCAGCCGGAAGTGGCCGCACAGCGCGGCGCGGCGCGGCCAGCTGCGCGGTTGCAGCCGCTGTCCGGACAGACGGTTCCTCCGGCCTGCAGGTTTCCTGCGTCCGCCCCCCCCTTGGCGCGTTCCGGATGCTCCCATACCATGGCCGTCGGAAAGCACCCCACTACGGACAAAATCCCCTCTGCCGTTCCCCTTCTCCCGCTGTCCGCAGCCTGCACGGTCGAGGACAGGTGCCCGTTCCTTGCGCAGGACACGGCGCATGGACTGATCAACCTAGCCACAAATGGTCGCGCCCCCGGAGACGGAAACGCAAGGATGACTACGGGTCGGCAAGCCGCATTGGCGTCCTGCAGGGGGCCGTGGCACGGGATTCCGGGCCTGCGTGATGGAGCGATGGGTCGGGGGGCTCCCTGCACGCGAGGGGAACCACTGCCCCTGTAAGGCAGAGACGCGCCGCAAGGAGCAACGTCAGGCGAGTGCCCGGAGGCCAACGGGAAGAGGAGCGCGGCGGCCCGGACTAGACCAGCAGGGCGAGCATCAGGGGCATGGTCGCGATGGCCGCCAGGGTCTGCACGGTGATGATCGAGGCCATGAGGCGCTCGTCGCCGCCCATCTGGCGCGTGAGGATGTAGGAACTCACGGCCACGGGCAGGGCCGCGTAGACGATGGTCACGACGCGGGGATGGCCGGTCACGCCGAGCGCCGCGCACCCGAGCGCCGCGAGCAGCGGCAGCAGGACGAGCTTGATGGCCGTGCCGTAGACCACGGCCCAGCGCCGCTGGCCGATGGCCCGCACCTCCAGGCCCGCGCCCACGGCCAGCAGACCGATGGGCAGCGCGGCGCTGCCCAGGGAAGTGAGCACGCTCATGACGCTCTCGGGCACGGGTATGCGGGCGAGGTTGATCGCGAAACCCAGCAGGCAGGCCAGCACCAGCGGATTGCGCGCCAGCTCGCGCAGCACGCGCGGCAGCCCGCCGCCCCCCCGGCTTCCGTAGCGCGAGAGCACGGCCACGCTGAGCACGTTGACCGTGGGAATGAGCGTGACCAGGACCACGGCCGAGAGCGTCACGCCCTCGTCGCCGAACAGGCCGTAGGCCGCGGCCAGTCCCACGTAGGTGTTGGGCCGGATGGCCCCCTGGAAGACGGAGGAGAAGGCGGGCCCGTCCAGTCCCAGGAAGCGGCGCGCGGCCAGTTGCAGCGCGGCCATGGCCAGCACCGCGCCCATCGTCGCCAGGCTCATGGGCCAGACATGGTCCCCGCCGATGTCGGCCACGGCGAGCTTGCTCACCAGGATGGCCGGAAAGAACAGGTAGTAGGTGGCCTTTTCCGCGTCCGGCCAAAAGGCGTCGCCGAGAAAATGCAACCGCTTGGCCACATAGCCCAGAAGGATCACGACGAAAACCGGCGCCAGGGCCTGCACGACCGCCCCCTCCCCTTCACCCTGCGAGATAGTAGACCGCGCCGACCAGCAGGATGGAAGCGGCGCGCAGGACCTGATTGAAGACGATGAGCTGCACGGCCACGCGCGGCCGAAAGATGCCCGCGTAGTACGGGAACTGGTGCCGGAAGGCGCGCATGGGCGTGGACAGCACGTTGCCCACCAGGAGCGCGAGCACGATCTCGCGCACCCCGAGCCCGCCGCCCTGCAGCAGCGCCCCGGCCGCGGCCAGCCCGGCCGTGAACTCCGCGGCCACGTGGAAGACCACGATGCCCATGGCCTGCGGCGGCAGGATCGGCACCCCGTCCAGGGCATGGGCCATCCAGTCCTGGAAGGCGTCGAACCAGCCGTAGTGGTTGAGCAGAAAGACCAGGGTATAGATGGGCGCGGTATAGAGGACGATGCGCCTGATGCGCGCCAAAAACCGTTGCCAGCTCTTCTTCAGGGCGTTCCGGAAGCTGGTGGCGCCCTGCTCCTGCAACCGGCAGGGCACGCAGCCCTGCTCCTGCTCGGGCATGGTCAGCCGCCCCCAGAGCACGATGGTCCCGGTGCGCACGACGGCGGCCAGGAGCGTGAGCCCCACATAGACCACGGCGGCCGAACCGATGAACGGCAGGGTGATGAAGAACATGGTCGGCAGGTGCAGGAAGTACGTGGGCAGGCTGTTGAACAGGTTGGAAAGAATGAGCTCGCGCCGGGTCAGGTTGCCCTTGTCGTAGTTCTCGGCAAGCATGGTGTTGGCCGACACGCCGGAAAAGAAGGCCAGGGAAAAGCTCGCGCCGGAGATGTCCTTGAGCCGCGCGGCGCGCACCAGGGGCGCGGCCACCCGGGCCACGGCATGGGTCCAGTTCAGGGCCTCGATGAGGTTGGCCACGAAGAGCCCGAGGGAGACGAAGAAGAGCAGGCGCAGCAACGGCCAGCCGAGCCCCGTCCAGAGCAGCTGCATATCCATAGGCCAACGATCCTCGACGGTTCCCGGAACGCCTCGGCAACCTGCGCACGGCCGCTTCCCGGCGCGCGGCGGAAGGCCTGCGCGGCGGTCGCGGCGGCGGTTTTCGACGGAAAAAGCACCTTGCGCTCTTTGCCCGGCAAAATCAAGGCAACGGCCCGGCGACCCGCGCCGCAAGGCGGCCAAGCGAGGGCGCCCACCTGCCGACAAAAAAAGGCGGGGGATCGCTCCCCCGCCTTTTCATACCGGTGCGCCGCGAGGCGCGCGGGTCAGACGGTCTGCATGACCCAGACCACGCGGCCGGCGATGCGGCCCTGGAAGTTGTCCGCGGGCAGATGCATCTCCGGGTGGCCGCCCGCGTCGGAGCACAGGGTCAGCCGATTGTTTTCCGCATCCATGAAGATGCGTTTGAGGGTCAGCCCCTCGTAGGGGACGAACACGCCATAGACCTCGCCGGAGACGATGGCCTTCTGCGCCGTGTCGATGCCCACGAAAGCGCCGCGCTTGAACAGCGGCTCCATGCTCGTGGCGTCGAAACGCAGCACGAGCAGGGATTCGGAGGCCAGGGACTGGGGGACGTTGAGCTTGCCGACCACCTGGGGCCGGAACCCGGCCGCCTCGTCGCCCTCGCACCGGCCGCCGTGGACGTTGACCACGACGCCCTTGGTGTTGGGGTCGGCGTACTGCACCTTCTCGGCCATGACGCGCGCGGCCTGGGGACCGTCGGTAGGCTGGTAGCCCTCGTCGGTGCGTAGGTACATGGGGCCGGAGCCCTTCTTCAGCCAGTCCGGGCTCAACCCGAACTTCTCGAACAGCTTCATATACCAATCCGAGGGGATGGAGTCCCGACGCTTGGCATCGGAAATGGAAGACTGCCGGATGTCCAGGACCTCCGCGATCTCCACTTGCGTTCTGGTCCCGGTGGCGAGCTTTATCCGCTCGAACACCTCTTCGAAATTAGCCACATCTCAGCTCCTTCTTTACCCATTGATGCCATGCCCCCATCACACTACCTCAGTCAAAATTCCGTTGACAATCAGTGCTATTCGATTAAACTTTATGCACACACTGAATTTGAAGACAACCTTGTCAATCCATAATACCACCGTGGCCCAGCCATGCTGCAATTAAAAAAACAGCGCGACAGAAAATCAGAGCTCCAGGCCTTTCTCGCCTACCACGGCATATCGAAAAAGCGCCTTGCCGAGGAAATCGGCGTAAGCCCATCCATGATCTCGAGAATCATCAATGGAGAGAGAGCGCCTGCCCAAAGAATCCGCCAACTGCTGCAACTCGGGATTCCCGAAGAACTGCTTCCGCAGCCTTCCGGTCCCCCGGGCAGGCCGAGACGTGCCGTAGATATACCCGAAACGGAGCGCAACAGTCCGTAAAGTGCCCCGCGTCCTGCACACCACCTTGGCGTCCGACTTCGTTGCAGCCAGCAGTAACCGGCCCTCTCCGGCCACAGCAATCCAAGGTGTGGCATATTCAAAACTGCTTATCAGGAATGAGTCGCAACATATAATACTTGCATAGGCAAACCAGATAGTACCTCTTTTGTCAAGTAGTATACTGAATTATACACAACATCGCATAATTGCCCATTATTTTTGCCGCGCAACGGGTACGGAAAATGCTTGTTCGAAGCGCAGGCACAGCTTGCCGAGCCTGAAATCGGCAGTAGAGCCGCCGCCATCCAGGCCGCAAGCCCCCGCTGCAACAGGACGGGATGCGTTCCCGAAGCCGACCGCAACGGAGCGCAGGCGTCCCTGCACGACACCGCGACGACGACCGCCAACCGATACGCGCCGAACCCGACGGACCGCCCGGCGGAACAGGCGACGGTCCTTGCTGTTGCCGAGGCGGAGGCAAGGGCGCCATGCCTGCAACGCCGCCGTTGCCCGGGCCCATGGGCCGGGCATGAAATCCCACGCCACGGCCGGACCGGCACTTGGGGCGGAAAGGGGCAAAGGACCGGGGGCGGAGGCAAAGGACCGGGGGCGGAGGCAAAGGACCGGGGGCGGAGGCAAAGGAGCCACGGTGCAGGCCAAGGGCCGGAGCCGGGCCGGGGCGAAGCGGGACGCGCCACGGGATCGAGGCGGCGGACCGCCCGGGGCCGGAAACGGTGTGATGTCGAAGGCCGATGGCAGGACGGGAGCCCGAGGCCGGCGGCGGGACGACAAGGCGGCGGTGCCGCGGACAGCGGCGGCGCTACGCGCCGGGATCCGCGGGCTGGCCGGGGCGGGCGGCCTCGGCGCGGGCCAGTTCGTCGCAGCGCTCGTTCTCCACGTCGCCGCTGTGGCCCTCCACCCAGTGGAAGCGCACCTTGTGCGTCTTGAGCAGCGGCATCAGCCGCGTCCAGAGGTCCTGGTTCTTGACCGGCTTCTTGGCCGCGGTCTTCCAGCCGTTGCGCACCCAGCCCGCCAGCCACTTCTTCTCCACCGCATCGCGCAGGTAGCGCGAATCCGTGTACAGCGTCACGTCGCAGGGCCGCTTGAGCTCCTCCAGGGCCGCGATGGCCGCGAGCACTTCCATGCGGTTGTTGGTCGTGCGCCGATACCCGGCGCTCAATTCCTTGCGCTTGTCGCCGCTGAGCAGCACCGCGGCCCAGCCCCCCGGGCCGGGATTGCCCAGGCACGAGCCGTCCGTGTAGATGATCACCGCCTCGTCCATCAGGCCCCTCCGATGAGGCCCTGCCACACTGTCTTGAGCACGACGACAAGCCCCTGTTTCCACTCGCCCTTTTCATAATAGGGCGGGAATGTTTCACTCTGCAGCCGGGTCACGAAATCCGGCCCCAGCGCCTTGACCGCCAGCGGCGGCAACTCCACCAGAATCTGCCCCGTGGCCGGGGCCACGCCCACGAACACGGTCTTGGAGTCCAGCTCCGGCAGCGCCACGGCCTCCTCCGAGACCACGATGCGCAGGGTCATGCCGAACTCGTCCTTGAAGAGCTTCACGAAATCCAGCAGCGCGTCGCGCTCGTCCCCGCCGAGCAGCTTGGCCGGATCATAGACCGAACTGCGCGCGCTCATGGTTTCGATGACGCGCGTGTTGTTCCAGTAGAAACCGTAGCCCGACACCGCGAACACGAGCACCAGGAGCATGAAGCGCAGAAAGCGCTCGCCGAAGGTCGAGCCGCGCACCAGGGGCGGACGCTGCCCGCGGCCGAAATGGAAGAACAGGCCCATCAGTCCGCCCTCCCCGCCCGGCCCTGCGCGGCGTCGCCGTTCGCGGGCCCTGGCGCGATGCCGGACGCCATGCCGGGAGCGGTCCCGGACGCGGCCCCGTCATCGGCCCCGTCATCGGCCAAATCGCGGATGGCCGCGGAATAGACCTCGGACAAGGACCGCAGATACTCGGGGTCCGTGGTCCCCTTCCAGGTGGTCACCTCCAGGAAGCGCTTGGGGATGCGCACTCGGGCCGGGTCGTAGCCCGTGCGGAACTTCAGGCTCCAGCGCTTCTTCTGCACGCCCAGGGCCGCTCGCTCCAGGTTGTCGGCGGCCTCGCGCAGCCCCAGGGAGGCCAGGGCCTCCTGCAGGGTCTCCTGCGGATAGGCCCCGCGCGCGAACAGGCAGCCGACCATGCAGCACAGGGTCAGCCGCGCGCGCTCGTCCTCCACCAGAAAGCGCACGGCGCCCTCCACGTCGTGCTCGGCGTGCTCCTGGTCCCAGGCGTAGGCCCCGCAATCCAGGTGCGAATGGCGGAAGCCGTGGGACTGGGCCACGTAGAAAAGTTCGCCCGTGGCGTAGCCGGCCATCTCCTGGCCCAGCACGCAGGCGAAGTCCTCGCCGCCGTAGGCCTCGGCCGCGCGCAGCACGCCCTTGCCCAGCAGCCGGTAGAATTCGCCCGCGCCCGCGCCGAGCCTGCGCATGGCCGCGAGGTAGCCGTTCAGGTCGCCGAAGGCCAGAGGCACGCCGGTCTCGGCCTCGCCGATCAGCCCGCGCTGCATGGCCTCCGTGGCCCAGGCCAGGGCCACGCCCGCGCTCATCACGTCCAGGCCGACCTTCTCGGTCTCGTCCAGCAGCGCAAGCACGTCGCTGGCGTTGGTCATGCCGAGCATGGTGCCCTGGGCATAGATGGATTCGTAGTCGTAGTTGACCTGGCGGTAGAGGTATTCGTGATCCTTGGCGAACTGCTGGCGCAGCAGGCCGATGTGGATGCAGCCCACCGGGCAGCCCGCGCACGCGGTCTGGCGCAGCAGGAGCTGCTCGGCCAGGGTCTCGCCGGTCACGCCGTCGATGCCCTCGTCGCTGGTGGCCTGCAGGTTGCGCCAGGGCAGGGACTTGATCCTGTTCAGCGGGGCGAGGTTCGCCGGAGTGCCCAGGTCGTGGTACTTGCGCATCTTGTCCGTGGCCGTGACCGTGTCGAAGACGCGCTTGAAGAGCTTGGGATACTCGCGGCCCTCGGGCAGGGCGAAGTCCGCGTCGCCGACCACGGTGACGGCCTTGACGTTCTTGGCCCCGAGCACCGCGCCCGAGCCCAGGCGGCCGAAATGGCGGTAGGTGTCCACGTTGATGCAGGCGTAGGCCGCGCCGTTCTCGCCCGCCGGGCCGATGCGCAGGATCGAGCGGTGCCCGCTGGAGCCCGCGCCGCCCACGCGGCGCAGCAGCTTGCCCGTGGCGAACACGTCCTGGCCGCGCAGCCAGTGCACGTCGGCCAGCTCGATGGAGCGCGAGCCCACGGTGAGGCTGGAAAGCACGCGCGCCTGGCCCGTGAGCACCAGGGCGTGGTAGCCGGAAAAGCGCAGGCACAGCGCCAGCCGCCCGCCCGCGTGGGACTCGGCGTACTGCCCGTTGTACGGCGACTTGAAGCCGCAGACGCACTTGCTCATCAGCGGAAAGGCCCCGGTCAGCGGGCCCACGGCGAAGATGATCGGCTGCTCGGGCGCGTTCCAGGGCGCGGCCAGATCGCCGAAGCGCTCGAACAGCGCCGACGCCAGGCCCGAACCGCCCAGGATCTCGCCCACGGCCCCGAACTCCAGGGCCGTGCCCCGGCCCGTGGCCAGATCCACGCGCAACACGCGGAAGGTCTCGCTAGCGAGCCGCATCCGGGGCCTCCTCGTCGCGGCCGGAATTCGGGGAGTCGCTCCCGTCGCCCGCCGCGCCCAGTTCGCAGCGCGGGGTCGGCGCCGCGGCCTCGACCAGCTCCAGACAGTTCTGCGGGCAAAAGGCCACGCAGCGGCCGCAGTGGATGCACACGTAGGGCGCGCCGTCGTCGCGGCCCAGATGGATGGCCCCCACCGGGCAGGCCTCGGCGCACTGGCCGCAACGGATGCACAGCTCGCGCCGGACCTTGACGCCGCCCCCCCTGCGCTGCGCCAACGCACCCGTGGGGCAGGCCCGCGCGCAGGCCGCCGGGTCGCAGGCCACGCACACGCGCGCCTCGAACCCCGTGGTCATGCCGCCCGAGGAGCGGATGGCGATGCCCGCGTTGGACCACGAGAGCTGCCCGTGCACCAGCCTGGCGCAGGCCAGGGAGCAGGAATAGCAGCCGATGCATTGTTCCATGCGGCTGGCGCGCAGAATCTTCATGGGCACGTATCTCCGAAACGGGCTGGGCGCGGCTCAGGCCCCGGCCTCGGCGATCCAGCGCCGGACCGGCTCCTCCACCAGGGCGCGGATTTCCGCAAGCCGCGCCTCGCTCTCGGCCTCGAAGCGCAGCACCAGCAACGGCTGGGTGTTGGAGGCGCGCACCAGTCCCCAGCCGTCGGGAAAGACCACGCGCACGCCGTCCACCGTGATGGTATCGTATAGCGCCGAGAAATGGTCAACGGCCCGTCCAACCACTTCGAATTTATGTGCTTCTGGGCATGGCACATGGATTTCCGGCGTGCTGTGGGCCACCGGCCAATGGGCCAGGAAGCCCGAAACCGGCCCCGGACGTTTGGAGACGATCTCCACGGTGCGTGCGGCCGCGTAGATGGCGTCGTCGAACCCATAGTAGCGGTCCGCGAAAAACATATGCCCGGAGAGCTCCCCCCCGAGCCTGGCCCCGGTCTCGATCATCCGCGCCTTGACCACGGAGTGCCCGGTCACGGACATCAGCGGATGCCCGCCCAGGCTCTCGATCTCGCGAAAGAGCCGCTGCGTGCACTTCACGTCGGCCAGGATCGTGGCCCCGGGCGACCCTTCCAGCACGTCGCGCGCGAAAATGGCCAGCACCTCGTCGCCGTAGACCATGCGCCCCTTCTCGTCCACCACGCCGATGCGGTCCGCGTCGCCGTCCAGGGCCAGGCCCAGCTCCGCGCCCTCGCGCAGCACCGCGGCCTTGAGGTCCGCAAGATTGGCCTCGATGAGCGGGTCCGGATGGTGGTTGGGAAAATCGCCGTCCGGCTCGGTGTACAGCTCGACCACCTCGGCCCCCAGCCGCCGCAGCAGTTCCGCGCAGATCAGCCCGCCCGCGCCGTTGCCGCCGTCGAGCACCACCTTCACCGGCCGCGCCGGGCAAAGCCGCGCCGCCAGGTCGTCCAGGTACGCGGGCACAATGTCGTGGTCGCAGACCACGCCCGCGCCCGTGGCGAACTCGCCCGAGGCCATCAGCGGGCACAACCCGTAGATTTCGTCCGTATGGATGGTTGTGGGCCCGGCCCAGACCTTGAACCCGTTGTACTGCGGCGGGTTGTGGCTGGCGGTGACCATCACCCCGGCCCGGCGCTGCAGCCGCTTGACCGCGAAGTACTGCACCGGCGTGGGCACCATGCCCAGGCGCACCACGTCCACGCCCGCCGCGGCCAGCCCGGCGGAGAGCCGCTCCTGGTACCCGGCCGAGGAATGGCGGCAGTCGTGCCCCACCACGGCGGAGTCGAAGCCGCGCGCGCGGAAGTACGTCCCGCAGGCGCGGCCGAAGACCTCCACCCACTCCGGGTCAAAATCCTTGTCCACCACGCCCCGAATGTCGTAGGCTCTGAATATGGTGGGATCGATGGGTTTCATGCGTGCTCCGTTGGTCCGTATCCGGCCGCGCACCGTGTCCCGGCTCCGTGCGCGCGCCTTGCGCCAGTCAGGTATCCTGTTTTGTCGAAAAGATAAACGCCCGTCGGCTTGACCTGTACGGGCAAACCGCCTAACGAAGGCCATTATGAATTGGGATTGGGACAAACTCCAGAAGCAGCGCAGGGGCGGCGGGGGCAGCTTCACCCCCCAGGGCCCCAGCCTGGACGATCTCGGCGAGAAATTCAAGAAATTCAGGAACATCAAGTTCCCGGCAGGCAAGTTCCTGCTGCTCGCCGTCGTCGCCCTTTGGCTCCTCTCCGGTATCTACATCGTGGAACCGGACGAGGCGGGCGTGGTCCTGCGCTTCGGCAAGTTCGACCGCATCACCGAGGCGGGTCCGCACTACCGCCTGCCCTTTCCGGTGGAATCCGTGCTCACCCCCAAGGTGACGCAGATCCAGCGGATGGAAATCGGTTTCCGCAGCACCCAGGGCCGCTCCGGCACCTTCCAGCAGGGACAGATGCGCATCGTGCCCGAGGAATCGCTCATGCTCACGGGCGATGAGAACATCATCGACGTGCAGTTCATCGTCCAGTACCGCATCAAGGACCCCGAGCAGTACCTCTTCAACGTCAGCGGCCAGGCCGACACGGTCAAGAGCGCCGCCGAGGCCGCCATGCGCGAGATCATCGGCGACAACCTGATCGATTCGGCCCTGACCTCCGGCAAGCACGAAATCCAAAACGACACGCGCGAGCTGCTGCAACAGATCCTCGACGTCTACAAGGCCGGCATCCAGGTGGTCGCCGTCCAACTCCAGAACGTGCACCCGCCCAAGGAGGTTTCCGACGCCTTCAAGGACGTGGCCAGCGCCCGCGAGGACAAGAGCCGGATCACCAACGAGGCCGAGGCCTACCGCAACGACCTGCTGCCCAAGGCCCGAGGCGAGGCGGCCCAGTTCGTCAACCAGGCCGAGGGCTACAAGCAGTCCGTCATCCGCCGCGCGGAAGGCGACGCCGCGCGCTTCCTCTCCGTGCTCAAGGAATACGACAAGGCCAAGGACGTGACCCGCGAGCGCCTCTACCTCGAAACCATGGAGGAAATCCTCTCCAATCCGGACGTGGAAAAAATCCTCCTTTCCGACAAGGTCGCGGGCAAGGCCCTGCCGCTGCTGCCCCTCAAGGGCGGCTCCGGCCTCGGCGCGGACGTGCTGGCCGCCCCCGCGCGCCCCGCGCCGTCCAAGGGAGGGATGAACTGATGCAGAAAAAACTCATCCCCCTGGTCATCGTCCTGGTGCTGCTCATCGTCGGCGCAAGCCAGACCTTCTTCACCGTGCACCAAACCGAGAACGCCCTGGTCCTGCAGCTCGGCAAGCCCGTCGGCGAGGTCCGCCAGCCCGGCCTGCACTTCAAGCTGCCCTTCGTGCAGAACGTCATCTACTTCGACACGCGCATCCTGGTCTACGACGCGCAATCCGCGGAAATCCTCACCAGCGACAAGAAGACCCTGGTCGTGGACAACTACTCCAAATGGCGCATCGTGGACCCGCTGAAGTTCTACCGCACCGTGCGCACCATCAACGGCGCCCAGGCCCGCCTGGACGACGTCATCTACTCCCAGATGCGCGTGGCCCTGGGCCGCCACTCGCTCACCGAGATCGTCTCCTCCAAGCGCTCCCAGATCATGGGCCTGATCACCAAGCGCTCCGCCGAACTCATCGGCGAATACGGCATCGACGTCATCGACGTACGCATCAAGCGCACCGACCTGCCGCCCGAAAACGCCCGCGCCATCTTCGGCCGCATGCGCGCCGAACGCGAACGTCAGGCCAAGCAGTACCGCTCCGAAGGCCAGGAGGAATCGGCCAAGATCAAGTCCCAGGCCGACCGCGACAAGGAGGTCATCCTCGCCGAGGCCAACCGCCAGGCCCAGGTCATCCGCGGCGAAGGCGACGCCGAAGCCACGCGCATCTACGCCGAGGCCCTCAAGCAGTCGCCCGACTTCTACTCCTTCCAGCGCAGCCTCGAAGCCTACAAGAACAGCTTCCACGGCAAGACGCGCATCATCCTCACCCCGGACCTGCCGTTCCTCAAGCACATGCGCTGAGCCCGGCCCGACCCGCCACGAAAAGCCCCGCCACCCCGGCGGGGCTTTTTTTTTGCGCCCGCCACCTGGCGGAGCGGAGCCCCGCGCCCCGCTGGGACGCTGTCCCAGACCCTGCCAGGGCTCTGCCCTGGACCTGTTGGGAGGGATCATCCCCCCCAGACCCCCGTTCGGGCCGGGCGCGCAAGGCGGTGCGCCGGTCCGGGCCTACTCCGACGCACGCCAGCCTCACGCCCACCCCCCTTCTCCCCGCCTTCCTCGCCGAACGATCTTCGGCTCGGTCGCCGTTCACCGTGCCCAACAGGCCGCCCACGGAATTTTGCCCATTCGGCGGCCCGCACCCGCTTGACCAAACCCCGCAATGACTGCACACTCATAGGATCGGTCACCGCCTGACCGAAACTTCCACCATATTTCCTTATAGATCCTTAATGAGGAGGACATTCGTCATGAAATGGAGTTCATTCCTGGTCATCGCCCTGCTTGGTCTGATGTGCGCCGCCCCGGCGTCCGCGTCCGACGACACCATCCGCATCGGTGCCGTCTTCAGCGCCACCGGCCCAGCGTCCTTCCTAGGCGAGCCGGAAAAGAACACCGCGTCCATGGTGGAAGAGCAGATCAACGCCCAGGGCGGGCTATTGGGCAAGAAGCTGGAGATCGTCATCTACGACGACGAGACCGACGTGAACAAGTGCGTGCTCGCCGTGGACAAGCTGCTGAAAAAGGACCGCGTCGTGGCCGTGGTCGGGCCCACCGTCTCCGGCAACACCCTGGCCGTAAAGGACAAGTTCGCCCGCGCCAAGGTGCCCCTGGTCTCCTGCGCCGCGGCCGAAAAGATCGTCCGCCCGCTGGATCCCTGGGTCTTCAAGACGCCCCAGTCCGACCGCCACGCGGTTTCCCGCATCCTCAAGCACGCCGCGGCCCAGGGCTACAAGAGGATCGCCGCCCTCACCGTGTCCAACGGCTTCGGCCAGGCCGGGCGGGCCGTGCTCAAGGAGCTCGTGCCCGCCGCGGGCATGGAGCTGGTTGCCGACGAGGTCTACGGGCCCAAGGACACGGACATGACCGCGCAGTTGACCAAGATCAAGGGCACCGCGCCCGACGCCATCGTCTGCTGGGGCACCAACCCCGGCCCGGCCGTGATCGCGCGCAACCGCGTGCAGCTCGGCCTGGACACTCCGCTGTACATGAGCCACGGCGTGGCCTCCAAGAAGTTCATCGAGCTGGCGGGCCCCTCGGCCGAAGGCATCCTGCTGCCCGCCGGGCGGCTCATCGTCGCCGGCCAGGTGGCCGACGACAACCCGCAAAAGCCCGTGCTCCTGAAATACATCGCCGACTACGAGGCCGCCTTCCAGGCCCCGGTATCGGCCTTCGGCGGCCACGGCTGGGACGCCGTGAACCTGGTCGTCGAGGCCATCCGCCGCGGCAACTCGGCCGAGCCCGCCGACATCCGCGACAACCTGGAGAAGATCACCGGATTCCTGGGCACCGGCGGCGTGTTCAACTTCTCGCCCGAAGACCACAACGGCCTGGACGAATCCGCCTTCGAGATGGTCGTCATCGAGAACGGCGACTGGAAGATCGTGAAATAGCGCCTGGACGGGACGGGCAGCGGCTCGCCGCGGCCCGTCCCCGTTGCGAGCGGCCCGGCTCCTGATCGGCCCCCCGGACCAGCCCCCGCAACCCGCGGTGGGCAAGCGCCCGAACCCGCGCCGCGCCTTGACAAAAGCATGTCGTTCTGAAACTCAATCGGGACACTGCAAACCACCCGGCCCGACGGCCGCGCGTCCGTCGGCTCATTCCGCGAGGCATCCACCATGACCATCCGCAGAATCCTTGTCGCCAGCGTCTTCCTGTGCGCCGCCGTCGCCTGCGCCGCGTTCGCCGCTTCGCCCGCCCGCGCGGGCGACACCATCCGCGTCGGTGCCATCTTCTCCGCCACCGGGCCCGCCTCCTTCCTGGGCGAGCCGGAAAAGAACACCGTGCAGATGGCCGTCGAACGCATCAACGAACAGGGCGGCGTGCTCGGCAAGAAGCTCGAGGTCGTGATCTACGACGACGAGACCGACGTGAACAAGTGCGTGCTCGCGCTGGACAAGCTGGCGCGCATGGAGCACGTGGTCGCGGTCCTCGGCCCCACGGTCTCCGGCAACACCCTGGCCGTGGCCCCCAAGATCAGCCGCTACCACATTCCGATGATCTCCTGCGCCTCGTCGGAAAAGATCGTCACGCCCGTGAACCCCTGGGTCTTCAAGGTCGCGCCCTCGGACCGCTACGCCGCGTTGCGCATCCTGGAGCACATCAAGGCCGCAGGCGGCGGGAAGGTCGCCATTCTCACGGTCTCCAACGGCTACGGCCAGTCCGGCCGCGCCGTGCTCAAGGAGCAGGTTCCCACGGTCGGGCTGGAGCTCGTGGCCGACGAGATCTACGGCCCCACGGACACGGACATGACCGCGCAGCTGACCAAGATCAAGGGCGCGTCCCCGGACGCCATCGTCTGCTGGGGCACCAACCCGGGCCCGGCCGTGGTCGCGCGCAACCGCGTCCAACTCGGCATCGCCACCCCGCTGTACATGAGCCACGGCGTGGCCTCCAAGAAGTTCATCGAGCTGGCCGGAACCGCGGCCGAAGGCATTCTGCTGCCCGCCGGACGGTTGATCGTGGCCGACCAGGTCGCCGCCGACCACCCCCAGAAGCCCGTGGTCACCACCTACCGCGACCTCTACGAAAAGCGCTTCGGCTCCGCGGTCTCCACCTTCGGCGGCCACGGCTGGGACGCCGTGTACCTGTTGGCCAAGGCCATCGAGCAGGCCGGTTCCGACGATCCCAAGGCCATCCGCGACGCCCTGGAGAAGGTCACCGGCCTGGTGGGCACGGCGGGCACCTTCAACATGTCCGCCAAGGACCACAACGGCCTGGACCAGTCCGCCTTCGTGATGATCCGCATCGAAAACGGCGACTGGAAGATCATCGGCGACTAGGGCGCGAACCCCACGGTTGGACCAGATGGATTTCGCCAGCATCCTGCAATACCTGATCTCCGGCCTGACGGTGGGCGCCACCTACGGCCTCACGGCGCTGGGGTTCACGATCATCTACAACACCACCGGCATCATCAACTTCGCCCAGGGCGAGTTCGTGATGCTCGGCGGCATGTTCAGCGTCTTCTTCCTGAACGTGACCGGCCTGCCGCTGCCCCTGGCGGTGGCGGCGGCCGTGGCCGCCACCGTGGCCGTGGGCGCGTTCATCGAGCGCTGCACCATCCGCCCCGTGAAGCACCCCACCCTGATCCAGCTGATCATCGTGACCATCGGCGTGTCCATCGTCATCCGGGGCCTGGCCATGCTCGTCTGGGGCAAGGACACCTTCGCCCTGCCCGCCTTTACCGGGGAGACGCCCCTGCGCTTCCTCGGGGCCACCATCCTGCCGCAGAACCTCTGGATCCTGGGCATCACCCTGGTGCTGCTCGCCGCGCTCAAGCGCTTCTTCGCCGGAACCATGTTCGGCCGCGCCATGCTGGCCTGCTCGCACAACAAGAAGGCCGCCTATCTCTCGGGCATCGACGTGCAGCGCATGGTGCTCTTCTCCTTCATGCTCTCGGCCTTCATCGGCTCGGTGGGCGGGGCCATCCTCGCGCCGATCACCATGGCCTCCTACGACCGGGGCATCCTGCTCGGGCTCAAGGGCTTCGCGGCCTGCATCCTGGGCGGCCTGGGCAACCCCTTCGGCGCGGCCGCGGGCGGGCTGATCCTCGGCGTGCTGGAATCCTTCGGCGCGGGATTCGTCTCCTCGGCCTACAAGGACGCCTTCGCCTTCCTCATCCTCCTGGGCCTGCTCTTCGTGCGGCCCAGCGGGCTGTTCGGCAAGTCCGCCGCCACGAGGGCCTGACGCGGTGCGCGCGCTGTTTTCCTCCAGCCTGGCGCAGACGGGCCTCTTCCTGGCCCTGCTCCTGGCCGCGCCCTGGCTGCTGACCAACGACTACTACCTCACGGTGCTCATCCTCTGCTGCCTGAACGCGATCATCGTGGTCGGGCTGAACCTGCTGATGGGCTACGCCGGGCAGATATCCCTGGGCCACGCCGCGTTCTACGGCCTGTCCGCCTACACCACGGCCGTGGCCACGGCCACCTACCAGCTGCCCATGGAGCTGGGGCTGGTGCTCGCCGTGGCCGTGACCGCGCTCATCGCCGTGGGCATCGGCATCCCGGCGCTCAAGCTCTCGGGGCACTACCTGGGCATGGCCACCATGGGCTTCGGCCTGATCGTCTTCATCTTCCTCAACGAGACCATCGAGCTCACGGGCGGGCCCTCGGGCTTCGTGGGCATCCCCAGGCTGGAACTCTTCGGCTACGCCTTCGAGACGGACCGCTCCTACTACGTGCTCACGGCCTGCTGCCTGGCCGGGGTGGCGCTGCTCTCCCTGAACATCATCCATTCCCGCGCGGGCCGGGCGCTTCGGGCCATCCACACCAGCGAGAAGGCGGCCATGACCGCGGCCATCGACATCGCGCGCTACAAGCTGCTGGTCTTCGTGCTCTCGGCCGTGTACGCGGCCCTGGCGGGCTTTCTCTACGCCCACTACCTGAGTTTCGTGGCCCCCTCGTCCTTCGGCTTCCTCTTCAGCGTGGAACTGATCACCATGGTCGTGCTCGGCGGCATGGCCGACCTCTGGGGCGGCATCGCCGGGGCCTTCTTCCTGACCATGCTGCCCGAGTTCCTGCGCGCCTTCGAGGACATCGAGGTCCTGCTCTTCGGGTCCATCCTGGTGCTGAGCATGCTCCTGCTGCCCGACGGCTTCGCCGGCGGGCTGCGACGGCTGGCGCGCTTCGCGGCCGCGCGCCTGGGCCGGAGCGGGGGCGGCGCGGACGGCGGAACGGGTGGCGATGTGGACGGACCGGACGCGGCCAAGGCCGCCGCGCCCGGCGCGGGAGGCCGCCCGTGAGCGGAGCGGACGTGCAAGCCCCGGTGCTCGCCTGCACCGGCCTGGAGGTGCGCTTCGGCGGCGTGGTCGCTTTGGACGGGGTGGACTTCCCGGTGGCGCGCGGCTCGATCACCGCGCTCATCGGGCCCAACGGCGCGGGCAAGACCACCCTGCTCAACGCGGTCACCGGCCTGGTGCGCGTGGCCGGGGGCGCGATCACGCTGAACGGCGCGGACATCACCGCCCTGCCGCCGCACAGACGCGCGGCCGCCGGCGTGGTGCGCACCTTCCAGAACCTGGAGACCTTCTCGAACATGTCCGTGCTGGAGAACGTGATGACCGGCGCGCACCGCGTGATCCGCTACCCGCTGGCGCACGCGCTGTTCAAGACGCCGCTCTACTTCCGGCGCGAACGCGCCTGCCGCGACCACGCCATGGCCCAGCTCGACTTCGTGGGCCTTGCGCACCTGGCCGACGCCCCGGCCACGGAGCTGGCCTACGGGAGCCTGCGGCTCATGGAGATCGCCCGCGCCCTGGCCGCGCAGCCCGAGCTGCTGCTGCTCGACGAGCCCGCGGCCGGGCTGAACATGAAGGAGACGCGCACCCTGGGCGCGATCATCCGGCGCATCCGCGACGAGCGCGGTGTGACCGTGGCCCTGGTGGAACACGACATGGACCTGATCATGGACATCAGCGACGCGATCACGGTGCTCAACTTCGGCCGCGAGCTGGCCCACGGCACGCCCGCCGAGATCCAGCGCAACCCGGCCGTGGTCGCCGCCTATCTGGGCGAGGACGAGGCGGAGGACGCCGCGCCCGGCGCAGGCAAAGCCGCGCAGGGAGGCGGCCGATGATCTCCCTGAAGAACGTGGACGTGTTCTACGGCAAGATCCACGCCCTGCGCCGCGCCTCGCTGCACGTGCGCCGGGGCGAGATCGTGGCCCTGATCGGGGCCAACGGCGCGGGCAAGACCACCCTGCTCTCGACCATCTCCGGCCTGCTGCGCCCGGCCCCGGGCGGACGCATCGACCTCGCGCCCGCAACGGGCGGTGCCTGCCCGGGCCTGCGCGGGGCCGGGAGCGCGGCCAAGAGCGGGGGAGACGGCGGCGCGAAACCCGCATTCGCCGCCGAACGCATCGACCTGACGCGCCGGAGCCCGGACCGCATCGTGCGCCTGGGCGTGAGCCACGTGCCCGAGGGACGCCAGGTCTGGGGGCCCATGTCCGTGGCCGACAACATCCTCCTGGGCTCCTACTGCCGCACGGGCCGCGCAGCGCGCGCCCAGGCCGCCGAGGACATGGCCGAGCTGTACCGCATGTTCCCGGTGCTCGAGGAACGCAGCGACCAGATGGCGGGCACGCTCTCGGGCGGCGAACAGCAGATGCTGGCCATCGCCCGCGCGCTCATGGCCCGGCCGCGGCTGCTGCTGCTCGACGAGCCCGGCATGGGTTTGGCCCCCACCGTGACACGAGAAATTTTCCGGCATATTGTCGATCTGCGCGACCGTTTCGAACTCACGGTGCTGCTGGTGGAGCAGAATGCCCGCAGCGCGCTGCAGATCGCGGACCGCGGCTACGTGCTGGAGACCGGGCGCATCGTGCTTCAGGGACCGGCCGAGGAACTGCTCGCCAACCGCGACGTGCAGCGGGCCTACCTCGGTCGCGACCTGGATTCCTGATGCCGAAAACGGGGGGGTGAGCATGGCGACGAACTGCACGATACTGGCCATCGACGATTCCAAATCGGCCCTGGAAATCATCCGCGGCGTGCTGGCGACGCAGGAGGGCGTGACCCTGCTGCTGGCGCACAGCGGCGTGGAGGGATTGGCCGTGGCGCGCGAAAGGCTGCCGGACATCATCCTCCTGGACGTGGTCATGCCCCCGCCGGACGGCTACCAGACCTGCCGCGCCATCCGCGCCGACCCGACCCTGGCCGAGGTGCCCGTGCTGATGGTCACCAGCCTGGAGGACCGCGCCTCGCGCCTCGAGGGCCTCGCCGCCGGAGCCGACGACTTCATCTCCAAGCCCTTCGACGCCGACGAACTGGTGGCGCGCATCCAGTCCATCGCGCGGCTGAACCGCTACCGCCGCCTGCACGCCGAACGCGCCAAGTTCGAATGGGTCATCCAGAACGCGGACGACGCCTACGTGGCCGTGGACGGGCTGGACACGATCCTCTACGCCAACCGCCAGGCCCGGCTCTGCCTGGGGCTGCCCGAGGCGGTCGGCACGGCCGGAATCAACGGAACGGGGGGAGACGGAACAACGGCCGGAAAGACGGAGACCGGCGCGGGGCGCGGCATCAAATTCCTCAAGCAGGCCGTGGCGCACTTTTCCCTGCAGCCCGAGGAGGCCTGGGCGGCCTGGCCCGCGCACCCGGCGGAGACGCCGCTGTATCTGGTGCGCCCGGAATCCGAGTCCAGCCCCGGCCAGTGGCTGCAGGCCACGGTCTTCGACCAGCCCGGGGGCGCGGGCGCCACGCGGCTGCTGCAGCTGCGCGACGTGACCCAGGCCATGACCAACCACCGCGACATGTGGACCTTCCAGTCCATGATCTCGCACAAGCTGCGCACGCCGCTGTCGGGCATCCTCTTCAGCCTGGACCTGCTGGCCGCGGACAACGCCGGGCTCAGCCGGGACGAATGCGCGCAGATGACGCGCATGGCCAAGGAGAACGCCCAGCGGCTCTACGAGCAGATCGAGGACGTGCTCGGCTACCTGGAGCGGCCGTCCGCGCCAGCGCCGGACCAGGGGTTCGTGCTCGACAGCTTCACGGCCCTGGTGCTGCAGGCGGGCCGGGGACTCTCCATCCGCCGCGCGGACGTCAGCGTGGAGCGCGTGCCCGAGGAACTGGCGCGCCGCACCCTGACGCTGCCGGCGCGCTCCCTGGAATGGGTGCTGCTGGAACTCCTGGAGAACGCCCAAAAATTTCATCCGCACAACGCGCCGCGCCTGGAGATCGGCCTGTGCGCCTACGGGGCCGACGCCGTGCTGCTGACCGTGGCCGACGACGGCCGCGGCCTGACCCCGGCCCAGCTCACGCAGGTCTGGGCCCCGTACTTCCAGGTCGAAAAGGCCCACACCTTCGAGGTGGAGGGCATGGGACTGGGGCTGGCCAGGATCGCCACCACCGTCTGGGGCGTGGGCGGCTCGTGCCGCATCGCCAATCGCACCGACGGCCCGGGCATGGTGGTGGAACTCGTGCTGCCCCTGGCCCCCACCGCATAGGCCGGCGACGCAGCCCGCCCAGGGCGGAAACCGGGCCGCCGAGCGGCCCGGGAGCGACAGGGCGAAACGGCCCACGGCGCGGGAACGGCCGCCCGCCGCGCCAGACCACAACCGCGCCAGACCGCACGCGCACTGCGGCCGGCAACGCAACGGAGCCCCGCGCATGTACTTCGAGCCCGAACTGGAATGCATCGACCGCGCCGAACTGGAACAGCTCCAGCTCGAACGGCTGCAATCGACGCTCTACCGCGTCAGCCGCAACGTGCCCCTGTACCGCCGCCGGTTCGAGGAGATCGACTTCGATCCCGAGAACATCCGTTCGCTGGACGACATCCGCCGCCTGCCCTTCACCACCAAGCAGGATTTGCGCGACAACTATCCCTACGGCCTGTTCGCCGTGCCCCTGCGCGAGATCGTGCGCCTGCACGCCTCGTCCGGCACCACGGGCAAGGCCACGGTGGTCGGCTACACGACCAACGACGTGCGCCGCTGGGGCAGGCTCGCGGCGCGCGTGCTGGCCGCCGCCGGGCTCACGCGCGACGACCTGCTCCAGGTCGCCTTCAACTATTCGCTGTTCACCGGCGGCTTCGGCCTGCACTACGGGGCCGAGGCCCTGGGCGCGTCCGTGATCCCCAGCTCCGGGGGCAACGACCGCCGCCAGGTGCAGATCATCGAGGACTACCGTACCACGGCCCTGGCCTGCACCCCCAGCTACGCCCTGCACCTCTCGGACGTCATGGACGAGATGGGCGTGCAGAAGAAAGGGCTGGCGCTCAAGTGGGGGCTGTTCGGCGGGGAGCCGTGGTCCGAGCCCATGCGCCGCGAGATCGAGGAACGCCTCGGCGTCAAGGCCACGGACAACTACGGGGTCAGCGAGATCATGGGCCCGGGCGTGGCCGGGGAATGCCTGGAACAGAACGGGCTGCACGTCAACGAGGACCACTTCCTGTTCGAGATCATCGATCCCAAGACCCTGGACCCGGTGGCTGAGGGCGAAACCGGCGAGCTGGTGGTGACCACGCTGACCAAGGAAGGCTTCCCCATGGTCCGCTTCCGCACCGGCGACCTGACGCACCTGGTGCCGGGCCCGTGCGCGTGCGGGCGCACCTTCCGGCGCATCGGGCGGATCATCGGCCGCTCGGACGACATGCTGATCATCAAGGGCGTGAACGTCTTCCCCTCCCAGGTGGAGGCCGTGCTCCTGGACATCGAGGGCGCGGACCCGCACTTCCGCATCGAGATCGAGCGCGAGGGACGGCTGGACAAGGCCACGCTCTTCCTGGAGGCCTCGGAGAACCTGTTCACGGACAGCATGCGCGAGGCGCGCGAGCTGATCGAACGCATCAAGCGGCGGCTGGCCTCGGAATTGAGCGTGGGCTTCGAGGTCGTGCTCGTGGGCCGCAAAACCCTGGAACGCAGCCACGGCAAGACCGCGCGCGTGGTGGACCGGAGGGCCCTGTAATGCTCGCGCTCGACGTGCCCGGCTTCGGGTCCCTGCGGCTGGAACGGCTCTTCCTGGACTTCAACGGCACCCTCGCCCACGACGGGATGCGCATCCCCGGCGTGCGCGAACGGCTGAACGCGCTGGCCGCCGTGGTGGACTGCGCCGTGCTCACGGCGGACACCAACGGCACCGCGCGGCACGAGCTGGACGGCATCTGCCCGGTGACGCTGCTGCCGCCCGGCCCCGAGGACGAGGCCAAGCTCGCGATCCTCGACGCGGCCGGAGCCGAGGGCACGGCCTACGTGGGCAACGGGGCCAACGACGTGCTGGCCCTGGGCGCGGCGCGGCTCGGCGTGGCCGTGCTCGGCGGCGAAGGCGCGAGCCCCACGGCCCTGGCCGCCGCCGACGTGGTCGTCACCGACATTCTGCACGCCCTGGATCTTTTCCTCTTCCCCTCCCGCCTTCTCGCCACCCTCCGCCGCTGAGGAGGCAGCAATGCTGCCGCACCCCTTTTGCGGTCCTCGGGTGCCGCGTCGGCGTCCCGGCCTTCCCTCGCCCGCGCTCGACCAGCGTCGGTCGGCCCCCCACTGCCTTCCCGCTCTTCCCAGGGCGCATCCGCCGCCGCAGGCGGCGGCCCGGCACGTCCGCACCACCGTCCGCCCTGTCCTCTTCTTCCGCGCACGCTCCCTCGTCCGGCATCCACGCGTGCTCGACAGTCCCCCCTGCCCTCATCCAATCAAAACGTTTCGGGGGGCGATGGTGGGGGTGGGGAG
>JACCQO010000103.1 GCA_015709205.1 Desulfovibrionaceae bacterium
CCCGGCCCCCCCTCCACCCCACCTCTCCCCCAAAAACTGCTGGTTGGAGGAGGAAGGGGGTGACTGTCGAGACCGCGTGGATGCCGGACGGTGGAGTGCGGGCGCGGGAGGAACGGGAAAGATGGAGAGCGGAGCGGGCTTGCCGGGCTGCCGCCGCCTTTGGCGGCGGATACGCCCTGGGGGAGAGGGGGGAAGAGGGGAAAAAAACACCAAGGGATCCACGGAGGCATGAACAAAAGAAAGGAGCCTGACGGCTCCTTTTTTGGGCGGCCTAGTGCCACCCCACGCCGCAACCGGGTCATGCCGACCGCCGGTTGCGCGCGGGCGGGGGGAGGCCACGGCAGCGCCGCAGCACCCGACGACCGCGAAAAGGGTGCAGCAGCATTGCTGCTGCGCTGCCGTTGCTGCCTGACGGCATCATGCCGCCAGGGCGGCCTCTATCGCCTGGCGGGCGCGCAACCCCTGGAGCCAGCGGGCGGGGATGGCGTCCGGGCCCAGGTGCGCGCCCAGGACCATGCCCACGAGCAGGGCCCGCGCCGCGTTGTCGCCCCCGGCCATGATCGTCTCCACCAGCCCGCCTTCGAGATTCTTGGCGTAGCGCGCAATGGCCTGCACGGTCAGCGGAATGGCCTCGGGCGCGTGGCAGGACGTGCCGAACGCCGCGCCCGCGGCCACGGTCTCCATCCCCGCCTTGTCCAGCCCGGCCCCGACCAGCTTCGGGAAGTCCATGGCCGCGTAGTCGCCCTGCTCCAGGGCCAGTTCCAGCGCCCGGTCCGGGTTCTCGCCGTTCAGCGCCAGGAGCGCCGCGCGCGCAAAGAACTCGGCCGCGTCGAGCACCAGGCTGTTGTTGTGCGTCATGGCCGTCTGCGCACGCGCCGCGGCCACGGCCGCCGCCGGATCGTCCCGCAGGGCCAGGACCACCGGCGCGATGCGCGAGGCCCCGGCCAGGTCGTTGGACGGCGAGCCCGAACCGACCGGCCCCTCGCCGAACGCGATGCGCTCCAGGGTCTTTTTGGTGGCCATGTCCAGATAGCCCGCGTACCCGTCCATGAGCGCGGTCCAGCGCGCGAAAAAATCGTCGAGGTCGAAGCCGCCGCGCTCCGCCACGCTCTGCAGCAGCACCAGCGCCTGGTCGCCGTAGTGCGTGAAGTCGCCCGGGTTCTTGCCCGCGTGGTAGCGCGTGGGCGGCCGGTAGTCGGCCACGCGGCCGTCGGCCGCCAGCACGGCCTGGTCGTATTGCCAGTGCGCCCCGAGCGCCAGGGCGTCGCCGATGAACGAGGCCATGACCATGGCCTGCGCGTTGCTCGTGATCATTGCGCACCTCCTGCCGTTGCGTTCCGCGCTCCATGCGCCCGCAGGCACCCACAAACACCCGCGAACGCCCGGGCCCATGGCCGCGCGCCGTTCCGGCCCCAAAGCGGAGCCCCATTCAAGCCGGCCCCCAAGCGGGGCCCTATTCAAGGAGAATAAGAATTTCGCGGAAAGTTGCAACCGCGCCCGGGCGGGCGGCGCTTCCGGTGGAAGCCCCCACGTCCCCCGGGCGCCTTTGGAGGCGGCGAAGAGAAGGGGCGCAGAAGGGACGGACGCCCCGGCCGACGCCGTGAAGACGGCCGACGGACCTCACCCCCGCATCGGCGGAGGCCGCCCCTCTGCCGCCCGGCGGCGGCTATCCGGCCCAGGACTCGGCTTCCGGCCCGGCCATCCCGCCATCGCGCTCCACCCGGACCACCCTGGTCCTGAACGCCGCGTACCATTTCGCGCGGCCGAGCACCTGGGCCTCCTGGTGGTGGAGATTCCGCCTCCAGCGGTCGATGGCCTCGAGATCCGCCCAGTAGGAAACCGTGATCCCGACGGCCTCCCGGGCCGACTCCACGCCGAGGAACCCGGGCTGGTCCGCCGCCGGCGCAAGCATCCGCTCCGCCGTGGCGGCGTAGCCGTCGTCCCCCTCCGTGCGGACCGAGGTGAAGATGACCGCGCAACAGGGCGGCGTGGGCGTCTTGGCGATCATGGGCGTTGCCGTTCCCGGGTCGCGCGGCGGCGATGACGCATCGCGCCCGCTGCCGGGTGGGACCCGTCAGTCTTCCGCGCCGCCGTCGCCGCCGAAGGAGAATAGGGGCCGCCCCGTGCCCAACGGGCCAGGGGCCAGGGTGGAGAGCTGCACGCCCGCCAGAAACTCGACCTCCTCGGACAGGGCCAGGGCCTCGGTCAGGCTCGCGCCCCAGCAGACCAGCCCGTGGCGGCGCATGAACACGGCCTTGCAGGTGGCCGCAGCCGTGGCCACGGCCTTGGCCAGCACCGGCGTGCCCGGCTGGTGCGCGGGCACCTGGGCGAAACTCTTCTGCAGCACGTCGGCCTCGAACAGCGGCAGGTCCAGCAAGTCCGCCTCGGCCACGCACAGCGACAGGGCCAGCAGGCGCGGCGGGTGCGTGTGCACCACGGCCCAGGCCTCGGGCTGGCGGTCGTAGATCTCCAGGTGCATGGCCGATTCCGTGGACGGCCGCCCCGGCTCCAGCCGCCGCCCGGATGCCAGGTCCAGCGCGGTCAGGTCGCCGGGCGTCAGATACCCCTTGGCCGCGCCCGAGGCCGTGATGACCACCACGTTGCCCATGCGCACGCTGACGTTGCCGCTGAACCCGGGCATCAGCCCGCGCTCCCAGGCGCGCACGCACGTGGTCTGGATGGCCTCCCCGACCTCGGCCGGGATGTTCGCGCCCCAGGGTTCGGCCTCCGGGGCCTTGCCGTCCGCCGCCTGCGCGTCCGGGTGGTCCGCGCCCGCCACGCCGGTCCCCGCCGCGGCATCCTGCCCGAAATCCCAGCGCGTCACGTTCTTGATGTCCACCACCGGCGTGCCGTCGAGCACCTCCAGCGGCCGCACGCGCAGCCGCGTGCCCTCGCGGTCCAGGATCTGCACGCGGTGGATGCCCAGGGGGTTGGGCCGGTCCGGCGAGCGCGTGGAAAACACGCCGCGGATGGGCCGCGAGACGTCGCCGCGCGGGTGCACGCGCAGGGTGGAGCGGTCGCCCTGGTGCAGCCAGGTAACGATCTCGGCCTCGCCGCCGGGCTCCAGTCCGTCCATGGCCTCGGCGAACACGCGCTCCACGGTGATCCAGGCCTCCGGGCCGCCTTCCATGCCCTGCTTGGGGCACGAGGCCAGGTCCGTGAGTTCGGACTTCACCCAGCCGATGATCTGCAGTTCCTTGTCCATGCGCCTTCCTTGTCCGAGCGTATTCCTTGCCCCGGCGTCTTCCTTGCCCGGGCGTATTCCTTAGCCCGTGCAAATTCCCTGTGCGGGCCTATTCCTTGCCCGCGAGCGTTCCTCGCGCGGGCGATTCCCGCGCAACGGCCGCCCGCCTCGCGGCGCGCGGGCGCGCCCGTGCCGAAGGTATGCCCTTTCGCCCCCCGAAGGCAAGCCGCGCCCGGAACCGCCGGGAAAAACAAAGGGCCGCGCCGGAAAACGGCGCGGCCCTGAAAACGGCGGATCTTCGACAACCGGAGGCCCCGGCGCTCCGGCCGCTACCCCTCCGGCAGGTCCGGCGGCAGGTCCGAGGCGTCGGGCGCGGCCGTGGTTTTGGCGTGCAGCCGCTCGCGCAGCACGCGCGCGGACTCGAAGGTCGGGTCCAGCGCCAGGGAGCGCTCGGCGTAGCGCAGCGCCGTGTCCCGGTCGCGCATCCGCGTGAAGACCATGGCGATGTTGTAGCAGGCGCGCGGATCGTCGCCGCCCGTGAAGTTCGGGGTCGCCTCGAAGGCACGCAGCAACAGGTCGCGCGACTTGCCGTAGTCGCGGCCGTCGGCGTAGGCCATGGCCATGTTGTAGAGCAGCCGCTCGTTGCGCTCGTCCAGCCGCAGCCCCTTCCGGTAGGCCTGCACCGCGCGCTCCCACTGCCCCTGCTTGCGCAGGCTCAGCCCCAGCCGGTTGTAGACATCCACGTCGCGCGCGCCCTGGCGCTGGCCGCGCACGCTCAGCGCGCGGCGGTAGTACTCCTCGGACCGCCCCCAGTCGCGCGCGGCCCACACGTCGCCGATGGATGCGCACACATCCGCCAGCCAGTCCGGCAGCTCCACGGCCGCCAGGTCCTGGGCCTGGTCGAAGAAATCGCGCGCCACGCCCTCCTGGCCCAACTGCAGGTGCACGTCGCCCAGGGCCACCTTGCGGTCCGGGTTCAGCGGGCTCAACCGGTCCAGCCGCCGCAGGTAGCGCATCCACGCGCGCCGCGCCTCCGGGTCCTCGTCGCCGCGCGCGTCGTCGCGGCCGAAATCGTCGGGCACGCTCTCCCCGGCCACGGCCCGCGCCAGGCGGCACAGCGGATCCAGCGCATCGCGGGACAGGAAATGCGCCTCCTCCCACGCGCGCCGGGCCTCGTCCATGCGCCCCTGCCGCTCCAGCGCATCGCCCTTGAGCACCAGCAGCACCGGCGTCTCCGGGGCCACGGCCAGGGCGCGCTCGGCCAGTTCCAGGGCCTGGTCCGCCCGCCCGGCGACCAGCAGCCGCCGCCCCATGCGCAACAGCCGCAGCAGGCGGCTCGAGGGCTGGATCACCTGCGCGATCTTGGCCGCCAGCGCATCCGTGGCCACCGGCTTGCGCACAAAGGCGTCCACGCCGAGCTCCTTGTAGAGCATCACCCGCTCCGGCTCGGGCACGGACTCGATCACGAGCACCAGCCCCACCTCCGGGTACTGCGCGCGCAACCGCTTGAAGGCATAGGACGTCTCCTTGCCCTCCAGAAAACGCTCCACGAGCACCACAGTGCGGCCTTCGTCGCCCCCCACCTCGGCCAGCGCGCCGGGCAGGTCCTGCGCGTCCGAACGCACCTGCACCGCCGTGGGCGCTATGCCCAGGCCGGATAGCAGCCCGCGCACCTGGCCGATAAAGCCCAGATCGCTGGCCGCCAGCACGAACCGACCGCCCTGCGCGGCGAAATCCTTGAGAATCTGTTCAGGCATACTGCTCTCCCGGCCGCAAGGCCCGGACCGACACTGCACGCGGAACACGCGCCGCGCACATCTGCGTCACGAAACGAACGCCCGGGCCCGACAACCACCCACGCGCCCACCAACGGTCCAATGCCCCCCGGCGCGGCCACGCCCCGTAGAGCAGCCACACCACACGACGCACACCGCGCCGAATTACCATATTACCCCCGCTCCCTACCCAAAAACAGTAGGGTATCCCCCCATTTTTTCCGGGCGGAGGGGAGAAGAGCGAAGAGCCGGGGGGAGGCGGGGTGGGGAGGACCCTTTTTCGGCGAAAAAAGGGTCCTCCCCTCCGCGTAGCCCCCCAC
>JACCQO010000104.1 GCA_015709205.1 Desulfovibrionaceae bacterium
CTTTTTTCGCCGAAAAAGGGTCCTCCCCTCCCCGCCTCCCCCCGGCTCTTCGCCTCTGCCTCCCCCTCTTCCTCCTACAGGAGCGGGGCGATGAGGGAGGCGGTGCCTTCGAGGGTGTCGCGCAGGGGGCCCACGGGTTGGACGCCGCGTTGGGCGGTGTTCCAGGTGTCTTGCAGCCAGGTTTCCAGGGTGGCGATTTCCGGTTGGGAGTACACGAAGGCCATGGCTTCGTAGTTGAAGTGCAGGGAGCGCATGTCCAGGTTGGCGGAGCCGATCATGGCCACGGAGTGGTCGATGAGCAGGCATTTGGCGTGCAGCATGGGGGGCGGGGTGAAGGCGATGGCGGCCCCTGCGGTTTGCAGGGCGCGCAGGTGCGGGCCGCGCGCCAGGTCGGTGAGGATGTGGTCGCTGTGCTGCGGCAGGATCAGGCGCACGTTGACGCCGCGGCGTGCGGCCAGGCGCAGGGCCTGGAACAGGGGGGCGTCGGGCGCGAAGTAGGGGGTCACGGCCCAGATGCGGTGGCGCGCCTGGTGGCAGAGGGAGAGCAGGGTGTCGTAGAGCGGGTCGCCGGGCACGTCGGGGCCGGACGGCGTGACCTGGATGACGGCGCCGGGGTTGTGCGCGTGCGGCGGGGTTGCGGGCAGGTCCAGGTGTTCGCCGGCGGCGAATTCCCAGTCCGAGCGGAAGATGTCGGCGAAGGCGCGGGCGGCCGGGCCGCGCACGGTGAAGGAGAGGTCTTTCCAGCGCGTGGTCCGCGGTTCCGGGCCGAGGTATTTTCCGGCCATGTTGCGGCCGCCGGCAAAGGCGGTGTCGCCGTCGGCCACGGTGATCTTGCGGTGGTTGCGCAGGTTGGCCAGGAAGGGGCGCACGGGGCTCAGGAGCGGCAGGAAGAATTCGGCGCGTCCTCCGGCCTGGCGCAGGCGGCGCAGGGCGGTGCGCTTGGCGTAGAGCGAGCCAGCGCCGTCGAGCAGCAGGCGCACCTGGACCCCGGCCAGGGCGCGGTCGATCATCAGGTCCAGGAGCCGGTCGGCGACCTTGTCGCGGCCCAGGCTGAAGGTGCATATCCACAGGCTGGTGCGGGCCGAGGCCATGAGGCGCACGAGCTGTTCGTAGGCGTCGGTGCCCTTGGGGTGCAGGGCGAGGTCGTTGCCGGTGGTCGCGCCGGGGATGGTGTAGGTGCGCAGCAGGCGGTCGGCGGGGTGGGCGTCCTCGGGCGGCACGGTGTCTTCGGCCTTGAGGCGCAGGTCGGCCTTGCGCCGGATGCGGCGGCGGATCTTGCGGCCGCCGAAGAGCAGGTACAGGGGCACGCCGACGAGCGGGAAGAGCAGGATGGTCAGCATCCAGGCGATCTTGGTGGACGGGGCCTGCTGCTTGCGCACGATGGAGACCATGAGCACGAAGGCGAGCAGGAAGACCGCCACGGTGGCCAGGTAGGAGACGAGCAGGGACACGGTCATGGCGGCGCCCTTGGGGGCCGGAGGCCCGCCGGGTGGGACGCGGGGGCGTCCGGTGGTGTCTATGCGGCCCTTGCGGGCCGCGGCTCCGCCGCGCCGGGCGGCGGAGCGGTCATGCCGTCTGTGTGGCGTCCGTGCCGGTGTCCTTGTGGTGGTGCAGGGTGGGCGCGGTGCCCAGCCAGTCGGGCGGGCAGATGAGGTGCTTGAAGACGAACGCGGACACGGGCACGCCGAGGACCACGCCCCAGAGGCCGAAGAAGGAGTAGCCCACGTAGAGGATGATGAGCACGAACACGGGGCGGATCTTGAAGATGTGCGAGAAGATGCGCGGGTTGACGACGTAGTTTTCGAAGAGGTGCACGAAGAGGATCATGCCCAGGGCGAAAAAGGCGCGGGTGAAGCCGCCGCCGTTGAAGGCCAGCAGGATGATGGGCACCGAGGAGATGAAGGTGCCGAGCACGGGGATGAGTCCTGCGGCGAAGACCAGCGAGGCGAGCAGGGCCACGGGCTTGATGGCCAGGACGAGCATGCCGATGGTGGTCAGCGCGGTGTTGGCCAGGGCGATGACGATCTGGGCGCGGAAGGCCACGCCGACCACGGTGGCGAACTGGCCGATCTTGTCCTCGATCTCGTCGAACACGGCGCGCAGCCGGGTTTCGCGCAGGTTGCGCATCTTGGCGTTCATGCGCGGCAGGTCGAGCTGGAAGAGGAAGCTGAACAGGGTGCCGATGAGGAAGTAGGACACGGAGTTGGTGATCTCGTTGAGCGAGGCGACGGTGAAGGCGAAGATGCGCTCGGTGTCCATGCCGGTGAACTGTTCCAGGGTCAGCCACTTGCGCATGCCCTGCACGCCCTTTTCCAGGGCCGGGTGCTGGCGCGCGGTATCGAGGAGCAGGGTGTCGATCTTGGCCAGGGCGGCGGGCAGGCCGCGGAAGAAGGTGCGCGATTCCGAGCCGAGCTTGGGCACCACGTGCGACAGCAGCAGGGTGATGACGGCGATGAACACCAGGTAGACGATGGCGACCCAGAGCTTGCGCGGCCAGCCGGTGCGCCGGGCGAGCCAGTTGATGATCGGGTTGAAGGTGAAGCTGAGGATGAAGGTGATGAAGAAGAGGCTGAAAATGCCCTTGGCCCAGATGGCCCAGGCGAGAGCGAAGACCGAGGTCCAGATGAGCACGCGACGGTTGACGCTTGCGAAATTGAGGATGTCGAAGGTCATGCCCCGGGCCTAACGGATTTTGGGGGCGGGCACAATAGGTTGCGGCGGCGCGGCGGCCTGCGTCGGCGGGCCGTGCCTGAACGTGGGGCGGCCGTGGGGCCGAATGGGCGTTGCCGGGTTGGGGGCGGCGGCGGTTCGTCTTTGTCGGTTTTTATGACGATATTGGCAAAACACATCCCCAGCCGGATGTGGACAACTCCGTCATTTTCCGGTTCCGGCCGGGCCCCGGTCGGGGGGTGCCGTGGCCCGTGGCGCGGGATTGCAGTGCAACATCCTGATAAAAAAGAATAATAATAATTGTCCACAGGGGTTTTGCTTTTTTGACCAAATTATATATGATGCCAAACCCCGCGGATGCCCATCGCCTCCGCGCACGCCGCGATCGGTCGAGGCAGCATTCGGCCGCAGCGGTTTTTTTGGCCCGACGACCCGTGCGGCGGGATGGCCGCGCACTCGCTGCCCCGCCCGCCGGACTCGATGAACCCACCTACTCAGGAGACGTAATCGGATGTGCCGTCTGTTCGCTCTAACCAGTCGGGAGCCGGTCTCGCCCATGCGCGCCATCGACGCCCTGAACGTCATGAAAGAGGGTCATGACGGCTCCGGTGTCGGCATCTTTCTGCGCGGTCTGGGCGGGCCCCTCGGTGCGATGCGGGATCTGCCGATCCTTTCCGGCATCTACACCGACAAGGGCTTGCGCCGTCTCGACGAATACATGGAAAACCGGGGATACGCCCTGCGCCACACCCTGGACCTGACCCCGGACGCCGAGCCCCCGGCGGGCACCCCGCGCCGCGGCCACTACCAGGCCCGCGCCTACCAGCCGCCCAAGGCCTGGGAGAAGATGGACGCCGCCGCGCGCGAGCTGGACATGCTCAACACCCGGCTCGACCTGCGCCACATGGGGCTGGAGAACCAGGACGTCATGGTCTTCAGCTTCTGGCCGGACACCGTGATGATGAAGGAGGTCGGCGATCCGCTGGCCGTGGGCCGCTGGCTCGGGTTCGGCCGCGAGGAACTCTCCGCGCGCCAGATCCTGGCCCAGGGCAGGCAGAACACCAACTACGCCATCGACCTCTACGCCTGCCATCCCTTCTTCATCCAGGGCATCTCGACCATGACCAACGGCGAGAACACCGCCTTCGTGCCCATCAAGGAATACCTCTCGGGCCACGGCGTGCCCGGCTACGAAGGTTACAATTCCGACTCCGAGGTCTTCACGCACATCCTGCACTTCACGCTCAAGCGCCTCGGCCTGCCCATCGAATACTACAAGCACGTCATCACCCCGTTGTTCGACGCCGAACTGGAGAACCATCCGGACGGTGCGTTCCTGCGCAATCTCAAGTCCGTTTGCCGCAAGCTGTGCATCGACGGGCCCAATTGCGTCATCGGCGTGCTGCCGGACAACTCCATGTTCATGGTTCAGGACCGCAAGAAGCTGCGGCCCGGCGTGGTGGGGGGCAAGAGCGGCCTGTACGCCTTCTCCTCGGAAATCTGCGGCCTGGACGCGGCCATTCCCGACCGCGACAAGACCAGGGACTTCCAACCCATGCATCTCGACACCGTCATCGTCGATCCCGACTGCCAGGAGGCTCGGATATGCCGTCAAGATCGCCCATTACCCCCTCAACGCTGAGCGTCAAGGATCTGCCCTGGCAGATCGACTGGAGCAAGGACAAGTGCACGCTGTGCGGCAGCTGCACGGCCGTGTGCCCGGTGAACGCCATCGAGCTGGGGGTTTTCCGCAAGCGTGAGATCGTCGCGCCCACGGGCCTCGCCGTGAAGGCGACGAACAAATATTCCGTGTTCCACGGCATCCGCCAGCGCACCGATCCGGCCTACGCCTGCATCGGCTGCGGCATGTGCAACATGGTCTGCCCCAACAACGCGATCATGCCGCACAAGGAAGAGGCCAACACGGCCCTGAAGTTCCACCGCAACAAGGGCGGCCAGCCGCGCACGCGCGGCGGGCGGCGCAACAACTCCGAGTCCGTGTTGGACAAGATCGGTTTCATCCGCATCTCCATGCTCACGGACCCGGCCCTGGACGCCGGGCGCCACGAGTTCGAGCTGCGCACGCAGATCGGCCGCGTGCTCTCGCCCGAGGACGGGGTCAAGGCCTTCCGCGAGCACGGCTGGATGCCGCCGGTGCGCGAGATCTACCCGCTGATGATCGGCGGCATGAGCTTCGGCGCGCTCTCCCCGAACATGTGGGAGGGGCTGCAGATGGGCGTGGCCTACCTCAACGAGGAGATGCACATGCCCGTGCGCATGTGCACGGGCGAGGGCGGCTGTCCGCCGCGCCTGCTGCGCTCGCGCTTCCTCAAGTACGTCATCCTCCAGATCGCTTCGGGCTACTTCGGCTGGGACGAGATCATTCACGCCCTGCCGGACATGAAGGAGGACCCCGCGGCCGTCGAGATCAAGTACGGCCAGGGGGCCAAGCCCGGCGACGGCGGCCTGCTGATGTGGTACAAGGTCAACAAGCTCATCGCCGCCATCCGCGGCGTGCCCAAGGGCGTGAGCCTGCCCAGCCCGCCGACCCACCAGACCAAGTACTCCATCGAGGAGGCCGTGGCCAAGATGATCCAGTCCATGT
>JACCQO010000105.1 GCA_015709205.1 Desulfovibrionaceae bacterium
CCCCCTCCACCCCACCTCTCCCCCAAAAACTGCTGGTTGGATGAGGAAGGGGGTGGTCTTTGAGTGCGCGTGGATGCCGGACGGGTGGCTACGGGTGCAGAGGTGATAAATGGGTGCAGCAGCATTGCTGCCGCGCCGGGCTGCCGCCGCCTTTGGCGGCGGATGCGCCCTGGGGAGGGCGGGAAAGAGGGGAGGCCGGGTTGGGGTGAGGAGCCTTGCGGCTCCTTTTTTGTGCGGCGCGCAGAAAAACGGCCGCAGCCGGGGGCTGCGGCCGTCGGGAAGCCGGAGTTCTGTGGTGCCGGGCTAGTCGCGTACGGTCAGGTACGGGTTGTCCGTGGCCAGATGGTTCTGCACGTAGTCGCGCACCGCGTCCTCCAGGGGCGTGAAGGGCCGCTCGTAGCCCACGGCGCGCAGGCGGTCGATCTTCGCCTCGGTGAAATACTGGTACTTGCCCTGCAACTGCTCGGGCATGTCGATGTACTCGATGCGCTCCTCGACTCCGGCCGCATCGAACAGCGACGCGGCCAGCGCGTTCCAGGTCCGCGCCCGGCCCGTGCCCACGTTGAAGATGCCGTTGGCCGCCGGATGCTCCAGCAGCCACCACATCACCTCCACGCAGTCCTTCACGTACACGAAGTCGCGGCGTTGCCCGCCGTCCGGGTAGTCCTCGCGGTAGGAACGGAAGAGCCGCATCAGCCCCGTGTCGCGCACCTGCGGATAGGCCTTGCAGATCACGCTCATCATGTCGCCCTTGTGGTACTCGTTGGGCCCGAAGACGTTGAAGAACTTCAGGCTCGCGATGCGCTCCAGCACGCCCGTGCGCTGCGCCCAGAGGTCGAAGAGCTGCTTGGTGTAGCCGTACATGTTCAGCGGCCGGAGCTTCTCCATGGTCGCCACGGAGTCGTCGAACCCGTGCTCGCCTTCGCCGTAGGTGGCCGCGCTGGAGGCGTTGATGAACCGCGCGCCCTTGGCCAGGGCCAGTTGGCACAACGCGGTGGAATACCTGTAGTTGTTTTCCATCAGATAGTCGGCGTCGCGCTCCGTGGTCGAGGAGCACGCGCCCATGTGGATCACGGCGTCCACCTCCCACGGCAACTCCTCGTCGATGGCCAGGTCCAGGAAGGCCTCCTTGTGGATGTACTCCTCGTAGCGCAGCCCGACGAGGTTCTTCCACTTTTCGCTCTTGCCCAGGTTGTCGACCACGATGATGTCGTCGATGCCCATGGAATTCAGCTTCCAGACCATGGCGCTGCCGATGAACCCCGCGCCGCCGGTGACGATGTACATGGCTTTTCCTCCTGCGCGGCGCGCCGCGCGGTGCTGTCGTGTGTGCGTGCGGAGTTGTACCGGACGCGCGCGGGCCTGGCAATGGCGCAGGCCCCGCCGTGCCGGGGCGGGGGCGGGAAGTCCGCCCTGGACGGATGGCCCGGCCGGGCCCGCGCGCTCAGCGCGCGTCGCGGTCGGGCGTGAGCACCGGCGCGCCGTCGGCGTCGCGCGTGGTGCGCAGGCCGAAGGCGCGCAGCACCTGGGCCACCGGGCGGCCGAACAGGAAATCCAGCTCCGCCCGCGTACACCCCGTGCGCTCCACGATCACCGAACGCAGCGCCGCGTCGTAGCGCAGCGCCTCCAGCAGCCCGTCCACGGCCTCGCCCGGCGGCAGGGGTGCGCCCGGCTCCCGCCAGACATGGACCGCCAGCGCCTCGGCCGCCTGCTCCGCCATGCGGCCCACGGCGCAGCGCTCGTCGTGCTCGTCCATCAGCTCCACCAGCGCGCCCGCGTGCACCAGGTCGCGCCGCGTCAGGCGGCCCTGCGTGTACATGGCCGCCAGGCCCGACGGGTCCCAGCAGGCCAGGGCGCGGCATTCGGCCGGATGGCGCCCGTGCAGCAGACACCCGCGCATGGCGTCGTAGAAATGGCAGGTCCAGCGGCCGTCGCGGCCGCGGATCTTGACGATCTCCCGCGCCAGCGGCGCGGGTTCCGCCTGCGCGCCGTCGGCCGGCACATTGGCAGCGAGCACATTGTCCACGGCCAGCTCGCCCGCGCGCAGCGTCACCAGCTCCCTGGGCGTGATCGTGCCCTCGTGGAACAGGTGCGCGTCCTCCTCGTGCAGGGCAGGGCCGCCCTTGCGGCAGCACGTGCCGCACCGCTCGCACGACGTGCGCGCGGCCTCAGGGCGTCCTTGGGATCCTTGGCGTCCTTGGGATCCTTGGCGTCCTTGGGGTCCTTTGGGCCCTTGGGGTCGTTGTGGGGTCATGATTCCTCCGCGGTGCGCACGCAACGCGCGTGCAGGTGGCAGGTGTCGTCCTGAAAGGCCGCGAACCCCAGGGAGACGTCCAGATACCACGAGGCCGTGAAGGACTTGCGGTCCGCGCTCCACAGCCTGCGCCGCGCAGCGTCGAACACCGGGTCCAGGCACAGCCCGTCCAGGTCCGGACGCGCGCCCACCAGGGTCAGCAACTCCGGCGTCGTGGGCAATCGCCAGCCCGCGCCGCCGCCAAGCCTCGCCGCGTCCCGCGACGCGGCCCAACCCTCCGCCTCCTCGCGCGGCACCGCATACGGCGTGCCCGCGCGCTCCCACTCCAGCCCAGTGGAAAGATCCAAGACCGTCTCGCCCGACGCCGAAACCCGGAACTCCCGCCCGCCGCCGCGCAGCGGCCGCCCCAGCCCGTCCGTGCCGAACGCCGCCGCCGCCTCGGCCGCGCGCACCTTGGCGGGCGTGGCGCGCGGCCGCGCACCGCGCTGCCCGGCCGCGTCGGCCCCCGCGCCGAAAAGCTCCTCTTCCGACAATCGGCACACCGCGTCCAGCGCGCCGCGCCACTCGGCCACGCGCGCATCGAGCGCCGCGAGCATGGCCCCGGCGTCCGCGAACCGCTCCGCCGGATCGCGCGCCAGCGCGCGCGCGAAGAATTCGTTCCACCCCGCGGCCAGCGCGTCGGGCATCTCGCCCTCCGGCACCCGTGCCGGTTGTCCGGGCCGCGCCCCGCCGTCCGACGGCAGCGCGCCGAAGAGCATGCGGAAGAGCATCACGCCCACGGAATACAGGTCCGCGCGCCGGTCCGCCGCCGCCGGGTCCGCCTCCTGCTCCGGCGCGGTGTAGAACGGCGTGCCCACCTTGATGGTGCCCGGCATGGCCCCGTCGTCCGCGTCGTCGGAAGCGAGGGCGCCCGTCGCCATCGCCGTCGCCCTGGCCCGGCCCGTCTCGCCGCGCAGCCGCGACAGCCCGAAGTCGATCAGCTTCACGCGGTCGGCGTCCGTGAGCATGATGTTGAAGGGCTTCACGTCGCGGTGCAGCAGCCCGGCGTGGTGCAGCCGCGCCAGGGCCTGCAGCGTCTGCGCCGCGAACGCCGCCGCGCGGTCCGGCGCGATGCGCCGCGTGCGCGCCTCGGCGCGGTACGTCTCGCCCATCAGCGCGCCCAGGTTGCCGCACAGGTATTCCATGCTGAAATGCGGCGCGTCCTCCTCCGCATAATCCCACACCTGTGCGATGTGCGGATGCCGCAACGCCGCCATGATCCGCGCCTCGCGCCGGAACCGTCGCGTCAATTCCTCCATCCCGACCACGGCCTCCAGCGTCTCCTCGGGCCGGAGCACCTTCAGCGCCACCATCTTGCCCAACTCCGGCAGCCGCGCCTTGTACACCGCGCCCATGCCGCCGCGCCCGAGCAGCCCGCAGATCTCGTAGCGCCCCACCGTGCGCATCAGCCCTCCAGCCGCCGCGCGAACTGCTCCGGAATCCCCCGCGCCCGGATCCGCGCCGCCACCGCCGCATGGTCGTAGCCCACGAACCGCACCGTCATGGCCATGCGCTCCGGCTCCCAGATCACGTACTTGGCGCGCGGGTCGCCGTCGCGCGGCTGGCCCACGGACCCCACGTTGACCAGATACCGGTCCGCACCGCCCAGCCGCGTCTCGCCCTCGGGCAGCTCGTCCCACTCCACGGACCCGCGCCGCACCCGCAACAGCCGCAGCTCGTGCGTGTGCCCGATGCAGCACACCGGCACGGGCAGCGCGAACATCCGGCTCTCGATCAACGTCTCCGAGGCCTGATGCAGGTACAGCTTGGCCGAGGCGGGCGGAAACCCGTGCACGAAATGCGCGCCGTGCAGCGTCAGGCTCATGGGCAACCCGCGCATCCACTCCCGCGTGGCCGCCGAAAGCTCCGCATCCGCAATGTCCACCGCCGTGCGCGACACCGGGTTGAACCAGTTCAGGTGCCGCCGCTCCACCAAGGCCAGCTCGTGGTTGCCGCGCACGCACGGAATCCCGCGCTCGCGCACCATCGTTGCCGCTCCCTCGGAATCCGGTCCGTAACTCACGCAGTCGCCCACGCACACGGACGCGTCCACGCGCAACGCGCGCGCATCCTCCAGCACCGCCGCGAACGCCTCGGGATTGGCGTGAATGTCGGAATAGATGGCTACTCGCATCCCCGCCTTGTACCAATCCCCCGCCCAAGAGAAAAGAGCCGATGCCCGGGCCCTGCCCGGTGGGGCTCCGCCCCACACCCCGCTGGGGCGCTGCCCCAGACCCCGGTGGGACGCTGTCCCACACCCTGCTGGGGCTTTGCCCCAGACCCCACCGGGGGGGATCATCCCCCCCGGGCCCCCTGTTCGGGGTGGTGCGGAGAGGGGTGCGTTGGTCCGGGTTTACTCCGACGCACGAACAGTCCCGGGCCGGTGGCGGACGGGTCAGGCGTGAGGCCGAAGACGGCCTCCCCCCTGGCCCGCCCGCCACCGGCCCGGAACGCTCGCACGCCGCCGCGTGCCGCTGCGCTGCGCGGCACAGGGTCGAAGGGGAATTTGGGGATGGGCGGGTGCGGACGCGGAGGGCTCGGAAAAAACGGACGGGGCAGAGGCGCGCCGCCCTCGCGGCTGCGCCGCATGCGGGCTGGTGGGGAGGACCGTCTGGGCGGTTGGACAAAAAGGCTCCACCGGCCCCTCGTTCTTCTCGCCCCAGGGCACATCCGTCGCCGCAGGTGGCGGCAGCCCGACGCGTGGGCGATTCTGCCGCCCCCGCTCGCGGCGGTCGCGTAACCCGACCACGCGCGTCCTTCCCGGTTCCGCCCTCCGCATCGTCGCATCCTCTCTCTCTTTCCCTCCTCTTCAGGGCGCATCCGCCGCAAAGCGGCGGCAGCCCGGCAAGCCCGCACCACCCGCCACCTTTCCCGCGCACTCCGCGCCCGCCCCCACCCCGGTCCGGCATCCACGCGCTCTCGACAGTCACCCCCACCCTCATCCAACCAGCAGTTTTTGGGGGAGAGGTGGGGTG
>JACCQO010000018.1 GCA_015709205.1 Desulfovibrionaceae bacterium
GGGAAGCCCTTTTCAAAGGGTTCCCTCTTCCTCCCCCGCCCCTCCCCCGGCTCTTCGTCTTTCCCGCCCCTCGCAACGCGAAAGCGCCGCCCCGTTGCCGGGGCGGCGCTTTTCGTGATGTCGCTGGTGTCGTGCGCGCCTAGAACTTGTAGCTGACGCTCAGGCCGCCGATGTGCGCGTGGGAGTCGTTGAAGGACGATTCGTAGCGGGTGCGGCCGTCGGCGCCCACGTCGCGCTGTTTCATCCACAGGTAGTTGTAGGAGACGTCGAAGGTCCAGTTGTCGTAGCGCACGCCGAAGCCCAGGCCCACGATCTGGCGGTCGTCGGTGGGCAGCATGTAGTCGGCGTAGTCCTCGGGGATGGGCGACTGGTCGAGGATGTAGCTGGCGCGCAGGTCGAGCCAGGGGATCGGGGTGTATTCCACGCCGAATTCGTAGCGCATGACGTCGTTCCAGTTCTTGGTGCTGGAGAGTTCGTCGCGGCCCACGGCCCCTTTGGAGCCGTATTCGATGGTGTAGGCGTCGTAGGAGGACCAGCGGGTCCAGACGGCGGTGGCTTCGAGGCTGAGGTTGTCCAGGGGCCTGTAGCAGAGACCCGCGGCCAGGGAATCGGGCAGGGTGATCTTGCCGTTGATGTTCGTGTCGTTGAAGAGCGAGACGCCCGCGCCGGCCATGGCCGCGCCCACCAGGGCGGGATAGGTGTAGGAGGCCGTGCCGCCCAGGTCCTGGCGCACCTGGCTGCGGTAGACCAGGCCCGCGGACCACTGGTCGTCGAACTTGTAGTGCAGGGCGATGTCCCCGCCGAAGCCCCAGGATTCGGCGTGCTGGTGCTCGTCGATGTCCATGGCCGTGGTCGTGGGATCGTAGGCGGTGCCGCCGCCGAAGAAGGCGCGACCGTCCAGCTTGGACCAGCGGTTCAGGGTGAACTGCATGGCCTCGAGGCCCACGGCGAGGGAAAGCTTGTCCGAGAGTTTGACGGCCACGTTGGGGTTGAAGGAGAGGGTCTCCACGGTGACCTGGTAGACGTTGTAGCGGCCGGGCCACCACTCGTCGAGTTCCGTGCCCAGGCCGAAGCGGGAGAACACGCCGAGGCCCACGTAGACGTCGTCGTTGACCTGATGGGTGAGGTAGAAGTGCGGGGCCCACCAGATGTTGTCGTGGCCCTTGTTGCTCCACTCGTTGGCCCCGTACTTGGTGCGGATGACGGCGTTGGGGCCGATGGCGGCGACGCCGTTCATGAGCCGGGTGCCGTTGAGCTGGGTGATGCCCGCGGGGTTGTAGGCCAGGGCCGACGGGTCGTCGGCGCGGGCCACCAGGGTCCCGCCCAGGGCGTTGCCCCGCGCGCTGTATTCGTAGAGCCCGAACCCGGCTCCCCAGGCCGGTGCGGCCAGAACGAGGCACAAGAAGAGCGCGAGTCCGCACTTCCGGACGAAGCGGATCATGGATATCCCCCTTTGGCTGGTTGCACGACAGCGTTGCAGACTGCGGTGCGGCCCTTGCTGCGCAGAGCACGACGAGCGACCGGGTGGAGCCCGGCGTCTCCCCAAAAAAGCGCCGCACTGCGAAAAACGGTCCTGCAGACTCCCTCAAGCCCGCAGGATCGCCCCGAAGATGTATAAGAATTGTCTACAGATTGCAACAAAGAGGAACAAGCCGCCACAAGATGGTCGGCAGTCGTGCGGGGCGGGACTAGAGCATGTTCACGGGGTCCAGGTCCAGGGCCAGGCGCAGCTTGGAGGACGGCGGCAGGGCCTGGAGCGCGCCGCGGTAGAGAGCGCGGATGGCCTGCCAGTCGTTGCCCTTGATCAGGCACTGGAAGCGCTTGCGGCCGCGCAGCAGGGCCAGGGGGGCCGGGGCCGGGCCGAGGACCACGAGGCCGAGCTCGCGGCCCAGGGAGCGCACGGCGCGCGTGAGCGCGGTGACGCTGTCGCCGCCCTTGTCCCAGTCCAGGGGAAAGTTCATGCGCAGCAGGGCGAGCTTGGTGAAGGGCGGGTAGAGGCGCTTCTCGCGCAGGGCGATCTCGCGGGCGAAGAAGCCCTCGTAGTCGGCGTCGAGCACGAAGCGCCAGCAGTAGTGGCCGGGGTCGCGGGTCTGCACGAGCACGCGGCCGGGCTTGTCGCCGCGTCCGGCGCGTCCGGCCACCTGCACCAGGAGCTGGAAGGTGCGCTCGGTGGCGCGGTAGTCGGGCAGGTTGATGCCCAGGTCCGCGTCCGCCGCGATGACCAGGGTCACGTCCGGAAAGTGGTGGCCCTTGGAGAGCATCTGGGTGCCCACGAGCACCTGGGCGCGGCGCGCGGCGAAGTCGGCCAGGATGGCCTCCATGCGGCCGGGGCGGCGCGTGGTGTCGCGGTCCATGCGCAGCACGGGCACGTCGTAGCCCAGCTCTGCGGCCAGGGCCTCCTCGACCTTCTCGGTGCCCTCGCCCATGGGCAAAAAGCGCGTGGAGCCGCAGCCCGCGCAGGTGGCCGGATAGGGCTCAGTGAGCCCGCAGTAGTGGCAGACGAGGCGTTCGCGGGCCTTGTGGTAGGTCAGGCCGATGTCGCAGTTGGGGCAGCGCGCGGTGCGGCCGCAGTCCAGGCAGTACATCAGCGGGGCGTAGCCGCGCCGGTTGAGCAGGATGATGGCTTGGTCCCCGGCCTTGACGGTCTCGCGCAGGGCGGCCAGGGATTCCTCGGCGAGCATGTGCGGACCGGGCCGGTCGGTGCGGATGTCCACGAGGCGCACCTCGGGCAACGCGCCGGAGCCCGCGCGCGCGGCCAGGCGCACGCGGCCCACCGCGCCGTGCTCGGCGGCGTGGAAGGTCTTCACGTCCGGCGTGGCCGAGCCGAGCAGGAGCAGGGCCTTTTCCTGGCGCGCGCGGAAGAAGGCGACCTCCTTGGCGTGATAGAGGAAGCGTTCGTCCTGCTTGAAGGAGGCGTCGTGCTCCTCGTCCAGGACCACGAGGCCGAGGTTGCGCACCGGCAGGAACAGGGCCGAGCGCGTGCCCGCCACGAGCACCGGGGGCGGGACGGCAGCGGAGGCCCCGGAAGCGGCCGAAGCCGCGCCGGTCGCGCCGGTCGCGCCGGTCGCACCGGTCGTACCGGTCGCGCCGGTCGTACCGGTCGCACCGGGCGCACCGGGCGCGGACATCCCGGCAAGGGCCGCCGGGTCGGCGGCCGGACCGGCGGCAAGATCGCGGAAGATGCGCGCGCGGCGGTTCGGCGGCTGGTAGCCGTGGTAGAAGACCACGCGGCGGCCCGGAAAGAAGGCGCGGGCCTCGTCGCGCAGCCGGGCGGCCAGGGCCACCTCGGGCGCGAGCAGGAGCACGGAGCGGCCGCGCTCCAGGCAGCGGCGCGCCAGCTCCAGGTACACGGCGGTCTTGCCGCTGCCGGTCACGCCGTAGAGCAGCCGCTCGCCGCCGCCGTTGTCCAGGGCGGCGGCGAGCCCGGCCACGGCCGCGGCCTGCTCGGCGTTGAGCTCGAAGTCGCGGGCCCATTCCACGGGCACGGGCGCGATGCGCGGCTCGTCGTCGTCCTCGTCCGGAGCGGCCACGCCGCCGGAGACTTCGCCGGTCGGCCGCGCCACGGGCGCTTCCCCAGACGGTCGCGCCATGGGCGTTTCCCCAGACGGCCGCGCCATGGGCGTTTCCTCGGACGGCCGTGCCATGGGCGTTTCCTCGGACGGCCGTGCCATGGGCGTTTCCTCGGACGGCCGTGCCATGGGCACGGCCAGGGGGTCGCCCGCATCGTCCCCCAGCCCGGGCAGGGCGAGGGAACCACCCTGCCCCGCCCCGCTCCCGGCGGCCGTCGTGGCGGCGTCGGCCGGGTCGGCCGCGCCGGAGGTCCCGGCGTAGCCGTCCTGGGGCGGGCCGATGCGCACCAGGCCGCGTTTGGCCAGGGCGGCCACGGCCTGCGTGGTCCACGGGCCCAGGTCGCGCACGAGCACCCCACGGGGCACCGCGCCCTTGTCCCAGACGTATTCCAGCACGGCCATCTGGCGCTTGGCCCCGGGGCGCACGGGCCAGGGCGGGTCCTTGAGCACGCCGACCCAGTCGCGCGGCTCGGCCCCGTCGCCGGGCTCGCGCACCAGCGCGTTGCCGCCGCGCCACAGGGCCGCCAGCTCGCGCAGCCGCGCCGGAGGCAGCTTTCTCAGGTCCGCCGGGGCCAGGGAAAGCGGAGCGCCGCCCTCGAAGACCTGCAGCCGCACCGAGGCCGACCGCAACCCCTGGGGCAGAAAGGCGGCGAGCACCTGGCCCACGGTCGCGGCCTGGCGCACGGCCAGCTCGCGGACCATGGCCATGTAGCCGGGCGTGAACAGCGGCACGCGCTCCAGGGGCCAGAGCAGGGCCTTGATGGTGAAGTCGGCCGCCGTTTCGCCCGGGCCGTCGGCCGTCCCCTGCTCCGCCCCGCCGATCGGCCCACCGTTCGCGGCACCGCCGTCCGGGGCATCCAGCGGGCCGGACACGACCACCGCCGCGCGCGCGGCGTCCTTCTTGCCGAGCGGCGCGAGCACGCGCTGGCCCGCGCCCCAGAACGAGGACGGGGCCCACTCGGGCTCGGCATAGGTCAGGGTGCCGTAGGGCGGGGACAGCAGGGCGACGTGGCGGAAGACGGTCATGGGAGGCGCGGGGCGCGGCGGGCCGCAGGGCGGCCCGCCGCGCGGAATTCGATCAGGCCGGGCAGGACAGGAGCACGCGCAGCCGCTCGACGAGGTCGTAGCGCAGATCCTCGTCCTGCAGGGCGAAGTAGATGTTGGCCGTGAGGTATTCGACCCAGTCCCCGGCGTCGAAGCGTTGGCCGTGGATCTTCACGGCCAGCAGGCCGCACTCGTCGGCGAGGCGCTGCAGGGCGTCGGTGAGCTGGATCTCCCCGCCGTGCCCGGGCTTCTGCTCGGCCAGGAACCGGAGGATCTCCGGCGTGAGCACGTAGCGGCCCACGATGGCCATGCGCGAGGGGGCCTGGCCCACGGGCGGCTTCTCGACCAGGTTGCGCACGCGGAAGAGCCCGGGCGCGTACTCGCGGCCGTCGATGATGCCGTAGCGGTTGACCTTCTCGGCCGGAATCTCCATGACGCCGATGACCGGCGTCTTCTCGGCCACGGCCACCTCGATGAGCTGGCCGATGCCCGGCTGCATGCCGAACATGAGGTCGTCGCCGACCATGACCGCGAAGGGGTCGTTGCCCACCACCTCGCGCGCGCAGAGCACGGCGTGGCCCAGGCCGAGCTGTTCCTTCTGGCGCACGGTGATGATGTTGACCATCTCGGCCACGCGGCGGACCTCCTCGAGGATGTCCTTCTTGCCCGCGCGCTCCAGAAGCTGCTCCAGCAGGAAGTTGTGGTCGAAATGGTCCTCGATGATGCGCTTGTTCTGGTTGGTGACCAGGACCACGTCCTCGATGCCCGACTGCATGGCCTCCTCGACCACGTACTGCACGACGGGCTTCTTGAAGATGGGCAGCATCTCCTTGGGGACGTTCTTGGACGCGGGCAGCGAACGCGTGCCCCATCCGGCCACGGGAATGACCACCTTCCTGATTTCCATGTGGCGCTCTCCTTGTCGTCGATCGTTATCGAAAGTGCTCGGCCACGGGGTGCGATGACGGTCTATTTCAGGCTCGTGCGCACGGTCTCGGCCAGTCCCTCGGCCAGGGACCGCACGTGCTCGGTATCCTCGCCCTCGACCATGACGCGGGCCACGGCCTCGGTGCCGGAGTAGCGCAGCAGCACGCGGCCGCGGCCGGACAGGGCCGCCTCCACCTCGCGCACGGCCGCGCCCACGGCGGGCACGTCCCCGAAAGGCACCTTGCGCTCCACGTGCACGTTGATCAGCTCCTGCGGAAAGGGCTCGATGAGCCCGGCCAGCTCGGACAGCGGCCGGCCCTTCTCGCGCATGATGCGCAAGAGCTGCAGCGCGGCCAGGATGCCGTCGCCCGTGGTCGAGTAGTTCATGAAGATCAGGTGCCCGGACTGCTCGCCGCCGAGCACCGCGCCGGTGCGGCGCATGGCCTCGACCACGTGGCGGTCGCCCACGGGCGTGCGCAGCAGCGTGCCGCCGCGCTCCTTCATGAAGATCTCCAGGGCCATGTTGCTCATGACCGTGGCCACCAGGGTATTGCCCGGCAGTTCGCCCCGCTCCATGAGGTCCAGGGCGCACAGGGCCATGATCTGGTCGCCGTCGAGCACTCGGCCGGTCTCGTCGACCACGATGAGCCGGTCGCCGTCGCCGTCCAGGGCCAGGCCGATGTCCGCGCCCTCGTCCACCACGGCGCGCGCGGCCACCTCGGGATAGAGCGAGCCGCACTGGCGGTTGATGTTCAGCCCGTCCGGCGCGGTGCCGATCTTGACGACCTCGGCCCCGAGCTCCTGAAAGATGATCGGCGCGACGCGGTAGGTCGCACCGTGCGCGCAGTCCAGCACGACCTTCATGCCGTCCAGGGTCAGGTGCGTGGGGAAGCTGTTCTTGAGGTAGACGATGTAGCGGCCCGGGCTGTCCTCGATCTTGAAGGCGCGGCCGACCTGCTCGGGCAGGGGGTAGTCCCAGTCGTGGCCGTTGCTCCCGACCATGCGGGTGATCTCCTCCTCGGTGGCGTCCGGGAACTTGAAGCCCTCGCGGTCGAAGAACTTGATGCCGTTGTCCATGAAGGGGTTGTGCGAGGCGGAGATGACCACGCCCACGTCGGCGCGCATGTTGCGCGTGAGAAAGGAGATGGCCGGGGTGGGCATGGGGCCGACCAGATAGACGTCCATGCCCGCGGCGCAGAATCCGCTGGTGAGCGCGGTCTCGAAGATGTAGCCGGACAGCCGTGTGTCCTTGCCGATGACCACGCGGTGGCGCTTCTTGCCGTTGCGGAAGTACGTGCCCGCGGCCAGGCCCAGCCGCAACGCGATCTCGGGCAGCATGGGATAGATGTTGACCTGCCCGCGCAGGCCGTCGGTTCCGAAAAGGCTCTTCAACGACGCGTCTCCTTGCGGCGGCCGCAAAGCCGGACCGCCCTGATTGAAATCCTACACTATTTCCTGTCGATGGTCACGGTGACCACGTCGGGCTCCACGCGCACGGCCTTGCCGCCGGGCACCTCCACCACCAACGGGACCTCGTGCTTGCCGGGCTCCGCCTCCTCGGGCACCACGGCCACGGCGTGCACGCCGTCCAGGCCGTCCTTGGCCTCGGCGCGCGGCAGGGGCACGCGCGCCTGCACGCGCACGCGCGAAGGCGAAACGCGGGCCACGGCCCCGACCGGTCCCTCGACCTCCACGTTCACGCGGGTCCACTTGTCCACCTTGCGCCAGTCGAAAATCAACCGCGCCGTGACCACGCCCGGGCGGCTTTCCACGCCCTGGGGCAGCACCAGCGGCGTCTCGCCGCTCACGGCCACCGTGGAGTTGAACACCGTGCCGTTGACCGACAGGGGTACGATGGCGACGTTGTCCACGTCCTTGAGGAACCGCTGCGCCCCGCGCAGGACCACGGTGGGCGGGCTGAACACGGCGTCGGCCAGCTCGAAGGAATCGGGCACGTCCCCGGCCCACGCGGGCAGCACGCCCACGTCCTTGGTGACGACCTTATCGGCCTGCACGACCATGACCGACGGGTTCAGTTCGGCGACCTCGAAGGAGTTCGGCAGGGCCAGGCCGCCCGGCTCCAGGGTGATGACGTTCTCCCCGGGCTTGAAGCTGGAGGCGTCCAGGTCGTAGGCCAGGACGCGGCCGGTCAGGGTGCGCATCAGCCCTTTGGGTCCGCGGATGCGCACGCTGACCTGGTTCTGCAGGCCGGAAATGACGGTCATGTCCGCGGGCATGCCCGTGAGCGCCACGGGCACCTCCACCCACACGTCCACCTTTTCGCGGCCGAGCACCATGTACCAGGAGGTCACGGCCAGGACAAAGGCCAGGAGCAGAAAACCGAGCCGCCCGCGCATCACTTGCCTCCCAGGAGCCGCGTGAGCACGCGCTTGAGGCGCGCGGCGTCCAGGCTGCCGGTGATGCGGCCGTTGACGGCCACGGCCACCTGGCCGCGCTCCTCGGAAACGACCACGGCCACGGAGTCCGTGTCCTCGGTGATGCCCATGGCCGCGCGATGGCGCGTGCCGAACTCGCGGCGCGCGTCCGGACCGGCGGCCAGCGGCAGGATGCAGGCCGCGGAGATGATGCGGTCGCCGCGCACGATGACCGCCCCGTCGTGCAGCGGCGTGTTGGGATAGAAGATCGAGATCAGCAGCTCCTTGGTCAGCCGAGCGTCCACTTCCACGCCGCGGGTCACGTATTCGCCGAGCCCCACGCCGCGCTCCACGACCACCAGCGCGCCGATGCGCTTCTGCGCCAGGGAGAGCGCGGCCCCGCAAAGCTGCTCCAGCTTCTCGTCCACGATGGCCTGGCGCCGCCGCCAGAATGCGCCCGCGCCCACCTCGGACAGGGCGCGGCGGATGTCGGCCTGGAAGAGGATGATGATCACCAGGAAGAGCGACCCCAGGAAGTTCGCCAGGAGCCAGTTGAGGGTATAGAGTTCGAGAAATTCGGAGCCGAAGTACACGGCCAGGAGCAGGAGCAGGCCGTAGAGCACCGAGGCCGCGCGCGTGCCGCGGATGAGCAGCAGGAGGCGGTAGAAGACGACCGTGACCAGCCCGACGTCCAGCACGTCGCGCCAGGTGATGTTCATGGCCGGAAATTGGATCATTGCGTGTTCGCCGCCGCTCGCCCTTTCGGTCGGTTCTTTCGGTCAGTCCGCCCTGCGCAGCGCGGCGCCCACGGCCAGGGCCTCGCGCGCCGCCCCCACCTCGTGCACCCGGTGCAGAAGCACCCCGCGCGAGGCCAGCACGGCCGTGGCGGCCATGGTGGCGTTGACGCGCGCGCCGGGCGCAAGGCCCAGCAGCGCGCCGAACAGGCTCTTGTTGGACAGCGCGCCCAACACCGGGCGGCCCAGTTCCGCGAAGCGGTCCATATTGCGCAGGATGGCCAGGTTGTGCTCCAGAAGCTTGCCGAAGCCGATGCCCGGGTCGAGCACGATGCGCTCCTCGGGCAGCCCGGCCGCCGTCAGCCGCTTGAGCCCATCTTCGAAGAACGCGCGTATCTCGTCAACAACATCCTCGTAGCGCGGGTCGTCCTGCATGGTGCCGGGCCGTCCCTGGCTGTGCATGAGCACGTAGCCGGGCTTGCGGTCCGCGACCACGTCGAGCAGTTCCGGATCGAAGGCGCAGGCCGAGATGTCGTTGACGATGTCCGCGCCCGCGTCGAGCACGGCCAGGGCCGTGGACGCGCGGTAGGTGTCCACGGACACGGCCACGGGCGCGCCGTCCGGGCCGGCCAGGCCGCGCTCGCGGATGCCGCGGACCACGGGCAGCACGCGGGCCGTCTCCTCGGCGGCGGACACGGGATCGGCGTAGGGCCGCGAGGATTCGCCGCCCACGTCGAGGATGTCCGCGCCCTGGGCCGCGAGCAGCGCGGCGTGCTCCAGGGCCGAGCCCGGGTCCGGGTGGCTGCCGCCGTCGTAGAAGGAATCGGGCGTGACGTTGACGATGCCGAGCACGAAAAAGGGGGCAGGGCCCAATACCCTGCCCCCGGAAACGGTCCATGTCACGGTGGGGCCGCCCTGGGCCTCCTCCGCCGGGGTGCCGCCCTGCGCCCGCTTTACTGGGGTGACGCCTTGCGTCACTGGGGCCACCCCGCTCCGGACGATCCGCCGCCCTTGGTCCCCTCGCCGTCCGGCTCGTCGGGTTCCTCGTCCTCGGCCTCCAGGGTGAACTCGTCGTGGCCCTCGGCCGCGGCGGAACGCTCCGCGCCGTGGGCGCCGGACTGGCCCGGCTGGCCGGAAGGCGCGCCGGGCTTGCCGCCGGCCGTGCCGTTGGGCTGGAACGGGGGCAGTTCCTCGCCGCGCATCAGCTTGTCGAGCTGTTCGCCGTTGATGGTTTCGCGCTCCAGCAGGGCCGCGGCCACGCGGTGCAGGGCGTCGATGTTTTCGGTGAGCAGGGTCTCGGCCGTCTTCTCGGCGTCGTCGATGATCGCCTTGACCTCGGCGTCCACCAGCCGCGCGGTGTCCTCGGAGTAGTCCTTGTAATGCCCGAGGTCGCGGCCGATGAAGATCTCCTCGCTCTTGTCGCCCAGGGAGAGCGGGCCGATGGCGTCGCTCATGCCCCACTCGCAGACCATCTTGCGCGCGGTCTTGGTGGCGCGCTCGATGTCGTTGCCCGCGCCGGTGGTCATTTCCTTGAGCACCAGTTCCTCGGCGGCGCGGCCGCCGAGCAGGACCACGAGGTTGTTGCGCAGGAAGGTGCGCGTGTAGTTGTGGCGGTCCTCCTGGGGCAGCTGCATGGTCACGCCCAGGGCGCGGCCGCGCGGAATGATCGTGACCTTGTGCACCGGGTCGGTGCCGGGCAGAAGCCGCGCCACCAGGGCGTGCCCGGCCTCGTGGTAGGCCGTGACGCGCTTCTCCTCGTCGCTCATGATCATGGAGCGGCGCTCCTTGCCCATGAGGACCTTGTCCTTGGCGGTCTCGAAATCGTCCATCTGGAGCTGGTCCTTGCCCTCCTTGGCCGCGATGAGCGCGGCCTCGTTGACGAGGTTCTCCAGGTCGGCCCCGGAAAAGCCGGGCGTGCCCTTGGCGATGTTCTCCAGGTCCACGTCGGCGGCCAGGGGCGAACGGCGGCTGTGCACCTCCAGGATGCGCTTTCTGCCGCGCACGTCCGGCGTGGGCACGACGACCTGGCGGTCGAAACGGCCGGGGCGCAGCAGCGCCGGGTCGAGCACGTCGGGCCGGTTGGTGGCCGCGATGAGGATGACGCCCTCGTTGGACTCGAAGCCGTCCATCTCCACCAGGAGCTGGTTCAGGGTCTGCTCGCGCTCGTCGTGTCCGCCGCCCAGGCCCGCGCCCCTCTGGCGGCCCACGGCGTCGATCTCGTCGATGAAGATCAGGCACGGCGCGTTCTTCTTGCCCTGCACGAAGAGGTCGCGCACGCGGGAGGCGCCCACGCCCACGAACATCTCCACGAAGTCGGAACCGGAGATGGAAAAGAACGGCACCCCGGCCTCGCCGGCCACGGCGCGCGACAGCAGCGTCTTGCCCGTGCCCGGAGGGCCCACCAGGAGCACGCCCTTGGGAATGCGCCCGCCCAGGCGGGTGAACTTCTTGGGGTCGCGCAGGAAGTCCACGACCTCGGCCAGTTCCTCCTTGGCCTCGTCCACGCCGGCCACGTCGTCGAACGTGACCTTGGCCTGGTCCTGGGAGACCAGGCGCGCGCGCGAGCGGCCGAAGCTCATGGCCTTGCCCCCGCCGCCCTGCATCTGGCGCATGAAGAAGATCCAGACGCCGATGAGCAGGAGCATGGGGAACCAGGAGACGAAGATGGTCATCCACCAGGGCGCGTCCTCTTCGGGCTCGGCCTGGACCTCGATGTGGTTGGCGATGAGCGTGTCCACGAGCTTGGGATCGTCGGGCGCGTAAGTGACGAAGCGCTTGCCGTCCACGGTGCGGCCCACGATCTTGTGGCCCTGGATGGAAACCTCCACCACCTCGCCCTTCTTCACCTGGTCGAGAAACTCGGTGTAGGTGCTCTTGAGTTGCGGGGTCTGCGGCTGGTTGAAGAGGTTGAACAGGACCACCATGACAAGGGAGATGGCGATCCACAGCAGCAGATTCCGGGACATGTTGTTCAAGGGGAAAATCCTCCGTTAAGGCGGTGGTGCGGACGATGCGGGCCGGTTCTGGCGCGCTCAATATGATTGAATAAAGCCTTGTCCAGGAAAAGCAAGGCCCAGCGGGCCGTTTTCCGGATTTTCCTGCCGCCGAGCCGCGCACGGCGGCGCTTCCGGAGCGGCCCGCGCCGGGCCGGTAACGCCCTACTCCGCCAGCCAGCGCCGCAGCTTGTCCAGCTGCGCGGCCACGGAATCCGGGCCCGTGCCGCCGGCAACCGCGCGCCGGGCCACCGCGGCCTCGGGCGCGAGCACGGCGTAGACGTCTTCGGCCACCAGGTCGCTGATGGCCCGCAGGTCCGCCAGGGGCAGATCCTCCAGGCGCACGCCGCGCTCCTCGGCCAGGGCCACGGCCGCGCCCGTGGCGTGGTGCGCGTCGCGGAAGGGCATGCCCTTGGCGGCCAGGTAGTCGGCCAGCTCCGTGGCGTTGAGGAAGCCCGAGCCCAGGGCGGCGCGCATGCGCCCGGCGTCGAAACGCAGGGCCGTGACCATCTCGGCCATGATCGAGACCGAGGCGAAGACCGTGCGGTCCGCGTCCAGAAAGGGCTCCTTGTCCTCCTGCAGGTCGCGGTTGTAGGTCATGGGCAGCCCCTTGAGCGTGGTCAGGAGGCCCATGAGCGCGCCGTAGACCCGGCCGGTCTTGCCGCGCATCAGCTCGGCCACGTCCGGGTTCTTCTTCTGGGGCATGATCGACGAGCCCGTGGCGAAGGCGTCGGGCAGGCGGACGTAGCCGAAATTCGGATTGGACCAGAGGATGATCTCCTCGCACAGCCGGGAGAGGTGGGCCATGACCAGGCTGGCGCAGAACAGCGCCTCCAGGGCGAAGTCGCGGTCGCTGACCGCGTCCATGGAGTTGTCGAACACGGCCTCCAGGCCCAGGAGTTCGGCGGTGTAGGCCGGGTCCAGGTCGTAGGTCGTGCCCGCCAGGGCGGCCGCGCCCAGGGGCGAGACGCGCACGCGGCGGTCGCAGTCCGTCAGGCGCGCGTGGTCGCGCCGGAACATCCAGGCGTAGGCCAGCAGGTGCTGGGCCAGGGCCACGGGCTGGGCGGGCTGCATGTGCGTGTACCCGGGCAGGAGCGTGTCGCTGTTGGCCTCGGCCTGCCCGGCCAGGGCGGCCACCAGGCCGCGCAGGGCCTCGCGCCACGCCGCGATGCGCGCGGAGACGAAGAGCCGGAAGTCCAGGGCCACCTGGTCGTTGCGGCTGCGCCCGGTGTGCAGCTTGCGGCCCGGATCGCCCACCAGCTCGGTCAACCGCGATTCGATGTTCATGTGCACGTCCTCGAACTCGGACTTCCACACGAACTCCCCGGCCTCGATCTCGCGGCGCACGGTCTCCAGCCCCTGGTGGATGGCGTCGCGCTCGGCCGCGCTGATCACGCCGCGTTCGGCGAGCATGGCCGCGTGGGCCTTGGAGCCCGCGATGTCCTGCTCCCACAGGGCGCGGTCGTAGGACACGGACTGGGTGTAGTCCTCCACCGAGGCCGAGGTGCGCTCCTTGAAGCGCCCTCCCCACATCTTCCTGGCAGCCATGGCGGGCCTCCGTGGCGCGCTCGCGGCGCGCGCATCCCGCGCGGGGGGCGACCCCCGCGCGGTAGATTCGTGCGGTTAGACCAGGTCCTTGCGGTAGCCGCGCAGCCGCAGCGACTGCAGCCGGATGAATCCGGCGGCGTCGGCCTGGTTGTAGACCTCGTCCTTCTCGAAGGTGGCGAGGTTGGCGTCGTAGAGCGAATTGGGCGAGGTGCGCGACAGGGGCGTGACCGAGCCCTTGTAGAGCTTCACGCGCACGCTGCCGGTGACCCGGGCCTGGGCCGTGTCCATGAAGGCCTGCAGGGCCTCGCGCTCCGGGGCGTACCAGTAGCCGTAGTACACGCATTCCGCGTACTTGGGCACCAGGGTGTCGCGCAGGTGCAGGACCTCGCGATCCAGGCAGATGCCCTCCAGGTCGCGCCGCGCGGCGTAGAGGATCGTGCCGCCCGGGGTCTCGTACACGCCGCGGCTCTTCATGCCCACGAAGCGGTTCTCGACCATGTCCAGGCGGCCCACGCCGTGTTTGCCGCCCAGCCTGTTGAGGGCCACGACCACCCCGGCCGGGCTCATCCGCTCGCCGTTCACGGCCACGGCGTCGCCCTTCTCGAAATCGATGGTCACGATCTCGGGCGCGTCCGGGGCCTGCTCGGCGGGCACGCACATCAGGTGGCAGTGCGGGCCGGGCTCGTTGGCCGGGTCCTCCAGCTCGCCGCCCTCGAAGCTCAGGTGGAGCATGTTGCGGTCCATGGAGTAGGCCTTGCGCTCGCCGCCGGGCACGGAAATGCCGTGCTTGACGGCGAAGGCGGTCAGGTCGGAGCGGGACTTCATGTCCCACTCGCGCCAGGGCGCGATGACCTTGAGGTCCGGGGCCAGGGCCGCGGCCGTGAGCTCGAAGCGGACCTGGTCGTTGCCCTTGCCCGTGGCGCCGTGGGCCACGGCCTGGGCACCCTCGGCCCGGGCGATCTCCACGAGCCGCTTGGCGATCAGCGGCCGGGCGATGGAGGTGCCCAGCAGGTAGCGGCCCTCGTAGACCGCGCCCGCGCGCAGCATGGGATAGATGAAGTCGCCGGCGAACTCCTCGCGGAGGTCCTCGACGTAGGCCTTGGTCGCGCCGGTGGCCTTGGCCTTGGCGTCCACGCCGTCGAGGTCCTCCTCCTGGCCCAGGTCGGCGGTCAGGGTCACGACCTCGCAGCCGTAGGCCACCTGGAGCCACTTGAGGATGATGGACGTATCCAGCCCGCCGGAATAGGCGAGCACCACCTTCTTGATCTTGCTCATTATCTTCCTCGAAATCGGTTGTCGTTGCCAATGGCGGCTAGGCCATGACCCACTCCAGAATGGCCTTCTGGATGTGCAGGCGGTTCTCGGCCTGGTCGAAAACGATGGACGCCGGTCCTTCCATGACCGCGTCGGTGATCTCCTCGCCCCGGTGCGCGGGCAGGCAGTGCATGACCTTGACCCCGGCGGCCGCGCGGGCCAGCAACTCGTCGTCCACGATGAACCCGGCGAAGGCGGCCTCGCGCTCCTTCTGCTCGGCCTCCTGGCCCATGGAGGCCCACACGTCGGTATTCACGTAGTGCGCGCCGTCCGCGGCCTCGTAGGGATCGCGCACCAGGTCCACGCGCGCGCCCTGAGCCCGGGCCTCGGCCAGCACGGCCGCGTCCGGGTCGTAGCCCTCCGGGCAGGCCAGGGTCAGGGCGAAGGGGAAGCGCGCGGCCGCGCTGATCCAGGAATTGGCCATGTTGTTGCCGTCGCCGATCCAGGCCACCTTGACGCCGGACAGGTCCGGGGTGCGCTCGGTCATGGTCATCACGTCGCAGAGCACCTGGCAGGGGTGGTAGGAATCCGTGAGCGCGTTGACCACGGGCACGTCGGCGTAGCGCACGAGTTCCTCGACCTTCTCCTGGCCGAAGGTGCGCACCACGATGCAGTCGGCGTAGCGGGAGATGACGCGGGCCGTGTCGCGCAGGGGCTCGCTGCGGCCCAGTTGGGATTCGTGCGGGGTCATGAAGATGGTCTGCCCGCCGAGCTGGTGCACCGCGACCTCGAAGGACAGGCGCGTTCGCGTGGAGGCCTTCTCGAAGATCAGCACCGCGTGCTTGCCCGCAAAGGTGGCGCCGCGGAACGCGGCCTTCTTCATCTCTATGGCGCGCGCCACCAGGGCGGCGGCGGTGTCGTTGTCCACGTCGAGAATGCGGAGAAAGTTCCTGGGCATTGATTCCTCCGGGCCCGGGGCCCTGCGCTGAGGTGATGCGGCTCGCTGCAAAACGGAAAAGAGGGCAGTATAGGGAGAAAGAAGGGGGCTTGTAAAGCGTCGGGACGGGCCATTTTCGCGCCGGATGGACGGGACGCTGGCCAGGGTGGGCGGGATGCCGCTTCGAACCGGCGCGGCGGCCGAGTCCGGCAGAAACGACCGGCAGAAACGTCCGGCAGGCGCGACCGGCAGGAGCGACCGGCAGGAGCATCCGGCGAACGCGGGCGGGATGCCCGGCGGGCCGGGCCTCAGCACTCCCCGGCCGCGGCCAGGGCCAGGGGCAGGATGCGTTCGGTTTCGGCCTCCATGGCCTCCCCGTGGTCGAAGCCCGCCAGATGCAGCACGGCGTGGACCAGCAGCCGCGCGCAGTGCGCGGGCTCGTCCTGGCCGTAGAGCAGGGCCTCGCGCCGCGCCGTGGGCAGGCTCAGGGCGACCTGGCCCAGCCCGCGCGGCCCGCCGCCCTGCCCGTCTTCCGGACTATTCTCCGGGCCTTCTTGCGGTCCGGCCGCGTGGCCCGCCGCCGGACCATCCGCCCCGCCGCCCTGCCCGGCCTCGAAGGCGAGCACGTTGGTGGGCCCGGGACAGCCCAAGAATTCCTCGTTGAGCGCGGCCATGGCCGCATCGTCCACCAGGCGGATCTCCAGGTCCGCCCCGGCGAGCCCCAGGGCCGCGAGCGCCGCCCGGGCCACGGCCGCGAACCACGGCCGCCCGAGCCCCAACCCCACGGCCGTCGTCCCGGGCATGCCGATCGCACCGGCCTTAACGGATGCACCGGACGCACCGCGCGTGACCGCGATCACGACCGTTCTCCGGACGCATCCGGCGCGCCGGACGCCTCGGGCATGCCGGGTGCTATGGCCGGGTCCGGAGACTGCACGGGCTCCGAGTCCACGGACTCCACGGATTCCGCAGGCCCGGGAAGATCCGCGGCCTCGCCGTTCTCCCCTCCGCTCGGCCCCCCGTTCGCGTCATCGCCGCGCGCCCCGGCCTTCTGGCCTTCGCCCTTGCGGCCGTTGCCCTTGCGGCCCTGTCCGCGCCCGTGCCCGTCCACGCGCACGGCCAGGGTGTCCGGGTATTCGATGCGCTGGTGGAAGATGCCCGTGAGCACGCGGTGGAAGGCCTCGCTCAGGGAGTGCAGGTCCTTGAAGGTCAACTCGGATTCGTCCAGCTGGCCCTCGGAGAAGATGTACTTGACGATGTTGTCGATGTGCCCGCGCAACCGGCTGGGCGTGGGGTCGGACAGGGTCCGGCTGGAGGCCTCGATGGCGTCGGCGAGCATGACGATGGCCGCCTCCTTGGTCTGGGGGCGCGGCCCGGGATAGCGGTACTCTTCCTCGCGCACGGCCTCGCGGTCCCCGGCCTGCTCGCGGGCCTTCTGGTAGAAGAAGCGGATCACCGAGGTGCCGTGGTGCTGGCGGATGATGTCCACGATATCCTGGCCCAGCCGCCCCTTGCGCGCCAGTTCCACGCCCTTCTTCACGTGGGCGATGAGGATCAGCGCGCTCATGGACGGGGCCAGCTTGTCGTGCTTGTTCTTGCCGCGGCCCTGGTTCTCGATGAAGTATTCGGGATTACTGAGCTTTCCGATGTCGTGATAGAGCGCGGCCACCTTGCACAGCAGGGCGTTGGCGTCGATGGAGCGGGCCCCTGCCTCGACCATGTTCGCGACCACGAAGGAGTGGTGGTAGGTGCCGGGCACTGTGGCCATGAGCTCCTGGAGCAGGGGCTGCTCCAGGTTCATCAGCTCCATGAGCCGGAAGCGCGAGGTGGTTGGGGCGATGAGTTCGAGCATGGGGCCCAGGCCGAGCACGACCACCAGGGAGAAGAACCCGCCCACGACCACCAGGGCCGCCCCCGCTCCGGCCTGGGGCGCGGAGAACGGCGTGGTCAGCGAGACGCCCGCCCAGGCCGCCAGGAGCACGCCCGTAAGCGGGAACACGCTGGTCATCACCTGCGGCCTGGTCTGGGCGCGCTTGATGAGCACGGCGTTGCTCATGCCGCCCAGAAAGTGGAAGGCGAAGAGCCCGATCCCCCCGGAAAGCACCTGGGAGATCATGAAGGCCAGCAGGGTGTTGGCCAGGAAGCAGGCCCGCAGTCGCAGGAACAGGGCCAGGCAGCCCACCGCGCCCGCGGCCGGAAAGGCGTAGGGATAGAGGTCCTCGGAGACCGCGAGCAGCGGGCGGCCCGGGAAGAACCCGGCCACCGAGAGCAGCTTGGCCAGCACCGCGAAGCCGAGGACCACCGTGCCCACGAGCAGCGCCGCGCGCAGGGGCATGAGTTCGAAGTGCCGCCGCCTGGGGCTCAGGAGCATGCCGGCCGTGAAGAGCATGCCGAGCACGAACACGCCCCCGGCGTGCACCGCGTCGAAGGAACTGGGCCGGTCGTTGAACAGGGCCATGAGCTTGATCTGGTCCTCGGGGCTCACGGCCTCGCCGCGGCGCACGAGCACCTCGCCCTTGCGGATGGGGATGTACACGGGGTCCACGGCGTCCACCGCGGCCTGGCGGCGGGTGCGCGTGGCCTCGGCGTCGAAGGCCAGGCTGGGCACCAGGAGCGGTTCGACGAGCTCCATGACCGCCTTGCGCTCGCGCAGGGGCTTCTTGAGGTCCAGCCGCAGGGTCTGGGCCATGGAATCGCGCGCCTCGGCCAGGGTCATGACCTCGCTCACGTCGAGCACCAGGGAGTCCTGACCCGTGACCGGGTCGTAAACCAGGATGCCGGAATCGCGGCCCTCGACCACGCGCTCGTCGAGCACCACGCCGCGCGCGAGCATGGTCGCGAGGCGCGGCAGGACCTCGTCCAGGATCAGGCGGCGCACGCTCTTGCGCTGCCACAGGGCAAAGGTCTTGGCGCTGATCTCGCGGTTGAGCCCCTCGGCGATCTGCCAGCGCACGGCCTCGGGGTCCGTGGGCGGCGCGGGCGGCATGGCGGGCGGGTTCCCCTTGCCGTCCTGCTCCGCAGCCGCCCGGGCGTCCGCGGCATCGGGGGCCCCGGCGGCCGCGCGCGCCTGGGCCGCCAGGTCCAGGACCTCGCGCACGCGCCGCTCCAGCCGCGTCACCGAGCCGGGATCGAGCACGAAGACCGGCGGCTGGGACTTGGCCACCTCCTTGCGCCGGGCCTCGGTGGAGGCCACGTCCTCCAGGAGGAAGTCCTTGTCCGCGGCCACGTCGCGCGTGGCCACCTCTCCGGCCATGAAGACCATGACCCGCGGGGTCAGGTCCAGCCCGGAGAGCACCGAGAGCACCAGGACCACGCCGACCAGGTAGATCGTGCCCCAGTGGCGCGGCACGGGCGGGCCGGAGCGGCCCGGCATGGACAGCGGGGCCAGCGACGCCTTGCGGGCGGCCTTGGAGCCGCCCTTGGCCGGGCGCGGGCTAGACTTTTTCGTATCGCTCATAGGCCTGGATGATGCCCGCCACCAGCGGATGGCGGATCACGTCCTCCTCGCCGAAGGCCACGAACCCGATGCCCGGGACCTCGGCCAGCACGCTTCTGGCCTCGACCAGCCCGGAGCGCGGCGCGCCAGCGCCCCCGCCGGGGCCGGGCACGCAGGGCAGGTCGATCTGGGTCACGTCGCCGGTGATCACGGCCTTGGAGCCGAAGCCCATGCGCGTCAGGAACATCTTCATCTGTTCCGGCGTGGTGTTCTGGGCCTCGTCCAGGATGACGAAGGAGTCGTTGAGGGTCCGGCCGCGCATGAAGGCCAGGGGCGCGACCTCGATGATGCCTTCCTCGAGCATTTCGCCCACGCGGCGGAAGTCGAGCATGTCGTGCAGGGCGTCGTAGAGCGGGCGCAGGTAGGGATTGACCTTCTCGGCCAGGTCGCCGGGCAGGAAGCCCAGCCGCTCCCCGGCCTCCACGGCCGGGCGGGTGAGCACGATGCGCTTGACCTTGCGCTCGTGCAGGTACTTCAGCGCCACGGCCACGGCCAGATAGGTCTTGCCCGTGCCCGCCGGGCCGATGCCGAAGACCATGTCGCGCTCCATCATGGCCCGCACGTAGGCGCGCTGCACGGCCGTGCGCGGGGCCACGGTCTTCTTCTGCGACACGCGCAGCTCGGACTGGCGGAAGGATTTGGTCAGGTCGGCCCCGGCCTCGCCCAGGAGCACGGACCAGCCCCGGTCGATGTCCTCGGAGAGCACGGGCCGCCCCTTGCGGAGCATGGCGTAGAGCTGGATGAGCAGATCGGCCACGCGCGCCACGGAGGCGTCGTCGCCGGCCAGGGTCAGCGAGCCCCCCCGCGAGACCAGCCGCACGCCGCTCAGGGCGCCGAGCCGTTCCAGATGGGCCCCGCCGGGCCCGAACAGGTCGCGCGCCAGTCCGGAATCGTCGAACTCCACGGTTCGCTCCACAGACACGGACGCTGCGCCGTTTCCGTCCATCAAAGGCTATCCCCCTGTAAAAACAGAGAAAAAAATACTGCCTCGCCCCCGACCGTCCTTCGTACCCTTTTTTGCTTGCCCCGTCCAATGCCCTGCTGCTAGCGTTCTGGCCCCGGCGCGCGGCCGCACGGCCCGGCGCGCCGCACGACGCCCATTTCCGCCGCGCGCGGCACAGCTTCCCGGCGGCGCCTATTCCCGGCGGCGCCTTTTTCTCAAGGAGCGATCATGGACTGGAGACTCTTCGCCACCACCTTCGGCACCCTCTTCCTGGCCGAGCTGGGCGACAAGACGCAGTTGGCCTGCATCCTGATGACCGCCAAGACCCAGAAGCCCCTCACGGTCTTCCTGGGCTCGGCCCTGGCCCTGGTGCTGGTCAGCCTGCTGGGGGTGCTCTTCGCCTCCTTCATCTGCAGGTACATCCCGGCCGACCTGGTCAAGAAGCTCGCGGCCGTGGCCTTCGTGGGCATCGGCGCGCTGATGTTCTTCGACAAGCTCTAGCCGCGCCGCGCGTCGTTCCACGCGTAGCCGTTCATCGCGCGCACAGCCGCTATTCCACGCGCAGACGCTCCTCCAGCGCGGGGTCCATGTCCACGCGCAGGGAGTGCAGCACCCTGTCCACGTGCACCGCCCCCTGGGGCGCGCCCTTGATCTTGCGCACGTCCTTGACCAGCGCGCACATCACGCGGCCCTTGGCCGAACCGTCCTGCCAGCTCTTGAGCGCGGCCAGCACCGCGGCCTGCTCCAGGGTGCGCCGAGGCACCTCCTGGCCCGGATGGTCGCGCTTGAGGATCAGGTGCGCGCCCGGGCCGTCCTCGGCGTGGAACCAGTAGTCGAAGGGCGAGGCCGATTCCCCGAGCATGCGGTGGTTGGCCGCGCTGTTCTTGCCGCGCAGCAGCAGAAAGCCGTCGTCGGAGCGGAAGCGATGTACGGCCGGGCCGGTGCGGGCCCGGACGCGCGGCCCTGCGGAACGGCCGGGCCGTTCCTGGCGCGGCGGCGGGGTGCGCGTGCCGTCGGCCAGCCCGTCCAGTTCCTCGCGAAGCCCGGCCGCGCGCGCCTCCAGGGCGGCCAGCCCGCGCCGCGCGCGCGCCGCCAGGCGGAAAAAGCGCGCCATGTTCTCCACCACGGTAAGGCTCGCGTCCAGCTCCACCGCCACGGGCGCGCCGTCCGGGCCCAGCCCCGCGGCGCGGTGCAGCCGCGCATTGGCGTCCAGCCCGTAGAGCGCGGCCTGCAGGGCGCGGCCCGCGCCCTCCAGTTCGGCCTGGACCGCCAGACGTTCGCGCTCGGCCTCCAGCTTGCGCAGGGTGCGGCGCACGCGCTTGGCGCGCGCGCGGGTCAGGTCCTCGGCCCCTCCGCTTCCGGCGCGGCGCTCGGCCCCGGTGCGCGGAAAGACCACGGCCTCGCCCCAAAAGGACGCGGCCTCCAGAAAGGTCTCGAAAACCCGCTCCTCCTCGCCGCACGCCAGGACCTCGGGCAGGGCCCAGGCCAGGCCGCGCACGGGCTCGCCGTCGCGCAGGTACACGCGCGGCGCGCCGCACGAGCCGCGCTCCAGGGCGCGCAGCAGCCCCGCGGCCCGGACCGGGTCCAGGGCCGCCAGGGTGGCGCGCAGGGGCGGCGAGACGTGCGGGTGCGCGCGCCAGACCTCGGGGTCCTCCAGCACGCGGGCAAGCTCCGGCCACACGGGCTCGGCCCCGAAACCGGGGCCCAGTTCGTCCACGAGCTGCGGCCCGGCCTCCAGGTCCAGGACCAGGAAGCGGCCGTCCCCGGCCGTGAGCGACCAGGCCATGCGCCGCGAGCCCCGGTCCCACACGGGGTCCAGGAGCCTGCGCCCGGCCAGCCGCTTGCGCAGCCACATGATCGTGGCCCCGGGCTCGGGCGGGTTGGCGGGCTTGTAGTCGGAAAGGAAAAGCAGCCCCTCGCCCCGGCCCGTGGCCAGCACCAGATGGCGCTTGAAGGCGCGCGCGCCGAGCACGAGGACGAAGACCCCGGGCGCGGGGCCGAAGATCTTCTCCACGCGCTTGCCGGAGACGAGCGGCCCCAGTTCGCGGGCCAGGCAGTGGAAAAAGGTCGCTTCCATAAGGATAATAGGCGCAGGTCGGCCGGTTCCGGACCGGCGCGGGGTTCGTCGCGGGGTTCGGGGGGTGCGCCCGCCCCCCAAAGAAAAAGCCGCGGCCTAGGCCGCGGCTTGCGGCCGGGGCGCCCCGGCCGAACGTCGTATCCCGAAGCCGGGGCGACTAGTCGCCCCGCTGGTATTCCTCGTCTTCCTGTTTGCTCTTGCAGTTGATGCACAGCTTGGTCACGGGCCGCGCCTTGAGCCGGGGCACGCCGATGTCCTCGCCGCACTCCTCGCAGATGCCGTAGGTGCCGTCCTCCAGACGCCCCAGGGCGTCCTGGATCTTCTTGATCAGACGGCGCTCGCGGTCGCGGATGCGCAACGTGAAGGAGCGGTCGGACTCGGCCGTTGCGCGGTCCGCGGGATCGGCGAAGACCTCGCCGCTCTCCGTCATGTCCTCGATGGTCGCCTCGCCCTTCTGCAAAACCTCGTCGAGCATTTCGCCCAACATTTTGCGGAAGAAGTCGATGTCCTTTTGTTCCATGCTCACAGCATTCTCCTTGGTACGGCGGGCCGCCTCGACGTCCGGAGCCCTCTCTGGAATAAGAGCCATTGCCTAACTCAAAGGGGCGACAAAAGTAAAGTCCCGGACAGCCACTTTTTGCGCCTCGCCGGAACCCCCCCGTATCATGCGACAAACGACCTGCCGAACGGGACGCGCAGGCCATGGCCCCACTATAGCGCTTCGTCGCGCCACGCACAAGAAACCCTCATGTGATATCGGCAACCCACTGGAAACACTCCAGCCGCACCCATTTCGAACGCGTCCGGCCGGTCCTTCCACGAGACCGATCCGCTTCCGAAGGCCGCGCCGCGCGCCGCGTACGCCCGCTTCAGGGGGATCGCGAGCACCCCGTCCCGGAGCCGGACGCCGACGGCGGACGCGACCGTGAAAGCCCCCCTGAAAGCGGCCAGGAAGGGCAAGCGACCGGAGCGACCGGCAGATGCAAGCGGCCGCGCGGACCGAAAAATTCCACCCCCGTTTCATTGCCCCTTGACAGGTCCGGCCCTGGCGGATAAATAACGCTCCTCCTGAACGAGCGGGAGTAACTCAGTGGTAGAGTGCAACCTTGCCAAGGTTGAAGTCGCGGGTTCAAATCCCGTCTCCCGCTCCAGTTTTCAGGCGGCATAGCCAAGTGGTAAGGCAGAGGTCTGCAAAACCTCCATTCTCCGGTTCAAATCCGGATGCCGCCTCCAGGTTCGCGGGAGTAACTCAGTGGTAGAGTGCAACCTTGCCAAGGTTGAAGTCGCGGGTTCAAATCCCGTCTCCCGCTCCACCGACACCAAAGCCGGCCTCGCGCCGGCTTTTTTCATGACCTCCGGACGGCCGCCGCGCCCGGCCCGGCCAGCGCCGCGCCGCCGGTCCGGGCTCCCACGGCACGCGGCCCGGCGCACCCGCACGGCGCACAGGTTTGCACACCACGCCAGTATGCTATAAGGATACGCCATGCCGAATCCGACCCCCCAACAACTCCAGTCCGCCTCCCTGGACGACCTGCTCGCCCTGGCCTCCGGCCGTTTCGAGGTCGTCTTCGAACCCGTGGCCGTGGACGGCCACAGGCTCGATATCGTCCAGATCGCGGACATGTCCGCCTACGTGGACCGGCTCGTGGCCGCGGCCAAGGCCGGAGAGAGCGTGAGCCTGCCCTTCTGGGCCAAGCTCTGGCCCTCGAACATCATCCTCGCCTACTATCTGAACCGGATGGAACTCGCCCCGGGCGCGCGCGTGCTGGAGATCGGCGCGGGCGGCGGCCTGGCCGGGCTGGTCACGGCCCTGCGCGGCGCGCCCACCGTGCTCTCGGACGTGGACGACAACGCCCTGCTCTTCTGCCGCATCAACGCCCTGAAGAACGGCCTGGGCGACGCGGTCGAGGTGCGCCGGGTGGACTTCACCACTGAGCGGCCCGAGGACCGCTTCGAGTACGTCGTGGGCTGCGAGGTGCTCTACCAGGAGGACGTCTACCGGCCCCTGGTCAAGTTCCTGGCCCACACCCTGGCCCCGACGCCCGGCAGCCAGGTGGTGCTGGCCCGCGACTACGCGCGCAGGGCCCGCAGGTTCTTCAAGCTCGCGGACAGGGATTTCGCCATCACCGAGAAGACCATCGGCTGCAAGGCCGCGGGCGAAAGCGGCGAGCCCGAGCGCCACCTCATCTGTATCAGCCGCCTGACCCCGCGCCGGGGCCAGGCGGAACGGGAGCGGCCCGAACCGGACCACGCGGGAGGCGACGCATGATCGCCTTCAAGCACTGTCCCAAGGCCTACACCACGGACCTGGACAAGGCCGCGCCCCCGGAGGCCACCGTGGCCCGGGCCAAGGCCGCCTTCGGCGCGCGCGGCGCGGACATCCTGGCCGAGGTGCGCCGCACGGACACGGGCCGCTTGGGCATTCCCGTGTTCGTGGCCGAATGCGGCGCAGGCGCGCGGCGGATCATGCCCACGCGCAAGCAGATGGGCAAAGGAGCCTCCCCGGCCCAGGCCGAGGCCTCGGCGCTCATGGAGCTGGTGGAGCGCTACAGCTTCTTCCACTTCTGGAACACGGAAGAGCACTTCGAGCGGGCCACGTGGTCCGAGGCCGCGGCGCGCTGGCCCGAAGATATCCTGCCCATCGAACGCATGCTCCAATCCGTGCACGAGGAACTGGATCCGGCCGAGGCCGCGCGCGTGCTCGACCTGGTGCGCTGGCGCTTCTGCCCGGCCCTGGACGTGCACGAGAACCGCACCGTGCGCCTGCCCCTGGACTGGTTCAAGAAGCTCAGCGAATTCAACGGCTCCTCGGCGGGGAACACGCCCGAGGAGTCCGTGCTCCAGGGCGCGTGCGAGCTGGTCGAGCGCCACGTCAGCGACATCGCCGACGCCGCCCGCCCCGAGCTGCCGACCATCGACCCGGCCTCGTGCGACGACCCGGTCTTCCGCCGCCTGCTGCGCTGCTACGAGCAAAACGGCGTGCAGGTGCTGCTCAAGGACCTGAGCATGGGCATGCCCGTGCCCACGGTGGCCGCCCTGGCCATGGACCCGTCCACCTTCCCGGGCCTGTCCGAGATCGTCTTCACCGCGGGCACGGCGACCACGCCGGTCAAGGCCGCCATCCGCGCCCTGACCGAGGTGGCCCAGCTCGGCGGCGACTTCTCCACCGGCTCGGTCTACGAGGCCTCGGGGCTCTCCAAGTTCACCGAACCGCGCCAGGCCGACTGGCTGCGCGCCGGGCCCGTGACGCCGCTCGCCGCCCTGCCCGACGGCGGCCATGCCGACATCCTCGACGAGCTGACGGCCCTGGCCCGCGGCCTGGACGAGCGCGGCTACCGGCTCTACGCCGTGGACACCTCCAGCCCGGACCTGGACGGCCTGGCCGCCAACTACAACATCGTGCCCGGCCTGCGCTTCCGCGAACGCGACCGCCACGCCAGCCTGGGGCTCTTCGTGGGCCGCATCCTGGCCGAGGAGGCCGAAGAGGCCGAAGCCGAGGCCGGACTCGCCGTGCTCGAGGAGGTCTACGGGCCCGAGGCGCACTTCCTGCCCTTCTTCCGGGGGCTGCTGGCCCTGCGCACGGGCGATCCGGCCACGGCCCTGGCGGCCTTCGACGCGGCCGAGCCCCTGCAGCCCGACGCCGCCAACCGCGCCCTGGCCGCCTTCTACGCGGGCTACTGCGCCACGAGCCTCGGGGACTGGCGCGGGGCCGAGGAGCCGCTGACCCGGGCCATCGGGCTGGACGGCGAGGTCAAGGAATACCACAACCTGCGCGGGGTGGCGCGCTTCAAGCAGCAGCGCTACGCCGAGGCCGCGCGGGACTTCTCCCGCGCCCTGGACATCGACCGCGGCTCGGTCATGGACCTGGCCAACCTGGGGGTGTGCCACAAGTTCCTTGGCGACGCGAACAAGGCCCGGGACTACCTGGAGACCGCCCTGGAGCTGGACCCCTCCCTGGACTTCGCGCGTGCCCATCTGGACGAACTGCTGGGCGGCGCGGCCTGACCGGCCGCGGCTTCCCGACCCTCCGAAACCACGGCGAGCAAAGGCCGTTACGGGAAAAACCCATTGACAAAATCCCTGCAGACTGGGTAGGGATGGAAATCCCGACGGGTGGAATTTGTGGAGTCCAACGGAGTTAACAGCGGATCGCTGTTTTCATACCGCCCCCTGCGGGGCCGTTTGACAGAGGCAAGCCTAAACTCTTAATGAAGAGTGCTGAACCAATTGCACACCTTAAGGAGGTTCTCACATGGCGGTTGTTGAATTCAAAGGCAAAACGTTTGACGTGGACGAAGACGGCTTCCTCCAGAAATTCGAAGACTGGAGCGAAGAGTGGGTCGAGTACGTCAAGGAGTCCGAGGGCATCAAGGAGCTGACCGAGGAGCACCGCAAGGTCCTCGAGTTCCTGCAGGACTACTACAAGAAGAACGGCATCGCCCCGATGGTGCGCATTCTTTCCAAGGTGACCGGCTTCAAGCTGAAGCACATCTACGAGTTGTTCCCGTCCGGACCGGGCAAGGGAGCATGTAAGATGGCCGGCCTGCCCAAGCCCACCGGCTGCGTCTAAACCGCGCATTCGCACAGGGTATCAGACGGGGACCGTTCGCGGTCCCCGTTTTTTTGTCGCGCGCGCCGGGCACGCCGCCCCCCCTGGCCCCGCGCGCGCCCGCCTCCGCCCGAACGCCCGAAAAAAAGACCGGGCCCGCCCGGTCCACGCCTCCCTCCGCCCTTCCGACGCACCGCGCAGGCGCGCACCGCCCGCCGCGCCCTACTCTCCGCCGTACCGCTCGAAGAGCTTCTGCTTCTTCTTGTCGAAGACCAGGGCCGAGCGCAGCACGGCCACGGCCAGGGAAACGATGGACAGGATCGCGATCATGCCCTTCTGGATCTCCCATTTCTGGCTGAGCAGCACGGACGTGGCCCAGGGATAGCCCTGCTTCTGGCCCCACCACATGGCCAGGGGCACCACGATGAGCGCCAGGAGCAGCCCGCCGAGCTCCAGCCAGAAAAAGGTCTTGCCCATGATCAGCAGGAACAGCGTGGAGTCGCGCACGACCTTGAGGGTCTTGAGCCGCGATTCCAGCCGCTCGATGGTCTCACTGATCTTGTCGAAAAGCTCCTGGCCGCGGCGGAAGGCGTCGGCCACCTGGAAGTGCTGCTTGAGCGCCCAGTTCACGTTCTTGGCGCAGAAGTTGAACTCGCGGTTGAACTCCACGAGCACGCGCGGGAAGGGGAACCACGCGGCCTCGCGCCGGATCTCCTTGAGCCGGTCCATGAAGTAGGAGAAGTTGTTCTTCAGCTTCTTGGACTCCTCCTCCACCTTGGACTGGAGGTCCTTGGCCAGGTTGGCGCGGCCCTTCATCATCCGGTGGTAGGGGACGTAGTTCTTGCGCTCCATGAGCTCGTTGAGGTTGGTGATGTCCGCGTAGGTCTGGCGCGCGAACTCGTGGTCGTCGCTGAACCACTTGGCCACCTCGGTGCGCAGTTGCTCCAGGTTCTGCCGCTCCTCCTTGGCCTTGGCCTCGGTTTCGTTCCAGAGCCGGTGCAGCGCGCCGAGCAGATGGAAGTGCCCGCGCTCCAGCTCCGGGTCGATGAGCGTGCGGTTGAACATGTTCGGGTCCTGGTTGATGAGGTTCTCGAAGAACCCCATGGCCTGCTCTGCGAAGCCCAGCTTCACCAGGCACACGCCCTGGCGGTAGATGGCCGAGAGCCACTTGGGGCTCAGGGTGATCACGCGCTTGTACATGGTGTTGGCCTGCTGGTAGCGCCCCTGCATCTCCAGGGCGCGGGCCTGCAGGTAGATGTGATAGGACTGGTGCAGGGGCGAGGCGGACATGCCCTCGGCCTCGCGCCAGTAGCCCTGGGCGCGCGGCAGATCGCCCTTCTCCACGGCGGAAAAGCCCTGCAGGGTGCGCGGACGGAAGTCGCGCGGCCCCTTCATGGCCAGCTGCGAGGCGATGCGGTCGCAGGCGATGACCTCGCCGTTGTAGAGGTTGTCCAGGGCGTCGTAGAGCGGGCCGGGCTCCTGGGGGTCCAGGCTCCGCAGGCCCACGGGGTAGTCCTTGCCGTGCGAGCGCCACATCAGGGTCATCATCCGGTGCTGCACGGGCAGGTTGATCTCGAACACGGCCTGGGCCAGGTGCCCGGACGGGACGTTGGTCTGCAGCAGCTCGGTGATGCCCTCCACCTGGCTGTCGTACTTGGCCAGAAAGGCGTCCATGTCGCGGAACCCCGCGTTGATGCCGTCGAAATCCAGCTTGGCGATCTCGGCCCAGGCCCCCGGGCGCATCTCCTCCAGGTCGCGGCTGGGGCACTCCGTGACCTTGTGCCCGCGCAGGCCGCAGTAGAAGCAGGCGTGCTCCTCGCCGGCCACCAGCCGCTTGGACAGCTCGATGACGATGGCCCCGCCCTCTTCGGCCTGCTGATCCGAAAGCGCCACGTTGCACCAGTCGTCGATGGACCCGGAGTCCACCTTGAAGCGCACGTCGTTGATGCGGTAGCCCGTGCCCATGAGAAAGGCGTTGCGGTAGCTCATGTACGGGAAGTCGGGCATGAGCATGTCCCAGTCCAGGGGCACCTTCTTGGCGAGCTCGTTGTTGAAGTTCAGCCCCTTGCGGTCCACGATGGCCTGCACGCAGGGCCAGTAGGCGTTCTCCCCGGCCTCCTTCACGCGCGGCACCATGGTCAGGTAGTCCCGGCACCAGGTGCGCAGCTGCCGCAGGTTCTGCAGCGGGAACATCAGGAAGAAGTCGTGGAGGATGTAGTTCAGCTTCAGGCGCTTGAGGATGTATTCGATTTCCTGGAAGAACGCGCGCCAGCCAACCTGGAACTCCTTGTCCAGCGGGTTGCCCAGGGGCTTGAGCACCAGGAACCAGCCCATGGAGGACTGGTAGGGCAGCCGCGGGTCGGCCTGGAGCGCCTTCCAGCCCACGTCGGGCAGGCCGCGCAGCTTCTCCACGTCCTTGAAGTCCAGCCCGGGCACGCGCTTGGCGCCCTCCACGGCCTTGGGGTGCAGCCAGGCCTCGAACTCCTCGGGAATGATCGCGGTCTGGTTGGCCAACCGCGTGTCGAAGGAAAGCGTGACCTCCAGCTTGAGCCCGAGCAGGAGCTTGGCCGGAAAGATCTCGATGAAGACCGGGATTGGATTGAGCCGCGCCCAGATCTCCAGGCGCGCCAGGGCCAGGAAGACGTCCTCGGAAAAGAAGAACCACAGGGCCTGGTTGCGCTGCTCGCGCACGCGCATGCCGCCGTAGTCCGACAGGGTCTGCTGCAGGGCCGGGTTGATGTCCCCCTTCCAGGCCAGCCACAGGCAGAACCCGTTGGTGACCATGCGGGATTCTTTGAAGGTGGGCAGATTGCCTGTGAGATCGCCGAGTTGAGCCATGCGTGGTATGTCCTTGGATTCCCGGGGCCGTGCCCCGGCTGCGCGATGCGCGCGGACCGGCTTCCATCCGGCCCTTTCGCCCGCGCGCCGCGAACGGCGTCCCGTTCGCGGCGGCACGGATTGCCTGCTTCCGCCGTGCACTATGCACGAACGGTACCACTCTGTGAAGCGGCCGGGCGCGGGCGACGCGGGCGGGCGGTGCGGGGAATGATACGGGGGGCGAAGAACTGGGGGGAGCAGGGGGGAACCCCCTTTTTCGGCGAAAAAAGGGGGTTCCCCCCTGCTCCCCCCAGACCCCCCTCATCCCCTCTCCCCCAAAAACTGCTGGCGGGGAGGGGCGTTGGAGGCAACAGGCGTGCCGGGAGGACGAAAACGGCATTGCGCAGAGCAGGAGAAGGAGTGGGGAGAGGGGGGAGGGGAACGAGAGACGGCCGGAAGAGAGGCCCGGGGTGTCAAAAAACCGGCCGCGCCTTGCGTTCGGCGGGCGGAACTGTCATTGTTCCCGCGCCGGGAAGGCCCGGCAAACTCCGGAGAATCCCGCCATGCGCGTCCTTCACGTGGTCAACGTCCGCTGGTTCAACGCCACGGCCTGGTACGGCCTGACCCTCGCCCGCCTGATGCGCGACGCCGGGCACGAGGTCCTGGCCGTCTGCCTGCCGGACACCGCGCCCCTGGCCAGGGCCCGCGAGTGGGGCCTGGACGCCGCGACCCTGGACCTGAACACCGGCCACCCCCTGCGCCTGGCAGCGCTCTGCGCGGACATGCACCGCCTGGTGCGCGACTTCCGCCCCGACGTCGTGGACTGCCACCGGGGCGAGGCCTTCGTGCTCTGGGGGCTGCTCAAGAGCGGCGGCGCGCCCTTCAAGCTGGTGCGCACGCGCGGCGACCAGCGGTTGCCCCGAAACAACCTCTTCAACCGCCACCTGCACCGGCGCACGGCCGACGCCGTGGTGGCCACCAACTCGGCCATGCTCGCGCACTTCCGCGACGCGCTCGGCGTGCCGCCCGAGCGGCTGCACCTGATCTTCGGCGGCGTGGACGAGGACGCCTTCCGCTTCGACGGTGCGGGCCGCGCCCGGGTGCGCGCGGAGTTCGGCTTTGCCGACGGCGACGTGGTCTACGGCCTGCTCGGCCGCTTCGACGAGGTCAAGGGCCAGCGCGAGACCATCGAGGCCCTGGCCCGCGTGCGCGCCCGGCACGGCATGGAGCGCGCCAAGCTGCTGCTCATCGGCCACGACTCGGCCCAGCCCGAATCCCTGATCCGCTCCTGGATCGCCGAGGCCGGGCTGGACGCGCACGTGGCCGTGACCGGCCTGCGCGACGACGTGGCCGCGTGCATCAGCGCCCTGGACGTGGGCGTGCTGGCCTCCAAGTGGTCCGAGACCATCGCGCGCGCGGCCCTGGAGATCATGGCCTGCGGCCGCCCGCTCGTATCCACGCGCGTGGGCGTGATGCCGGACCTGATGCCCGCCGAGGCGCTCTGCGCGCCCGCGGACGCCACGGCCCTGGCCGCGCTCATGGCCCGCGCGGCCACGGACCCCGCCTTCCTGGCCCGCGTGCGCGCGGACCAGCAGCACCGGTTGCCCCAGCTCACGGGCCACGCCTTCCTCTCCCAGTCCCTGGGCCTGTTTCAGAGCCTTTTGGGCTGACGGTCCGATCGCCCCGCCCCGCTCCGGCCCTCACTTCTTGGAGCGCGGGTATTCAAAGGAAAACCTTCCGTTCAGCACGACGAACACGCCCGCCGCGAGCAGCAGGTCCCACAGGCCGATTTCCCTGAGCAGCACGCTGAGCACAATCATTCTCCCCTCCTCGCGGGGTATCGCAACCGTGCGGCCACGCCCGAAACGGGACGGCCGGAGGGCGCACCGTGCGCGAACGCGGGCCCTCTCCAGGCAATACGTTTCAGGTCCCGATTCCTGAAACGCGATTTCCGGAAATTTTTGGCCGCGTGGGGCAACAGGCCGCAGGAAAAGGGAAAAAATTTAGAAAATACATCACGTATTGAACACATTTCTGTCGCGCCCGCCCCTGGAACGAAAAGCGCCCCCGGGCATCCACCCGGGGGCGCTTTCGCACGGCCCGATCGCGTCCGTCAGCGGCCGAACCGTTCCAGGTGCTCGCGGAAGACCGCGTACACGGCCTCGGGCGTGAGCTCCAGGAGGCAGCGCAGGTGCGGGCAGTCGTTGCGGTTGCAGGGGCGGCAGTCCAGGTCCGCGGCCACGTCCGCGTGTTCGGACGCGGGATAGGTCCAGGCCGAACTCGTGGCCCCCTGGATGGTCACCGAGGGCGTGTCCACGGCCACGGCCACGTGGCGCGGGGCCGAGCAGTTGCCCAGGTGCAGCGCGGCCGCGGCCACGCACGCGGCCATCTCGCGCAGGCCGAGCATCTCCTCCGGCACCACGCAGGCCGCGCGCGCCGCCTCGTCCATCCCGGCGCGCACCGCCTCGGCCAGCTCCCGCTCGCCCGGGCCCCAGAGCATCAGGAAACGGAGCGAGGCGTCCCCGGCCGCGGCCAGCGACAGCAGCCGCGCGAAGTGGTCCGCGGGCCAGCGCCGCGTCACGCGCCGGTGCGACGGGTCCACGGTCACCAGCCGGTGTTCCGGCCCGACGCCCAGCCCGGCGAGGTATTCCCCGGCCCGGGCGCGCTCGGCGTCCGTGAGCGTCAGACGCGGCCGCTCGCCCTTCCACTCCAGGCCCAGGGGCCGCAGCACGCTGGCCTTGGTCATGGCCGCGTACCCGCCCAGCGGGTCCACGGTGTGCGTGTAGAGCCAGCGGTTGTACCACGGCGGGGTGTAGCTCAAGCGCACGGGCGCGTGGGAAAAGAAGACCACCCAGCGGCAGCGCGGCAGCTGCTGGAAATCCACCACCAGATCGAACCCCTCGGCGGCCACGCGGCGGTAGAAGGCCACTTCCTTGAAGAGGTTGCTCAGTTCCTTGCGGTCGATGGCCCAGACGCGCGCCACGTCCGGATTGTGTTCGAGCATGGACGCGCACTTCTTTTCCGTGAGCACGTGCAGCTCGGCCCGCGGATACGCCGCGGCGAGCAACCGCACGGCGGGCGTGGCCAGGAGCACGTCGCCGATCTGGCGCAACTGGCAGACGAGAATCTTGCGAAAGCCGCCCGGAGGCGGCGTGATGGGCTGCGTCATGTTCGGTTTCCGGGGCGCGCCGCTTCCGGCGCGCCCCACGAAGGCAGGGCCTAGCGGCGCACGGCCCGCAGGAAGGATTTCACGCGCTGCACGCCGTCCACCGCCTTGGCGTGGGCCACGGCGTCGGCGATCTCCTTGTCCTTGCCCACGATGCCGAGCAGGACCACGTCGCACTGCACCGTGGCGATATCGATGTTCGTGGACCAGATGTCCTTGTCGCCGATGAGCGCGCCGCGCACCTCGGTCTTGATGCGCACGCGGTCGGCCGTGGAGCACGGGTCGTCGCTGCGCTCGGCCAGCAGGTAGGTGGTCACCTGGCGCACGCCGCTCACCTTCCGGGCGATCTCGATGGCGCGGTTCTTCTCGGTCTGGTCCGTGTACTCGCCCACCAGATAGACGTGGCCCTCGTAGCAGAAGGGATCGATGGCCAGCCCGCTGACCACGCTGTCGTCCACGAACTTGGCCAGGATCTCGTTGGCGATGCGCTTGTCCGTGGTCATGGAACGCAAAGAGCGCTCCTCCACCACGGTGCTGTAAGGATTGCAGGCCGCTGTCGCGAGCAGGGCCACGCAGGCCAGGATCAACAGGATCGGGGCGGTGCGTTTCATGCGGGTCTCCTTGGTTTCTGGTGGGGGACGGCCGAGGTCGCTTTGGCAGCGCGCGGCGCGGGCGGCTCCACCTGGATGTCCGCGCCCGAGAGCACGGCCACCAGCAGCCGGTAGGCCTCCGCGTCCAGCCCGCCGATGCCCTCGCGCATCAGCTTGAGGGCCTCGAAGGGGCGCATGGCCGCGGCGTAGGGCCGGTCCGTGGTCAGGGCGTCGTAGACGTCGCAGACCGTGAGCACGCGCACGGGAAAGGGCAGGTCCCGGCCGCTCATGCCGCTGGGATACCCGGACCCGTCCACCTTCTCGTGGTGGAAGAGGATGCAGTTGAAGGTTTCCTGCCTGAGCTCCACGTTGGTGCACATGGACACGCCCTGCAGCGGATGGGTGTTGACCACGGCCCGCTCCTCGTCCGTGAGCCGGCCGGGCTTGTTCAGGATCGTGCGCGGGATGCGCGCCTTGCCCAGGTCGTGCATCAGCGCGCCCAGGCCGTAGCCGAACAGGGCCTCGCGCTCCAGGCCCAGCCCCTGCAGCACGCTGGTGACGTAGAGGAAGACGTGCACGCAGTGCGAATAGGTCTTGTAGTCGTGGGCGATGAACGGGGCCACGGCCTTGAACCCCTCGCCCAGGGCCAGGAAGCGCACCGAGGCGCTGACCAGCCGGGTCATGCGGCCATAGAGCCGCGCGGCCAGCCCCTCGGGGAGCCGCTCCTCGAAGGCGTCGCGCATCACGGCCAGCGAGGCCCCGTAGAGCACCTTGGAGCGCTCGGCCAGGGGCACGTTCTCGTCCATGAGCACCGCGCCGAGGTTGTCCTCCACGTAGCCGTCGAAGATCTCGCGCTCGTTGGCCTGCACGAAGACCTCGGAAACCCCGTTCTCGTGCAGCGTGGTGCGGTGGCGCTCGGTGAAGCGCTCCTCGGCCCCGGTGTAGAGCACAAAGCGCCCGTTCTGGCGCAGGTAGACGGAAAAGCGCCCCAGCGTCTGCGGAAAGAGCAGCAGCGGGGAAACCGAGAAGAACTCCCGTGGCACCGAGGTGTCGCCCGGCTTGTCCATGCCCCGCTTATACGCGAGGGCCCCGCCCCGGGCAACGGGGGAATGCGCCCTGCCTGCGGCCACGGCCTAGCTTCCCGCGCGCTCGCGCACGTAGCCTTCCAGCCGGTCCATGGCCCGGTCGATGTTCTCCAGCGAGTTGGCGTAGGAAAAGCGGATGTAGCCCTCGCCGCCGGGCCCGAAGTCCGTGCCCGGGGTCACGCCCACGCAGGCCTTCTCCAGGATGTCGAAGGCCAGGCCGTAGGAGTCCAGCCCCGTGGCCGCGGACAGGAAACGCGCGTCGGCCAGCACGTAGAACGCGCCGGTGGGCTCCACGTCGATGGTGAAGCCCATGGCCCTGAGGCGCGCCAGGATGCGCACGCGGCGCTCGTTGTAGGTGATGCGCATGGCCTCGACCTCGTCGCGGCATTCGGTGAGCGCGGCGATGGCCGCCCACTGGGACACGGAGTTGGCCGAGATGAACAGGTTCTGGGAGAGCTTCTTGATGCCGTCCATGAACCGCTCGGGCGCGATGACGTAGCCCAGGCGCAGCCCGGTCATGGCGAAGAGTTTGGAGAAGCCGTTGAAGACGAAGGCCTCGTCCGTGAACTCCAGGATGGAATGCTCGCGGCCCTCGTAGACCAGGCCGTGGTAGATCTCGTCGCTGAAGATCATGGGGCCCATCCCGGCCACGCGGCGCATGCGCTCGGGCGGCAGCAGGTTGCCCGTGGGGTTGGAGGGCGAGTTCAGGAACACGGCCTTGGTGCGCGGGGTGATGCGCTCGCGGATGGCCGAGGAGCGGTACTGGAAGCCGTCCTCGGCGAGCACGCGCACGGGCGCGGGCACGCCGCCCACGAAGCCGACGAAGTTCGGATAGCAGGCGTAGCCGGGGTCGGAGATGATCACCTCGTCGCCGTGCTCCAGGAGCACGCCGCAGGCCATGAGCATGGCCGGGGAGGTGCCGCTGGTCACGCAGACGCGCTCCGGCGAAACGCTCACGCCGTAGCGCTCGTGGTAGAAGGCGCAGATGGCCTCGCGCAGTTCCGGCAGGCCGAGGCTGTGCGTGTAGTGCGTGCGCCCCTGGCCCAGGGCGCGGGCCGCGGCCTCGGTCACCGGCGCGGGGGTGTCGAAGTCGGGCTCGCCGACCTCCAGGTGGATCACGTCCGCCCCGTCGCGCTCCATGCGGCAGGCGCGCTCGAGCACGTCCATGACGTAAAAGGGCTTCATCCGTTTCGTGCGCTCGGCTTCCATCGTCTTGCTCCTTGCTGTTGCTCCCCATTGTGCCGTGGCCCGGCCCGGGCCCGCCCGTCTTGGCCGGAAGCGGCCCGCGGGCAGGCAGGGCAATACCGCAAAAACCGTCGGCGTGCAAAGAGCCTCTTTCCCGGCCCGTGTTGACCTGACGTCGGAGAAGGGCTATTTTTACGCAATGCCGCCCATCGGCGGGAAAACCGGAGAGGGGGTCGCACCATGTCGTTGGAAAGCAGGATCGCCGCGTGGAACGCGCTGGACCAGTCCGGGCAGTTCAGCAACTCGCACACCTCGAAGACGTTGCGCCTGGAAAGCAGACAGTTCAGGCAATCCGCCAAGCTCGGAGACTCGCTCCTGTTCGGAGTGGATATCGGCGAGCGGGCCCGGAACATGGGGCTCTTCGCCGACCTGGAGAGCTCGAGCGGGCGTATCATGGAGCTGAAGGCCTAGGTTCGGATTCTTCTGCCACCGCTGCGGGGGCGGTGCCAGCGACCACGGCCGCGCGCCGGGGGCTAGGACGGCATTCATCTGCCGTTGGCGGAAGCGTTCGTCCGCTCGAGGCCGGTGAGATGTCATGAGCAGCATCCCCAATCGCCTGTCGGAACTGCGGCGAGCCCTGGACCGGGCCACGGACCTGACGGGGGGCGTCGATCTGCAGCGGGAACTCGGCCGTGTGGCGGACGAGGCCCTGGACCTCGGCGCTCGCCTGGAGCAGGAAGAAGGCTGCCCGCCCGCGGAACTGGACGAGATGGCCTTCGAGCTCCAGGCCAGGGCCGAGGCGGACATCAGCGGGATGACCCTCAAGCCCGCCCTGGACTTCTGGCTGCGCATGGGCCCCACGGGCTGGGCCCTGGCCCTGGCCACCTGCAACAAGAACATCCTGCCCTTCACCAAGCTCGAAGCCTATCTCAACGGCCTGCCCGGCCGACACAAGCTCCTGCTCCTGCACCTGGCCGCGCGCGTGCGCCGCGACCAGGACCCGGCCTTCGCCGCCTGGACGGCCCAGCGGCTGGCCGACACGGCCGCCTATCCGCCGGACGAGGCCCAGGCCTATCTGAAGGCCGTGGCCCGCGCCGGGCAGAAGGCGCCCATGGCCCTGGCCACGCTCTTCGAGCGCGCCGGGCTGGACCAGGCCCTGGCCGCGCGGCTGAACCCGGCCGCGCCGCCAGCGGCCCTGGCCGCGGCGCGCGCCCTGCGCGCCCTGCCTGAGGCCGCGCCCTCGGCCACGCTGTCCGCCCTGCTGGACGGTTGCGCCAGGGCCACCGCCACGCCGCCTGCGGCTGCCGACGAACCGGCCGGCCAGGCCCCCGACACCCACCTCGCGTGCATCGAGGCCGTGCTGGAGCTGGCCCTGGCCAACCCGGCCAACCGCGGCGACATCCCCCTGTGCCGGGCCGTGAGCCGACTCCTGACCCACGGCTCCTCCCCGGTGCGCGTGGCCGCGCTGTCCGCCCTGACGGATCTGGTCGCGCCGAACATCGAAAAATTCTGCGCCTTCCTGTTCCGCAAGCATCCCGACGACATGGACACAGCGGCCCCGGTGGCCGCCCGACTCGACGCCCGGCAGCTCACCGCCCTGTCCAAGGCCCTGCCTCCCCCCCTGCGCGCCCGCCTGCTGGCGCGCATTTTCGTGCTCCTGCAGCACGCGGCGCCTGACTTCCTCTCCGCCCTGCTGCGCGAGATCGGGCCCCAGTGGGGGAAGAAGGCCACGCAGAACGCCCCGGTGGCGGCCAAGGCCCTGGCCCTGGCCAAGCAGATCACGCCCGTGCGCGCCCTGTTCAAGGAGCCCGCCACGGGCCCGGCCCCGGCCTACCGCCCGGCCCCGCCGTCCAAAAAGCCCCAGGCCAAGAAGACGCGCGAACTCTTCGCCAGGGCCATCGAGGCGCCCTTCACCGTGGAGGACCTGGCCATCCCCTTCGGCGCGGCCGAGGGCCACGAGATCAAGCGGCTGACCTTCAAGCGCTGCGACTTCACCGGCGCGCGGCTGAAGAAGCTGCGCTTCGAGGGGGCCACCTTCCTGGACACGCGCCTTTCCGGCGCGGTCCTGGCCGGGTGCGTCTTCGAGGGCTGCAAGTTCGAGCGCTGCGACTTTTCCGGCAGCGCGCTGCAGGAGACCGCCTTCGTCCAATGCGCCTTCAAGGCCTGCTCCTTTGCCGGGGCCTTTTTCACGGAATGCGAGCTGCGCGACGGCGCGCTCTCCAAGACGCACTTCCCGCACGCCGCGTTCCGGGAGACGTTCCTGGACGTGCTCGACGTCTCCGAGGCCAACCTGCACGGGGCCAGCTTCGAGAACTGCGAGCTGCGCGCCGTGCGCCTGTCCGCGGCCGCGCTGAACGAGGCCGTGTTCCTGGGCACGCGGCTGGGGGGGCTGGAGCTGGCCGACGCGGTCCTCATGGGCGCGCGCTTCGAACGCGTGGAGGGCGACAACGTGGTCCTGCACGGCGGCGGCCTGGGCAACTGCCGCTTCCTCAACGTCTCCTTCGACAACGGCGCCCTGCTGGCCGAGGTGCTCGTCGCGCGCCGCGCCCGCTTCGCCGAGGCGGCGCGCGGGCTCGCCGGCCGCGCCGCGCCCGCCTGGCTCGGCGGCGAGGCGGGCGAGGAACTGACCCGCCGCGTGGCCGGGCGCTGGTGCACCCGCCGCCAGATCTTCGCCCAGGCCCAGACGCTCTTCGCCAACAACGACCGCCGCCTGAGCATGACCCTGTCCACCCTGGGCCCGGCCAAGTCCGAATTCTTCCTGCTCCTGCCCCAGCTCCTGCAGTGCGACGCCTTCGAGCGCGAGAAGACCAAGGGCGCGACCTTTCCCCTGTGCCGCGTGGCCCACTACGAGCCGGGCTACGCGCTCCGGGAGATGGGCCTGCGCCACTTCAAGGGCTTCGACCTGGACGAGCCGCCCGAGGACGCCCCGGTGGTCGAGGCCGTCTACACCATCGGCTCGGTGGGCTCCATCGCCATGACCGAAGCCTCGGACCTGGACTACTGGGTCTGCCTGGACCCCATGGACGCCACGGCCGAGACCATCGCCGCGCTGCAGGACAAGCTGGCGCGCCTCTCCCTGTGGGCCGCCGAGGCCTTCGACCTGGAGATCACCTTCTTCGTCATGAGCATGGAGGCCGTGCGCCGCAACGATTTCGGGTTCAGCGACAAGGAGAGCTCGGGCTCGGCCCAGGCCCTGCTGCTCAAGGAGGAGTTCTACCGCACGGCGCTCAAGGTGGCCGGCGGCAACCTGGCCTGGTGGATGGTCCCCCCGGGCGTGAGCGAGGCCGAGTACTCCACCTATCTCAAGCTCTTCCGCAAGCCGTATTCCGGAGTGGCCGGACGGGTCACGGACATGGGCTGCATGCGGCCCATCCCGCCGGGCGAGTTCTTCGGCGCGTCGCTGTGGCAACTGGTCAAGGCCTTCAAGAGCCCGTTCAAGTCGATGATGAAGTTCGGCCTGCTGGACAAGTACGTGCGCGGCGGCGAGAGCGGGGCCGCACTGCTGTGCGACCGCATCAAGGTGAACCTGACCTCGGCCCCGGGGACGCTCCTGGGCATCGACCCCTACGCCGTGCTCTTCAAGGAGGTGCGCGACTTCTACGCCGCCTCCGGGGAAAAGGACGCCGTGGCCCTGATGGACCTGGCCTTCGTGGAGAAGCTCGGGGCCGGGGGGCAGCAGGCCGAGCAACTGCGCGAGCACGAACTGACCAAGACGCGCGTGCTGCGCGAATGCTTCGCCCAGGGCGGCTCGGCGGCCCTGGACAAGGCCCGCCGCAGGCACACCTTCGAGGACATGCTCCGCCTGGGGGCCAGCGTGAACGCCTTCATGCTCGGGACCTACGACAAGGTCCAGCGCAGCCTGGCCGCACGCAAGATCGAGGTGCGCATCGACCCCACGGACACCACGCGCATGGGCCGCAAGCTCTTCGCGGCCTTTGCCCGGCGCGACAACAAGATCCAGCGCATCCCCTTCGTCAACCCGGTCAAGGGCGGATTCCAGGCCATCCACTTTTCCGCGGAAAAGGCCCCGGGCAAGCAGCCCGTGTGGGTGGTCCGCGGCCTGCCGCCCAGGCTGGCCTCGCGCCTGGAGAACTACGAGGAAATCCGGCGCGGCGTGAACCTGCCCGCGATCCTGGCCTGGATCGTGGCCAACAAGGTCTACTCCGCCAAGGCCATGATCGACGTGGACCGGTCCATGTCCCCGGTCTCGGCCCAGGACCTGCACAACATCATGCCCGCGCTCTACGAGTTCTTCCCGCCCGGCCCCACCTTCGAGGTGGACCTGGACGAAACCCTGAGGCCCGAGCGCATCACCCGCGCCTTCTTCGTCCTGAACATCCTCTCGGACCGCGGGGCCAACGTCATCCGCGAGGTGGCGGCCATGTACGCCACCAACTGGGGCGAGCTGTTCTGCGTGCACACCGGGGTCAAGGGCGACACCATCCGCGCCAACCCCAAGGCCTTTCTCAAGCAGCTCACGGGCCAGGAGCTCGACCCGCACCTGAAGACGGCCCACTTCGTGCCCCACCACTCCAAGTGTCCGCGCCTGCTGGCCTAGTCCGACGCGCCTCCGTCTTCCGCCGATCGCAGCACGAAACGCACGCCCCGACGCGCCGGGTGACCGCACGCATCCCAAGAAAACGGGACGATTGCCCGAAAAAGGGGAACGGGGGAAACGGGGGAAAAGCCGGAGGAACGGCCCCGGCGGCGGGGATCAGTCGGCCAGGGCCGCGCGCACGCGTTCCGCGGCGCGGCGCAGGTCCGGCAGATCGGGCAGCAGGCCCAGGAGCCGGGCCATGTCCCCGCGCTCGCGCATGGCCCGCCGCGTGGCCGGATAGTTGAGGTCGTAGACCCAACTGCACAGCAGCAGGGCGAAATCCAGGGTCCAGCGCATGGCCTTGTAGTCGCCCACGCGGCCTTCGAGCACGGCCGCAAGGACCTCGTCCGAATAGCGCTCCGGGTCGCGCTCGAGGTGCAGCACGACCACGGCGTTGGCCGCGGCCGAGGGGTCCAGGTGCGCGACCATGATCGGCAGGATGTCGAGCTTGTCCGCGTCGCGGACCACGCGCACGGCCGTGTCCGCCAGGGGCGGCAGGCGGCGCGGCAGGTCGCGGCGGTTGTGCAGCCCCACGGCCATGATCGTGGCCGAGCGCACGGCCGGGGGTTCTCCGTCCAGCAGGCCGCGCGCCCTGAGCGTGCGCACGCCCAAAAGCCCGTGGTTGGCGCTGGAGCCGTCGTGGAAGGTGCGGAAGGTCCGGTACTGGGGAAAGCGGCCCGCGTCGTGCCAGAGCGAGGCCAGCAGGGCGGTGCGCAGGGCGTCGCCCGCCAGGCCCAGGTCCTCGGCGATCAGTCGCCCGTTGTCCAGCACGCGCAGGGAGTGGTCGCGCTTGAGCTCGATGTTGTCCAGGTCCTGGGGGGTCAGGGCCTCCATGCCGCGGTCCGACCCGCGCGCGGCGCAGCCGCAGCCCGGACAGCCGCCCCCGCTCCGGAACGCGGGCGCTGCGGCCGGAACGCGGTGCTCGTCCACCAGAGAGTGGAAGGCGCGCAAATGGCTTTCCAGGCAGGCGGCGGCGCTCACGGCTTTCCTCCCGCTCCGGGTGCGTCGCCGGAGCCGGAGCCGGAATCCGCGCCGTCCTCCGACGCGTCCTTTTCCTCGGCGCCGTTCCCCTGCCCGGTTTCGTCCTCGGGCGTCTTCCGGTCCATCCAGCTCTCGCGCCAGGGGCCGCCGGGGCCGAAGAGACGGCGCAGCAGCAGGGCCAGGCCGCCGAGAATCAGGGCCACGAGGACGAGCTTGGCGAGCATGGGCAGCAGCGCGCGCGCCGGGCCCATGGGCCACATGGCCCAGTCCGGGTCCGCGGGCACGGCCGCGCCCAGGCGGTCCAGAGCCGAAAGCAGTTGTGGGGGAACGTGCAGCATGGTCACTCCGAGGAGCCGTGTACGACGAAGCCGCGCGGCTGGCAACCGTACGGTGGAGGTCCCGCCCCGCTCCGGCCGCCGCCGTTCCGGCGGGCCCGCTCCCGGACCGCTCCCTCGGGGCAGGCCCCCGGCGTCCGCCGCCCGAACGCTCCGAAAACCTCATTTCACCGCATTTATAACGTGATTGACGGGTTGCGCATCCGATGACTATACTCCGCCCCACCCAAACTGGACCAGTTCCCGCCGGAGGAACCGATGAAATTCCTCATTTGTGACGACGACTTCGACAGCCGCAAACTTCTGCAAAAAATCCTCGCCAACTACGGCTACTGCGACATCGCCGTGGATGGAGAGGAGGGCGTCGAGGCGTTTCGCACGGCCCTGGCGGAAAAGGATCCCTACGATCTGGTCTGCATGGACATCCTCATGCCCAACCTGGACGGCCAGGACGCCCTGCGCGAGATTCGCGAGATCGAGAAGGAGCACGGCATCGACGAGGAAAAAGCCGTCAAGGTGATCATGATCTCGGGCCTGGACGACTCCAAGGAGGTGCACGACGCCTTTTTTCTGGGCTACGCCACCTCGTACATCGTCAAGCCCATCCGCAAGCAGGTCCTGCTCGACGAGGTCAGCTCCCTGGGGCTGATCCTCAAGGAAGCGTAGCCGCCACTCCGGCCCCACGCACGGCCTTCCGGGCCACGGTCCACGCGCCGCATTCCGGCCTCGACACCACGCACCGCATTTCGAACCCAGGCCCCAGGCCCGCGTCCCGGGCCACGGTCCGGCCGCCCCCGAGCTCCCGTTCCCCCGGCCTCTCCGCTCCGCCGCCCGTTCCGCCGCCGCGCCCGAATCCGCGGCGCACAACCGCCGCCCGATTCCCCCGCCCGATTTCACCGCGCGCATCCGCCGTACGCACCAGGCTGCGACATTTTCGACATCATCAACAATTCAAAATTGTTGCATGCAAAAACAAAGTAGATCGTCCCTCTTGCCCCCATGGCGGCTTGCAGGTAGTCTTCCCCCGTCGAGCGCGTATCGGCGCTGAACAGAATCCAATAGGAGGCTTCCGCATCATGATCCCTGACGATCTGTTGTATACCCGCACCCATGAATGGGTCCTCGTCGAGGACGGCACCGTGACCATCGGCATTACCCAGTTCGCCCAGGAGCAGCTCGGCGACATCACCTACGTGGAGCTGCCCGAGCCCGGCGACGTGATCAACACGGGCGAGGAGATGGGCACCGTGGAGTCCGTCAAGGCCGCCAGCGAGCTGTACGCCCCGGTCACCGGCGAGGTGATCGAGACGAACACCGAACTGGAGACCGCGCCCGAACTGGTCAACGAGGCGCCCTACGGCGAAGGCTGGCTGATCAAGGTCCGCCCGGCCGAGGACATCGATCCGGAGGAGTTGCTTTCCCCCGCCGAATACCACGAGCTGCTGGACACCCAGGCGCACTAATCCCACAGGAGTTCCGGCCCCATGCCCTACGTCCCCCACACTCCCGGGGAAACCGCCGAAATGCTGGCGACCCTGGGCGTGTCCACCATCGAGGACCTCTTCGCCGACATCCCCCCCGAACTGCGCCCCAAAAGCTTCGACCTGCCCCAGGGGTTGAGCGAGATGGAGGTGCTGCGGCGCATGCAGGCCCTGGCCGCCAAGAACCGCACCGACCTGGTGCACTTCCTCGGCGGCGGGTTCTACGACCACCACATCCCCAAGGCAGTGGACGCCCTGTCCGGCCGCGGCGAGTTCTACACCGCCTACACCCCCTACCAGCCCGAGTCCTCCCAGGGCACGCTCCAGGCCGTCTTCGAGTACCAGACGGCCGTCTGCCGCCTCCTGGACATGGAGTGCGCCAACGCCTCGGTCTACGACGGGGGTTCGGCCATCTTCGAGGCCATGATGATGGCCGTGCGCCAGACCAAGCGCACGCGCCTGGTGGTCAGCGAGGGCCTCTCGCCCATCCACCGCATCATGCTCTCCTCCTACACCTCCAATCTCCGGCTCGAACTCGTGACCGTGCCCCAGAAGGACGGCGTCACGGACCTGGCCGGGCTGACGGAGGCCGTGGACGACAAGACCGCCGCGGTGGTGGTGCAGAACCCCAACTTCTTCGGCTCGGTGGCCGACTTCACGGCCCTCTTCGCCCATGCGCGGGAGAAGAAGGCCCTCTCGGTGGTCTCCGTCTACCCGGTGATGCAGTCCGTGCTCAAGACGCCCGGGGCCATGGGCGCGGACGTGGCCGTGGCCGAGGGCCAGTCCCTGGGCATGCCCCTGTCCTTCGGCGGCCCCTACCTGGGCATCATGGCCAGCTCCAAGAAGATGGTCCGCCAGATGCCCGGCCGCATCGTGGGCCGCACCGAGGACCACCAGGGCCGCACCGGCTACGTGCTCACCCTGCAGGCCCGCGAGCAGCACATCCGCCGCGCCAAGGCCACCTCGAACATCTGCTCCAACCAGGCCCTGTGCGCCCTGCGCGCGATCATGCACCTCTGCCTGCTGGGGCCCGAGGGGTTGGTGCGCACGGCCGAGCTGTCCATGGAGCGCGCGCACTACGCGGTCGAGCGGCTCACGGCCCTGCCGGGCGTCACGCGCCTGAACGACGCGCCCTTCGGCAACGAGTTCGCCGTGCGGTTGCCCATCAGCGCCTACGAGGCCGTGGACAAGCTCACCGAGCGCGGCTACGTGCCCGGCTTCCCCCTGGGCCGCTACTACAAGGGCATGGACGACGCCCTGCTCGTGGCCTGCACCGAGAAACACTCGTTCGAACAGATCGGCATCATGGCCGAGATGCTGGGAGGGCTGCTGTGAAGACCGTATTCGACAAGTCCGTGCCCGGCCGCCTGGGCACGGTGCCCGGCGAGGCGCGCCGCAAGGCCGCCGACTTCCTGCCCGCCGACCTCCTGCGCGCCGCCCCGCCCCGGCTGCCCGAGCTGGGCGAGCTGGACGTGGTGCGCCACTACACCGAACTCTCCCTGCGCAACTTCGGGGTGGACGGCAACTTCTACCCCCTGGGGTCGTGCACCATGAAGTACAACCCAAAGTTCACCGAGTGCGCCGCGGCCCTGCCCGGGTTCACGGACCTGCACCCGCTCACGGCCCAGCTCAAGGGCGCGGGCCAGTACACCCAGGGCGCGCTGGAGGTCATGTACGACCTGGAGCGGCTGCTCTGCGAGATCACGGGCATGTGCGACTTCACCCTGCACCCCATGGCCGGGGCGCACGGCGAACTGACCGGCTCCATGCTCATCGCCGCCTACCACCGCGACAAGGGCAACAAAAAGACCAAGGTGCTCTGCCCGGATTCGGCCCACGGCACAAACCCGGCCTCGGCCACCATCGCGGGCTTCGAGGTCGTGAACATCGCCTCGCGCGACGGGATCATCGATCCCGACGCCCTGGCCGAGGCCCTGGACGACGAGGTCGCCGCGCTGATGATGACCTGCCCCAACACCCTGGGGCTCTTCGAGCGCAACCTGCCGCGCATCGTGGAGCTGGTCCACTCCGTGGACGCCCTGCTCTACTACGACGGCGCGAACCTCAACGCCATCCTGGGCAAGATGCGCGTGGGCGACGTGGGCTTCGACGTGGTCCACCTGAACCTGCACAAGACCTTCGCCACGCCGCACGGCGGCGGCGGCCCGGGCGCGGGCCCGGTGGGCGTGTGCGGTCGGCTGCGCGACTATCTGCCGATCTCGCGCGTGAAAAAGCTCGAGGACGGCCGCTTCGTGCTCTCCTACGACCACCCCAAGTCCATCGGCTACATGTCGCCCTTCTACGGAAACTTCGGCGTGCTGCTCAAGGCCTACGCCTACATCCTGCGCCTCGGGCGCGAGGGGCTGACGCGCGTGTCCGAGAACGCGGTGCTCGCGGCCAACTACCTGCGCAAGCGGCTCGAGGACAAGCTGGAGATTCCCTACAACCGCACGTGCATGCACGAGTTCGTGGCCAGCGCCGTGCGCCAGGCCGAAAACGGCGTGCGCGCCCTGGACATCGCCAAGGCCCTGTTGGACCGGGGCATCCACGCGCCGACCATCTACTTCCCGCTGATCGTCAAGGAGTGCCTGATGGTCGAGCCCACGGAGACCGAGTCCAAGCAGACCCTGGACCGCTTCGTGGACGAGCTCACGGACATCCTGGCCCTGGCCGATGCCGACCCGGCCGCGGTGCAGGCCGCGCCGGTGCACACGCCGGTGGGCCGGCTGGACGAGACCAAGGCCGCGCGCGACATGGTGCTGACCCATGACCTGTGAGCCGGAACGCATCGAAACCGGCCTGCTGGTGCTCGGCGGCGGCCCGGCCGGACACGCCGGAGCCCTGGAGGCCGCCGGGCTGGGCCTGTCCGTGGTCCTGGTGGAGCGCGAACACCTGGGCGGCACCTGCCTGAACCGGGGCTGCATCCCGACCAAGCTCTTTCTCGGGGCCACGGCCGCAGGGCCGGAACTGGAGAGCGCGGCCAAGCTCAAGCTGGCCGCGGGCTCGATCGACTTCGACCTGCCCGCCCTGCAGACGCGCAAGGAGCGCATCGTCACGGGCTCGCGCAAGGCCATCGCCGCACAGCTCGCGGACGCGGGCGTGCGGGTTGTGGCGGGCGCGGGGCGCTGCACCGCCCCCGGCGTGCTGGAAGTCGCCGCGACCGGCGAAACGGGCGGGACCGACGGGACCGGCGAGTCTGGCGGCGCGTGCGCCGAAATCCGCTTCGACGCCTGCATCCTGGCCACGGGCTCCCGGCCAGCGGCCTTTCCGGGCCTGGAGCCGGACGGCGACGCCGTGCTCAACTCCGACCACGCCCTGGAACTGGCCGAGGCTCCGGAAAGCCTGCTCGTGGTAGGAGGCGGGGCCATCGGCCTGGAGATGGCCGACTTCTTCGGCCGTCTGGGCACCAGGATCACGGTCATCGAGGGCTTGGCGCACTTGGCCCCCACCGAGGATCCCGAGGTGGGCGAGACGCTGGCGCGCGTGCTCAAGCGGCGCGGCGCGGGCGTGCGCACCGGGGCGCGCGTGGCCTCGCTGAAGACCGTGGACGGCAAGGCGCTGCTGGTGCTGGAAAGCGGCGAGGAACTCACGGCCGCCAAGGCCCTGGTGGCCGCCGGGCGGCTGCCCAATTCCCGGGACCTGGGGCTGGAGCACCTGGGCGTGCACACGCGCGGACCCGGCTGGATCGTGACCGACGACCGGCTCCTGGCCGCGCCGGGCGTGGCCGCGGTGGGCGACGTCAACGGCCGCACCCTGCTGGCCCACGCCGCCGCGCACCAGGCGCGCTTCGCCGCGCGGCTGCTGGCCGGGCGCGAGACCGGGTCCTATGCGGCCGAGCCCATGCCCTCCTGCGTCTACGGCCACGTGGAGGCCATGCGCGCCGGGCCGACCACGGCGCAGCTCAAGGCCACGGGCCGCGAGGTGCTCGCTTCCACGGCGCAGCTCGCGGCCAACCCCATGGCTCAGGCCGCGGGCGCGACCCAGGGGTTCGTGCGCGTGCTCTGGCTGCGCGGGGCCGACGGCGAGGACCGCGTGGCCGGCATGAGCGCCGTGGGCCACGGGGTCTCGCACCTGGTCACCCAGGCCCAGCTGATCATCGCGGCGGGCTGGCGCGAGGCCGACGCCCACGCGCACATCTTCGCCCATCCCAGCCTGGACGAGGCCCTGCAGGCCGCGCTTGCCGCGCCGCGGACCGCCGCGTGAAGCAGGACGGAGGACGGCAAAAACGGTAAATTCTCTTGAACTCACCCGAAGATGTGATAGAGGGTGAACTAGTGCGATGGTGCACACGTCCGGCGTCGGCCTTTTGGGAGACGCCGCGCCAATAGCGTCAGAACCCATACCTGGAGGTGCATATGACTCTTGCAAACCTCAAACGCGCCGCGCTGCTGCTGACCCTGTGCCTGTTCACGGCCGCAGCGTTCGCCGCCACCGCCTCGGCCAAGGAAATCTACCGGCCCAAGGTGGACAACTTCATCTTCTTCATCGACCACTCCGGCTCCATGGCCTTCGAGCACGACGCCCTGGGCAAGAAAAAGATCGAGGTGGCCAAGGAACTGGCCGAACACCTCAACCAGCGCATCCCCGAACTCGGCTACAAGGGCGGCGTCTACACCTTCGCGCCCTACTCCGCGCGCAAGGCCGTGGCCCCCTACAAGACCGCCGACTTCACCGGCCCGATCGGGTCCATCCAGGCCGATTACGACATCTACGGCCGCCAGACGCCCATGGGCAACGGCCTGGCCGACCTGGAGCCCGTGCTTGACGGCCTGCAGGGCAGGACCGCGGTGATCATCTTCTCCGACGGCGAGAGCAACCGCGGGCTGGATCCCGTGGACCAGGCCGACATCATGGCCGCCAAGCGCCTCGGCAAGCTCTGCTTCCACGTCGTCTCCCTGGCGGACAAGCCCGCCGGACAGGCCGTGCTCGACTCCATCGCGGCCATCAGCTCCTGCACCGTGTCCACCACCGCCGACCAGCTGATGGACGAGCGCGCCATGGACGACTTCGTGCAGAAGGTCTTCTACGAGACCGAGATCGTGCCCGAGCCCGTGAAGGCCAAGCCCGCGGCCAAGAAGCCCGCCCCGGCCCCGGCGCCGGCGCCCGCCGAAGTCGTGAACTTCCGTTCGGTCAACTTCGACTTCGACTCGGCCAAGATCAAGGACGAGTTCGTGCCCGTGCTGGACGAGGCCGTGGGCATCGTCAAGGAGACCCCCGGCAGCGTGGTGCTCGTGGGCCACACCGACTCCACCGGCCCCGACGCCTACAACCAGAAGCTCTCCGAGCGCCGCGCCCAGTCGGTGAAGGAGTACTTCGTGGCCAAGGGCATCAAGGAAGGCCGCATCGAGGCCATGGGCAAGGGCGAATCCGAGCCCAAGTACGACAACAAGACCCGCGAGGGCCGCGCCCTGAACCGGCGTGTTGAAATGCAGCTGAAGTAGGTATAGTGTCCCATCACCGGCGGCGCGGGGCGTCTCCCCGCGCCGCCGGAATCCACGACGCGGACGACCCATGGCCCGACAGCACGCCGGTTTGCACTTCCTCCCCAGCCTTTGCCTCGCGCTCGCCTGCGCGTTTTTCGCCGCCGCCCTGGCCGGAATCGCTGTGCCCGCAGGGGCCGCCGCCTCAGCGGGGGACGTTGCCCCGGCCGGAGCGCAGGAACCCACCGCCGTGGCCAGCGCAGGCGGGTCCGCCGCCGCGCACGCGACCGAAGGGGTGGCCGCGACGCAACAGGGGGTGCCCGCGCCCTTGTCCCACCACCCGGCCTACGACAAATTCAAGAGCTTCGCCATCGTCTGGGCGGCCAAGGTCAACTCCAACTACCGCTGCACGCGCGCCCGGGCCGAGGTGGTGCGCCGCGGCGAGGCCTTCGTGGCCCGCTATTTCGCCCTGGACCCGGCCACCATCCAGACCACGGTCAAGCCCTCGACCTCCAAGGCGTCGCCCTTCGTGGGCATCATGCGCTACCTCGAAGGCGTCTACGAATCCAGCGGCGCCACGCGCGCCGAGGCCCTGGGCGGCCCCTTCTCCCTGGTCAAGCAGACGCGCATCACGGAAATCTTCCGCTACTCCAAGGACGACTGGGTCTACTGAGTATCCACCCCGGCTGCCGCGCAGGCCAGCCGTCCCCCTCCGCGCGCCCTACGGGGCGTTTTTTTTGCTCGCGCCACCGCCATTCCGCCCGGCGCTCCGTCTCGTCCGCCCAGCTCCACCGCTCGCTCCCCGGACATTTTCGTGTAGGCACCGTCCTTCACCCGCGCCCCATGGGCACTTTTTGTCCATGCACCACCGCCCCCACCTCGTGCCCACGCACTTCCGGGACGCCGGGGGAAGTGGGGCCGGATGCTTCGGGCAGTCTCACCGCCCGCGCATCCGGCAACGCTTGCACCGGCGGCCGACCGGAGCACGGTCCCCGCGCACGCGGCGTTCCGCCTTTCGGGCGCAAAAAAGGCGGCCGCTTTCGCGGCCGCCGACCCTGAATCACGCCTTCACGCCAATGGACAAATCCCTACGCCTGCTCGTCGTCCTCGATGGAAATGCAATCCTTGGGGCAGTAGGAGACGAGTTGCTGCGCGGCCTCGCGGTCCAGGCAGTCGCGCTTGAGCACCGGCCGCTCCGTGTCCTCGTTCCACTCGAAGCATTCCGGCTCCAGCGAGACGCATGCCTCGCAGCCCTTGCACCCGCCAAGACTCAAGGAAATCCTGCACTGCTCGCTGTTCATCTCGCCTCCAGTAATGATTACTATAAACTTCCCCGGCCCGCGCCGCAAGGGGGATACGGGTTATTATTATTCCGGCCGTGGCACCCGCACGCACGGCCCCGTTCACGGGAAGCCCAGTCCCCCGACGCGCCCCGGCGTTCCAAAAGGAACGCACCGGCCGGCCCAGCCCGACGGCACCGCTCCGCACACCGCGCCCGGCCCCGGCGGGACGCCGGACCACCCGTCGCTTCTTGCCCGCCGGGCGAAAAGCCTGTAATGGCTCTTGCCTGCGGCGCAGAACGCCGCGCGCCGGCCGCAACGGCCGCCGGGCCGTCAAGACGCCGCAGGACCGAGACCCCATGCCCCCTTCGCCCCACACGCCCTCCACGCCGCCAGGCCCCAGCGCCGGGCCCGGCGAAGGCGCCGCCTTCCGCGCGGCACTGCCCTGGCTGCTCTTCACCACCCTGCTGTTCCTGGTGAACTTCACCGCGCGCACCCTGTTCGCGCCGCTCATGGTGGACATCGAGCAGGAACTCGGCCTCACGCACACCGAGGCGGGCGTGGTCTTCCTCTGGATCGCCCTGGGCTTCAGCATCTCCATGCTCCTGTCCGGCGCGGTCAATTCGCGCCTGACGCACCGACGCACGATCACGCTCTCGGCCATGATCCTGGGCGCGTCCATGGCCACGGCCGGTCTGGCCCCGAACTTCGCCTTGCTCCAGGGGGCGGTCTTCGTCATGGGCCTGGGCGGCGGGCTCTACCTGCCCTCGGGCGTGGCCGCCATGACCTCGCTGGTGGAACCGCACGACTACGGCAAGGCCCTGTCCCTGCACGAGCTGGCTCCGAACACGGCCTTCATCCTCATGCCCCTGCTGGCCGGGCTGCTCCTGCCCACGTGCTCCTGGCGCACCATCCTCACGGCGGCGGGGGCCCTGTGCCTGACGGCCGGGGCGGGCTACGGCCTGTTCGGCCGCGGCGGAGCGAGCCACGGCGCGCCGCTGCAGCCGCACGTGCTGCGCGAGATCCTGCGCCGCGGAGACTTCTGGGCCTACGCCGCGCTCTTCGTGCTCGCCGTGGGCGTGTCCATCGGGCCCTTCAGCGTGCTGCCCCTGTTCCTGGTCAACGACCACGGCCTGAGCCCGGAACGCGCCAACCAGCTCCTCGGCCTCTCGCGCCTGCCCTGCCCGCTGCTGGCCTTTTCCGCCGGGTTCATCATCGACCGCATCGGCCCGGTGCGCACCATCGCCGCGGGTTTGGCCCTGGCGGGCGCGGCCACGGTGCTGCTCGGGCTGGCCACGGGGGGCTGGCTCACGGCCGCGGTGCTTATCCAGCCCGTGCTCACGGTCACCTTCTTTCCGGCCGCGCTCACGGCCATGTCCCACGCCTTTCCCGGCGCGCAGCGCCCCATGTCCGTGGCCCTGATCGTGCCCCTGGGCATCCTCGCGGGCAACGGGCTGCTGCCCGCGGCCCTCGGCAGGCTGGGCGACACCGTGGGCTTCGGCCCGGGCTTCGTGCTCCTGGGCGCGCTGCAGTTCGCGGGCCTGGCCCTGCTGCCGCGCCTGCGCGGGGCGCGCGGGCGCTGACCGGCGCGCCCCGCGTGCCGCGATCCCCACAAGGCCGGTGGGGTTTTCCTGCATATCCTTTCCAACCGTTGAAGAGTTGGCGTTTTACGGCTACTGTTCAAAATGAAAAGGGTGCCGGACGGAACGGGCTCGCCGCGACGCCCGCCCCTTCAACCACGACTTTTGCGAGACCGAGCCATGGACGCCGGAATGAAGAACGCACAGGTCAAGAACCTCGACGGCAGCAATCTGGCCATCGAGCCCGGCGCCGTGCTGCTGATGGAGCTCCAGGGCCTGAAGACGCGCGTGAAGACGGAATTCCTGGGCATGGACCGAGGGCGCTGGATCATGGTGCGCACGCCCGCCAAGCTGGGCGCCTCCCCCGGTCTCACTCGCGACGACGCCATCACCGTGCGCTTCCTCAAGGGCGAGAACCTGCTCTGCGGCTTCAACACCACCTATCTCTCGTCCATTCCCCGGCCCTCGCCCCTGACCTTTCTGGACTTCCCGTCCAAGTACGTGGAAATGAACCTGCGCCGCGCCCAGCGGCTGGACTGTTTCCTGCCCGCCACCCTGGTCAGCGACGGCCACGAATGGTCCGGGCTGATCCTGAACATCTCCGCCGGCGGCTGCATGTTCGTGGTCAACCAGCAGCAGCCCACCAACGGCCTGGCTCCCGGCTCCGAGGTCTTCGCCCTCTACCGATTGCCGGGCAACGACGAGGAGCTCTTCGCGCGCGGCACGGTGCGCAACATCTCCGAGTTCCGCGGCCGCCCCAGCCTGGGCCTCTCCTTCGAGGAACTGACCGACGAGGCGCGCGAGTCCGTGAACAACTTCATCAACGACCTGAGCGAATTCTCCGCCTGACCCCCGCCCGCTCCGGCGCTTGACACGCCTGCGCCGAGCACCTACCTATCCCCTAACTTCAACGCCAAGGAGATTCGCATGGCTTACGACATTCGGCTCGTGAAACTGGTCAACGGGGACACGGTGCTGGGCAAATATTCCGAAGAGGGCCCTTCGCTCAAGGAAGTGGCCGTGCTGCAGACCGTTCCCACCCAGCAGGGCGTGCAGATGATGCTCCTGCCCTTCGGCTATCCCTTCGAGCAGGACATCACCGGCGAGATCCGCTACGAGCACGTGATCTACGAGTATTCCAAGTGCCCCGAGGAGCTGAAGACCAAGTACCTCGAGGCCACCAGCAACCTGACCCTGGCCTCCCCCGGCGGGTTGAAGAACCTGAACCTGGGCGCGGCCGGCGGGGCGGACCTCTCCAGCCTGCTCAAGAAATAGCCGGGGCCCGCCCCCGAGCATGCCGGGCGGCCGCTGGCCGCCTTTTTTTTCCACATGAAGGACATCCTCCCCCTGCTGCCCAAGCCGAGCCACTACCTCGGCAGCGAGGTCGGCGCGGTGCACAAGGACCCGGCCACGGTCCGCGCCCGCGTGGCCCTGGCCTTTCCCGACCTCTACGAGGTGGGCATGTCCTACATGGGCCACCCCATCCTCTACGACCAGGTCAACCGGCGCGACGGCCTGGCCGCCGAGCGCGTCTACGCCCCGACCGTGGAGGCCGCCGCCGTGCTGCGCGAGCTCGGCGCGCCCCTGACCACCCTGGAGTCCGGCACGCCGCTCTCCGAGGTGGACGTGCTGGCCTTCAGCCTCACGCACGAGCTCTGCTACACCAACGTGCTCTACATGCTCGACCTGGGCGGCGTGCCCCTGCGCGCGGCCGAACGCGCCGAGCGCGACCCCCTGGTCATCGCGGGCGGCGGCTGCGCGTTCAACGCCGAGCCCATGGCCCCGTTCTTCGACTGCATGGTCCTGGGCGACGGCGAGGAGATTCTGCCGGAGATCGCCGAACAGGTGGCCGAAACGCGCGCGGCCGGGCTTTCGCGGCGCGAGCTGCTGCTCGCGCTCAAGGACGCGCCCGGGGTCTACGTGCCCGCGTTCTTCCAGGCCCCGGGCGAAAGCGGCGCCCCGACCATGGACCGCTCGGAAGGGCTGGCGCCCCTGGTCGAAGGCTACGGCCACGTGGAAAAACACGTGCTGCCGGACCTGGACGGCGCGGGCTTTCCCCTGACCCAGCCCCTGGCCTTCGGCGCGGTGCACGACCGGCTCACCGTGGAGATCGCGCGCGGCTGCACGCGCGGCTGCCGCTTCTGCCAGGCGGGCATGATCTACCGCCCGGTGCGCGAGCGCAACCTGGACGACCTGGAGCGGATCATCACCGACGGACTGCGCGCCACGGGGTACGGAGAGGTCTCCTTCCTGTCCCTGTCCACGGGGGACTTCTCGGCCCTGAGCGGGCTCTTCGAGCGGACCATCGCCCGCTGCCGCGACGAGCAGGTGGCCATCTCCCTGCCCTCGCTGCGCGTGGGCTCGGTGAGCGAGGAGATCACCCGGGCAATCGCCGGACTGCGGCGCACGGGCGCGACCCTGGCCCCGGAGGCGGGCAGCCAGCGGCTGCGCGACGTGATCAACAAGGGCGTGACCGAGGAGGAACTGCTCGACCACGTGCGCACGCTCTTCGACAACGGCTGGCAGTCCGTGAAGCTCTACTTCATGATCGGCCTGCCCACGGAGACGCGCGCGGACCTGGACGCCATCCTGGAGCTCTGCCGCAAGGTGGAGGACGTGGGCCACAAGGCGCGCCGCTTGCAGGTCTCGGCGGCCATCTCGCCCTTCGTGCCCAAGCCGCACACGCCCTTCCAGTGGGAGCGGCAGATCGGGCTGGAGGAGATCCACGAGCGCATCGAGCACCTGCGGACCATCTTCCGGCCGTTCCGGCGGCTGCGCCTGAAGTGGCACCTGCCGCGCATGAGCTATCTGGAGGGCGTGTTTTCGCGCGGGGACCGGTCTCTCGCGCGGGTGATCGAGCGGGCCTACGCCAAGGGCGCGCTGTTCTCCTCCTGGAACGACCACCTCGACCTCGACGCCTGGCTCGCGGCCCTGGCCGAGTGCGGCCAGGACGCGGACCGCTGGCTGGCGGCGCGCGATCCCGAGGGCCCGCTGCCCTGGGACCACCTTTCCTGCGGCGTGTCGCGCCGCTTCCTGCTCGCCGAGCGCAAGCGCGCCCTGGCGGAGCAGATCACCGAGGACTGCCGCTACGGCGCGTGCCGCGTGTGCGGCGTGTGCAACACGGGCGGCCGCCCCAGCGAGCTGGCCGCCCAGGCCGGTGCGGCCATCGGCCACGTGCTCAACCGTGCCGAGCGGGACCAGGAGGCCTCGCAGGCCCCGCAGGCCTCGCAGGCCCCGCAGGCCTCGCAGGCCCCGCAGGCCTCGCAGGCCCCGCGGGCCGCAGCGCAGCAGCAGGCGCAATCCGCGGTTCCGGCCGAGAGTCCGGAGGCTCCCGCGCCGCAGGCGGGCCAGGCGGCCCCGGCGGCCACGGCGGCCCCGGACAAGCCGCAGTTGCCCGAGCACCTGGTGCGCAAGGCCGCGCACCTGCGGATCTGGTACGCCAAGACCGGCCCGGCGGCCTTCCTCAGCCAGCTCGAACTGCAGGACGTCTTCGAGCGCGCCATGCGCCGGGCGCGGCTGCCCATCGCCTTTTCCCAGGGCTACCACCCCCTGCCCCTGCTCTCCTTCGGCCGGGCCCTGCCCGTGGCCGTGTCCAGCCGGGCCGAATACATGGACGTCTACCTGCACGAGGACGTGCCCGCGGCCGAGGTCGCGGCCCTGCTCGGCGGCCAGTTGCCGCCCGGGCTGGCCGTGGACCGCGTGGAGGAGCTGACCCTTTCCAAGCGCCAGACCCAGCCCGTGGCCGAACGGTTCGAGCTGCGTGCCGCACCGTCCGCCGACTTCGCGCCCATGGCCGAAACGCTGCGCGCCTTTGCCGCCGAGGAGGCGCACCCCTGGACGCGCACCACGCGCAAGGGCGAGCGCACCGAGGACGCCCGCGCGTTCTTCCGCGACCTCGCGGTCGGGCCGCATGCGGCATGCTTCGAGCTGGACTGGTCGAAAAAATACGTCAGCCCCCTGGCCCTGGTCTGCGAGGCCCTGGGGGGCGTCACGCCCGAACGCTTTCTCCTGCTCAAGACCGGAGCCGTGTTCGCCGAGGGGGCCGACGGCCCCGGCCGTCCCAACGGCGCAGCCGAGACGGACGGAACGGACGGCGCGCCGGACTCCGTGCCGGACGGCGCGGCAAAAGCCCGCTGACCGGCGGCCCCGGCCCGCTCTCCGCCGCCCCGCGGCCCGCGCCTCCCAGCCATCCCCCGGTGCCCCCGGGGGCCTCCCGGGTTTGCCTTTGTCCGGAAATCGGCTACCATGCCTCCGTTCCCCAGGTGTCCGCAACCGAACCACAGGCCGTCCCGGACGTGAACAGAAGACGCTTCCTCGCCACCTGCGCCTGCGCCGCCGCCTCGACCGTCCTGGGCCCGGTGCTGGCTCCTGCCGACGCCGCCGCCGGGCTGGCGCTCTTTCTCGCCCCCCAGCCGGGACTGTGCGACGGGCACATCCGCGATTATCTTGAAAAGATGCACCATTTCGACGAGCGCCACGCGGACGACGTGTACCTGGCGGACGCGGACCGGCCGGTGTTCGCCTCCGCCCTGCGGCGGCTGCAGCGGCTGCAGCGCGTGGTCGGCTTCGGCAACTTCTATCTCATCGGGTTCGACGAGGCCGTGCGCTTCGCCGAGCGCAGCGCCGCGGTGGAGCCCTTCACGCGCCGCGAGCTGGACTTCATGGACCGCGTCTTCCACGAGGACGCCGCGCGCTACGGCTTCTACGGCGTCAAGCCGCTCACGCAGATGACCGCGCCCATCCGCAAGGACAAGGCGGTCAAGGTTCCGGGCACAGGCAACTACCTCTACCGGGGGCGGCCGCTGGAGACCTACCGCCAGTTGCGCCGGGACGTGGGCAAGCGGGCCGTGCTGACCTCGGGCATCCGCAGCGTGATGAAACAGTTCCTGCTCTTTTTCGACAAGATCCGGGACGCCGACGGCAACCTGTCGCGGGCCTCGCGCTCCCTGGCGCCGCCGGGCTACTCCTTCCACGGCGTGGGGGACTTCGACGTGGGCCAGATCGGCTACGGCCCGGACAACTTCACGGAACGCTTCGTGTCCACCGAAGTATTCCACCGCCTCACGGACCTCGGCTACGTGAACCTTCGGTACCCAAACGGCAACCTGCTGGGCGTGCGTTTCGAGCCCTGGCACATCAAGGTCGGCGAATCGGCATGAAAAGAACCGCCCCCATCCTGCTGCTCCTGCTGGCCCTGACCTGGCCGCATCCGTCCTGGGCCAACAACCTGGACTTCACCCTGCACAAGCTGGGCACCCCGGGCACGGGGCACACCCTGCTCATCGTGGGCGGCATCCAGGGCGACGAGCCCGGCGGGTTCAACGCCGCCTCGCTCATCGTCTCCAACTACCGGATCACCAAAGGCTCGGTCTGGGTGGTGCCCAACCTCAACTTCATCAGCATCATCAACCGCTCCCGCGGCGTCTACGGCGACCTGAACCGCAAGTTCTCCGTGCTCGCGAACACGGACCCGGAATACGAGACCATCCGCAAGATCAAGGCCCTGATCACGGACCCGCAGATCGACGCGGTGCTCAACCTGCACGACGGCAGCGGCTTCTTCCGGCCCGATTACGAGGACCGGATGCACTGCCCCCTGCGCTGGGGCCAGAGCGTGATCATCGACCAGGCCGCCATCGACGGCGTGCCCTTCGGCGACTTGGCCACGCACGCCCGCCGCGCCGCGGACCACGCCAACGGTCACCTCTACGACGAGGAACACCGGGTGCACGTCAAGAACACCCACACCCGCCTGGGCGACATGGAGATGGAGAAGACGCTCACCTACTTCGCCATCAACAACGGCAAGCCCGCCTTCGGCCTGGAGGCGAGCAAGTCCTTTCCCACGAACATGCGCTCCTACTACCACCTGCGCATGGTGGAATCGTTCCTGCACGAACTGGGCATCGAGTACGAGCGCACCTTCGACCTCTCGGCCCAGGGCGTGGAGGAGGCCATCGACTCCAACGTGGCCCTGGCCTTCTACGACAACCGCATCTTCCTGGACCTGCGCAACGCGCGCAACCGGCTGCGCTTCATCCCCTTCAAGAAGAACTCCCAGATCGCCTTCACCCCCTCCAACCCGCTCATGGCCGTCATCGGCACGCCGTCCAGCTACAGCGTGTTCTACGGCAACCGCAACGTGACCCGACTGGATCCGGAATATCTGGAGTTCGAGGACGGCCTGGACGAAGTGAACATGGTCGTGGACGGGCAACCCTGCTCGGTGCGCTTCGGCAACGTGGTCGGCGTGGGCGAGAGCTTCAAGGTCATCCCGCCCGACGGCTACCGGGCCAACGTCATCGGCTACCGGGGCCCGCGCGCGCGCAGCGACGGCAACGTGATCATCCGCTACGACGATTTTCTGCCCGACTATTCCGTGGACAAGAAGGCGCGCATCTTCCGCGTGGAGATCTACAAGCTGCGCAAGTTCGCAGGCATGGTTCTGGTGGATTTCGACGGCAAGCCCAAGTACGAGGCGTACAACACCTTCCACGGCCACGACCTGGACACGCATCTGGCCGGAACGCGAAATTCCCTGGGCCTGGAGGACGCCACGGGCGAGGACGCCAACGCCTCGCGCTGAGGCCCGCCCGGCCAGAAACCGAGCGAATCGGAGCGGCCCGGATCAATCCTCGGCGGCGGAAGCGGCTTCGGGGGGCTCGGAGGCTCCGGAAGCGGAGGCGAACAGGCACTCGCTCAGGCCGCAGCGTTCCGGCGGCACGGCGTCCAGCCCTGCGCGGCGCAGGGCGTCGTCGAAGAACGGCGGACGGTTGGCGAGACACACGATGGAGGCGCCCTTGTCCGCCGCGCCGCGGTGCACGGCGCAGACCATCTGCAGGAAGGTCACGTCCACGCCTTCGGCCCCGGCAAGGTCCAGCGTCAACTCCGGAAAGCGCGCCAGCGCATCGACGAGGGCCTGCTTCACGGTCTGGCCGTTCTCGATGCCCAACTCTCCGGTCAGAAACAGGGTCCCCTTGCCGTCCGTTCCAGTGAGCGCGAAGCCGTGCAGTTCGTTGTCCATGCTATTCCCCGGCGCTTTCCGCCGTGGTTGGTGAAGGTGTGCGGCGCACGTCCGCCCGCGCGGCGGCGCAGTACGGCGGCGCGGTACGGCGGCGTATGCACGGAACCATACACGCCCGACCGCATTCTGAAAATGATAACATTGCCGTTTTTCGAGCCATGGCCGATCCCACGCCCGACCCCATGCCTGGGCCTCCCGGCGCCCGGAACGCGGCCCGGCGCGCCCGGCCGGGCTCGGGGAGGGCCGTCTTCCGGGCGCCGGGGGTTTGCGGGAGCGGAGCCTTCCGGCAGCACCGGTGCCCTATACAAGGAGCCTTGAATGCTTATACTCGGCCGGTACGCCATGGACGACGAGGGGTGCGCCCCTCGCCATACGATCAAGGAGACGTCATGCGTTCCGTCAAACTGCTCGCGGCCCTCGCCTGGGGGCTGCTCATGATTCCCGTCGTGGCCGGAGCCGCCGACCGGGCCCCGCAGCCGGACGCCGCGACGGTCCACGCCGCGCAGGCCGCCGCCGCGCCGACCGTCACCCGCCTGCCCAACGGGCTCACCGTGCTCATCCAGCGCGACACGCGCTTCCCCCTGGCCTCCCTGCGCCTGTACGTGGGTACGGGCAGCGCCTACGAGACCCCGAAGGAAGCGGGCATCAGCCACCTGCTCGAGCACATGGTCTTCAAGGGCACGGAGAAGCGCCCGGGCGGCGGCGCGGCCGAAGCCATCGAAAGCGTGGGCGGCTACATCAACGCGGCCACCAGCTTCGACTACACCGTGTTCATCACCGACGTGCCCGCGGCCAGCTGGTCCCTGGGCATGGACGTGCTCCAGGACATGGCCTTCCACGCCACCGTCGAGCCCCAGGCCCTGGAGAACGAAAAAAAGGTCGTGCTCGCGGAACTGGAGCGCGGCGAGGACAATCCGTCGGCCAAGCTGTTCAAGACCATCCAGTCCATGGTCTGGAAGGGCACGACCTACGAACGGCCGATCATCGGCTACCACGACACCGTTTCCGCGGTCACCAGCCAGGACCTGCACGACTACGTGGCCCGGCACTACCAGCCGCAGAACGCCCTGCTCGTGGTCTGCGGCGACGTGCCCCAGGCCGACGTGCTGGCCGAGGCGCGCCGCCTGTTCGGCAACCTGCGCAACGACCGCGACCTGACCCCGCCCCTGCCCGTGACCCCGGAACGCTCCACGGGCGCGCAGGTCTCCGTGCGCCGCGGGGCCTACAACAAGGTCTACTTCTCCGCGGCCCTGCCCGCGCCCAGCTTCGTCTCCGACCGCTCCGTGCCCCTGGAGGTCCTGGCGCACGTGCTCGGCGGGGACAAGTCCTCGCGGCTGTACCGCAAGTTCAAGTACACCGAAGGGCTGGTGGACGACATCTCGGCCTCGGACATGACCCTGCAGCGCACGGGCATGCTCTACATCGACGCCACGCTCAAGCCCGAGAACCTCGACACGTTCTGGAAGGAGCTCTGCGCCGAGCTGGCCGCCACGGACCCGGCGACCTTCACGAACCAGGAGATCGACCGGGCCAAGCTGAATCTGGAGGATTCGCTCTTCCGCGCCAAGGAAACCCTCTCCGGGCTGGCCTCCAAGCTCGGGTTCTTCCAGTTCTTCCTGCATTCGCCTCTGGCGGAGCAGAACTACCTGACCGTCCTGCGCGGCGTGGACCGCGCCCAGCTCGCCTCCCTGGCGCGCGAGGTGCTGCGGCCCGAGAATTTGTGCGTGGCCGCCCTGCTGCCCGACGCGGCCGGGCCCTCCGCCACGGCCGAGGCCACGGCCTCCGGCGACAAGGCCGACGCCACGGCCAAGGACGCCACGATCGATGACGCGGCCACGGCCGACGCCCTGCGCGCGGCCCTGGCCGAGCAGTGGCCCGCCAAGGCCGCCGGGACGGCCCAGGCCGCCGGGCCCGAGGCCGTGGGCGCGACCGAGACCGTGGACCTGGGCCACGGCCGCACCCTGGTGCTGCTCCCGGACACCACCCTGCCCTACACCTCGGTGGACATGACCTTCACGGGCGGCGACGCCCTGCTCACGCCCGCGCAACAGGGGCTGGCCGAACTCGCCGCGCGCCTCCTGACCCGGGGCGCGGGCGAACGCTCGGCCACCGAGATCCAGGACTTCCTCGCGGACCGCGCCTCCGCGCTGAGCGCCTCGGCCGGGCGCGAGACCTTCACGGTCTCCACCCGCTTCCCCACGCGCTTCGGCGCCGACGCCCTGGCCCTGTTCCGCGAGACCCTGAAGCGGCCCGCCTTCCCGGCCGAGGAGCTGGCCCGGGAAAAGGACAGCCAGATCGCGTCGATCCGCGCACGCGAGGACCAGCCCCTGGGGCTGGCCTTCCGCAACCTCTTCCCCTTCCTCTACAGGAAATCGAGCTACGCCTACTTCCACCGCGGCGATCCGGACGCGCTGGCGGGCTTTACGCAGCGCCAAGTGCGCGACTTCTGGCGTGCGCAGCAGACCCAGCCCTGGGTCATGGCCGTGTGCGGCGACTTCGACCGCGACGCGATCCTGACCCTGGCGCGCGGCCTGGCCGCCGAAGGCGACGGCGTGGCCAAGGCCGCCGTGCCCGCCGCGCCCGCGTGGTCCGCGCAGCACGAGAAATCCCTGGTGCTCAAGGACCGCAACCAGACGCACCTGCTGATGATCTTCCCGGCCGTGGGCCAGAACGACGCGGACACGCCGGGCCTGGAACTGCTGCGCACGATCCTGGCGGGCCAGGGCGGCCTGCTCTTCCGCGACCTGCGCGACGGCCAGGGCCTCGGCTACACGGTCACGGCCCTGCTCTGGCAGGGGCGCTCCGCCGGGCTGGCGGCCTTCTACATAGGCACCTATCCGGAGAAGGAACAGCAGGCCCTGGCGGGCTTCCGCGAGGCGGCGCGCCGCCTGGCGGCCGAGCCGCTCTCCGGGGACGACATCCAGCGGGGCATCAACACCCTGGTGGGCGACTACTACCGCGACCACCAGTCCCTGGCCTCGCGCAGCGGCGAGGCCGCCAACCTGCTGGCGCGCGGCTTCCCCCTGGACTGGCACAAGGATCTGCTGGCCAAGGTGCGCACCCTGACGCCCAAGGACCTGCAGCGCCTGGCGGCCAAGTACTTCAACCCCGACAAGGCCTACATCCTCCGGGTGGCGCCCCGCTAGCGCCATCCGTCCACGGCATCGACAAAAAGGGAGGCGCAAGCCTCCCTTTTTTTACGATCAACAATGCGACCGCACCCGTTTCGGCAGCAATGCTGCTGCACCCGTTTCGCGGTAGTCGTGTTCCCCGACGGCTTCCCGGCTTTCCCCCGCCCGCGCTCGACGATCGCACTCGCCGCATCCCCCTCCTCTTTCCCCTTCCCCCCAGGGCGCATCCGCCGCCAAGCGGCGGCAGCCCGGCACGCCCGCACCTCCCTCCACCTTTCCCGAACTCCCCGCGCCCGCACCACCCCCGTCCGGCATCCACGCGTCCGCGACAATCCCCTCCGCCCTCATCCAACGAAAAGTTTCTGGGGGTGGAGAGGGGTGGAGGGGGGGCCGGGCCCTCTTTACAAAGAGGGCCCGGCCCCCCCCGCCTCCCCCCGGCTCTTCTCTCTCCAGCCTGAGCGGGCCCTTCCATTTACGGCCGCAACCTGCTATAGAGGTTGCACAATAACCTTCAATTTCCGCGGTGCCATGAGCCAGAGCACGGACAACGGCGGCCCCCCGGTGGGCGGCGATTCCGGCGTCCCCTTCACGCTGGAACGGGCGGATGCGCCCGTGGGCGTGTTCGCCGCGCACCTGGACGGCACGCTGCTCTACGTGAATCCCTGGCTGGCCCGGCACACGGGTTTTCCCTCTCCCACCGAGGCCATAGAGGCCATCAACCGCGATCCGGCGCGCTATTTCGCAGACCCGGACCGCCTCCCCGATCTCACCGAACAGCTTGCGCGCGAGGGCGAGGCCACGGACTTCGAGCTGCCCTTCCTGCGGCCGGACGGCGAACGCCTCTGGCTGTCGCTGCACTGCCGCCTGGTGGACGACGAGGAGGGCTACCGCATCGAGGGGTTCGCCACGGACATCGGCAAGCGCAAGCTGTCCGAGGAGGCCCTGTGCCGCAACGAGGAGCGCTATCGCGCCATCGTCGAGGATCAGACCGAATTCATCTGCCGCTACGCGCCCGACGGCACCCTGAGTTTCGTCAACGAAGCCTATGCGCGGTATTTCGGCCGCAGCCGTGACGAACTGATCGATTCGCGCTTTTCTCCGCACATTCCGGCCGAGGACCAGCCCGCGGTGCAGCGGCTCGTGGAGACCCTGTGCCCGCGCTCGCCCGTGGTCAGCATGGAGCACCGTGTGCTCATGCCCTTCGGCGGGATACGCTGGAACCTGTGGACCCTGCGGGCCATCTATACGCCCGGCGGCGCGCTGGTGGAGTACCAGGCCGTGGGCCGCGACGTGACGGAACAGAAGCTCACGGTGCAGGCCCTGCGCAAGAGCGAGGAGCGCTTCCGCCTGCTGGCCGAGAACATGAGCGAACTGGTCTGCCTGATGCCGCCGGACGCCGAGCGGCTGCTGTACGTAAGCCCGTCGTGCTACCGGCTGCTGGGCTACGCCCCCGAGGAGATGGCCGGGCTCTCCCTGTTCCGCTTTCTGCACCCGGAGGACGGGGCGGCGTTCCGCGCCAGCCTGGAACGCGGCGTGCTCTCCGGGCGGGGGGCGCTGCAGAGCGTGGTGCGCGTGCGGCGGCGCGAGAGCGAGTATCTGTGGCTGGAGATCTACGTCTCCGCGGTGCGCGACGGCCAGGGCGAAGTCACGGGGCTGGTGGCCTCGGCGCGCGACGTGACCGAACGCAAGGCCGCCGAGCTGGCCCTGAGCGCGGCCGAGGAGCAGTACCGGAGCCTGTTCGAGAACTCCATCCAGGGCATTTTCCGCACCTCGCCCAAGGGGAGGCTCCTGGTGGCCAATCCGGCCCTGGCGCGCATCTTCGGATTCGATTCGCCCGAGGAAATGACCGCGCACTACCACGACGTGGGGTTGCAGATGTACGTGGATCCCCAGCGCAACCGGGATTTCCGCCACGCCCTGCTGGAGGAGGGCGAGGTGGCGCACTACGAGTCCCAGGTCTACCGCAAGGACGGGGCCATCATCTGGATTTCGGAGAACGCGCGCGGCGTCTACGACGCGGACGGCAACCTCGCCTACTACGAGGGCGCGCTCATGGACATCACCGAACGCAAGCGGTTCGAGAAGGAGCTCGCGGCCCTGAACTCGCACCTGGAGAACCTGGTGGAGGAACGCACGCGCGGGCTGCTGCAGAAGGCCGCCGAGCTGGAGGAGGCCAACCGCCGCCTCACCGAGCTGGACGAGATGAAATCCACCCTGCTCTCCTCCGTGTCCCACGAACTGCGCACGCCGCTGACCTCCATCCGCGGCTTCGCCAAGCTGGTGGACCGCGACTTCATGCGCCGCTTCGCCCCCCTGGCCGAGGGCGATCCCCTTCTGGCCAAGAAATCCGAGGACATGCGCTCGAACCTGCGGATCATCGAGGAACAGAGCAGGCGGCTGACCGAGCTGATCAATTCCTTCCTGGAACTCTCGGCCATCGAATCCGGGAGCATGGAATGGCAGGACGGCACCCTGTCGCTGCCCGACGTCGTGGCCCAGGCCGTGGACGCGGCACAGATCCTCTTCCAGCGCCGCCCGCGCCTGACCCTGACCGTGGACGTGGCCGAACCGCTGCCCGAGGTGCGCGGCGACGCCAAGCGCATCGTCCAGGTGCTCGTGAACCTGCTGGACAACGCCGTGAAGTTCACCCGCCAGGGCAACGTGACCCTGCGCGCGCGGGCCCTGAAATCCCTGGTGCGCCTGGAGGTCGCGGACACGGGACCGGGCATCGCGCCCGCCGAACTCACCTGCATCTTCGACACCTTCCAACAGGGCGGCGGGCGCAACGACACGCTCAGCGACAAACCCGCCGGCACCGGCCTCGGACTGGCCATCTGCCGCCGCATCATCGAACGCCACAACGGCCGCATCTGGGCCGAATCCACCCCGGGCCACGGCTCCACCTTCATCATCGAACTTCCCGCCGCCGACGCCGCGTAGCGGCGGCGGCGCGCAGGAAGGCGGGCGGGGCGAAGAGCCGGGGGGAGGCGGGGAGAGGCGGGACCTCTTTGTAAAGAGGTCCCG
>JACCQO010000106.1 GCA_015709205.1 Desulfovibrionaceae bacterium
CGGGCCCCCCTCCACCCCTCTCCACCCCCAGAAACTTTTCTTTTGTGGCTCCCGGCCAAGCCGGAGTCTGGCTGCCCTTTTCTTGTTCGCGCCGTGCTGCGCAATGTACCGATTCGATACCTGTTCGGGATGCGCTCTCTGGCTGGAGGCGCGCGCGCCGGGCTGCCGCCGCCTTGGGCGGCGGATGCGCCTGGAAGAGAAAAAAGGGGGGCCGATGGGCGGCGGTCGGGCGCGGACGAGGGGAATTCGGCTCGCGGCCGGAGCCGTGCCGATTGCGAAAAGGGGGCGCCGCCGCGCCGTTTATTGCTGCGGGGGCTGCGAGGGCCGGGCGGGCCGGGCAGAGCGGATGCCGAGGATGCGTTCCTCGTAGTAGCGGCGCAGCAGCGGGCGGGCCTTGGGGTCGTACCAGCGTTCGAGGATCTCCAGGTACTGCGGGGTGGGACACACGCGGCGCAGGATCGTGTTGATGCGCTTGATGGCGTGCCGTCCCCATTCGTTGCGCGTGCAGAACACGTGCGCCACCAGCGGCCGGTCCCCGTGCTCCCGGATGACGAAGGACGCGAGCGCGTCCTTTGCGCCGACCTGTTTGGCGCGGTAGCGCATGAACGAGGCGATCTCGATCACGTAGTCCACGCGCCGCTTGAGCAGCATCTCCACCAGGTCCGCGCCGGGCGGGAGCACGACCAGTTCGCCGCGCGCCTCGGCCCGGCTCAGGATCGGGTTCAGGTCGCCGTAGGCGCGTTTCTGCAGCACGCCGCCGCGCAGGTCCGCCCGGCCCAGAAGGTCCTGCAGCGACACCGAGTCCACGTCGCCGTAGATCGCCTCCAGCACGCCCTTGCGCGCCGCCACGGAATAGGACAGCGCCACCACGGCGGGCAGCGAGAAGCAGGAGACCGCCTCGCGCTCCGGCTTGGGAAAGCCCACCGCGCAGACGTTCTCGCCCGAGCGCATCATCTCCAGCACCCGGCCGAAGGTCATCACCTGCGTCTGGTGCTCGTACTCCGGCATCCCGCGCTGCAGGATCGCGTAGAGCTCGTCCACCACGCCGCGCCCCTTGTCCGGGCCGCGCAGGATGTAGGAGGTGGGCCGGTCGGCCGTGGCCCAGAGGACGCGTTCGCCCGCGACAGCCGGGCGTGTGGGCGTCGCGGCCAGCGCGGCCAGCAGCAGCGCGCCCAACGCCAGCGCGACGGGCAGGAGCGCCGCCGGTCGGGACGCCGCGGCGCGCGTCGGATCGCTGGAACGGGCCGGAACCGGATGGGGAGGGCGTGTCATGGCCTGTGCGCTTCCTGCCGCGGTGACGGGAATGGGCCATGCCCCCGATTCTTGGGTGGAATCGGTCCTGCGTGCCCCCGCGCGGAAAGATGGCCTGCCTGCAACAATTCGTTCGCAAAAATACCAAAAAGGGCCGCCACGCGCCAGAAAAAACCGTGTTTTCTGCAGGTTGCGCGACCGCGGCCCCTTTGGATGTTATTGTTCAATATACCGCGTTTATTTACTGTTTTTGTGGTTCGCCCTTTCCTCGCCGCCTTTTGGCCGACTGTGCGGCGCTCCGGGGCTGCGCGTTCGGTGCCGTCGTCCTCCGGCTGTGCGCCGCCGTGCGGGCACGAGCCGCGCAGGGTGCTGCCGCGCGTGGAGATCGGGGCCTGCTGGAAGGAAGGCTGCCCGGGCCGGAATGTCCGCGGGCATGAACGTCCGGATTGAACGTGCCCTGTGCGGCAGGCGCGGCGCGGCAAGAGGCCGCCCCGGAGGGCGGCCTTGGATGGGATTTCGTTCGTGGGGGCCGGGTCTTCCCGGCAGGCTCCGTTCGGCGGGCAGCGCCCGGGGCCTTGCCCGGACCGCCCGGCCGAGCGCTAGTGCGCCTCGGCCCAGGTCGCGCCGGTGCCCCAGTCCACCTTGAGCGGCACGGACAGCTCGCTCACCGAGGCCATGATCTCCGCCAGCCGTTCGCCCGCCGCCTGCGCCGCGCCTTCCGGCGTCTCCAGCAGCAGTTCGTCGTGGACCTGCAGGATGCACTGCGCGTCCAGCCCGGCCAGGGTCTCGTCCGCGTCCGCCGCGAGCATGGCCAGCTTGATGATGTCCGCGGCCGACCCCTGGATCAGCGTGTTCACGGCCTGGCGGCGCGCCAGGGCCTGCATCTGGTTGTTGGCCGAATGGATGCCCGGCAGCAGCCGCCGCCGCCCGGCGATGGTCGTGACGTAGCCGTCCGTGCGCGCGCGCTGCTCCACGCCCTCGTAGAAGGCCTTGAGCGTGGCCAGCCGCTCGAAGTAGCGCTCAATGAACTCCTTGGCTTCCTTGAGGGAAATCTTCAGTTCCTGCGCCAGCTTCTGCGGGCCCATGCCGTAGATCAGCCCGAAGTTGATGGTCTTGGCGTTGCGCCGTTCGTCCGCGCTCACCGCGTCCGGCTCCTTGTCGAACAGGATCCCGGCCGTGCGCGAGTGGATGTCCAGCCCGTGGCGGAAGGCGTCCACCAGGGCCGGGTCGCCGGACATGTGCGCGAGCACGCGCAGCTCGATCTGCGAGTAGTCCGCGGCCACCAGCCTGCGGCCCGCGGGCGCGGTGAAGCAGGAGCGCATGCGCATGCCGAAGGAGCCCCGGATGGGGATGTTCTGCAGGTTCGGGTTGGAGCTCGAGAGCCGCCCCGTGGCCGTGGCCAGCTGGTTGAACGAGGTGTGGATGCGCCCGGCGGCGTCGGCCAGCCCGGGCAGCGGCTCCAGATAGGTGGAGCGCAGCTTTTCCAGGGTGCGGTATTCCAGGATCAGCGCCACCACCGGGTGTTGGCCGTCGAGCTTTTCCAGCGCGGCCTGCGACGTGGACCGTGCGCCGCCCGGAGTCTTGGACGAGGCCTTGAGCCCCAGGTGGTCGAAGAGCACCTCGGCGAGCTGCTGCGAGGAGCGCAGGTTGAACTGCCGTTCGGCCGCCTCGTAGACGCGGCGCGTGAGCGCGTCCAGCTGGCCCTGCACGTCGGCCAGGAACGTGGCGAAGGCCGCGCGGTCGATGGCGATGCCGCGCGCCTCCATGCGCGCCAGCACGGGAATCAGCGGCGTCTCCAGGGTGCGCATCAGCTCCGTCAGGTGCGCGGCCCCCAGGGTCTTTTCCAGGGCCCCGGCCATGCGCAGGGCCAGCAGCCCCGGGTTCTCCGGCGCGGTCTCCAGCTCGGCGGCGAAGCGGTCCGCCAGCCGTTGCCAGGAGTAGTCGCGATCCTCGGGGTTGATCAGGTATGCGGCCAGCCCCAGGTCGAACCAGCGTTCCACGGGCACCGCGCTCCAGGCCGCGTCCGTGCGCAGCAGCGCCTTGACGTCCGCGCAGGCCACGCGCCGCGCCGCGCCCAGGGCCCCGGCCAGTTCCGCCGCACCCGCGCCCGTGGCGCGCGCGCCCAGGTCCCATTCCGTGGCCGCGTCGTTCGTGTTCTGGGAGCCCGCGTCGGGGGAGTCCGTCGTTCCGGCCGAGCCCAGGCCCAGGCGCACGCGGCCGTCGGCCACGTGCAATCCCACATCGCGCCCCGCCAAGTCGCCCAGGTCCGCGATGGCCGCCGCGGCCGTGGCGCTTACGGCCGCCGTAGCCGCAGGCGCGTCGAACAGCGAGAGCTGCGCGTTCTTTCCGCCGCCTTTTGCGCCGCCCTTGGTCCCGCCGGTTCCGCCGATTCCGCCGATTCCGCCGCCGGTACCCGCCGCCGGCAGCGGCACATTCCGTGCCTTGTCGCCCGTACCGGTCGCACCGGTCGCACCGGCCGCACCGGTCGCGCCCATGGCGCGCAGCAGGGCCCCGGCCTCGCGCAGCAGCGTGCGGAATTCCCAGGTCTGCAGGAACTCTTCCATCTTGGCCGGGTCCGGTGTGCGCAAGGCCAGCTCGTCCAGCCCCAGTTCCGCACAGCGGCCCGTGTCCAGCGTCGTCAGCCTGCGGTACGTGAACACCGCGTCCATGTGCTCCTGGAACTTCTCGCGCTGCTTGGCCGAAAACATCTCGCCGTCGTCCAAATGGTCGCGGATGGCTTCCAGGTCCGGATACTTCTCGAAGATCTTCGCCGCCGTCTTCGGCCCCACGCCCGGCACGCCCGGAATGTTGTCGCTGGAGTCGCCGATCACGGCCTGGAAATCCGCCCACTGCGCCGGGGAGAGCCCGGTCTCGGCGCGGAAGTCCTCCATGGTCGTCAGTCTGTCGGTCTTGGTGCCCGGATCCCAGAGAAACACGTTGGCATCCAGACACTGCTTCAGATCCTTGTCCGCGCCCACGATGACCACCGGCCGCTCGCGCTTGAGCCGCGCGGCCAGCGACGCGATGCAGTCGTCCGCCTCGCATCCCTCGGACACGGTCACCGGCACGCCCAAGAGCTCCACGCCCTGGCGGATCGGCGCAAGCTGCGCCACCAGCTCCTCCGGCGTGGCCGAGCGGTTGGCCTTGTACTCCGGATACAGCTCGTGCCGGAAATTCGGCCCCTTGCCGTCCATGAAGAACACGAAGTGCGTGGGCCGCTCCTCGCGCAGGATCTTCAGCAGCATGCGCATCACCGTGTACAGCGCGTTGGACGGCGCGCCGTCCGAACGCGTCATGTCGCGGTAGGCGTAGAACGAACGAAAGACAAAGGCCGTGCCGTCCATCAGGAACACGGGCGGGGCGGAAAGCCCGAGGCGGTCGGTAAGGGGCATGATTGCGGTCCCGTTGCGGTTGATTTTTTCGGGGTGGCACCATCCGATCCCGACTGGCTACACCATCCCGGGGCAGGAGGAAAGAGCCGGGAAAGAGCCGGGGGAGGGGCGGGGGAGGAAGAGGGGACCCTTTCCAAAGGGTCCCCT
>JACCQO010000019.1 GCA_015709205.1 Desulfovibrionaceae bacterium
CCCTTTTTTCGCCGAAAAAGGGTCCTCCCCTCCCCGCCTCCCCCCAGCTCTTCGCCCCGTCCATTCCTTCATCGTCGCCGGATTATCACGGGGGTGGGGTTGCCTAAAGGCGTGTGCCGGGGCTAGGCTGCGATCGATGTTTCGGGGCAGCGAAGGAACGCGCCCTCCACCTCAGACGGATCCGACGCCATGGCCAAGTACAACTGCGAAGTGATCGGGGTTTTGCAGTACAGCCCGGACATGGGCTATCACGAGCTCTACGAGATGGAGGAGCGGCTCATCGACGAGATCCACGCCATCCTGGAGCATGCCGGGGCCGAGCACATCGATTTCTGGGGCACGGGCGACGCCCTGCAGTTGCAGTGCGAGCTGCAGGAGTACGACGAGCATGCCCTGGCCTCGCTGAGCGACGAGATCGCGGCGGTGCTTTCGGACGACGTGGCCGGGAAGATGTGCTGCGTGGACAAGAGCCTGAGCGGGCTGAGCCTGTTCTTCCTGGCCCCGGGCCGCTGGCGGCGCGAGGGGCTGGACCTGGCGGACACGCACTACCAGGGCTGAGGTGCGGCCGGGCCGCGGCCGGGCCGGGGTTCCGGGTTCTGCGCCGCAGGGCGCGCCCTTCGTCTTTGTCGCCAACGCCTCTTTAAAAAAACGCGCCCGCGTCCCTTTCGGGGGAGGCGGGCGCTTTCGCATTGGCGGGGCAGCGGCCGGGAGCTAGCTGACGATGACGTTCATGGCCTTGAAGAACCAGACGTACTTCTTGCCCTTTTCGATGCCCAGGGACTTGCGGCTGGCCTCGGTGACCAGGGCGCAGACCGGAGTGCCGTCGTCCAGGGCGCCGCTGATTTCGGCCACGGTGCCGTCGGAGGCCACGTTGGCCACGGTGCCCACGAAGGCGTTGCGCGCGCTGCTGGGCGTGGGGCCGGTGGCGGGCGCGGCCTCCAGGAGCACGAGGGTGGCCTTGATCAGGGCCGTGGCGGTGCGGCCTTCCACGAGGCCGAGTTTCTCGCGGCTTTCGTTGGTGATGATGGAGACCACTTCGTAGCCCGACGGGGTACGCAGGATGATTTCGCTGAGCAGGCCGGTGGTGGTCACCTTGACGACAGGGCCGGTGAACGTGTTGCGTGCGCTCGTCTCCATGACGTTCTCCTTGGCGAGATGGTGTTCGATGATTGACTGTAGATCTTTTTCGGCGATTGTCACGTAGGACGAGGCGAACTCCACGGTGCTGTGGCCGAGCAGGGCCTGCACCGCGTGCAGGGGCATGCCGCCCTGGAGCAGTTCCACGGCGCGGGAATTGCGCAGCACGCGGGGGTTGAGCATGTCCTTGGGGATGTCGCTGGCGCGGGCCTGCTCGTAGAATTTGCGGCGCACGAAGCCCTGGTCCAGGCGGAAGAGCGAACCCGGGGCCGGGTCCTCGTCCACGCTGGCGGCCAGCCGCTCCAGGAGCCAGACCGGCAGGGGCACCTCGCGCATGTCGCCCTCGCCGTTGCCGAAGTGGGCCACGCCGCGCTTCCAGTCCACGTGCTCCTTGTCCAGGCCGAGGACCTCGCCGAGGCGCGCGCCGGTATGGCGCAGGACCCAGAAGAGCAGGACCATGCGCTCGCGCGAGCGCCGGGTGCGCCGGTCGCGCGCGGCCGTGGCCCATTTCTCGAAGGCGTGGCCCAGGCGGGCCATCTCCGCGGAGGTCAGCCGCCGCACGGAGTCGGGCACGGTGAACATGCGACAGACGCGGAAGCGTTCGCCGTCGGGCCCGGCGCAGGGGCCGTTGCCGCCGTGTCCGCCCCAGGGGCGTCCGGCGGCGTGCGCATCGCGCGCCAGGGCCGCGTCCACGTGCTCGCGCACGCGGGTCAGTTGTTCGGGCGTCATTTCCGCGATCCGTTCCAGCAGTGTCTGCATGTACCCGTCCTTGGCTCCTGGCTATCCCGGCGTCCGGGCTTCCAGCGCCCGGCCGTGATTCCGGTTCTTGTCCCGCGCCGCACCCGGCCGCCGCGCGGCGGTCCGCGGCGCACGGCTCACCGCTACCCTACCTACGACGTCTTTCCGATGCAGTAAAGGCTGTATGATGTGTCACGTTGACGCCAAAAAGCGTGTGAGTAAGCACAAAACGCTTGAACACCCGGCGGTGCACACTGTATCAGACCATTTACGAGGGAACTTTTTCGCCGCTTATCCCGGAAATGTTTTCTTTCGTGACAGACGTCGCGTTGCTGCATTTCCCCCGAGGACGATAGTGTAGTATGTTCGGACAAAAACGTACCTCCGGACGTGCTCAGGCGGACATTTGATACAACATCATTTTGAAATAACAGGCTTTATCAAACACGGAACAGCAATTGTAGAGCGCCGGGAAACGGCGCCGCGCCGCGCCGCGTCCGGCGGCATCGGCAGCGGCCCACGGATTTCCCCGGCGCGCGCAAGGTTGCGGCGAAGCCGTCACCGGCCCCCCGCGCCGGCGCAAGCGCCATAAGGAGAAGCATCGTGACCATCACCTACTCGCCCATCGGCCACTGCATCACCCCGCACAAGGAGCTCACCGGCATGCCCATCCAGCCCGTGGGCGCGCGCGGCGTCAAGGGCTGCATCCAGGTGCTCCCGCAGTACGCCGAGGGTCTCAAGGACCTCGAAGGGTTCTCGCACGTCTTCGTGCTCTACCACCTGCACCGCGTGGAGGGGTACGACCTCATGGTCAAGCCCTTCCTGGACAACGACCTGCACGGCATCTTCGCCACGCGCTCGCCGCGGCGGCCCAACCCCATGGGGCTTTCCGTGCTGCGCATCACCGGGGTGCACGGCAACCTGGTGCGCGTGGAGGACGTGGACATGCTCGACGGCACGCCGGTCATCGACATCAAGCCGTTCGTGGCCGACTTCGACCTGCGCGGCGCGGACCGTTTCGGCTGGTTCGAGGGGCGCTCGGACAACGCCACGACCATGCGCAGCGACGACCGCTTCGTGGGACCGGGCGCGGCCCCGTCGCCCAACGGAGCCGCGCGGCCTGCTGGGCCGACGCGCGCCGCGCACCCCGCGCCGCCCGAGCCCACCGCACCCGGCGCACCCGGCCGGGCCGCGGCGCGCAAAGCCCGCACGGCGACGGAGCCTGCGGACGCATGAACCTGTTGCTGGAAGCGAATTTCCTGCAGCCGTTGCTGCTGACGTTGCGCGTGGCGGGGCTGGCCACGCTGGCCGCCCTGGTCTGCGGGGTGGCCGCGGCCTACGTGCTGGCGCGCTGGCGCTTTCCGGGCCGCGACGCGCTGGACGCGGTGCTCACCCTGCCGCTGGTCATGCCGCCCACGGTGCTCGGCTACTACCTGCTGGTGCTCATCGGGCGGCGCGGCGTGTTCGGCCAGTGGCTCAACGAGCACCTGGGCATCAGCCTGATGTTCACCTGGCAGGGCGCGGTGCTGGCCGCCACGGTGGTCTCGTTCCCGCTGGTCTTCAAGTCCGCGCGGGCGGCGCTGGAGGGCGTGGGCGCGAACTACGAGAACGCGGCGCGCACCCTGGGCGCGGGGGAGCTGGAGGTCTTTTTGCGCGTCTCCCTGCCCCTGGCCCTGCGCGGCATCCTGGCGGGCACCATGCTCGCCTTTGCCCGGGCCATGGGCGAATTCGGCGCCACGCTGATGGTCGCGGGCAACCTGCCGGGCCGCACCCAGACGCTGTCGCTGGCCGTGTACAGCGCGGTGCAGGCGGGCCAGGACTCGCTGGCCAACTGGCTGGTGCTGGTCATCTCCGTGGTCTGCGTGGCCATTCTGGTGCTCACGAGCAAATGCGTGGCCCCCAAATAATTTTGCCCTTCAACAACCAACCACCGATCCACACCCCAGGAGGAACGCTCATGAAACGCCTTTTCGCAACCCTGCTGCTGGCCCTGACCCTGGTCTCCGCTCTGCCGCTCGCAGCCCAGGCCGGGGAGCTGACCATCTCGGCCGCCGCCTCGCTGACCGACGCCTTCAACGACGTCAAGGCCGCCTTCGAGGCCGCCAACCCAGGCACCACGCTGACCATGAACTACGCCTCGTCCGGCGCGCTCTACCGCCAGATCGAGCAGGGCGCCGCCGTGGACGTGTTCGCCTCGGCCAACCCCAAGTGGATGAATACCGCCGTGGAAAAGGGCTTCGTGCTCGACGGCACCGAGCGCACCTTCGCCCTGAACTCCCTGGTGCTGATCACGCCTGCCGACAACCCCGCCAAGGTCACGGGCCCCGAGAGCCTCAAGGACGCCAAGGTCGGGCGCATCGCCATCGGCACGCCCAAGACCGTGCCCGCGGGCCAGTACGCGCAGGGCTCGCTGGAGAGCCTGGGCCTGTACGCCACGCTGGAGTCCAAGTACGTGTTCGCCGAGAACGTGCGCGCCGTGCTCGACTACGTGCGCCGCGGCGAGGTGGACGCGGGCTTCGTGTACAACACCGACGCCATCAAGGGCGGCAAGGAAGTCAAGATCGTGGCCGAGATGCCGCTGAAGAAGCCCGTGAGCTACCCCATCGCGGTGCTCAAGACCTCCGGCGACAAGAAGATGGCCCAGGCCTTCCTGGACTTCCTGGCCTCGGGCAAGGGCGCGGCCCTGCTGGAAGCCCGCGGGTTCAAGAAGCCGTAGCAGGAGTCGGTCGTGGGTTTTGAGCTGGACATCACCAAGGAACTGGTGGACCGCCGGGGGGCGCGCTTCACGCTGCACAGCCGCTTCGCCACCGAGGGCGAGCGGCTCGTGCTCTTCGGCCCCTCGGGCTCGGGCAAGACGCTCACGCTGCGCGCCATCGCCGGGCTGATGCGCCCCGACGCGGGCTACATCCGCATCAACGGGCGCACCCTGTTCGATTCGGAACGCGGCGTGAACCTGCCGCCACGGGAGCGGCGCATCGGGCTGATCTTCCAGGACTACGCGCTCTTTCCGCACATGAGCGTGCGCGAGAACGTGGCCTTCGGGCTCAAGCGGCTGTGGCGCCGCCTGGGCCCGCAGGACCACGCCCGCGTGGAGGAGTTGCTGGAGCTCTTCGGGCTCGCGGGAGTGGCCGATTCGCACCCCGGCGAGATCTCCGGCGGGCAGCAGCAGCGCACGGCCATGGCCCGCGGCATGGCCGCCAACCCGGACCTGATGCTCCTGGACGAGCCCTTCTCGGCCCTGGACCTGCCGCTGCGCATGCGCATGCGCCAGGAACTGTCGGACACCATGCGCCAGTACCGCACGCCGCTGGTGCTGGTGACCCACGACGCCGACGAGATGGCCTATTTCGCGGACACGGTCGTGGTCTACGCCCACGGGCGCATCACGACCATGGAAGAGGACAACGGCTCGGGCATCGACGTGGACCGCGTGCACCGCGCCATCAAGGACGCCTACGCCGACGCCGTGTAGTGGCGGGCCAGGCGACGGCGGCACGGAAGGACGCGAACGGCGCGGGACCAACAGCCGAACAGCCCCCTCAACCACGGCCCCCGGAACGCCGATTCCGCGGCGGTCGCGAACATCTCCCCGGCGCGGCCGACAGGCCCCGCGCCATCCGGGATTCGGCGAGCCGTCTCCCAGCCGCCGGCGGCCGCGCCCGGACAGCATCGGCAGCGCCCCAGCGACCCGCGCCCGCCAGCGCGGGTCGCTTCCGTTTCGGAGCGCTGCGCGCCCCGGCAGCCCCGCCAGGCGCGACGGGCCGCACTTCGCCGTACCGGTTGACGAATCCGGCGGGCGCATCATACACAAAAACCCCCTCCGTGCCCGGGTGGCGGAACTGGTAGACGCAAGGGACTTAAAATCCCTGGGTGGCGACACCATGCGGGTTCAATCCCCGCCCCGGGTACCATGGGAAAATGCCGTGCGGCGCTCGATGCGTTGGGCGGCGTTTTATTTTTTTGTACACAACCCGACTACTGCGAACGGTTCCTTTGGAAGGAGGCATGAAGAAGATCCGCCTTGCCGGAGAAGGGCCAAGGCGCCGCTTGCCATGCCGGATTCGACTCAGTACAAATATGGAGGCCGAATGCACCGTATTGTAGGTGCTCGGCAACGGCATCCGCCCTTGTTTTCTGGAGCTACGTATGGAATGGCAGCAACTCGTCGGCTTCCACGCGGTCGCCAAGCACGGCAGCTTCACCCGCGCCGCGGAGGTCACGTTCCGCACCCAGAGCGCACTCAGCCAGCAGGTCAAACGCCTGGAAGAGGAATTGAACTGCAGGCTGTTCGACCGGTTCGGCAAACAGGGATTCAACCTGACCGTGGCCGGGCACAGCCTGTTCCGGTTCGCGGAAAGCGTCCTGTTGCGGGAAAAGCAGTTCCTGGAAGAGCTGGACGAAATCAAGGGCGCCACCACCGGCAGCATCACCATGGCCGCGCCCTTGGGGGTCATTCATTTTTTCCTGGCCGAGCCGCTGTGCGAATACAAGGTCCTGCACCCCAAGATCGACGTCTGCCTCAAGCAGAGCAGCCCGCAGGCCTGCATCGACCTCGTCCAGTCCGGCGAAATCGATTTCTGCGTGACCCACGGCTCCACCATCCCTCCGTGCCTCAAGGGCGTTCCATGGAAGCGCGGCGAATACGTCGTCATGGTCCCAAAAGGGCACGAACTGACCAAGGAGAAGCAGGTCTCCCTGGAAATGCTCACCGCCTACCCGCTGATCCTGCCCCAAAAGGACGCCAAGTTCACCGCGCGCCTCAAGATCGACGAGAAATTCAACGAACTCGGCCTGTCCTACCGCGCGTCCCTGGAGACCACCAACATCCTGCTCAACGCCGACTTCGTCAGTCGCGGCATGGGCATCTCCTTCGTGCTCAGCTACGACCCGATCAAGGAACTCTACGGCGACGTCATCGACTTCATCCCCATGGACCACATCTTCGAGCCCGAGCGCATCTCCTTCGCCATGCGCAAGGACCGCTGGTTCACCCCCGCCAAATTGGAATTCCTCGAATTCATCATGACCTTCTAGCCCCGGTGGCCGGAAGGAAACCACGCGACGCCACGCCACTCGCGTCCGCCTTTCGTCACGTGCGCTCCCCTTCCCGGAGCCGGATCAGCCCCGCCACCTGGAGGCCAGGCCCTTGAGGGTGGGCACGGCGTGGGGCAGGAAGCGGGTCATGGATGTGCAGAAGTAGGACATCTTGAAGCCCGCGGGGTTGTTCCGGCGGTCCTTGAGACAGCCGCCGCCGCACAGGGGCAGCCACCGGCAGGCCTTGCACGTGGGGGTGAGCTGGGCCTTGGCGCCGCCGAACAGGCGTTGGCGTCTGGAATTGAACAGGTCGTGGAGGTGGTGTTCGCGGATGTTGCCCAGGTGGTGGGCGGGTTCGATGAAGAAGTCGCAGGGGTAGACGTCGCCGGTGTGCTCCACGGCCAGGTACAGGCCGCAGGTTCCGCGCGCGTCGCATTCCGGGGCGGGGTGGCCGAGAAGCGTGAAGAACAGGGTGTCGAAGAGGCGGATCGAGGTGCTGGGACGGCCGTCCTTGAAGTCGGCGCGCCAAGCGTCGAACAGGGTGCAGAGGAATTCGCCGTACGCCTCGGGGGAGACGGAGAAGTCGGTGACGCCGCCGTTGCCGTCGGGTTCGACCACGGGGATGAACTGCATGTGGTCGAAGCCGGTTTCCTTGAGGAAGGCGTACGTTTCGGCGGCGTACGGGGCGGAGTAGGCGCTGACGCAGGCCACGGCGTTGGCCGCGACGCCCGCGCCGAGGAGCAGGCGGGCGTTGGCAGAGACGGTTCGCCAGGTGCCGCGGCCCGCCGTGTCGACGCGGTGGTGGTCGTGGACGTGCTCGTCGCCGTCCAGGGAGACGCCCACCAGGAAGTCGTTGGCCTTGAAGAAGACGGCCCAGTCCGCATCGACGAGGGTGGCGTTGGTCTGCAGGGCGTTGCTGATCCGCAGGCCGTCTCCGTAGTGCCGTTGCAGGCCCATGGCCTTTTCGAAGAACGGCAGGCCCATGAGCGTGGGCTCGCCGCCCTGCCAGATGAAGGAGAAGGCGCCGTGCGCGCGTTCCAGGGACCGGCGCGTGAGGATGGCGAGGGTTTCCTCGTCCATGCGATGCGCGCCGCGCCCGAAGAGCTCCCCCTTGCGCAGGTAGAAGCAGTAGGAACAGCGCAGGTTGCAGTCGGGACCGGCGGGCTTGACGAGCAGGCAGTTCAGGCTTTGCGGCTCTCTGAGCATGGCGAAATGACGAGGGGCGGGGCCGCGGGCAAGCGCGGCCCCGTCCTGGTGGTTATGGCTCTCCCGCGAGGAGGGAGAACATTATTGGGCGGTCTTGCGCAGGTATTCCTCGAGCCCGGGGTGCCCCTTTTCCCTGTAGTAGCGAATGGCGCCGGGATGCAGGGGGATGGACATGCTCTGCAGCGCGTTCTCGAAGGAGGTCATCTTCCAGCCGCGATGGATGGTGCCCAGGTAGTCGAGATTCTCGAAGACCATCTTCATCAGGGTGTAGACGAGCTCCTCGGAGACGTCGGCACGGGCCACGAAGCTGTGGCGGTAGGCCAGCGACCTGATGGGCTTGTCCTGGTAGGGGTAGAGGTTCGCGGGCAGGTCGGCCAGGAAGTAGATCGGGTTCGTGGCGAGGAGCCCGGCGAGCTTCTGTTCGTCGGCCGCGATCCAGCGCAGGGGCCGCGACTGGGCCAGGTCCATCAGCGGGGACAGCGGGATGCCGCCGAACCACATGGCGGCGTCGAGCTGGCCGTTCTTCATCTTCTCGGCCATTTCCGGCAGCGTCTCCGAGAACGCCGTGAAGTCGTTGGTGGACATGCCGTAGGCGCCCAGGAAGTTCATGGAGTCGTTGCGCGACAGGGCGCCCGGAGGGCCGACGCCGATGCGCTGCCCCTTGAAGTCCTCGGGGGTATGGATCTTGGAATCCGCCAGCACGGGGATCTGCTGGAAGGCGATCTGGTGCGAGAACATGCCCAGCACGGGGACCTTCTTGCCCTCGTACTTGCCCTTGCCGTCGTAGGCGTCGCGGGCGGCGTTGGGCGCGGTGAAGGCGAACTCGATCTCCCCCTGGCCCAGCAGGAACAGGTTGTGGATCCCGCCCTTGGTGGCCTCGATGGTGATGTCGATGTCCGGGTACTGCTTGTGGGCCACGTCGGACAGGCCCGCCCCCATGGTGTACAGGGCCATGCCCACGGGGTTGGCTCCCACGGAAATGTATTCCTTGGCGAGCGCGGCCGGAGCGGCGACACAGAGGACGAGTAGCGCAGTGAACAGGGTCTTGATCAACGATTGCATGATTCCTCCAGACTAGTTGGATTCGCTGTTTACCACGACGGCGACGTTGTTGACTGAGCGCTTGACGCCCAGGATATGGACAGCGGTTGTGCCCGCGAGCAGCGCAAGCCCCGCGAGGTCGGTCAGGCCCTCGGGGTAGACCAGCATCAGCGAGGAGATGAGGAACAGGAGGCGCTGCCAGAGGGGACAGGGCCCCTTGCCGTGGCCCACCACGGCCACGGCAAGGGCGACGATGCCCGTGATGGCGGTGGCCGTGGACAGCAACACCTGCCAGGCCGTCCCGATGTTCACCAGGGCCGGGCCGTACACGAACATGAACGGCACGATGTAGGTGGCGATGCCGATGAAGCAGGCCTTGAAGCCGACCTTGTTCGGGTCCGAGCCGGAAATGCCCGCGGCGGCGTAGGCGGCCAGGGCCACCGGCGGCGTCACGGCCGAGATGATGCCGTAGTAGAAGATGAACATGTGCGCGGCCACCACGGGGACGCCGGTCTGCACCAGGGCGGGCGCGACCAGGGTGGCGAGCAGGATGTAGGCCGGGGCGGTGGGCAGCCCCATGCCGAGCACCAGCGAGGCGACCATGGTCAGGACCAGGAGCATGAACTGCGAGCCGCCGGCCAGGTCGATGAGCAGCACCGAGAGCTTGAGGGGCAGCCCGGTGACGGTCACCGCGCCGATGACGATGCCCGCACAGGCGCAGGCGGCGGTGACGGGCATCATGTTCAGGGCGCCCGCCTTGAGGCAGGCGAGGACCTTGGCGGGGGTGAGCCAGGTGACCTTGCGGGCGTAGCTGATGAGGATGGTGCCCACGATGGTCCAGAAGCCGACGTACATGGGCGAGTAGTTCTTCATCAGCAGATAGATGAGCGCGATGAGCGGCAGGAACAGGTGCACGCCCTCGAACACCTTGGATTTCCTGGGCAGGGAGGCGGTGTCCATGGGCTTGATGCACAGGCGTTTGGCCTCGAAGTGCACCATGCAGAACAGGGACACGTAAAAGAGGAGCGCCGGAATGCTGGCCGATATGGCGATGTCCACGTAGGGGATGCCCGTCATCTCCGCCATGAGGAAGGCGGCCGCGCCCATGATGGGCGGCGCGATCTGGCCGCCCGACGAGGCCACGGCCTCCACGGCGGCCGCGAAGGCCCTGTCGTAGCCGGTCTTGATCATCAGCGGGATGGTCAGGTTGCCGGTGGTGACCACGTTGGCCACGGTGGACCCGGAGATGGTGCCCATGAGCCCGCTGGCCACCACGGCGGCCTTGGCCGGCCCGCCGCAGGAGCGCGCGGTGAGCAGTTGGGCGAAGTCCACGAAGTATTTGGAGCCGCCCGACTTGTCCAGGAAGGTCCCGAAGAGGATGAACAGGGCGATGACCGTGGCGCACACGCCCAGGGGCACGCCCATGATGCCCGACTGGGTCTGGTACATCTGGTACGAGATGCGGGCGATGGAATAGCCCCGGTGCTCCAGGATGCCGGGCAGGCTGCGGCCGAAATAGGCGTAGAGCAGCGCCGCGACGCAGATGAGGACCAGCGGCAGGCCGACCACGCGACGCACGGTTTCGAGCAGCAGGAGCGTGGTGATGCAGCCCAGCACGATCCCGAATGTCGTGGCCTGGCCGCCGAGGTTGGCGATCTCCTCGTAGTGCAGGGCCAGGTACAGGCCGGGGAGCACGGCCAGCGCGGCCAGGACGAGGTCGTAGAGGGGGACGCGGTTCTTTATGCACGAGATGCCGCGCCGCGCCGAGACGGTGAGGAAGACCAGCACCATCACGAAGGAGAGGTGCACGCTGCGCTGGATGAGCGCGGTGAGCACGCCGAAGCAGCCCGTGTAGAGGTGGAACAGCGACATGGCCACCGCGACGAGGGTCACGATGGCGCCAACGGCCTTGGCGGGCACCGGATACATGACGATGTCGCGCAGCGTCCGCTTGCCGTCGATACGGGGGGGCGGCGTGTCCCGCACCTCGGCCGTCGAGTAGTCGACACACTCAGACATAGGAAACTCCCATGGATCCCGTTCAGTCCTGCGCCGGGATGCGTGCGGGACGCACGCATCCCGGCGCAGGGCGTTGTCCCTTATTTGAAGGCGCCGTCATCCTTGCTGCGGGGCAACCGTGCGTACGCCTTGGTCTGGATGGCCCCGGCCTTGCGCACGTAGCGCCTGTCGTCGTCGTCGAAGATCCTGTAGGCCCAGGTCGGCTCGCAATCCGTGGCGTCCCGGATAAAAAGCCGGTCCTTCTGGCTGTCCTTGATGGTCGCAGCGAGGGTGGCGGGGTTCCAGCCGTTCAGGCATACGGCCTTCAGTTCGTCGCGGATCGCGGCGTAGGCGGGCGCCTCGGCCACGTTCACCAGTTCGTCGGGGTCACGGGCCAGATCGTAGACGAGATCCGGGTGCCCGTGGGTGTAGATGTACTTGATATCGCCCCGGCGCACCATGCGGCAGGGGGCGCACGCCCCCTCTCCGGTGTACTCGCAGATGACCGTATCGTCCCGCCCGGGGTCCGCGCCCTCGGTCAGGAAGCGCCACAGGCTGCGGCCGTCGAAGGCCTTGACCGGCCGGGGGCCGTCGCCGCCGGTGACGATGTCCAGGACCGTGGGGGCCAGGTCCACCAGCGAGACGTTCCGGGCGATGCGGCCGGGCTTGAACGTGCCTGGCCAGTGGAAGATGTAGGGCACCCTGGCGGACCATTCGTAGAAGAGCTGCTTGTACCACTGGCCGCGCTCGCCGAGCATGTCGCCGTGGTCCGAGGTGAAGATGATGGCGGTGTTCTCGTAGAGGCCACAGTCCTTGAGCGCCTGGAGGATGTTGCCCACCTTCTCGTCCAAGGTGCTGACCATGCCGTAGTAGGCGTGGCGGGCGTTCTTGATCTGGTCCTCGGTGGGCGTGTCCAGGTCGCCCGCGTGGGCGTGGTAGATCCAGCGGCTCATCTCGTCCATGTCCTCTTCGGCCATGGCCGGGACCGTGGGCAGGTCGATATCGTCGTGCTCGTAGAGGTCCCAATACTCGGGCCGGGTGACGAACGGCGAATGGGGCTGGGTGAAGGAGATGGTCAGGAAGAAGGGCCGCTCCTCGTAGCGCGCCAGATCGAAGATCTTGCGCACGCCGAAGTACTCGACCTCGTCGTCATAGTCGATCTGCAGGCTGCGCAGGCAGGTGCCGGCCTGGGTGATGCCCGAAAGGTTGATGCCCGTGGGGCGGTCGCCGAGTCCCTTTTCCCAGTCCGGGGCCCAGGCGTAGTTGGAAGGATAGATGTCGGTGGTCAGCCGCTGCTCGTAGCCGTGGAGCTGGTCCGGGCCCACGAAGTGCATCTTGCCGCACAGGGCGGTGCAGTATCCCATCCCGCGCAGGTAGTGCATGAGCGTGGGGGTGCTGGACAGGGCCTCGGTGGCGTTGTCCCACACGCCGATGCTGTTGGCGAAGCGGCCGGACAGCATGGACATGCGCGAGGGCGCGCACAGGGGGAAGTTGCAATAGGCGTTCTCGAACACCACGCCTTCTTCGGCGAGCCTGGTGATGTTCGGGGCCTTGACGACCTCGTGCCCGTAGGAAGGCAGCACCTTGGCCGTCATCTGATCCACCTGGATCAACAGGACATTGGGTTTTCTGGTCTCATCAGCCATGCGGGTCTATCTCCTTCATCGTCGCCATGGGGTTGCCGGTGGCGCGCCCATGCGTGTTCCATGTTTCACAATACCTATAGGCGCCGAAAGGGTTCGTGGGAAATTACAAGTCGTAATATTCGATATTAGCGCGAGAGCCGGTCCCTTTCCGGGCGCGACGCGGCAGGGACGTCCAGGGGCAGCCGAGGGACGTGCAGGCATCTTGCCCGGGGGCACGCCGCGCCTGCCGGTGGCACGCTCGCGTCGAGGGCGGCCGGAATCGGTCGTGATGGGCGTCTTCGGCGGATGTGCAGGAATGGGCGAGACCGGATGACGTTGCGGCAATTGCGCCTGCGGATTGATCAAGCCCGAGCCAGCCGCACGGCACGGAGAATGCCGAAGGCAGGATTTCCGGAAAATCGTGCGCCGAGGCGAACGCATCCCGCGCGCCTGGCGGGTTCGCGGTGGGAGCGCCCCTTCGCCGCCCCGTCCGAAAAACGCCCACGGCCTCGCGGCCATGGGCGTTGTCGTTGACCGGGGCAGGCGTCCGGCCGGGCGGCGACACCGCACGGGCCGGCCTGCCATCCTATAAATTATTCCATTTTATCGGGGAGGGGGAGGGGATCATGCCCCGCTCCGCTCACGCCCGCCCCGGTTCCCGATGAGCGGCCAACGCCCTTCTGATCGCGCGTTCCACGTCCGCAAGCTCCACCGGCTTGGAAATGTACTCGTTCATTCCGGCCGCCAGGAACCGCTCCCGGTCGTCGGACATGGCGTGGCCCGTCAGGGCGATGATCGGCAGCGTCCTGGCGCGCTCCCCGGCCGCACCGTCGCGGATGGCCCGCGTGGCCAGGACGCCGTCCATGTCCGGCATCTGGATGTCCATGAGCACCACGTCGAAATCGCTCTTGCGCGCCTCGGCCACGGCGGCCACGCCGTTGGCCACCGAAATGACGGAATGGCCCGCCTTGCCGAGCAGCCGTTGGATCACCAGCCGGTTGATCCGATCGTCCTCGGCCAGAAGCACCCGCAACGGGGCCAGCGGCCCCGGCGCGGCTTCCGTCCGCTCGGAGGGGTGGCCCACGTCGGCACAGGGGAACGTCAGGCAGAAGGTGATCGTGGTCCCCTTGCCCACCTCGCTCTCGATGGTCATGGTGCCCCCCATGAGGGACAGCAGCCGCTTGCAGATGGACAGTCCCAGCCCGGCGCCCTGATACGGCCGGGTGAACCCGGTATGGACCTGGGTGAACGGCCTGAAGAGCTTTTGCATCTGTTCGTCGGGGATGCCGATGCCCGTATCGGCGACCGAAAACAGCACCCGGACCGTCCCGGGCGAGAAGGCGGGCAGGAAAGCGACGTCGAGCGACACGCTCCCGTCCTTGGTGAACTTGAAGGCGTTCCCGAGCAGGTTGGTGAGCATCTGGCCGACCCTGGTCGCGTCGCCCAGCACCTGAATGTCCGCGGCGGAGTCGATGCGGGTGTGGAACGCGAGGTCGGACTGCCTGGCGATGGGGCGGAACAGCTCGCCGATGTTGCGGAACAATTCGCCCAGGTCGAAGCGCTCCACCCGCAGGCTCAGGCGGCCGCTCTCCACGCAGGAGAGGTCCAGGATGTCCGAAAGCAGCCGGGTGAGACGCTGCGACGAGGAGAGGGCCGTCTGCGCGTATTCCATGCTCTCCCGGTCCGGCGTGGAAAGGCGGATGAGGTCGAGCATGCCCACGATGCCGTTCAGGGGCGTGCGGATCTCGTGGCTCATGTTGGCCAGAAATTCGGATTTGGCCTGGTTCGCCGATTCGGCATCGGCCTTGGCCTTGATCAGCTCCGCCTCGGCCCGCTTTCGCTCGCTGATGTCGCTGGCCAGGACGAAATACCCGTCGATCCGGCCGCCCTGGCCAAAGGAGGGAACGTACCGGACCTCCAGCCACCGGGCGTTCCGGGGCGGCTGGAACGGCAAGAGGAGTTCGTAGACCACGCTTTCGCCGGCCAGCGTGCGCCGGATGTACTCCTCGTCCTCCGCATACGCGCCGCGCATCACTTCGCGGATGTGCTTGCCCACGATATCCTGCACCGGCACGCCGAAAAAGGACTCGAACAGCTTGTTGACGTAGCGGTAGCACCTGTCGTTGCCCACGAAGGCCACCAGGGCCGGGATGTTGTCCATGATCATGCGCAGCATCCGCCGGCTCTCGGTCAGGTCGGCCTGGACGCGGATGCGCTCCTCGATCTGGTCCTGCAGCAGTTCGTTGGCCCGGACCAGCTCCCTGGTCCGCTCCTCGACCCGCTGTTCCAGGAGGTCGTTGCTGCGGGACAGCTTGACCTCGGTGGCCTTGCGCTCCACGGCGTAGCGCACCGCCCGGACCAGCAGGGGGCCGGAAAGCTGGTCCTTGACCAGGAAATCCTGCGCCCCGTTGCGCACGGCCTCCACGGCCGTGGCGGCCACGTCGTGCACCGTGAGCACGACGATGGGCAGGTCCGGGCAGCGGTCCTTCAGGCGCAGGAAGGTATCCAGGCCCATGGAGTCGGGCAGGTTCAGGTCCACCAAGGCCGCGTCGAAGGTCTTCCCGGCGGCCAGCTCGAGCGCCTCGGCAAGGCGTTCAGCCCCGGTCAGCACCAGGCCGTTGCCGGGGACCTCGCTCAGGTACGCCTGCAACAGCAGCCGGTCGTCGGGGTTGTCCTCCAGATACAGGACGCGCAGCGGATGCCCAGACATGCCCGCCTCAAGCCGAGGGCAACTTGACCACGGTGAACCAGAAATCCTCGATGGACCGCACGACCTTGATGAACTGCTCGAAATCGACCGGTTTGGTTATGTAGCAATTCACGTGGCTGTTGTAGGCCCGCTCGATGTCCTCCTGGGCGTCGGAAGTGGTCAGCACCACCACCGGGATGCTGCGCAGGTCCGGGTCGGCCTTGACCGCCGCCAGCACCTCCCGGCCGTCCATGCGCGGCAGGTTCAGGTCGAGCAGGATGATGTCCGGCCTCGGGTCCTGGCCGTGCCCGCCCCTGCGCTGCAGGACATCCATGGCCTCGACGCCGTCCTGGGCCACGTTGAGACTGAAATGGACCTTGGCGTCCTTGAGCGCCTCCCGGGCCAAGAGCACGTCGTCGGGATTGTCTTCGACCATCAATACCTGAATGGGCTTCACTGCGCTGGCCACTGCCTATCCTCCTTGGGTCAAGGTGAAGTGAAAGCTCGTCCCCTGCCCCGGCGAACTTTCCAGCCAGATGCGGCCGTAGTGCCTTTCGACGATCCGCTTGCAGACGGACAGGCCGATGCCGGTTCCTTCGTACTGCCCCCGGGAATGGAGCCTCTGGAACAGGCCGAAAATGCGCCCCGCATACTGCGGCTCGATGCCGATGCCGTTGTCGCCCACGGTGAGCTCCCAGGAACTTCCCTCGCCCTTTGCCGCCCCCACCGTGATGACGGGGCTGCGCCCCGCGGGCTGGAACTTGATCCCGTTGCCGATGAGGTTCTGGAACAATTGCACCATCTGGGAATGGTCGCCGTAGATCCTGGGGAGGTCGGCCCGTTCCACGCGCGCCCCGCTCTCCAGGATGGCCTGCCCCAGGTTTTCCAGGGCCTCGTCCAACACCGCGTTCAGGTCCACGGACCCGAAGGCCTGCCCCTTGGTGTGCACCCGGGAATAGGTCAGGAGCCCCCGGATGAGCGACCGCATCCGTTCCGCCCCGTTGATGGTGGCCTGGATGAAGCGCCCCCCGTCCTCGTCCATCTTGTCCTGGTAGCGCCGCTCGATGAGCTGCAGGTAGCTGACGATGATGCGCAGAGGCTCCTGGAGGTCGTGGGAGGCCACGTAGGCGAACTGCTCCAGTTCCTCGTTGGAACGCTTGAGCTTTTCCGTCTGCGCGGCCAGGGATGCCTCGGCCCGTTCCCGCTCCTCGATTTCCTGGTGCAGTTCCTCGGTGCTCCGCTCCAGGTTCGCGGCCATGTCGTTGAAGGTCGCGGCCAGTTGGGCGATCTCGTCCCTGCCCGCCACCACGGCCCGCTGGTCCAAAACGCCGTTGCCGAATGCCGTGGCCGCCACGGCCAGACGCCCGAGCCGGTCGGTGATGTTTCTGGCCAAAAGAAAAGACAGGCCGCCCGCCAGCAGGAGCACCCCCAGGGTCGCGACCAGCAGGCCGTTGCGCAACCGGTAGCCGGTGCCCATGACCTCGGACATGCGCTGGCTGATGATCAACCGCCAGCCGAGGGCCGCCGCGGAGCCGTCCCCGGTGAAGGGATAGCTCACCAGCAGCCTGTCCCGGCCGTTCAGGTTGATCTGCCGCACCTCCGGTTCCCTGCCGAGCCCCTTGAAGAACGGCTCGCGGGAACGGTCCTCCAGGTACCGGAACAATCGGGAGGAATAGAGAAGCCGGCCCTGTTCGTTGATCAGCTCGATGAAGGTGGACGGGTACTGCTTGGTCCGGAACCCGGTATCGCGCACCAGGGCGGTGACGGACAACACTGCCCAGATGACCCCGGTGGTTTCCCCCTGTCCGTTCCGCAGGGCGCTGGCCAGCACCACGCCGTACGTGTCCGTGTGCTCGCGATAGGCCAGCGGAGCCAGGCATTGGCCGGTCGCCAGGACTTCCCGCCACCAGGCCTGCCCAGCGATCTCCGGATGGTCGCGGCCCGTGCTCGACGCCACCTGTCGCCCATTGACGTCGGCGACCGAGACCTCTTCATAGATCCTGTCGCCCCTGCGTAATTCGAAATAGTCCAGAAAGGTCTTGCGCAGGAGCGGACCGAGCTCCCGGAAGTCGCCGCGCCTCTGGATTTTGTCGCCCAGGCCGGTGGCCACGGCGAACAGGTCCATGTCCTGCCGGAAGACATCGATGTTGGCCTGCGTCCGTTTGACGATGCGCTCGGCCAGCAGCAGGGAGTCCTTGGCGATCTGGTCCCGGTACGCGGCGGAATACAACCAGATGGCCGTGAAGGCGCAGGCCACGAGCAGGCACACCAGCAGGGCGCTGATCAAGCCAAGGCGGAATCCGACTCGCATGTCACTGCCCCATGTAGATCAGGTTTCCGTCTTCCACCTGGGCGGAATACAGGGGGAAGCCCATGTCGTGGCCGCCCGGTTCGGGGGAGACGTCTCCGAACAGGCCGGGGTACACGAACCCCTCCTCGAAGCCGCGCTTGAAGGCCGCCGGGGTCGGCTCCACGCGCCGGACCAGCTCGGCGGTGAGCATGACCACCTCGTAGCCGATGGCCGAGAAGTAGCTGAACGGGCTGTCGTACCGTGCGGCATACGCCCTTCCGACCTCCCTGGGATAAGGCCGCCTGACGTTGTATATCTGCGGCGTGTCCACATAGACGCCCTGGGCGGCGGGCATGGCCATGATGGACGGCAGGGCCGCTCCGCTGGTGGCCAGGATCGCGCCCGGGTAGCCCTCGCCCTTCAGGGCGGTAAAGGCGTCCGCGAAGTGGCTGCCCATGCCCGCGATCAAGATGCCCTGGCCGTCCGACACGGGCGCCAGGAGCTTGCGGAAATCGACGTGCCCCGTCCCCATGGGCACCCCCCGAACCTGGACGTGGTTGCCGGACAGGGCCTGCCCCAGGGACTGAAACAGGGAACGGCCGTAGATGGTGTCCACGTAGGCCACGGCCAGATCCTTGAGCCGCAGTTGCAGGACCAGGGCCTTCAGGGACCGCACGTGCGCGCCCACGTCCGGCCAGTAGCGAAAGACCCAGGGATGCCCCCGGGTGGCGCCCCGGGACGCGGTGCAGATCGCCAGCAAGGGCGCCTGGTGCCGGTCCGCCTCGTCCGCCAGGGCCTGGATGATGTGGCTGTAGGCGGCAAAGGTGACCAGCGGGGCGTGCTCCTCCAGGAGCCGCAGGTACTCCTGCCTGGCCAGATCGGGCTCGGAGCGGGTATCCCGGATTTCCAAACGGACCGCGCGGCCCCGGATGCCGCCCTGGCGGTTCAGGGCCTCCACGGCGAGCTGCATGCCCCGGCGCGTGTCCCCGCCATCCGGGGTGGCCTGCCCGTCGATCACCAGCGGCAGCAGCGCCGCGAGCACGACCTCCCGCTTCTCGCCGCAACCCGCGAGCAACACCGCCCCCAGGACGCAGGCCAGCAGAAATCCCCCCGGCCGGAGTGCACGACACATCGGGCAGCCTGCGCTCATCGGTATCCTCCCGGATGACGGAATACGGGACACGGCCCACCGCCCCACCTTGACCACAGGCTGCAGAAAACGCACGGCCCCCGTACATTATATTTTCTTGCCGGCCGCGCCCGGGCGCGGCTTCGGGCGCGACCGGGCGCGCAGCGCCGCCTTCCGCCGCTCCACTGGCGCACGGGCCGGGGGCTCCGGCGGGCCGCATTGCCGCCACGCCGAAGGGGCTGCGGCCCCTGCGCCGCCGGTGCCTGTGCGGCCGAACGGAGTGCGTTACCGGCCGCCGGCGAAAACCCGGCATTGAGCGTGCGACCATGCGCTACTGCTGCACCGACTCTCCTGAAATACCTAGGGGAATGCACCTGGGGAGGGGGAAGGGCGAACGGCGCCCTTGCGGCAACGTTGTTGCCGGTATCCGGAAACCTTGGGGCTGGGCACGGCGGCAGAACGCCGCGAACCGACTCCTGGGCGCGCAGGGCCCAACGCCGGACAACGGCCCGGCCGTGAGGTTCGCGCTGGACGCGGCGGTCGGCGGCTACGGCTGCTGGCGACGGTGCGCGAGAGCGCCCGCAGGCCCTCCCGGCGCTGGCGTGCCTGCCGTGCGCGGGCCCGACGCGGACGCCCTTACGCGCCGCTTCATCGGCGAAGACGCGCGCGGCGGTGGCGGCGGGCCGGGCAGCCGATCGGGCCGCACGCCCTTCGCGTCCAGGAGAGCGGACGGGCGATGGCGCAAGGCAGGCCGCCGACGGCCCTTAATTCCCGAACACCTTCTTGAGCAGGTCCGTGGTCCGGGCCAGCGGGTTGCTGCGGATCTCCTTTTCCTCCTGCGCGATCATGTGGAACAGGCCGTCCAAGCCCTTGTCCGTCACATAGCCGTCCAGATCGGCTTCCGTCAGCCCCGCCATCCGCGCCACAGGCGCGGCCTGCGCCGTCATCGCCTTGTAGGATCGCGTCACGCCGACGCTGTCGGTCGCCTTGTCCACCAGCGGCAGGAATTTCTCGCGGAGCGTCGCGCGCGTCTTGCCCTCGAAGTATTGCGTGGCCGCGTCGTCGGCCCCGTCGAGAATCTTTTGCGCGTCCTCGAAGGTCATCTCCTGCACCGCGGTCACGAACACGTCCTTGGCATACGGCACGGCCTGCTCCGCCGCCCGGTTCATGCTCGTGACGAACTCGTCCGCCAGTTCCGAACGGCCCACGAGCCGCAAGCCCTTTTCCACGGTGAGCAGGCTGTCGGGGACCGGGATCTTCACCGCGCTGTTCCCCAGGAACCCGTCCGTGCGGCCGAGGCTGCCGATGGCCTGGCCGACCGCCTTGGACAGGGCCTCCTTCAGCCCGGAAACGATCTCCGTCTGCGACAGCGCCCCGGACGACGTGGTCTTCTGCGCGACCTCTTCCGCCGCGGAGCGGAGCTTGTCCATGAATCCCGCGTTCGCGGCGGGGGGCAGGGAGAGCAGCAGGACCGGCAGCAGGACGACTATCGCGAACATCCGCGTCTTGTGCATGGAGCGCCTCCGAAAAGGAAAGGGGAATGGGGAAGGAGATCCTACAGGAAATCGGGAGGGGTTGAAAGAAAGCGGAGGGCCGGAAGGCGGATGGGCGCCGGGGGCATTCCCCGGGCCGGGCGGCCTGCACGGGCCGCGGCGCAGGGGCGCGCCTTGCCCTCCGCTCCCCGGCGGCCCGGCGGGCTACGCCGACGCCCCTGCCGCCCTGGCCAGCACGGTGCGCAGGCCCTCGACGTCCACGGGCTTGGCGAGGTAGCCGTCCATGCCGGCGGCGAGAAATTTCTCCTTGTCCCCCACCATGGCGTACGCCGTCATGGCGATGATGGGGATGCGCCTGTGCCGCTCCCCGGCCTCGCCGCTGCGAATACGCTTCGTGGCCTCCACCCCGTCCATGACCGGCAGTTGCACGTCCATCAGGATGAGGTCGAACGATCGTCCGCGCAAAACCTCCAAGGCCTTTTGCCCATCGACCGCCGCCACCACCTCGTGCCCGAGGTGCTTGACGACCTTGTCGGCGGTGAGGCGGTTGACGGCATCGTCTTCGACGACGAGCACCCGCAGCGAGGGGACGGTTCCGGGGTCCTCGGCGGATCGCGCGGGTTCGGGCGCACCGCCCGAAGCGTCGTCCGGCAGGCCGAAGGGAATGCTGATGTAAAAGGTCGATCCGGAGCCTTCCTCGCTTGCGACCGCGACCTCCCCGCCCAGCAGCGTGCTGAGGCGCTTTGCGATCGCCAGCCCCAACCCGGCCCCCTGGTGCCGACGGGAATAGCCTGCATCCATCTGGGTAAACGGCGTGAACAGGGTGCCGAGCGCCTGGTCGTTGATGCCGATCCCGGTATCCGCGACGGTGAACAGCACGCGGCGCTCCTGTGGTCGTGTCGGCGGCAGGAGGTGGGCCTCGACCTCGATGGAGCCCCGGCTGGTGAACTTGATGGCGTTGCCCACGATGTTGCTGAGCACCTGCTGCAAACGGGGGCCGTCGCCGAGCAGCCTGGGGGGGATGTCGGGGTGCATATGCACCTGGAAGTCCAGCCCCTTCTCCTTGGCGCTCGGCCCGAAAAGCTGGGCAATGGCGTCGAGGGCGTCCCGCACGTCGAAGACCTCCCGAACGATCTCGACCTTGTTCGCTTCCACCCTGGAGAGGTCGAGAATGTCGGAAAGGAGCCGGGTCAGGCGGTTGCTGGACTGGAAGGCGGTCTCGACGTAGAGCGTCTGCTCTCCGGTAAGCGGGGTCGTCTGCAGGAGCTGGAGCATGCCCATGATGCCGTTGAGCGGGGTGCGGATTTCGTGGCTCATATTGGCCAGAAACTCGGATTTGGCCCGGCTGGCGGCCTCGGCGGCATTTTTTGCGCTCTTCAGGACTTCCTCGCTCTGCCGGAGCTCCTTCGTGCGTGCGGCGACCTGGCGCTGCAAGGAACGATTGAAGATCGTCACCCCGACGAGCAGGAGCAGGACGAGCACGAAGAAAGACGTGATGGCCGTCAGATTGCGTTCGAAAAAGCCCGGCGCGTGTTCGAGATTGATCCGCACCCACTTGTTGTAGATGGCCTGCCGTTCGTCCTTGCCGATGGTGGCGAGCACCTTGTCGAGCATCGGGCCGAGCGGGGCCTTTTGCTTGTTGACGGCGAAACGCAGGTCCCAGTGATAATCCAGTTCGGTTTCGTACCTGAGGTTGGTAATGCCGTATTTGTCGATGAGATAACTGGCCAGCATATAATCCACGATCGCCCCGTCGGCCGCGCCCGCCGACACCTTCAGCAGGACCGTCAGGTCATCGCCGCAGTGGACGATCCTGGCGCCGGGATATCTGTTTTTCACATAGTCCAGGCTGGAATACCCCTCGACTCCGGCAATCGTCATGGCATTGAGGGCAGCCAGGGACTGCAGGGGCGGGCTCGTCGTCCTGGTCAAGACGGCGATCCGCGTCCGGAGAAAGGGCTCGGTGAAGACGAGGACCTTCTTGCGTGCTTCGGTCTCCTGGCAGGCGCCGACAAGGTCGTACTCGCCGGTCATCAGGCCATGATAGAAGCTGTCCCAGCCGTCGTAATAGACGCGTCTGAAGCCGATACCGAGCTTTTTTTCGAATATCTTGACGTAATCGGAGACGATCCCCTTGTGCTTCCCGTCCTCCATGTAGTCGCCCGGCGGCCAGTTCGGATTCGGTCCGTACCGGATGGCGTCCCTGTTGGCATCGAGCCAGGCGATCTCTTCCGGAGTCAGGCCAAGCGCCGGGTCGGGGGTGACGGCCATTGCCGGCACCAGGCTCCCCATCAGCACGGCGCACGAAAGCAGCAGCAGTGCACAAAGCCTTGTGCGCCACAACGGCAGGCAGCGACTGCGAGCATCGCTGATCGGCGTTTCCATGAGCCGCATCGGTTCCCCCGCCCAACCTGAGGATACACCGGCCCGACATCGCCGGTTCTCATGGATCACTCTAGCAGAGTCTCCAGCCGCATCAAGTCAAAGGCCGACCATGTTTCACTGCTCCGATGGAAAATCGCGGTCTCGCACCCATAGCATCGGAGTTGCACCATACGGGCCTAGCCTCCCTCCAGACGCCCAACGGATGCGTCGGCCCGTCGCACCTCCCGATCCGCCGCTCGCGCCCGCCGTACACGCGGCATCGCGTATCGAGTATAGGGTTGCCGTCCCCACGGAAACCGCGTCGCCTCGGCGGCAACGTCAGACCGCATGCGCCGCCACCGCACCGCGGACCGGGGCGCTCCGTTCCGCGTGCGATCACGGCGGGTTGGCGTGAAACGGAGCGGTTCGGTGGGGTATAGACGCGCCGAAAAACAAGGAAAACAGCACGATGCGGGCGCAAATGCTTGACTTGGATGTGACGACGAGGTTACGGAAAATGCTTCCAGGCACGGCATACGTCGCACCGGCCACCTCTTTGGGGAGAGCGGCCGGCGAAATGCGCAACGGCCATGCCGTGCCGGCATGGAGCACCAACGACGCGCACACGTGCACAGCAGCATCGGCAACAACGGGACGCCGCACCCATGGTGCGGCTCTGCTTTTTTGCACTGCTCGTCTTTTGCACAGGTCGCTTTTCATGGCCAATGACGCGTGGCCCCGGACGGCCATGCTCGGAGCGGATTCAGGTTGTGTCCCGGGCCGCCAGGCCCAACCACTTTCCAGGAGGAACCGTATGCGACGTTTGACGACATTGCTGCTTGCCCTGTGTCTGGTCGTCGGCATGACCGCCATGGCCGACGCCAAGACCCATCAGCTCACCTTCGCCACCAACTGCCCGGAAAACACCATGCGCGGCGAGGCCGAAAAACAGTTCCTGGAGGAGCTGGAGAAGCTGAGCAACGGGAAGATCAAGGTCACCGCCTATTGGGCCGACACCCTGGTCAAGGGCAAGGAGATCCTCAAGAGCGTGCAGGACGGCGTGGTCGACCTGGGCTTCATCAACGTCAACTACTATCCCAAGCGGCTGCTGCTCAACGGCGCGACCGGCCTGCTCGAGGAAGGGCCCACCAAGTACGAGAACATGATCGGCGTCTACCGCAAGATCTACGACACCGTGCCCGAGCTGACCCAGGAGTTCCTGAAGTACAACCAGCGCCCGGTCTACATCTATTCCGCGCTGCCCTATTCCTTCAGCACCAAGGAGCCCCTGACGAGCTTCGACCAGCTCAAGGGCATGAAGGCGCGCTCCTCGGGCCGCTGGAAGCTGGCCGACCTGTCGGCCATCGGCGCGGTGCCCACCTCCGTGGCCTTCAGCGAGTGCTACATGGCCCTGCAAACCGGCACCATCGACACCGTGCTGACCAACGTGGACGCCCAGAGCCGCGCCAAGCTGTACGAAGTGGCCCCCAACATCATGGTCATCAAGCAGATGTGGCTGGCCCTGCCCTTCATGATCACCATGAACGAGAAGAAGTTCCAGGCCCTGCCCGACGACCTCAAGGCCGCGGTGCGGCAGGCCAACGTGAACGCGGTCAAGCGCTTCACCGAGTACTATCCCAAGAGCCTGGAGGCCGAGATCAAGGGCATGGAGGCCAAGGGCGTGAAGTTCACCTACGCCACGGCCGCGGACATGAAGAAGTGGATGTCCCTGCCGACGATCAAGGGCAACGAGGCGACCTGGGTCAAGGAAGTGACCGAGGCCGGCGCCCCGAACGCCCAGAAGATCCTGGACGCCATCATCGCCATCGACAACGAGTTCCTCGCCAAGGAAAACTAACCCTTCCGGCGGCGCCGGCCCGGCCGGCGCCGCCGCTCCAAAAGGTGTGCCTGCGTGACAAGCCTGCTGAAATACCTCAACAAGATCTGCGCGGAAATCTGCGGCTGGATGCTCAGCGTGGTCATGATCCTGCTGCTCGTCGACGTGATCTGCCGGACCATCTCCAAGCCGGTCATGGGCGTGGCCGAACTGGCCATGTTCGTGATGATCGGCACCGTGTACGCCGGGCTGGCCAACTGCGAGATGAAGCACGGCCACGTGCGCGTCGATTTCTTCCTCGACAGGCTGCCGCCCCGGCTGCGGCACGGCATCGACATCGCCATCTACGTCGTGGCCGCCGTCGTCATCGCCGCCACGGCCTGGACCATGTGCGACAACGCCTGGTCCTCCTTCGTGGACCGCGAGGGCATCGCCGGGGCCATCAACTACCCGCTCTATCCGGTCAAGTTCGTCATGTCCGTCGGCATGATCCTGTATTTCATCCAGCTGGTGCTCAACCTGATCGCCATGGTCAGGAAGGCCGACTAGCCCGGCCGCGTTCCGGCTGGAAGGGCGCACGGCCGCGCCCGGAGGTTGCGTTCACATGGATTTCACTCTGATCGGGATTCTGGGCATCGTCGCCCTGCTGGTGATGCTCTTCCTCGGCCTGCACATGGCCCTCGACTTCATCCTCGTCGGCCTCGTCGGCCTGACGGTGATCATCAACTTCCCGGCCGCCATGTCGCTGCTGGGCGAGACCCTGTACAACGCCATCGCCTCGCCCACCTTCTGCGTGCTGCCGCTGTTCATCCTCATGGGCGCGTTCGCCTCGCGCGGCGGGTTCGCGGAGCTGGCCTACACCAACGTGCACACCATCTGCGCGCGCCTGCCCGGAGCCCTGGCCATCGCCACCTCCTTCGGCTGCGCGGTCTTCGCCTCCATCTGCGGCTCGACCATCGCCACGGCGACCATCTTCGGCCGCCTGGCCTACCCCGAGATGCAGCGCTACAACTACGACAAGAGCTTCTCCCTGGGGGCCATCGCCTGCTCGGGCAGCTTCGCCTGCATGATCCCGCCCAGCGGCATGTTCATCCTCTTCGCCATCTTCACGGACCAGTCCGTGGGCAAGCTCTTCCTGGCGGGCATCCTGCCGGGCATCGTCACGGCCATCGTCTACGCGACGAGCATGTACCTGCGCGCCAAGATGCACCCCAAACTCGCGCCCATCCACGCCGAGGAGCTCAAGGTCACGCCCCGGCAGCGGGTCAAGGCGGGCTTCATGCTCTGGCCCATCCTGCTCCTGGCCGCGCTGGTCATCGGCGGCATCTACAGCGGCATGTTCACGGCCAACGAGGCGGGCGCCGTGGGCGCGTTCGGCGCGCTGATCTTCGGCGTGATCTACGGCCGCCTGCGCCGGATCGAGCCCATCCGCGGCGCGCTGCGCGAGACCGCCAGCACCACGGCCATGCTCTTCTTCATCATCATCGCGGCCATGTACTTCAGCCGTTTCCTGACCGTGACGCGCATCCCCACGGACCTGGCCAACTTCCTGGCCTCCTGGCACGTGCACCGGCACATCGTCTTCGCCGCGGTCATCGGGGTCTGGTTCTTCCTGGGCATGATCATCTACCAGGCCGCGGTCTTCGCGCTGACCCTGCCGATCATCTTCCCGGTGCTGGTCAGCCTGGGCTACGACCCCATCTGGATCTGCGTGGTGGCCATGAAGCTCAACGAGATCGCCGGGATCACCCCGCCCGTGGGCATCAACGCCTTCGCCCTGGCCGGGACTACGGACAGCCGCGTGGAGGACGTCTTCAAGGGCGTGCTGCCCTTCATCCTCTGCGACCTCATCGTCATCGTGATGCTCTTCCTGTGGCCGGGGATGGCGACCTTCCTGCCCAACCACATGTTCTGACGGACCGGGCCGGCGTCGCGCGGACTCCCGCAGCCCCCGCGGACGCCGGCCCGGCCAAACCCCCGGAGCCCCCATGGCCGAGACCATCCACGACATGCTGCGCGAACTGGAGCCGGAGATCATCGGCTGGCGGCGCACCCTGCACGCCCACGCCGAAAGCGGCTGGACCGAATTCTGGACCACCGCCTTCCTGGCCGAGGCGCTCGGCCGGGCCGGATTCCACCTGAAGATGGGCGCGGAGATATTGGACGGCCCCTCGCGCATGGGCGTGCCGGAGGACGCCGTGCTGGAGGCCGCGGCGCGCCGCGCCGTGGACCAGGGGGCCGACCCGAAGCTGGTGGAGCGCATGCGCGGCGGGTTCACCGGCCTGGTGGCGGACCTCAGGCCCGAACCCGCGCCGACCATCGCCCTGCGCTTCGACATCGACGCCCTGCCCATGGAGGAAAGCGGTGCCGCCGAGCACCGCCCGGCGCGCGAGGACTTCGCCTCGCGCAACGCGGGCCAGTGCCACGCCTGCGGCCACGACGGCCACGGGGCCATCGGCCTGGCCGTGGCCCTGATTCTCCGGCGGCTGGCCGAGCGCATACCCGGTAACGTGCGGCTCATCTTCCAGCCCGCCGAGGAGGGCGTGCGCGGCGCGCTGCCCATGGTCCGCGCGGGCGTGGTGGACGGCATCCGCGCCTTCATCGCCTGCCACCTGGGCTTCCGGGCCCTGCACACCGGCGAGCTCATCCTCGGCCTCAGGGACTTCCTGGCCACCAGCAAGTTCGACGCCACCTACACCGGCGTGCCGTCCCACGCCGGGGCCTTTCCCGAGCAGGGCAGGAACGCGCTGCTCGCGGCCGCGACCGCGGCCCTGAACCTGCACGCCATCCCGCGCCACTCGGCCGGGGCCACGCGCATCACCGTGGGCCGGCTGGAGGCGGGCGAGGGCCGCAACATCATCCCGGCCCGCGCCGTCATGCGCATCGAGACCCGGGGCGCGACCACGGAGCTCAACGACTCCATGTACGCCCGCGCCCAGCGCGTGCTGGAGCACGCGGCCGGGATGTACGACGTGGGCTTCGAGAACCGCGTGATGGGCGGCTGCTCCGGCGCCCGGTGCGATCCGGCCATGGTCGAGGTCCTGCGCCGCGCCGCGGCGGACATGCCCTTCTTCCGGCCGGAGCTGATCCGCGACGGCGTGCACTTCGGGGCCAGCGACGACGTGAGCGAGTTCATGAGCGCGGTGCAGGCCCAGGGGGGCGCGGCCACCTACGCCATGATCGGCACCGAGCTGGCCGCCGGGCACCACAACGGCCGCTTCGACTTCAACGAGGCCGTCCTCGCGCCCGCGGCCGAGCTGCTGGTGCGCGCCGTGCTGGCGCTCTCCGCCGCCCGGGCCTGAACCCCGCCCCCCCCCCAGCGACGCCAAAAGAAACGCCCATGGGCGTCTCTTTTGGCCCGGCCCTTGCGCCGCGCGCGTCTTTCCCCTCTTCCGCACCGCTTCCCCGCGCCTTCCCGCACTCCGCACCGCGCCGGCACCGCCGACAGCGCGCGCGGCCGCAGCCACGGGGGCCGCGGCCACGCCCAGTGGCACGCCGGGGTCCGTAAAATAGCGCTTGCTATTTGGATAGCAACTGTTATTCCCTGGTGACGGAGGATGCGATGCGACGATTGACCCGAAAAGACAGCCAGGAGAATACCCGCGAACGCCTGTTGGCCGCGGCCCGACGCGAAATCGTCGCACACGGCGTGGAGGCCGCCACCGTCCGCAGCATCGCCGAGGCGGCGGGGTTCACCATGGGCGCCTTCTACTCCAACTTCGCCAGCAAGGACGCCATGCTGCTGGAACTGGCGAAACGCCACTTGGACGACAAGGTCCGCCAACTGCACGACATCGTCGCAACGCCGTCGGACGGCGAGCGCGACGAGATCATCGAAAACATCGCGCACTGGCTGCGCGCCCTGCTGCAGAACAAGAAACTGTCCGCCATGGAAGTCGAATTCAACCTCTACGCAAGGCGCAACGCGTCCTTCCGCGAGGGGTTCCTGCAGGGGCACCGGGAGCGGCTGGCCGCCCTGAGCGACGACATCCGCATCCTGTACGAACGCAAGGGGCTGCGCCCCACGTTCGAGCCCCTGCAGTTGGCCACGGGGTTCGCGGCCCTGTGGAACGGCTTCGCGCTCCAGGGCGCCGTTGCCGACATCGAATCCCCGGACCGGATCGTGCTCGCCTTTCTCCGGGCGCTGCTCGACAGTTCCGCCCCCATAGGCGTCGCGACCCCGTGCGCCCGGACCGCATCACGGCAATCACCATGAACAACGTTTCCCGATCCTTGCCCGCCGTGCTCCGGCTCCCCATGGTTGCGTTGCTGCTGGCCGCTGCGGCATTGCCCGCGGCCTGCACCGGCAATGATAAACCGACGGAACCGGCCATCCGGCCGGTCCGGGTCGTCCGCGTGGAACAAGGCTACGTGGGCGATTCGATCCTCCTGACCGGCCATCTCCGGGCGCGGGACGAAACCCGCCTCGCCTTCCGCCTCGCCGGAAAGCTGATCGCCCGGCCCGTCGACGTGGGCGACGAGGTCGGGGCCGGACAGGTCGTGGCTCGCCTCGACGACGTCATCGAGCGCAACGCCAAGGCCGAGGCCGAGGCCGACCTGGCCGCGGCCCGCGCCACGCTGGAGCAGGTCAAGCTGACGGAAAAACGGACCCGGGCCCTGCTCAAGGGGGACGCGGTGTCGCAGTCCGACTACGACGACGCGCTGCGCCAATTGCGCACGGCCCAGGCCAAGGTGGACGTGGCCCGGGCCGGCCTGCACTCCGCCGAGGAGCAGTTGGGCTATACGGTCCTGAAGGCCGACGCCGACGGCGTGATCACGGAAAAGGGCGCGGAACCGGGCGAGGTCGTCGCCGCGGGCCAGACGGTCGTGGTCCTGGCCGGCCGCCAGGGCCGGGACGCGATTTTCGGCATGCCCGCCGCGACGCTGCGCCAGGAGCCTGCAAAGGGCCAGGAGGTCGAAGTCCGGCTGACGGACAATCCCGAGATCAAGGCCCTCGGCCGGGTGCGCGAAATCTCGCCGCAGGCGGACGCCGCCACCCGGACGTTCCAGGTCAAGGTCGCGCTGGCGGACCCGCCGCGGGGGATGTTCCTCGGCTCCACGGTCGTCGGCCGGTTCGCGCTCCAAGGCGGCGCGTTCATCGAGCTCCCGGCTGCGGCGCTGTCCATGGCGCAGGGCGCGGCCTCCGTCTGGGTCGTGGACCCCGCGACGCACCAGGTCCACGCGCGCGCCGTGACCGTCGAACGCTACACGCCGGAGACCGTGATTCTTTCCCAAGGACTGCAGGCCGACGAACTGGTCGTCACGGCCGGCGTCCAGGACCTGTACGAAGGCCGGACGGTGCGGCTCCTGGACAACTGACATGGCCGGCAATCTCTCCGCCTGGGCGATTCGCCACAAATCGCTCGTCATCTACTGCATGCTCATGAGCGTCGTCGCCGGGGCCTACTCGTACCTGAACCTCGGGCGCAACGAGGACCCGACGTTCACCATCAAGACCATGGTCGTCCAGACCTATTGGCCGGGTGCGACGCAGGACGAGACCATGCTTCAGGTGACCGACCGGATCGAAAAGAAGCTCCAGGAGACGCCGTACCTGGACGACCTGAAGAGCTACACCACGGCCGGGGAATCGACCGTCTTCGTCACGCTCAGGAACGTGATCCCCAAGGCCGAGGTCAAGGACGTCTGGTACCAGGTGCGCAAGAAGGTCGGGGACATCCGGCACACGCTGCCGCAGGATATCGAAGGCCCGTTCTTCGACGACGAGTTCGACGACACCTACGGCATCATCTACGGCTTCACGGCGGACGGTTTTACCCACCGCGAGCTGCGCGACTACGTGGAAAAGGCCCGCACGCGGCTGCTGCGGGTGCCGGACGTGTCCAAGATCGAGGTGCTCGGCGCGCAGGACGAGCGCATCTACGTGGAGTTCTCCACGCGGCGGCTGGCCGAGCTGGGGCTGGACCGCGCGGCGCTGCTCAAGGCCATTGCGGCGCAGAACGCGGTGGCCCCGTCCGGAACCATCCAGACCGAGGGCGAATCCATCCTCGTGCGGGTTTCCGGCAAGATCCGCTCGGAAAAGGACCTGCGCGCGATCAACTTCGCGGTCGGCGGCGTGATGCTGCGCCTGAGCGACATCGCCACGATCCGGCGCGGCTACGCCGATCCACCCCAACCCCTGTTCCGCGTCAACGGCAAAAACGCCCTCGGCCTGGCCATCGCCATGCGCTCGGACGGCGACGTCCTGGCCCTGGAAAAGAACCTGGCCGCCGCCGTCCAACGCATCAAGGCCGACCTGCCCGTGGGCATCGAGGCCACCCTCGTCGCCAACCAGCCCAAGGTCGTGCGCGAGGCCGTGCACGGCTTCATGAAGGCCCTTTGGGAGGCGGTGGCCATCGTGCTGGGCATCAGCTTCATCAGCCTGGGGTTGCGCGCGGGCTGGGTTGTGGCGCTTTCCATCCCGCTCGTGCTGGCCACGGTCTTCGTGGCCATGGACGTCGCGTCCATCGCCCTGCAGCGCGTCTCGCTGGGTGCGCTGATCATCGCCCTGGGCCTGCTCGTGGACGACGCCATGATCACCATCGAGAGCATGATCACCAAGCTGGAGGAAGGCTGGGAAAAGCCCCGCGCCGCCTCGTTCGCCTATACCTCCACGGCCTTTCCCATGCTCACCGGAACCGTGGTCACCATGCTCGGGTTCGTGCCCATCGGCTTCGCCAGGAGCTCGGCCGGCGAATACACCTTCTCGCTCTTCGCGGTGGTCTCCATCGCCCTGCTCATTTCCTGGATCGTGGCCGTGGTCTTCTCCCCGCTGCTCGGCACAATGATCCTCGGTTCGAAGATCAAGAAGGGCCGGGCCACGTCCGGCAGGGTCATGGCCGCGTTCCGCGGGCTGCTGCTGTTCTCCATGCGCCACGCAAAAACCACGATCCTCGCGACGCTCGCGCTGTTCGGGCTCGCGCTGGCGCTGACGCCGCTCGTGCCCAAGCAGTTCTTCCCCTCCTCGGACCGCCCCGAGCTGATGGTCGATCTGCGGCTGCGGCAAAACGCATCGATCTACGCCACGGACAAGGCTTCCCAGCGCCTCGACGCGCTCCTGCGCGCCGATCCCGACATCGACCACTGGAGTTCCTACGTCGGCCGCGGGGCGATCCGCTTCTACCTCCCGCTGGACGTGCAGCTGGCCAACGACTTCTTCACCGAAACCGTCATCGTGGCCAAGAGCACCGAGGCCCGCGAGCGCGTCCGCAAGCGGCTGGAAGCGGCGCTGGACACGTCCTTCCCCGAGGTGGACGCCCGCGTCTTCCCGCTGGAGCTGGGCCCGCCGGTCGGCTGGCCGGTGCAGTACCGCGTCAGCGGCGAATCGCCGACCACGGTCCGGGAGATCGCCAACCGGGTCGCCCAGGTGATGGGCGCGAGCCCGGACCTCCAGAAGGTCAGCTTCAACTGGATGGAGCCGACGCGCAGGCTGCGGATCCGCGTCGACCAGGACCAGGCCCGGCTGTTGGGACTCAGTTCGTCGGACGTGGCCACGATGCTCTACGCGGCGCTCTCGGGCATCACGGTGACCCGGGTGCGCGACGACATCTACCTGATCGACGTGGTCGCACGCGCCGAGGACGCCGAGCGCGCCTCGCTGGATACGATCCGCACGCTGGAGCTGCCGCTGGCCAACGGCCGCACGGTGCCGCTATCGGAACTGGCCGCCGTGGACTACGGGCAGGCGCTGCCCCTGGTCTGGCGCAGGGACCGGCTGCCGACCCTGACCGTCCAGGCGGACGTGGTCGGCGCGGTGATGCCCGACACGGCGGTGGAGCATCTGCGGCCGAAGATGGAGCGGCTGCGCCGGGAACTGCCGCCGGGCTACCGCATCGCGGACGGCGGCAGCGTGGAGGAAAGCGCCAAGTCCGAGGCCTCGGTCGTCGCGGTCTTTCCGATCATGCTCATCCTCATGCTCACGGTGCTCATGATCCAGCTGCAGAGCTTCCACCACCTCTTCCTGGTCTGCAGCGTCGCGCCCCTCGGGCTGGTCGGCGTGGTCCTGGCGCTGCTGGCCACGCACCAGCCCATGGGCTTCGTGGCGCTGCTGGGCGTGGTCGCCCTGATCGGCATGATCATCCGCAATTCGGTCATCCTGGTCCACCAGATCGAGGTGGAGAAGAACGCGGGCAAGTCGCCCTGGGACGCCGTCGTGGCCGCGACGCTGCTGCGCTTCCGGCCGATCATGCTCACGGCCATGGCCGCGATCCTGGGCATGCTGCCCATCGCGCCCACCGTCTTCTGGGGGCCCATGGCCAACGCCATCATGGGCGGGCTCGCCGGGGCCACGCTGCTCACGCTGCTCTTCCTGCCCTCGCTCTACGTGACCTGGTTCCGCATTCGCGAGCCCGCCGCCCCCCACGCCGCGCCATAGCCCGCCCCGATCCCGGGGCTCCGGCTCATTCCCGCGCGGCCCGTTTCCGAGGCCCCGCCTAGGCCGGCGCGTCCTCGTCATTGCCGCTCGGCTTGAACTTGAAGACGCGCCGCAGCCCCACGTAGAGCAGGGGGATGAAGAAGACCCCGAGCACCGTGGCCGCGATCATGCCGCCCATGACGCCGATGCCCACGGAGTTCTGCGCGCCGGAGCCCGCGCCCGAGGCCACGGCCAGGGGCGAGACGCCGAGGATGAAGGCGAAGGAGGTCATCAGGATCGGCCGGAGCCTGAGGCGCGCGGCCGTGAGCGTGGCCTCCACCACCCCGGCCCCGGCCTCCTGCTGGGCCACGGCGAACTCCACAATGAGGATGGCGTTCTTGGCGGCCAGGCCGATGGTCGTGAGCAGGCCGACCTTGAAGTACACGTCGTTGGTCTGGCCGAAGAGGCTCGCGGCGAACAGCGCGCCGAAGATGCCCACGGGCACCGCGAGGATGACCGCGAAGGGGATCGACCAGCTCTCGTACAGGGCCGCGAGGCAGAGGAAGACCACGAGCACGGAGAGGGCGTAGAGCGGCGCGGCCTGGTTGCCGGAGAGTTCCTCCTGGGCCGAAAGGCCGGTCCACTGCAGGTTGAAGCCCGCGGGCAGTCGGGCGACGAGGCGCTCGATCTCGCGCATGGCGTCGCCGGAGCTGACGCTCTGGGCGGCCTGCCCCTGGATCTCCATGGCCGAGGAACCGTTGTAGCGCTCCAGGCGCGGGGAGTCGTAGGTCCAGCGGCCCGAGGCGAAGGAGGAGAACGGCACCATGGACCCGGCGCCGTTGCGCACGTACCAGCGGTTCACGTCCTCGGGCTGCATGCGGAAGTCCTTGTCGCCCTGCAGGTAGACCGGCTTGACGCGGCCGCGGTCGATGAAGTCGTTGACGTAGTCGCTGCCCCAGGCCGTGGCCAGGGTCGTGTTGATGTCCGCGAAGGAGAGCCCCAGGGCGCTGGCCTTCTCCTGGTCGATGTCGATGTGGTACTGGGGCTCGTCCTCCTGGCCGTTGGGCCGGGTGTTGGCCAGCAGCGGGCTCTGCGCGGCCATGCCCAGGAGCTGGTTGCGCACCTCGGTCAGCCGCGCGTGCCCGGCCCCGTTGATGTCCTGCAGGTAGAAGTCGAAGCCGTTGGAGGTGCCCATGCCGTGGATGGCGGGCGGGGCCAGGGTGAAGATGCGGGCCTGCTTCATCTGCGAGAAGGCGCGCATGGCCCGCCCGGCCACGGCCTGGGCCGAAAGGGCGGCCGAATGGCGTTCGTCGAAGGGCTTGAGCCGGATGAAGGCGATGCCCACGTTCTGGCCCGCGCCGCTGAAGCTGAAGCCCAGGGTGCTGAACACGCCCTCCACGGCGTCCTTCTCCTGGGTCAGGAAGTAGTCGCGGACCTTGTCCATGGCCCGGGAGGTGCGCTCCTGGGTCGCGCCCACGGGCAGCTGCACGCTGGTGATCAGGATGCCCTGGTCCTCCACCGGGAGGAAGGAGCTCGGCAGGCGCACGAACAGCCAGCCCATGGCCACCGCAAGCGCCAGGAAGACCAGCAGGAAGCGGCCCGTGCGGCGCAGCATCCAGGCCGTGCCGGAGCAGTAGGCGTCGGTGCTGCGGTCGAAGACGCGGTTGAACCAGCCGAAGAACCCGCGCTGGCTGGCGTGGTTTTTTTTGGCCGGGCGCAGGATCGAGGCGCACAGCGCCGGGGTCAGGATCAGCGCCACCAGGACCGAGAGGATCATGGCCGAGACGATGGTCACGGAGAACTGACGGTAGATGACGCCCACGGACCCGCCGAAGAAGGCCATGGGCACGAAGACCGCGGAGAGCACCGTGGCGATGCCCACCAGGGCCCCGGAGATCTCCTTCATGGACTTGCGCGTGGCCGCGCGCGGGGAGAGCCCCTCCTCGGCCATGACGCGCTCCACGTTCTCGACCACCACGATGGCGTCGTCCACGAGCAGGCCGATGGCCAGGACCATGGCGAACATGGTCAGGGTGTTGATGGAGTAGCCCGCCACCGAGAGCACCGCGAAGGTGCCGAGCAGGACCACGGGCACGGCGATGGTCGGGATGAAGGTGGCCCGGATGTTCTGCAGAAAGACGAGCATCACCAGGAAGACCAGCACCACGGCCTCGATCAGCGTCTCCACCACGTCGCGGATGGAGAGCTTGACGAAGGGCGTGGTGTCGTAGGGATAGACGACCGTAAGCCCCTTGGGCAGGGTCGAGGAGAGCTTGGCGATGGTGTTTTCCACGGCCTCGGCGGTCTGGATGGCGTTGGCCCCGGTGGCCAGCTTGATGGCCAGGCCCGCGGCGGGCTTGCCGTTGTATTCGGCGCTCGTGGTGTAGCTCTCGGCGGCCAGCTCCACGTCGGCCACGTCGCGGATGCGCACCACCGAGCCGTCCGAGGCGCTCTTGAGGATGATGTCGCGGAACTGCTCCGGGGTCTGCAGACGGCTGCGCGCGGTGACGATGGCGTTGAGCTGCTGGCCCTTGCGCGCGGGCAGCCCGCCGAGCTGGCCCGCGGCGATCTGGGTGTTCTGGGCCTGGATGGCCGTGGCCACGTCGCCGGGCATCAGCGAATACTCGGCGAGCTTGTCCGGATTGAGCCAGATGCGCATGGCGTAGGCCGAGGCGAAGAGCTGGGTGTCGCCCACGCCCTCCACGCGCTTGAGGGTGTCGTTGAGCGAGCTGTCCACGTAATCGGCGATGTCCACCGAGGACATGGAGCCGTCCGAGGAGACGAAGCCGATGACCATCAGGAAGCTGGCCGTGGACTTGGTCACGCTCAGGCCGTTGCTCTGGACCACGTCGGGCAGCTGCGAGGTGACCTGCTGCAGCTTGTTCTGCACCTGCATCTGGGCCACGTCGGGGTCCGCGGCGTTGGTGAAGGTCAGGCTGATGTCCGTCGACCCGGTGGAGGTCGAGGTCGAGGTCATGTAGTCGAGGTTGTCGATGCCGGTCATGCCCTGCTCGATGACCTTGGTCACCGAATTCTCCACGGTCTGGGCGTCCGCGCCGGGATAGGTGGCGCTGACGCTCACGGTGGTCGGCGCGATGTCCGGGTATTGCGAGATCGACAGCGTGTTCAGGGCCAGCAGCCCCGCGAGCATGATGACGATGGCGATGACCCAGGCGAAGATGGGCCGCCGGATGAAGAATTCCGACATGGGGGCCTACCCTTCCTTGACGGCCGGGACGGCGGAGCCGGTGTCGCCACCGGCCTGCAGCGGATGGAGCTCGCCCGTGGCGTCGTCCACGACCATGGCCGTGGGCGCGACCTTCTGCCCCACGCTCACGAACTGCGACCCCTTGACCACGACGCGGTCGCCGTCCTCCAGGCCGGTATCCACCAGCCAGGAATTGCCCACGTTCTGGCGTACCGCGAGGATCCGCTCCCGCACCGTGTCGTTTTGGTCCACGAGCAGGACCACGGGCTCGCCCTTGGTGTTCCGGCTCACGGCCCGCTGCGGCACCAGAAAGCAGTCGTCCACCACGCCCTGCTTGACGATGGCGCGCACGTACATGCCCGGCAGGAGCAGCCGGTCCGGGTTGGGGAACTCGGCGCGCAGGGTGTAGGTGCCCATGCCCTGGTCCACGTTGGCCTCGGCGAACTCCAGGGTCCCCTCCAGGGGGTAGAGCGTGCCGTTCTCCAGCTTCAGCCGCACGCCGATCTTGGGCCCGAGCGTGGTCATCCGCCCGGAGGCGATGGCCTGGCGCAGGTCCAGGAAGCTGTTGCTCGACTGGGTCAGGTCCACGTTGACCGGATCGAGGCTGCGGATGGTCGTCAGCGCCGTGGCCTGGTTGGCGGTCACCAGCGCGCCCGGGGTCAGGGCGGACTTGTCGATCCGCCCGCTGATGGGCGCCTTGATCGCGGTGTAGCCGAGGTTGATGCGCGCGGTCTCCACTGCGGCCGTGGCCGCGGCCACCGCGGCCCTGTCCTCCTCGAAGGTGGCCTTGGCGTCCTCGTAGTCCTGCTTGCTGATGGCCCCGTGGCGGATGAGCTCGGCGTAGCGCTTGGCCTTGCTCTCCGAGCTGGGCAGCGCGGCCTGGGCCTGCTGCAGCGCGGCCACGGCGTTGTCATAGGCGGCCTGGTAGGTCGCGGGGTCGATGCGGTAGAGCACGTCCCCGGCCTTGACCTCGCTGCCCTCGCGGAAGAGCCGCTCGCGGATGATGCCGTCCACCTGCGGGCGCACCTCGGCCACCAGCGAGGCCGAGGTCCGGCCCGGCAGTTCGGTGGTCAGAACCACGGATTGGCGGTGCAGCGTGACCACTCCGACCTCCACCGGCGCGGCCGGGACCTGGGCCTGCGACGTCTTCTCGTCGCAGCCCGGGAGAACGGCCAGGACCAGCAGGCACAGGCAGGCCGCCAACAGGGCCGCGACCCTGGCACATGCAGGGCCACGAACGGGGCCACGGGCCGATATGTCATGCAATTCATTGATGTACAATTTTGAATCCTCCTTGACACGCCGAAGCGTCGTCATTTACGGTACTCGCCAGTACCTCTATTTACGGCATGCCCCGATGTCAAGCCAAGGAAGTGTAAAAATCACGTTACGAGGAGGCGACATGGGAAAGGAGACCGCGAAGCCGCGCCGGGGACGACCCAAGACCATGCCCGACGAGCAGCGCCGGGCCGAGATCCTCGCCACGGCGGAAGAGATCTTCGTGCGCAAGGGGTACGGGGGGACGTCCACCGACGAGATCGCCGCGCGCTGCCGCATCTCCAAGCAGACCCTGTACCGCCTCTTCCCCGGCAAGCAGGACCTCTTCGTGGCCATGGCCCAGGCCCACAGCGCGCGGATGATCGACCTCGCGGCGGACTACGACGACCTGCCGCTCGACGAGGCCCTGGCGAAAATCTTCATGATCGAGCTGGACCAGCGGGCCTACGAGGTGCGCGCCACCTTCCTGCGCGCCCTGTTCACGGAATCCCTCCAGCACCCCGAATTCCAGGACTCCCTGAAGCGCCGCGCGGGCGCCAGGACGCGCGCCGAGCTCACGGCCTGGCTGGACCGGCAGTGCCGCAAGCGGGGCCTGACCATCGCGGACACGGCCAGCGCGGCCCACATGCTCATGGACGTGTTCACCGGCTCGGTCATCTTCGACGCCGTGGGCGGATTCGGCTGGTCCGGCCTGGCCGAGCGCAGCGCCCACTTCCGCCAGTGCATCGCCATCGTGCTGCGCGGCATCGCGCCCGTCCCGGCCCGCTGACGTCCGCCCCGGTCCGCCGACCGGCTTCCGCCCGGCGCGTCATTCCCACCAGCGCGAAAACGACTGCCTCTCGTCGGCCAGGTCCACCACCTCGCCGATCCTCGGGGTGAGCAGTCGGTAGGGCTTGTCCCGGCTCGCCGCGACAAAGCGCCGGAAAGGATCGTCCCAGGAGTGGAAGGCGATGCTGAACTTGCCCGCGTGCGACGGCAACGCGGCCCGCGCGCGCAGGTCCACGGCCGCCTGCGCGGACCGCTCGGGCGCCATGTGCACGCCCGGCCAGGCGTCGGCGTACTGCCCGCTGTCCAGCAGGGCGACGTCGAAGCCGCCGAACCGCTCGCCCAATTCCTTGAAGTGCGGCCCGTAGCCGCTGTCCCCGCTGTAGAAGACGCTGCGCTTCGGCGTGAGCAGCGCGAAGGAGGCCCAGAGGGTCTTGTTCCGGTCCAGCCAGCGGCCGGAAAAGTGGCGCGCGGTGAGCACGTGCACCGTGAGCGCGTCGTCCGGCGCGCCCCTCTCCAGGCGCACCGCCTCGTCCCAGTCCGCCTCGCGGACCATGGATTCCGGGAAGCCCCAGCGGGCGAAGTGCTCGCCCACGCCGAGCCCCGTGACCACCTGCCGGACGCGGGGCCGCAGCGCGGTCACGGTGGCGTGGTCCAGATGATCCCAGTGGTCGTGGGAGACGAGCAGGAGGTCGATCTCCGGCATGTCCGCGGCCGTGTAGGGGTTGGCGCCCTCGAAGGCCCGGGTGCTGAAGAACACGGGCGAGGCGTAGGCGCTGAAGACCGGATCGATCAGGATGGTCCGCCCGCCGAGCTGGAGAAACCAGGAGGAGTGCCCGAGCCAGACGAGCAGGTCCCTGCCCTTGTCCAGGGCCTTGAGGTCCGTTTTGACCACGGGCACGGGGCCGGGCGGCGTGGGATTCTCGCGCGGCTGGAAGAAGAATTTGGCGAAGGCCCGCAGGGCCGACCCGCCCTGCGCGCGCCGCCGGATGGGCACGCGGTTGCGGAACGCGCCGTCGCGCCAATTGGGAGAACGCTGGACCTTGGCCAGCCGGTCCCCCTGGGGGAGGCGGCCGAACTTTTCCTGGCGCGGGAACAGGTTCCCGGCAACGACCAGGAGGACGGCCAAGAAGGCGATAAGGGCGACGCTGACGAGCATGATCTTGCGGAGTCTCTTCTTCATGGGAGGGGGAAGATGGGCAGGACGGGGTGCGGAAACGGCGCGGCCCTCAGCCCGCGTACTGGGCGTCGCCGACCTTTTCCAGCCACTCGCCGGTGGAGCCGCCGAGGCGCTCCTGAATGGCGATGTGCGTCATGGCCTCGGCGGGCGACGCGCCGTGCCAGTGCTTTTCTCCCGGGGCGAAGAGGACCACGTCGCCGGGCCGGATCTCCTCCACGGGGCCGCCCTCCCGCTGGGCGCGGCCGCGGCCCGAGAGCACGATCAGGGTCTGGCCGAGCGGGTGCGTGTGCCACGCGGTGCGCGCGCCGGGCTGGAACGTGACCCGGGCCCCGGTCGCGCGGGAGGGTTCCTCGGGCTCCATGAAGAGCGGCTCCACCCGGACCGCGCCGGTGAACCAGGCCTCCGGGCCGACCGTGGCGGGCTGGGAGCCGTTGCGTTTGATTTCCATGTCGTTTGCTCCTTTTTTTCCGATCCGCGACCGATTCGGGGCCAGGACGCCGCCCCGGCCGCCCCCAGGGGGCAGGGAGGCGCGGGGCGGCGCGGGCCGGATGCGGCTACAGAGCGGCGCGCAGCACCGCGACGATGTCGTCCCTGGTCAGGGCCGGGCGGCCCGGCAGGTTGCCGTCCGCGTCGCGGACCACGAGCAGCGTATCCTCGGCGTAGCGCTCCAGCAGTCCCTCGCCGATGCCGATCTCCGAGAGCCGGGTCGGGCAGCCGATGGAGCGCAGAAAGGCCTCGAAGCGGTCGATGCCGTCAAGGGCGCAGGCCAGGTCGTCCGACCCCTTGGGGGCCAGGCCGAGGACGCGCTCGGCGAACTGCGTGAAGCGCCCGGTGCGCGCCCTGGCGGCGAAGCGCATCCAGGCCGGGTTGACCACGGCCAGCCCCGCGCCGTGGGTCACGTCGTGGTGCGCGGAAAGGGTGTGCTCGATCATGTGCACCGGGGCCATGCCCTGGGTGCCGACCTGGACCCAGCCGTTGAGGGCCACCAGCGCTGCCCACTGCACCTGGGCGCGCGCCTCGACGTCGCTTCCGTCGGCCACGGCCCGGGGGCCCCACTCCATGGCCGTGAGGATCACGCCCTCGGCGAAGCGGTCCTGGATGGGCGTGCCGCCGATGCCGTTGAAGTAGGACTCGGTCACGTGGGTGATCAGGTCGCAGACGCCGTAGGCCGTCTGGTCCCTGGGCACGGACACGGTCAGCTCGGGGTCCACGATGGCCGTGCGGGGATAGAGCACCGGGCTCTTGACGAAGGACTTCACCGTGGTCCGCTCGTTGGTGATCACCGCGCCGCCGTTGGACTCCGACCCGGTGGCCGCCAGGGTCGGCACCGTGACCACGGGCAGCGCCGCGGCCGGGGCCACGACCCTGTCCTGCCCGTGCGGGAAGAAGTCCCAGGGGTCGCCGTCGTACACGGCCGCGGCGGCGATGGCCTTGGCCGCGTCCATGGTGCTGCCCCCGCCGATGGCCACGACCACGTCGCAGCCCTGCTCGCGCACGATCTGCGCGCCGCGCTCCACCGAGGAGATGCGCGGGTTGGGCTCCACGCCCGCGCATTCGGCCATGCCCACGCCCGCTCCGGCCAGGGAGGCCGCGGCGCGGCCGAAGGTCCCGTTGCGCTTGACGCTGCCGCCGCCCGTGACCACCAGGGCCTTGCCGCCGCATCCGGCGACGACCTCGCCCAGCCGGGCCAGGGTTCCCGCGCCGAAGATCAACCGTGTGGGGTTCTGGAATTCGAAGTTCATGAATATCTCCTTGTGCAACGACTTGTCTGAAAGTCCGGGGGCACCCGCGTGGGAGCCCAGGCTTGGCCGGGGGCCGCACACGGCGATTCCTGTCCCGGCTTCGTTCTATACGCCCCGCGAACGCGAAAGGCATGGGCCGATCCTCTCGCATTCTTGTCCGATCCTGCAAAAATCCATCGCGCGCCTCCCGAGGTCGCACGGTCCGTCAGGCTCGGCGAACCGCACGGGACAACGTTCCGCCCGCCTGGGCCTTGCCCTGGCCGGGCGAACCGGCTAGGCTCCGCACTCCCTGTATTCATTGCAGAATACCACCCAAGGAGCCGCCATGACCACCCCCCCTGCGCCGCCCGGAACGCCCTTCGCCCGGGCCATGCCCGCCCTGCTGCTGATCAGCTCGGTCTTTTTCTTCAACTTCCTCGCGCGCATCATTCTCGGTCCGCTCATGCCCGTCGTCGAAACCGACCTGGGCCTCGGCCACGGCGGCGCGGGGCGCATCTTCCTGTGCATCGGCCTGGGCAACGCCGCCGGGCTCCTCCTTTCCGGCCTGGCCTCCTCCCGCCTCGGCCACCGCACGACCATCGCGCTCTCGGCCATGGCCGCCGGGGTCGCGGCCCTGCTCGCCGCAGGGGCCCTGCATCCCCTCTGGTTCCGCCTGGCCCTGGCCGGGATCGGGGCCTCGGCGGGCATCTACCTGCCCTCGGGCATCGCCTCGCTGCTCTCGGCCGTGCGCCCCCAGGACGCGGGCAAGGGCGTGGCCGTGCACGAAATGGCCCCCAACCTGGCCTTCATCGCGGCCCCGCTGCTGGCCGAGGCCGGGCTGGCCCTGGCGGGCTGGCGGCCGGTCCTGGTCGCGCTCGGGATCGGGCAGCTGGCCCTGGGCCTCGTCTTCCTGCGCCGCAGCGCCACCACCCGGGCCCCGGGGCGGCCCCTGTCGCTCCGCTTCCTGGCCGAGGTCGCCCGGCGGCCCGCCTTCCTGCTGCTGGCCGCGCTCTTCTGCCTGGCCGCGGCCGGGAGCTTTTCGCCCTATTCCATGCTCACCCTCTACCTCACGGACATGGGCCGCCCCCGGCCCGAGGTCAACCAGTTGCTTTCCCTGTCGCGCGTGCTGGCCTTCTGCATGCCCTTCGCCGCCGGGGTGCTGGTGGACCGCATCGGCCCCCGGCCCGTGGCAGCCATGGCCTTCGCCTGCAACGGCCTGGTCCTGGCCGGGCTGGCCCTGGCCTCGGGCACGGCCCTGACCGCGCTGGTGGTCGCCCAGCCCATGCTGGCCATGCTCTTCTACCCGGCCGGATTCGCCGCGCTGGGCCGCCTGTTCACCCCGCAGTCCCGCAGCGCCGCGGTCTCGCTGATCACGCCGCTGTCCATCCTCTGCGGGGTCGGGCTGGTGCCGCTGGCCATGGGTTTGCTCGGCGAGGCCGGGATGTTCCGCGCAGCCTACGGCCTGGTGGCCGGGCTGTGCCTGGCGGGCGCGCCGCTCGCCCTGCTCCTGCGGCTGCCGGACGACTGATTTTTTTGGGCGCTCTGGTAGCACGATTTTTTGTTTCGTCATGTACGAATGCCACGCCATCTTGACATGAGGTGCAGCCGGGACTAGTCCAGACCAGGAACAATCCCTGCGGGGAAAGCCGGTTGCGGAGCCGCGGCAAGCCCGCGCCCCGCGCCGCCCCCGGAGCAAGGAGATCGCCATGCCGCACCGACCGGGCCCCCCGCCCGATGCGCCGACAGGCTCGCCGCCCGCCCCCGCCCCGGCTCCGGTCCGGTCCGATCCGAACGCCGGGCCGCAACGGACCGAAACGGACGCCCTGGGCGAGCGCCGCGTCCCGGTGGACGCCTACTGGGGCATCCACACCCTGCGCGCCCTGGAGAACTTTCCCCTGACCGGCCAGCGCTGGCCCGCGGAATTCCTCACGGCCCTGGCCCAGGTCAAGCGCGCCTGCGCCGAGGCCAACGCGGCCGTGGGCGCGCTCGACGAGTCCGTGGCCACGGCCATCCAGGGGGCCTGCCGGGAGATGGAGGACGGGACCCTGCACGAACACATGGTCGTGGACCCGCTCCAGGGCGGCGCGGGCACCTCCACGAACATGAACCTCAACGAGGTCCTTGCCAACCGGGCCAATGAACTGCTCGGCGGCCGCCGGGGCGACTACGCGCCGGTGCACCCCCTGCGCCACGTCAACCTGCACCAGTCCACCAACGACGTCTTTCCCACGGCGGTCAAGGTCGCGGGCCTGGCCCTGCTCAAGGAGCTGGAGGCCAACCTGGCCCGGCTGCAGGAGACCATGCAGCGCAAGGAACAGGAGTTCGCCGACGTGCTCAAGGTGGCCCGCACCCAGTTACGCGACGCCGTGCCCATGACCCTGGGCATGGAGTTCGGGGCCTTCGCCGAAGCCCTGGCCCGCGACCGCTGGCGCGTGTTCAAGGCCCGCGAGCGCATCAAGCAGGTCAACCTGGGCGGCACGGCCGTGGGCACGGGGCTGGGCGCGCCGCGCGGCTACATCCTGCGCGTGGTCGAGCACCTCAAGGGCATCACCGGGCTGCCCGTGTCCCGGTCGGAGAACCTGGTGGACGCCACCCAGAACGTGGACTGCTTCGCCGAGGCCATGGGCATCCTCACGGCCCTGGCCGCCAACCTGCTGAAGATCGCCAACGACCTGCGCCTGCTGGCCAGCGGGCCGGACTGCGGCCTGGGCGAGATCGCCCTGCCGCCGCTGCAGGCCGGGTCCAGCGTCATGGCCGGAAAGATCAACCCGGTGCTGCCCGAGGCCGTGGCCCAGGCAGCGCTCAGGGTCATGGGCGCGGGCCAGACCGTGACCCTGTGCGCCGGCATGGGCCAGCTGGACCTCAACCACCTCCTGCCCCTGCTGGCCCACGAGTTCCTGGGGGCTCTCGGCCTGCTGCGCAACGCGACGGACGTCTTCGAGCGCAGGTGCGTGCGCGGCGTCGCGGCCCGGGCCGAACGCTGCCGCGAGCTGGTGGAGCGCAGCAAGGCCCTGGCCACCGTGCTGGTGCCGCCCCTGGGCTACGACGCGGTGGAGGCCGTGGTCCGCCGGGCCGAGGCCACCGGAGCCTCCGTGACCCAAACCGTGCTGGACATGGGCATCGCCGACGCGGCGACCATCCGTGAACTGCTCTCGCCCAAACGCATGCGCAAGCTCGGGTTCACGGACGGCGAATACGACGGGCTGCGCGCGCCGTCCCAAGGCGCGCGGCCGGACCGGGACCCGGAAAAGGACTGAACGCCAGAGCGGCCCGGCCCAGGGGGCGGTCCGCCGCCACCGAAACGGGGTTCGCCCCGAAGCCCCAGGGGACACCCCAAAGGAGCAGCCATGCAGGACGCGCCGCGCGGCGTTCGACTGGTCATCGCCATCGCCGGACCGAGGAATGCGGGAAAGTCGTCGCTGATCAACGCGATCACCGGCCAGGACATCGCCATCGTCTCCGAGACCCCGGGCACGACCACCGACCCGGTGGCCAAGCCCTACGAACTGCTGCCCCTGGGGCCCGTGACCTTCTACGACACGGCCGGGCTGGACGACGAGGGCGAGCTGGGGGCCCTGCGCATCAAGGCCACGCGCAAGGTCCTGCTGCGCGCAGACCTCTGCGTGCTGGTCTGCGGCGAGGGCGGCCTGGGCGCGGCCGAACAGCGCCTGCTGGACGAGCTCAAGGAGTTGGACCTGCCCGTGGCCGTGGCCGCCAACAAGGCCGACCTGCGGCCGCCCCGGCCCGGGGACGAGGAATTCTGCCGGGAGCGCGGGCTGCCCTTCCTGCCGGTCTCGGCCCGCACCGGCCAGGGCGTGGACGAGCTCAAGCGCACCCTGGTGGCCATGGCCCCGCCCGAATACCGGCAGGAGCCGCCCCTGGTGGGCGACTGCATCGGCGAGGGCGACCTCGTGCTCTGCGTGGTGCCCATCGACCTGGCCGCGCCCAAGGGCCGCCTGATCCTGCCCCAGGTGCAGGTCCTGCGCGACATCCTGGACAGCGACGGGCTGGGCATGGTCGTGAAGGAACGCGAGATCGAGGCGGCGCTGGCGGGATTGGCGCGGCCGCCCGCCCTGGTGGTCACGGATTCGCAGGTGGTGCTCAAGGTGGCCGGGGACGTGCCCGAGTCCGTGCCCCTGACGACCTTTTCCACGCTCTTCGCGCGCTACAAGGGCGACCTGGCCGAGTTGGCCGCCGGGGCCGCGACCATCGACCGCCTCCAGGACGGCGACCGCGTGCTGGTGGCCGAGGCCTGCTCGCACCACCCGGTGGCCGACGACATCGGCCGGGTCAAGATTCCGCGTTGGTTCGCCCAGTACACGGGCAAGGAGTTGCGCTTCGAGTTCTACGCCGGGCACGACTTTCCCGAAAATCTGGAGGGGTTCAGCCTGGCCGTGCACTGCGGGGCCTGCATGCTCAACCGCACCGAGATGCTCCGGCGCATCAAGGAATGCCGCCGCCGGGGCGTGCCCATCACCAACTACGGCGTGGCCATCTCCAAGGTCCAGGGCCTGCTCGACCGCGTCCTGCGTCCCTTCGGCCTGAATCGGACCTGAGCCCCCCCGCCGCAGGCGCAAAAAAAGTTTAGGAGAGCCCAGAGAACCCTTTTCAAAGGGTTCTCTGGCCGCCGGAGGCGCCCCTGCAGCGAGCAGCCGCCGGAGGCCTTCCCGGCTCCTAGCAGATGCGCGGCAGCTGTTCGCCTTCGAGCATGTTCAGCAGCCGCTTGCCGCCCAGCCGGGTGACGAGCGTGACCCGGCCCGCGGCCGCGTCGGTGACCGAGCCCACGCGGCGGGCGTCGCGGCCGAGTTCGTCCGCGCGCAGGATCGCCAGGGCCTCCTCGGCCCGGGCTTCGGGCAGGATGCACAGGAACTTGCCCTCGTTGGCCAGGTAGAGCGGATCGAGCCCGAGCACCGAGCAGCCGCCCGCGACCTCGGGCCGCACCGGAATGGCGTCCTCCTCGATCTCGCAGCAGACCCCGGAACTCTGGGCGATCTCGTTGAGCGTGGTGGCCAGGCCACCCCGGGTGGGGTCGCGGAGCACGTGGATCTCCGGGATGGCGCGCACCAGCCGCACCAGCAGATGGTTCAGGGCCGCGGAGTCGGACCGGACCTTGGCTTCGAAATCGAGCCCCGCGCGCGCGCCGAGCACGGTCAGGCCGTGGTCGCCCATGGTCCCGCTGACCAGCACCGCGTCGCCGGGCCGGGCCGCGTCGCCGCTGGGGGCCGGGTCCGCCACGATCTCGCCCAGGCCGGTGGTGTTGATGAAGATCTTGTCCACCGCGCCCCGGGGCACCACCTTGGTGTCGCCGGTGACGATGCGCACGTCGGCGTGGCGCGCCGCGCGGCCCATGGATTCCACGATGCGCTCCAGGTCGGCCATGGGCAGCCCCTCCTCGATGATGAAGCCGCAGGAGAGGTATCTGGGCACCGCGCCGAGCATGGCCACGTCGTTGACCGTGCCGTGCACGGCCAGGGAGCCGATGTCGCCGCCGGGGAAAAAGATCGGGTCCACGGTGAAGGAGTCCGTGGACATGGCCATGCGCCCGGCGCAGCGCACTTCGGCCGCGTCGTTGAGGCGGTTGAGCTCCGCGTTGGAAAAATGGGTGACGAACAGTTCGGCCACCAGCCGCTGGGAGGCCTTGCCGCCGGAACCGAAGTCGAGAAGCACCTTGTCGATCATTCCTTACTCCACCTGGTATTTATAGTAGGCGGCGCAACTGCCCTCGGTGGAGACCATGCACGGCCCCACGGGGGCCGCCGGGGTGCAGGCCTTCTTGAACAGGGGGCACTGGTCCGGCCGGATGCGGCCCCGGAGCACGTCGCCGCAGCGGCAGCCCGGCAGAGGCGGGGTTTCGCCGATGGTCAGGCCGAATTCGCGCAGGGCGTCGAATTCCTCGAATTCGGGGCGGATTTTCAGGCCGCTGGACGGAATGCGCCCCATGCCGCGCCACAGGGCGTCGCAGGGCTCGAACACCGTGTCCATGACCTCCAGGGCCTTGGGGTTGCCCTCGTCGCGCACCACGCGCGTGTAGTTGTTGGCCACCCGGGCCTCGCCGCGGCTGCGCCAGCGGACCATCTGCAGCAGGGACTGAAGGATGTCCGCGGGCTCGAACCCGGTGACGACGGCGCTCTTGCCGAACCGCTCGGCAAGGGGCGCGTAGGGCGCAACGCCGATGACCGCGGAGACGTGGCCGGGCAGGATGAAGCCGTCGATACGCGCATCCGGGTCGGCCATCAGGGCCTCCAGGGCCGGGGGCACGGTCTTGTGGAAGCACAGGATGCGCAGGTTGCGCACCCCCTGGGCGCGGGCCATGAGCACGGTGGCCGCGATGGTCGGGGCCGTGGTCTCGAAGCCCACGCCGATGAAGACCACCAGGTCGTCGGGATGTTCCCGGGCCAGGCGCAGGGTGTCGGCGGGCGAATAGACCACCTTGACCCGCGCGCCGTCGGCCACGGCCTTCTTGAGGTTGCGCCCCTTGTGCCCGGGCACGCGCATCAGGTCGCCGAAGGTGGCCAGGACGACCCGCTCGCGCGCGGCCAGGTCCAGGAAGGCGTTGACCTCGGACTCGTGGGTCACGCAGACCGGACAGCCCGGGCCGCTGAGGTGCACGACGCCCTCGGGCAGCAGGGAACGCAGCCCGCTGCGGAAGATGGCCACGGTGTGCGTGCCGCAGACCTCCATGAAGCGCAGCTCCCGGTCCAGTTCGCGTTCCAGCCGGACGAGCAGTCCGCGGCACAGTTCGGGGTCGCGGAAGCCCTCCAGCAGATCGAGGGTTTCCCGGGTCGCCATGGCGTCCGGGGTCCCCAGGGGTTCCGGAGTCATGGCGTCACCCTTCCGTGCCCGTGCCGCCGATACAGTGCGCGTCGCCCAGGGCGCGCAGGCTTTCCTCGGCCTGGGCGCGGTCCAGGACGCGCAGGGCGAACCCGGCGTGGATGATCAGGAATTCGCCCGGGCGCGGCGGCTCGGGCAGGAGCATCAGCGAGGCCTTGATCGTGGTCTGCCCGCGGTCCACCCGGCAGGTGGCCACGTCGCCCTGGATGCTGAGAATTTCGGCGGGAACGGCGAGACACATGGTATCCTCCCCTCTGCGCGGCCGCTGGGGCCGCTGGTTGACCGGCGCGAAAGCGCGCCGCCCGGCGGCCTCAAGCGTGCAGCAGGTGCCCGGCCAGATAGTCGTAGCCCGCGTCCACGGCGTATTCGTAGGCCATGTCCCAGTGGATGCGGGCGCTCATGGCGATGTGCGGCAGGGGCACGAAGGCGGCCCGGCCGCGCAGCAGGGCCCTGTAGCAGGGATCGGCCACAATCAGGTCCACGTCCGGATCGTTCATCAATTCGGCGATGCGGCCCTCCTCGTCCGTGTCCAGGTCGCCCGCCTCGCGCGCGGCCAGAACCCCGAGGCACCCCTCGCCCTGGCGGAACAGCGCGTCGCCGGGGCTGACCGAAACCACGTCCACGCGGTCCACGCCGAAGTCGTGGCGCAGGCAGTGGCGCAGCCCGTGCCCGAGCACGGGTTCGCCGACGACCAGGGCGTGCCTGTGCGGCGCGGGGCGGTCGGGCGCGGGCACGGGTCGGTCGGACGCGGAGGCCTCGCCGCGCAGCAGGGCCAGAAAGGCTTCGCGCCCGGCCCGGCCCACGGGCATGCCCACGGCATAGGGAATGCCGTAGTCGGCGAACATCCGCCGGGCCAGGGCCAGCCCGCTGGTGGAGACCACGGCGTTGACCGCGGCCCCCGGGGCGCGGCGCACGCCCGACAGGGGGTCGGCCTGCCCGGGCCGGGACGCGGAGAACACGGCCACGGGCTCGAACCCGCCCGTGCGCAGGGCCCCGAGCAGGGGCTCGATGTGGACCTCCTTGCCCGTGGACAGGTGGATGGCCCCGAGCACGTTGATCCCGTTGGCGACCTTGGGCGCGTCCGGGTCCATGAACTTGTCGGCCAGGGCCAGCAGCGCCTTGGACGCGCCCTCGGCATAGGGCTCGGACCCGGCCGTGGGGACCATGAACACCGGCATGTTCGTGCGCGCCTCGATGGTCCGGGCGAACCCCTTGAGGTCCGTGCCGATGATCTCGGAGATGGGCGTGCCGGACAGGGCCACGAAGCGGCGCTCGAGCCCCTTGGCCGTCTGCACGATGTTGTCGATGAACTTGGCGTCGTTGCCCAGGATCACGTCCATTTCCAGGAGCCCGGCGCCCACCACCGTGGCCGGGCCGCGGTACCAGCGCGGCTCGTCCTCGATGTTGATGTGCCAGGCCCCGCCGGCCGGGCCGTAGATGACCACCAGGCCGTCGAAGTCGTAGAGCGCCGAGCTGACGCCGAAGTAGCCCGTGGCCAGGGGAAGCAGGTGGTGGTATTCTTTCATGGAATGTCCTTTTGCATGGCTCTGTTGCGGGGCGCGTTCCGGTCGCGGGGCGCGCCGACGGGCTAGATCAGGAAGTTGTGGCCGTAGATCCAGTCGTAGTTGCTCACCGGACGTTCCAGGGCCTCGCGGGTCCGCTCCAGCATCCAGAGCGTGGCCTCGTAGCCGTACTTCTGCTCCTGGTAGCGCGACAGGGGCACGTTGGCCGCGTTCACGCAGTAGATGCCCGCGTCCACGCCGTAGGCCACCTGCACGTGGTCGAAGTCCCCGGTGCGGCCGCACAGGGCCGGGTGCGAGGCGTTGTAGACCGGGATCTCCGGCCGGACCTTGCGCAGTCGCTCGATGAGCTCCCATTCGTAGGGCTTGATGGTCCCCCGGGCGAAGAGGGCCTGCACGTCGATCCCCTCGCGGACCAGGAACAGGGCCAGTTCGAAGGGGCTGCCGTTGATGGCGCAGCCCACGGCCACGGACTTGCCGCGCAGGACGTCGAGCATGGGCCCGGCCGCCTCGCGCGCCGCCGCCTCGCGCGCCGCCACGTCCAGTTCCCGGCCCACGGCCCGGGCGATCCTGGCGTAGTTCTCGCGGATGGCCTCGAACCCGTAGGACGTGGGCGCGAAGCAGGAGGGGATGTCCATCTCCGCAACCATCTTCCCGTTCAGCCCGTTGGCCAGGGGATGCAGGACCACGGAGGCCCGCGCGTCGGCCATGGCCGAGAACTCCTTGAGGTCCCGGCACAGGGGAATCTGCAGGATGCGGCGCACGCCCGCGCCGCGCAGCACCTGGTAGAGCTCGCCGGAGTCGGACAGGGGCATGAAGGTGCCCAGCAGGTTGACCGTGTCCGCGTCCGGCGTGCGCGACTCGTGCCTGAGAAAGTCGAAGAACGCGGTGTAGGCCGAGGTGAAGGGCGAGTCCTTGAGCCCGATGGTGATCGGGGCCATGGCCCCGAGGATGACGCGCCGCCCGGTGGCCGCCTCCAGCCGGTTGATGACCCCGGTGAAGTCCGTGCCCAGGATGTAGTCCGGGCAACCCACGATCAGGAAGATGACCTTCTCGTCGCGCCGGGACGCGATGTCCAGGACGCCCTGTTCCACCTTTTGCAGGTGGTTGCCCAGGGTCATGTCCAGTTCGGAGACGCAGAGCATGTGGAAGCGCTCGGTGAAGCCCCGGGCGTGGGCCATGAAGGCCGAATGGCGCAGGCAGGCCGAGGGCCCGGCCATGACCGCCAGGGATTCGGGCAGCAGCAGGCAGGTCTCGATGACCCCCCAGCCCGCCAGGTTGGGCCCCACGCCCTCCAGCGGGGCGAAGGGGAAGTCCGCCTTTTGGCGCAGGTCCGCGATCTTGATGCGCGCGTGATCCAGGTCCATGCGGCTATCCTCCGTGGCTCAGGCGGCGTTGCGTTCGGCCGCGAAGTTGACGATGGTCCCGGCCAGGTCGAAGAAGCGGGCCGAGGTGGGCAGCGTCGGGTCGCCCTCCACGATGGTCCTGCCCTGTTCCTCGAAGGCGTGGATGGCCGTGTCGCGCGGGATCACGCCCACGACCTCGGTCCGCATCTCGGCGGCGAAGTCCCGCACGCGCTCCACCTCGTCGGCCATGTCGCGGCAGTTGAGGATCAGCCCGCCCAGCTCCGCGTAGTTGCGGTCCGCGAAGTTGCGCAGGGCCAGGATGATGTTCCGGGCCGCGAGCAGGGCCATCTTCTCGCCCGAGGTCACGATGCAGACCTTGTCCGCGAACCCCTCGCGCATGGGCACGGCGATGCCGCCGCAGACGATGTCGGCCAGGATGTCGTAGAGCACCACGTCCGGCTGGTAGGCCTCGTAGGCGCCCATCTCGTCGAGCAGTTCGAAGGCCGTGAGCATGCCCCGGCCGAAACAGCCCACGCCCGGGGTGGGCCCGCCCACCTCCATGCAGACCACGTTGCCGAACCCGCGCCGGGCGATCTGCTCCAGGCTGTCCGGGCGGCCCTTTTCCTGCAGGTATTGCAGAATGGGCGGCGGCGGAGTGCCGCCGAGCAGGTTGATGGTCGAGTCGGTCTTGGGATCGCACCCCAGCTGCATGACGTTGTACCCCCGGGTGCCCAACGCGGCGGAGATGCCCGAGGTCACCGTGGACTTGCCGATGCCGCCCTTGCCGTAGATGGCTACCTTGATCAAATCGCTTCCCCCTGCATTTTGAGTGAATGGCCCTTGCCCGGGTTCACGGTTCTTCCGGCGCGCTCGAGCACGCGCCGAGCCTCGTCCACGGACACGTAGCGCTTGTTCGTGGTGATCTGGAACTCGTATTCGATCTTGTCCTTCCTGCTCTGCAGGAACGGATTGCAGTTGGGCATGAGCACGTTGGCCCCGCCCTGGGTCAGGGCGCGGAACTGCCCCTCGTCCGGGTCCAGGGTGGCCACGGTGTTGGCCGCGGCCATGTGCGTGTTCCCGGTGACCAGGCGCGTCAGGGCGAAGACCCGGAGCATGAGCTCGACGTCTCCGGCGGGCTCGTCCCTGAGCGGGGTCTGGGCGTGGGGAATGAACGGGCCGATGTTGATCATGTCCGGCTGGAAGTCCTGGAAAAAAAGCACGTCCGCGCAAAGGTCCTCCAGGGTCTGGCCCGGCAGCCCCACGATGTTGCCCACGCCCACCTGGAAACCCAGCTCGCGCAGTTCGCGGATGGCCGCCAGCCGGTCCTCGAGCTTCAGGCCCGGGCGCATGCGCGCGTACAGTTCCGGGTTCATGGTCTCGTGCTTCATCAGGTAGCGCTCGGCCCCGGCGGCGCGGAAGGCGCGCAGGTCCTCGCGGGAGCGCCGCCCCAGGCTCAGGGTGATGGCCACGTCCGCCCCGTCGAGAATGCGCTCGATGATCGAGCAGAGCATTTCCCGGGTGTAGTGCGGATCCTCGCCGGACTGCAGGACCACGGTGCGGAGCCCGGCCTCGGCGATGGCCAGGGCCGTGTCCACGATCTCGTCCTCGCTCATGCGGAACCGCTCGCAGCGGTCGTTGTCGCGCATCAGGCCGCAGTAGAGGTCGTTGCAGCGGCAGTGGTTGGCGAAATGGACCACCCCGCGCAGCTGCGCCGCGTCGCCCACCCGGTCGCGGCGCACCCGGTCGGCCTCGGCGAAGAGGGCCGCCTGGTTGTCCGCGTCGCGGAGCGCGTCGAGAATGTCTTCCCGTTGCAGATGTTGCATGGTCATGCGTTTCCCCCTGGCCGTTACGTGGCGTCCACCAGGATCGTGCGGCCGGTGTTCGTGTCCTCCACCACAAGGTGGCAACCGTTGCAGGGATCGAAGGCGTGCACCGTGCGCAGGACCTCCAGGGGATGGCCGGGATCGGCCACGGCCGTGCCCAGCAGGGCCTGCTCCAGGGGGCCGCGCACTCCCTGCGCGTCGCGCGGGGAGAAATTCCACAGCGAGGGGATCAGGTAGTCGTGGTCCGCGATGCGTCCGTCCTCCATGCGCACGGAGTGCAGCAGCGCGCCCCGGGGCACCTCCACCCGGCCCAGGCCCAGGCCCGAGGAAGGCAGCCGGACCTCGGTGCGCAGCGGCGCGCCGCCGCGCAGGGTCCGCTCCAGCTCGTCCAGCCAGTCCAGGGCCGCCCGGGCCAGCACCGCCGCCTCCACGCCCCGGGCCAGGAGACGCCCCAGGGTGGAGTTCATGGCCGCCGGGGCCAGCCCGCAGTTCTCCAGGCTGGCCTGCAGGATTTCGTGGACCGGCTCGCGGCCCAGGGCCCAGGCCCCCATGAGCCGGGCCAGGGGACCCGCCTCGCACGGGGTCGCGCCGAGGCGCGGCGCGCTCAGCCAGGCGAAATCGCCCTGGCCCCAGCGAAACTCCAGGCCCGTGGCGTCCGGGCGCAGCCGGTAGCGGTCGCGCTCCCCGGGGCTCCAGCGCGGCTCGCGCTCCTCGCGGATCGGGCCGTCCGCCGCGCGCACGTTCCAGCCCGCGGCGTTCCCCGCTCCGGCGGCGCGGCCCGGTCCGTCCGGCGCCGGGGCGGCGACCCCACCGGGAAAGAGCGTTCCCTCGCCCGCGGGGTGCGCGTAGTCGCCCCAGCTCAGGAAGGAGCCGCCGCGCCCGATCTCCGCCCAGTGGGCGTGGGCCCGGGCCAACCGCTCCAGGTCGGGCAGCAGGGCGCGCGCCACGAATTCGCGGCAGCGCAGCACATGGACGCGCACCTGGTCGCGCACCCGCGCGCCCAGGTCCATGCCCTCGGGCAGCCCGCCCAGGCTGTAGGCCGCGAAGCCCTGGGGGCCGCAGTCCAGCAGGGCCAGGGCCGCGTTGATCGCGGCTCCGGCCTGGAGCGCCTCCAGGCCGTGCGCGTGCAGCAGCAGGTGCAGTTCGTCCGGGCCGTGGCGGTCGGGATGGGGTCCGGCCCCGCCGCCGATGGCCTGGGCCCCCTGCTCGCGGACCAGGGTTTGCAGCCGGGCCTGGACACTGCGCAAGCTCTCCGCGCCGCCCGTGGCTCCGCCCGGAGCGCCGGCGGCGGCCAGCCGGGCGGCGCGGGCCGGATCGGCGCGCAGCGCCGCGTCCAGGCAGGCCCAGTCGGAAAGATGGAATTGGTAGACGTGGAGCAGTTGCTCCTGGATACAGCGCAGGGCCTGGACCAGGCTGCGCACCAGCAGCGCGCCGCGCGGCACGGCCACGCCCGCCAGGTCCTCCACGGCGCGCACCGCGGCCAGGGCGTGGCCGTCGTTGCAGAGGCAGTGCGCCTGCTGCGCAAAGCGGGGGTTGCCCTGCTCGTCCAGCCCGCCGCGCAGGAGCACGTTCATGTTGCGCAGCATCCGCCCGGTGCTCCAGGCCTCGTCCACGCGCCCGTCCACCAGGCGCACGCCGATGACGAAGGTGTTTCCCGGGCAGGGGATTTCCCGGCGCGGAGCGCCCTGGTCCGGCCCTCCGGCAGCGGGGGTGGGGGCGGGGTGCGCCTTGTCCACTTGCATCATGACACTCCGATAGGTTGCACGTCCGGGAAACACGCCGTCCGCGGCAGGGCCGCCCAGGCCGCACCGCCGTACCGGGTTGCCCCGAACTGCCCTGGCCGCGGACAGCGGAACGGCGTGCGTTGCTCCGAAGCGTTGATTGCGCTGCTCCTCGACAGGACCGCCTCGGCAGGCCGGGGCGGCGAAGGAGGACAAAGGCCGGGACGCGCAGGCAGAAAGACCGACACGTCGCGGAACGCTCGCCGTCACGTTCGGTCTCTTCCTTCCCGCAAGCTGCGCTCACTACGTCTATGGGGAGGTCAAGGTAGGCTTCTCAGTAACACATGTCAATAATCTGTAGCACGAAATACTACCAAAATGGTCTTTTTGGCATATTGATGCAACACGTCGCCACCAAAAAAGGAATTTCGTGGCATCCGGCGGTGCCTGCGGGAGGGGAATCCGGCCACCCGGGGGCGGCCGATGTCCGGCGCACGGCGCTGGTGGGGATGCGCGGGAGGAGGGGCCGGGGTCGAAGGCGACCGGTCCGCCACCGGGCCGATGGCGGACGCCGCCGGACCGCCCGCACCGGTCCGGCCGGAACGCGGGCCGGAACGCGGGCCGGAACGCGGGCCAGGCAAAGGGGGACGAACCGGGAGCGAACCGGGGCCGGAGGCCGACCGTCCGGGGCCCGCCGGGCGGCGCGGGCCGCCCCGGAGGCCGGTCAGTCGGCGGTCTGCACGCAGTTGCCGCCCAGGGACTTGGCCTTGTAGAGGGCCTGGTCCACGCGGCGGAAGAGCTCGTCGCCGTCCTCGGTGCCCGTGAATTCGGCCACGCCGAAGCTGGCGGAGAGGCGGCCCGCCGTGGGGAAGACACAGTCCTGGATCTGCCGGCGCAGCTTTTCGGCCAGGAGCCGGGCCCCCTGCAGATCCGTCTCGGGCGTGAAGACGACGAACTCCTCGCCGCCCCAGCGGCCGATGGTGTCCGCGGAGCGACAGTGGGCCGCAAGGATCCGGGCGAACTGCACCAGGGTCTCGTCGCCCACCTGGTGGCCGTAGGTGTCGTTGATGGTCTTGAACTTGTCGATGTCCAACAGCACCAGGGACATGGGGCGGCCGTAGCGCACGGCCCGGACCATCTCCTCCCGGCCGATCTCGTCCAGCCGCATGCGGTTGCAGAGCCCGGTGAGCTTGTCCGTCACGGACAGCCGCTCCAGCTCCCTGGTCTTCATGGCCAGCTCGGCGTGCGCCTCGGCCAACCGGTTCTGGGTCTCCTTCAGTTCGGTCACGTCCACGGCGATGGAACACTTCACCGTGCGTCCGTCCGGCCAGACCAGGGCCTTTTCCTGCATCTGGTACCAGCGGTCGTCAAAGGCGTTGAAGTGTTCGAAGATCAGGGTGCTGCCGTTGGGATAGCCCTCCTTGCTGACGAGCTCGCCCAGCTTGCAGTGCAGGCACGGGGCATCCTCCTCGTAGATGGCCCGGTGGCAGACCTGGCCGGTGAGGTCGCCGCGGGAATCGGAAAACGCCCGGTTGACGAAGACGATCTCGTAGGTGCGCACGTCCACGACGTAGGTGTTGTACGGGATGACGTCGTACAGCGACTCGAACAAAAGTTTTTCGTTGATCACTTTCATGACAGAAACTTTTCCACGATCTTGTCGATGGTTTCCTGCAGCCGTTCGCTCTTCACCGGCTTGAGCACGTAGCCCTTTGCGCCCGCATCGATGGCGTCCATGACCATCTGTTCCTGGCCGTGCGACGTGACCATGACGATCAATGCATCGCCGTCTTCCGCAAGAATGCGCCGCGTCGCCTCTATGCCGTCCATGTCGGGCATGGTGATGTCCATCGTCACCAGGTCGGGCTTCTCGGCCCTGTAGGCGGTGACGGCGTCGGTACCCGTCTTTGCCGAGCAGGTGACCTTGTGGCCCAGTTCCTCGAGCATCTTGGTGAGCTTCTTCAGCGTGATGGAAGAGTCGTCCACCACCATGACGTTGAGCTTTCTGCCGTTCATGGCACATATCCTTATATGTAGTTGAGTTTGCCGTCAAAAAGGTCCTTGGGCCCCACGCAGAAGACCAACATGCGCCCGTGGTCGGTGGTCAGGGCCGCCTGGTAGAAATTCACGGCCTTCTTGCGGGTGATGCTCTTGGCCTCCTTGAGGACCACGGGCGGCGAGAGGTTGATGAGCACGCCGGAGTCGGCGAAGTCCGCCGTGGCGTTGCCGACCACGATGTTGACCACGTCGCCGGCCGTCTCCTCCATGCCCTCGTCGCGTTCGTCCTCGGCGATGTCCAGGTCGCCGGCATAGCCCTCGAAGATCTTCTCGATGAGCGGCGCCTCGAAGCTGACGCCCACGTACATATTGATGTTGCCGCCCACGTTGAGCAGGGCCGTGGTGTGGTTCAGCTCCAGGCGGTGGATGCTGTTCATCTCGTACTCGATCCCGGAAACCGTCACGCCCGATTCCTCGGCCAGGAACGTGGTGGTGCGCTCGGCCAGGACCTGCATGATTCTTGTGACGTCGATCTTGCCCACAGGCGTCTCCTTTGGTTCGCAACTCATGAAACGGATACGTCCCGCGCGCGGCCGCGGCCGCGCCTCACTCCTTCGGTCCCGATTCCCGGTCCGCCCGACCCGCCCCATTCGCACGGTCCGCCCCATTCGCACGGTCCTCGTGGCCCGCACGGTCCTCGCGGTCTCCATCCGGCCTGGGCAGGATGAAGAAAAAGCCCGTGCCCCGGCCCGGGGTCGAAACGACCCGCACCGAGCCGCCCAGGCGGCGGACCCCGTCCATGACCGCGAACAGGCCCACGCCCCGGCCGGACAGGGTGTCCGCGCTGCGCTGCGTGGTGGTCCCGCGCGCGAACACGAGGTCCAGGTCCGCCTCGTCCTCGCCCGTGGGCGTCAGGCCCATCTCCCGGGCCTTGGCGCGCAGGGCGCCGACGTCGATGCCCCGGCCGTCGTCCTGCACCGCGATCAGCAGGCTTTCGCCCCGGTCCTCCACGCGGCAGGCGATGCGCCCGGCCTCGGGCTTGCCCGCCTCCAGCCGCTGGTCCGGATCCTCCACGCCGTGCACCACCGCGTTGCGGAACACGTGCACCAGCGCGGCGACCAGCGGCGCGTAGACCTCGGGAGCGACCGGCACCGCGTCACCCTCCACGGCAAACGGCTCCACGAGCTTGCCCGTGCGCTCGGCCAGCTTGCGCACGGCCTCGGAATAGGGCGCGAGCATGTCGCGGATGTCGCGCCGCCGCAGGCGGCGCACCTCGCGCAGCAGTTCGCGCTCCCGCGGCCCGAGCCCGATCTCCTCGGCGCGTGCCGCAAGATCCTCGGCCAGCCGCTCCAGGCGCAGGACCAGCTCCACGGGCGCGGCCACCTGCCGGGCGCGGGCGAAGAACCCTTCCCCCAGGGCCTGGCGCACGATGGCGAGGTCCGCCTCCAGGGCCGCGCCGCAGCCGCATTCCTCCCAGGCGGCCGCGAACCGTTCCCGGTCCGTGCGCGCCCCCTCGGCCTGCCACCGGGCCAGGGCGGCCTCCAGCTCGTGCAGCGCCCCGGGCGCGTGGATGAAGTCCAGCTGCAGCAGGAGCCCCTTGAAGGTGTGCACGTGGCGGTAGAGGCCGGGCAGATCCCAGCCGCCGTCCGCGTCCGGCCCGTCAGACCCACTGGGTCCGTCAGGCCCACTGGGCCCATCGGGCCCGTCCGTTCCGCCCTCGCCGCGCACCCGGGTCCGCTCGAAGCGGCCGAAGGCCTCGAGCACGCCGAAGAAGTCGTCCCGGTCGCGCACCGCGGCGACGATCAGGGCCAGCCGGTTGCGCTCCCGCGCCACCTCGGCCTCCAGGTCGCACCTGTCGGTCACGTCCGTGAGCACGAGCATGAGCCGCGCGTCTTCCAGAAGCCGGTACTCCGCGTCCACCTGCTTGCCGCGCAGCACGAAGCGCCGGGGCATGAGCGAGAGGAAGAGGCCGCGCTTGTAGTCGTCCGGCTCGGCCAGGATGCGCCGCACGTTCCGGCCGAACCGCTCCGCCCCGAGCGCGTCGTCCGGGTGGAGCAGCGCGCCGATGTCCGCGCCCGCGGCGGGCCTGCCGAAGAGCCGCGCGCATTCCCGGGAAAGCTCCGGCTCCACCACGCCGTCGGCCGCAAAGGAGAGGAAACCCTGGCCCGAGTTGTCCAGCAGGGCGGAGATCTTGGCGTTGGCCCGGTTCAGGCCCGCGTTGGCCAGGGCCACGCGCTGGTTCAGGCGCACGAGCTTGCGGTTCCAGTAGAAGATGACCCCCAGGATCAGCGCCGCCCCGGCCAGCACCTTCCAGAACAGGTCGTAGTCGAAGCCGTGCTCGAAGGTGATGGAGATCCAGCGCGAAAAGATGTCGCGGCGCTCCTTTTCCGAAAGCGAGGCCACGGCCATGTCGAAGATCTGGGCCAGCAGGGGGTTCTCCGGGTTCACGCCCACGGCCAGGGACTGGTCCATGTCCAGCTTGCCCGCGACCTTCAGGTCGGAAAAGCGGTTCTGGCCGATGGCGTAGCTGATGGAGGCCAGGGTGTCCACGAAGGCGTCGATCTCCCTGTTGCGCACCATGCGCAGCCCCTGGGCCACGCCGTCCGTCTCCACCAGCTCCACGTCCGGATGCTCGCGGCGGATCTCCTCGGTCCAGGCCTGCCCGCGCACCGCGCCCACGCGCTTGCCCGCCAGGGCGGCGATGTCGGAGAGAAACGCCGTGTCCTGCAGCGTGGCCGCGACCACGGGGAAGTTGAGATAGGGCCGGGTGAAGGCGACGGTCTTGCGCAACGCCTCGGTGGGCGGGATGTCGGGAATGATGTCGCAGCGCCCGGCCTCCAGGTTCGCCAGGCTCTCCTCCCAGGTCCGCGTGGGCACGAGCCGGAGGTCCACGCCGATGCGCTCGCCCATGCGCCGCACGTAGTCCGCGGCCATGCCCTCGAACTCGCCCCCGGCGTTGATGCGCCCGAAGGGCATCCAGTCCGGGTGCACGCACATGCGCACCACGCCGAGCCGCCCGAGCATCTCCTGCTCCGAGGGGGTCAAGGGGATGTACTTGTTGTCGATGCGGTCCGCGGAGAGCCACTTCTGGCGGATCTCGGACATCTGCCGCTCGCCGACCGTGGCCATGGCCTTGGACAGGATGCGGGCCAGCATGGGCCGCCCCTTGCTCACGCCGAAGCGGATGTTCACCGTGGGAAAGTGCTTGCTGTCCACCAGGGCCCGGGTCTGCAGATTGAGCAGAAAATGCTTGCGGATCAGGTAGTTCTGCACGGGCAGGCTGCCCACGGCCGCATCGGCCTCGCCCGTGGCCACGGCCTTGAGGCAGCCCAGGGTGTCCGGCGGGGTCAGGACCTTGATGTTCGGGTAGTTGGCCCGGACGACGTGTTCCGTGAAAAAGCCCTTGGGCACGGCCACGGTGCGCCCGGCCAGGCTCGCCAGGGTCGGGGCCCCGGGCTCGCTGTCGCGGAAGACCACGCCGTGCACCAGGGTGGCGTAGGGCGCGGTGAAGATCGTGTAGGGCTCGCGCGCCGGGGTGATGGCCATGTTCATGAGCACGTCCAGGGTCCGCTCGCGCAGCATCCGCTCGAACTCGTCCCACGTGGGCCCGCTCACGTACTTGACCCTGAGCCCGGCCATGCGCGCGAGCATGCTCATGTAGTCCACGGAATACCCCTGGGGCAGGCCGTTCACGTTGAAGTTGAACGGCGGCCAGTCGGCCTCGTTGGAGGCCGTGAACACGGGATTCTCGCGGACGTAGCGCCGCTCCTCGGGCGTGAGGTTCAGGTGCGCGCCGCCGGTTTCCGCGACCCCGGCCGAGGCTTCGGGCGCGGCCCCGATCTCGGGCGCGGGCGCAGCCCCGGTCGCGCTCGCGGGCGCGGCCTCGGGCGCGTGGGCAGCAAGCGCATTGCCCGGCAGCGTGATGCCCAGGAACGCGATGGCCAGCGCGATGCCCAGAAGCGCAACGCCCAACAGCGCGATGCGCCGGACGGCAGTACGGCGGGCGCCCAGGAACAAGACCTTTGCTTTCATGACTGCAACCTGCGTAAACGTATTCCGCCCCGGGCCGGGGATGGCCCGCGCGGATCAAGGATGGCCGGAAACGGCGCGAACGGAGCGGGCACGGCCGAACGTGCCGCGCGCGATCAGGGGTTCCCGTCGGAATCCGGAATGGCGATGGTCCGTATCTGCGGTCCCCCCCCGGGGAACGCGCCCTGGGACGCTATCCTAAGAAATCCTAATCAAACAGTACGACGCCACTCTAGCCTCGGGCCCGGGTTCGATCAAGCCCAAGGCCAGCGCCGAGACGAGGAAATCATCCGCGGCAAGCCCGTGGGCGGAAGCCCGGCCGCGTTCCCCGCGCGTGGCGCAGGCCGTCCCTCCGGCCCCCCGGTCTCCCGCAGCCCCGCGCACCGGAGCCGCGAACCTGCGCGGCGGCGAGGCCGGAACCATTTGACGGACGCGCCCCGCGGCGGTACATCGCATAGACCGTGGGCGATCCGGGGGGCACGCCCCAACATCCCGCCGCGAAACGAATTCTTCCGCACGCAGTCCGGCGGCCGCACCAGGGCCCGCGTCCGCCGCATGCCAACCGCCCCGTACCGCCCGGCCCGGCAGCGCAGCGCCCCGATCCGTCTATGGAAATCTACCTGATCATGACCGGCATCGGCTTTCTCGCCGGGGGGCTCCAGGGCCTCACGGGCTTCGGCACCGTGATGGTCGCCCTGCCCCTGCTCTCCATGGTCGTGGACATCAAGACCGCCGTGCCGCTCATCGCCCTGCTCGGCCTGTTCATCAACGGCCTGCAGGCCGCCCAGCTGCGCAAACAGGCCGACTGGCGGCCGCTCGTGCCCGTGCTGCTCGGCTCGCTCCTGGGCATTCCGGCGGGCGCGCGGCTCCTCAAGATCGTGCCCTCGGCCTGGCTGCAGGCCTTCTTCGGCCTGATCCTGCTCGGCTTCGTGGCCTTCTCGCTCACGGCCGCGCCCGAAAAGCGCCCCCTGAAGACGCGCTGGGCCTGGCTCGCGGGCATCCTTTCCGGCGTGCTCGGCGGCAGCATCGGGGCCAACGGCCCGCCGGTGATCGTCTACGCCACCCTGGGCCCGTGGAACAAGGTCCAGATAAAGGCCATGCTGGTCTCCTACCTGGCCGCCAACTTCGTCCTGCTCTGCGCCTACTACGGCTTCACGGGCGTCTTCACCCTGCGGATCGCGACCTTTTTCGGCGCGACCATGCCCGGCACCGTGCTCGGCATCCTGGCCGGAACCATGGTTTCGGCGCGCGTGGGCGAGGGCCAGTTCCGCCTGCTCGTGCTCCTGGTGCTCCTCGTGCTCGGGGCCACGCTGATCTCCAAAAGCCTCGGCGCGGCCTGATTTCCGGAAGCCGCCCCTCGCCGTTTCCCGAAAGCGCCTTATCTGTGGTAGGAAAGCGATGCGCCCCCGGCGTCCGGGCATCCGCCGCCGGGTGGAACGCGTAGCGCCTTCAGCCACCCCAACGCTCCACCAGCAAGGAGGCTCGGCATGACCAAAGCCATAGTGATGCACGCCACCGGCGGCCCCGAAGTGCTCTCCTGGGAGGGCTTCGACCCCGGCCGCCCCGGCCCCGGAGAGGCGCTCGTGCGCCACGAGGCCGTGGGCCTCAACTTCATCGACGTCTACCACCGCACCGGGCTCTATCCCGTTGCCGCGCTGCCCGCCGTGCCCGGCCTGGAGGGCGCGGGCGTCATTCAGGAGCTGGGCGAGGGCGTGGCCGACCTCGCGGTCGGCGACCGCGTGGCCTACGCCGGGGTGCCCATGGGCGCCTATGCCGAGGTGCGCCGCATCCCCGCGCACCGGCTCGTCAAGCTCCCCGACGCCATCACCGCGCGCCAGGCCGCGAGCATGATGCTCCAGGGCATGACCGCCCGCTACCTGATCAAGGGCTGCTACAAGGTCACGCCCCAAAGCACGATCCTGGTGCACGCGGCCTCGGGCGGCGTGGGCACCATCCTGACCCAGTGGGCCCGGCACATCGGGGCCACGGTCATCGGCACCGTGGGCAGCGAGGAAAAGGCCGCCGCGGCCCGCGAAAACGGCTGCGACCACACCATCCTCTACCGCGAACGCGACTTCGTGGCCGACGTGCGCGAGATCACCGGCGGCCGGGGCGTGGACGCGGTCTACGACTCCGTGGGCCAGGCCACGTTCCTCAAGTCCCTGGACTGCCTGCGGCCCATGGGCATCCTGGTCAGCTTCGGCCAGTCCTCGGGCTCCGTGGGCCCGCTGGACGTGGGGTTGCTCGCGGCCAAGGGCTCGCTCTTCCTGACCCGGCCGAGCCTCATGGAGTACACCAGAAAGCGCGAAGACCTGCTCGCCCACGCCCGCGACCTCTTCGAGGTGGTGGAAAACGGGGCCGTGCGCCTGCGCATCCGCCAGGAATACCCCCTGCGCGAAGCCGCCCGCGCCCACACGGACCTGGAGGCCCGCAAGACCAGCGGCAGCTCGGTGCTCATCCCGTAGCCGGGAAAGACAAAGAGCCGGGGGAGGGGCGGGGGAGGAAGAGGGAACCCTTTGAAAAGGGGTTCCCTCTTCCTCC